>NZ_JBIVTZ010000009.1:0-374941 GCF_044756945.1 Streptomyces sp. NPDC091387 | reverse complement strand
GACTGGACCCTAGACAAGTCCCATCGTTGCAGGTCAGGAGCACTCTCCGCTTATTTGATCAAGCGTCGGACAACCCACCTCGTGAAAGCCCGAGGCTAGCCGATTTCGTGGATCCTACGAAGATCTTCGACGAGGCGAAGGGCGTCATCTCTGATCAGCTGAAGCCCATCATGACGAACCCGTGGGCGAGGTCCGTCGCTCAGATGCCCGTCAAGATGCTGTCCGACATGAAGGACAAGGCCCTTTCCCTCTTCGACCTCTTCGGAGGCGGGGGAGGCAACGGCCAGTGGATCAAGCCGGTAAACGTCCCCTACGGAACGCGCTTCGGCAAGGCCGGCTCGATGTGGTCCTCAGGGCATCACACCGGGCTCGACTTCCCGGCCTCCGTCGGCACCGCCATCAAGGCCGTTGCTGACGGCGTTGTCTCGCAGTCGACGTCCGGCGGCCCGTATGGCAACCACGGCATGATCTCCCACGGTGGCGGCCTGTCGTCGCTGTATGCGCACATGAGCAAGATCCTGATGCACGCCGGCGACAACGTGAAGCAGGGCCAGGTCATCGGCCGTGTGGGCGCGACGGGCAACGTCACCGGGCCGCACCTCCACCTGGAGGCACGAGCCGATGGCCGCACCGTCGACCCGATGCCGTACCTCACCGGAGGCGGCGGAGGCGGTAACGGTGGCTCCGGCGTCCAGCGCTGGCGCGGAGTGGTCAATCAGGCACTGAACCTGACGGGCAACCCCTCGTCGTACGCGAACGTGACGCTGGCGCGCATGAACCAGGAGTCGGGCGGCAACCCTCGCGCAGTCAACAACACCGACTCCAACGCGAGGGCCGGCTACCCGTCGACAGGGTTGATGCAGGTCATCCGGCCAACGTTCCAGTCCTACGCCGGCTCGATGCTGAAGAAGGGCCCGTTCCTGAACGGGGTCAGCATCGACCCGTTGGCGAACATCTACTCCTCCATGCGCTACGCGAAGGCGGCCTACGGAAACCTGGGCAAGGCGTACGGACGGCCAGGCGGCTACGCCAACGGCGGGTACCCGCCCGTCGGTCAGTTCTCCATGGTCGGCGAGAACGGCCCGGAGCTGGCGTATTTCAGCTCTCCGGCACAGGTCATCAGCAACACGGACACGCGCAGCATGTTCCGTGAGGCCGCAGGTCAGAAGAGCGGAACCGCCACGGTGCCGAACATCAGCGTGGTGGCGAGAACCTACCTGGACGGCCGCGAAGTGAGCGGCGTGATTGACCAGCGCATCGAGCTGTATGACGCCGACACGGGCCGTCAACTCACTGCTGGTCGCTACGTCTAGCCCACACGCACGCACACGAGCCGTCCTCCCGCCATAGGAGGACGGCACTCACGCACTTCCTAATCCGCCCCGCACGGCGCCGCCATGGAGCCGTGCGGGGCCCCCAGACCCGCGAAAGAGGATCAACCATGCTTGGACAGCCCGCGAAGAACCAGCACACCACCTGCCCGCAGTGTGGGGCGGAGATCCAGCAGACCCCGGGAGCAGGACGGCCCAAGGTCTTCTGCCGGCCGTCGCACGGACGCTCGTACCGCACGCGCCTTCGGTCGGCAGGGTGGCTGTGACTCAGCAGGTCGCGGCAACCTCGCGGGCGGTGCTGGCCAGCCATGGCGGGGCATCACGGTCGATGAACCGCAGAGTCTCCGTTAGACGGCTCCGGCTTCGCGTCGACGCCACGCGGTCGAGCAGTGGTGCCATGTCCGTCAGTAACGCGTCGCAGTCCCGCCACGCTCCAACCGACGTGAGTGCGGTCAGCTCTGCCACGCTGTAGTACAGCGCTCCTCGACCCCCGGGACGGACGAGGGAGCGCGCACGCTGAAGGTGCGGCACCGCGGAAGCGTGATCCCCCAGGGACATCAGCATCTCTCCTTGGTGCCCCGCCACCTCAGCATCGTTCACCCACCACGTCCATCCGGGATCCCTGCCCCCGACGGAGTCCTGTAGTGCACTCTGGGCGCCGGTCATCTCCGCCAGGCTGCGCGACCGGTCGCCAGCCTGGGCAAGGGCCCGCGCTCGTCGAACACGCGCGATCAAGGCCACGCGAGGTGGAATGCGCGGCAGCGACAGAAGTTCATCAGCGATGCGCAGCGCCTCTCCTGCACGGCCCGACTGAACGGCCTGCATGGCAAGCATGTCCAGCGCGAACCATGTTCGCGAGCGGTCTCCAGCATGACGGGCCAGCATCTGTGACTCGATGAATGCTTGCCGAGCCTCATCGGTTCGATGCGCGTCAAAGAGGATCCAGCCCGCCACTTGCGCAATCTCGCTGACGGCGGCCAGATACGACTTGTCCGGGTCAACGAGCTGATCCAGCTTGCGCTGTTCCGCGCGCCACACCTGTACGGCGGCGTCTGCTACGTGTGCACCACCGTGACGGTTGTCGTGCTCCAGGAGGTGCGCGACGGCTGACCGGACGTACGCAGTGCTGTCCAACTCGGCGGCGGGCGCGGGTGGCTGCGGCTCGCTGACGCCTAGCAACGCGTCTAGCGAGTCGATCAGTTGCGGTGACGGGGCTTGCTTTCCTGATAACACGCGGGACAGGTAGGCGTGATCGTAGCTGAGCGCCTTAGCCGCAGCACGGATCGACATTCCGCGCCGATTGAGCGCCTCACGCACGCCATCGCAGAAGTTTTCGTCCCGCATAGAGCCAGGGTATGCCCTGTCACCACGTGGTCACCACGCAGTCACCGCCCGCACGCGTTGTCGTCCGGCAGGATCGCCGTCAGGCAGCAGACCCCGGCAACGGCGGACACCGTCCCGGGGCGTGGACGACGCTACGAAGGAGCGACGACATGCACAAGGTTAACCAGTTCCCTCAGGAAGCTCACCTGGCAGACCCCCTGAACGAGTTGCCGGAGCCGGTCCCGAACTACGGCTGCGACGTCTGCGCGGTGCTGGCCCGGCAGCGGGAGGCGGCACGCAACAGCGGGGACCCGTCGGCCGTCTCGGACTGCAACGTTGAGATCCGGCAGCACCCGCATGGGGGTCGTCGATGAGCACCCGCACGCTGTTCCGAAGTGTGGTGCACACGATTGCGCAGCACCCGGACACCGTCACGTACGACGCTTCGTGCCTCCACTGCCCGTGGACCGCGAAGCCGTCGAAGGACGGCGGCAACGTCGACGCCGAGTGCATGGAGCACGCCGGCCGCAGCAATCACAGACAGTTCCGGCGGACGGCGACAGGACTCGCGTTCGTCGTCCGCGCCGGAGAAGACCCCGTACCGACACCCAGGGTGTCCCCCACGCCCGCTGACGGCTAGGTACGGTCGCGCCCCCGATGGGCGCGGAACAAGGGAGGCGGGGCCGATCTCACCCGGCGGCTCCGCCTCCTCCCACAGACCCGCCGCCAGGGGCGTCACCTCCGGCGCGCGGAGAGCGGCAGGGGAGAGGTTGGCATACCGCCCCTGCCGCTCGCTGAGCCCTCGTTCTTCCAGGGGATGGACCTGGAGGGGCGGGGGCTCTCTCGTGCGGGTCAACGGCCGAGATTGACCTAGTGGCGTAGTGTCCCGTTGACTAGGGTGATCTCGTACTGCATGGCGTGCATGGTCCGCTCCTCGGGCCGTCGGTTGGCCGGAGACCCCGGGCGGGGGTGTGCCGGTGCCACTCGCCCGGCTCGTCTCCGTGCGACAGGGGTCAGGTGGTGGCATCCGTACGGGGTCCGAGCAGCGCGAGCAGTCCGCGGACGGATGCGTCGAAGGCCTCCGCCGCACCCGAGGCGCGGGCCAGTACGTAGCCGCCCTGCACCGTCGCGACGATCGTCGCCGCGATGTCGTCCGGTACCAGGGGGCGGGTGAACTCACCTTGCTCCAGGCCCTCCTGGACGATCGCGGCCAGTCTGCCGCGGAGCCACACGATCGTCTCGTCGACGGGTGCCCGCAGTTCGTCGCTCGCGATGACCTCCGGGTCCATCGTCAGCCGCCCCACCGGGCAGCCCCGCAGCACGTCGCGCTCACGCAGCAGGTAGCGCGAGATCCGCTCGTACGCCGAGCCGGGGGAGTCGAAGGTGCGGCCGGCCGCCTCGCGCATCTCGGCTGCGGTGCGCCGGATGGCGGTGAGTGCGAGATCGGGCTTGCCGCTGAAGTGGTGGTACATGCTGCCCTGGCCGGCGCCCGCGTGCTGCTGGATGGCCTTGGGGCTCGTGCCGACGTAGCCGCGCTCCCACAGGAGTTCCTGGGTGGCTTCGATCAGACGGTCCGGAGTGCTCATGAACCCACTGTACATACTAGTAGGTACAGCAGTAGGGGTGATGAACGACGGGCGGGAGCAGCCGCCGGACCGCCTTCTGCTCCCGAGGGGGTACGCGCACTGCCGCTGGCCGTACGACGACGCGGGCCCCTTCCCGGAGACAGGCTCGGAAGCGACAGAAGAACGCGAACGAGCACCCTGAACCGAGGAGCTGACCGAGATGAACACCCTGGCCCTCCACGGCGGACCCGGACCATGGATCCTCCTGTTCCCGCTCATCTGGGCGGCCGTCGTCGTCACCGTCGTCACGGTGCTGCGCCGTACGGTCTGGCGCGGCCGACGCGGCCCCTGGCAGGGCCGGCCGGCGGCGGGCCGGGAGGGCGGCGCGGCTCGGTGTGCTCCGGGCCATCGCCGCCGACCAGCCGGACCTGGACCGCCGGCCCGGACGCGGCAGGAGCGGGACGCCTCAAGCGGCACCCCGCTCCTGCCGCGTCAGCCGACCGACACGGACCGTGCCACCGAGGGCTGCACACCCTCCGGCGGCATGATGCCGCTCAGGTCGAACGGTCCGTCGGTCGTCGCCCCGTACACCGAATGCGGTGGCTGGACGGCGAACAGGGAAGGGGCCGGAAGAGTGAACCAGACGATCTTTCCGGCTCCGCCCCGGGGTCGGACGCCCCAGCTCTCGCTGACCGCGGCAATCAGTGCGAGTCCACGCCCCGAGGTACTGGAGTCGTCGGCGTCGCGCACGGTCGGCAGCCGTGGGTCGTGGTCATGGACGGACACCGTCAGCCGTTCGAGGAGCAACTCGATCTCGACGGTGCATGATTTGTCCGGCTGTGCATGCCGGTGGACATTGGTCAGCAGTTCGGTGACACCTAGCGCCGCATGGTCGATCAAGGGATCGAGATGCCAGTAGCGCAACTGCGCCGAAATGATTCTGCGGACCTGACCGATCCGCGACGGCAGGGCCTGGAGCTCCACCGTGCAGTGCCTGCTTGGCTCGCTGATCACGGCTGCGACTCCCCGAAATAGGTCCGGAAGAAGACGAAGAAACGGATCCAGCAGATTGGCTGACTGCTGATTCCGGGCCGGCGGCCTGAATCACAGTGTCACCGCCGGTAAACCATGAGTGACGTGTCTCCAATGTCGCTCAGGCCGTACGGCTCCGCAACTCGCGGTGTCCTTGCGGAGCCGCTCCGTCAGCCGTGCCCGCCGCCCGCGCCGCGCAGCGCGTCGAGGAACCGGCGCGCGGGGCCGGCCTCGTCCGGCTTCCCCGGGCGCCGCGGCATCGTCAGCCGGTACCGCGTCCCGTTGACCCGCGCCACCGTCGCGTCCCCGCCCGCGAACCATGCTCTGCCCGCGCTCACGGTTCCCACCGGTGCGCTGTCGATCTCCCGGCCGTAGCTGGTCAGCAGCGCCAGCCGGCCGTCCTTGACGGTCACCTGCCCGGCCCGTGAGAGCGACCGCGCCCACCGGTCGATCCGTACGCCCGTCTCGCTGAAATCCATTTCGGACATGGCCCCTTCGCCCCCTTCGTCACGCCCCCGAGAGAAAGTGTGCACAACCCGGGCCGGGTGCACCAGAGCGGGTCGGGGCGCAATGACGTATTTGCGCCGCGCACGGTTCCGGCCGGTGCTCCGCCCGCAGCACCAAGGCAGGGCTATGGAGCATCAAAGTCAATGTTTGTGCAGGTAGGGGGCATATCGTGGGGCGCGCCGAGACCGGTCGTAGGAGGAGAAGCGCGCTGATGGACACGAGTGAGCACAGGCATGACGGCGAAGCGGTGGCGACCGTTGACATCGACCGCACCGACCTGGCGTACCGGGCCTGGCTCAAGGAAGCCGTACGCAAGGTCCAGGCCGATGCCA
The DNA here is from genome assembly GCF_044756945.1 of Streptomyces sp. NPDC091387. Lineage (NCBI taxonomy): Bacteria > Bacillati > Actinomycetota > Actinomycetes > Kitasatosporales > Streptomycetaceae > Streptomyces > Streptomyces sp. NPDC091387. Next base: position 368,851 of record NZ_JBIVTZ010000009.1, on the reverse strand, counting down.
ACCGCTCCGCCGACACCCATCTGCTGCGCTTCCCGCTGCCCGAGAGCTGGGGAATCGATCTCTACCTCAAGGACGAGTCGACGCACCCCACCGGAAGTCTCAAGCACCGGCTGGCGCGCTCGCTCTTCCTCTATGGGCTCTGCAACGGCTGGATCCGTCCGGGAAAGCCGGTGATCGAGGCGTCGAGCGGCTCGACCGCCGTCTCTGAGGCGTACTTCGCCAAGCTGATCGGGGTGCCGTTCATCGCCGTGATGCCCCGCACCACCAGCCCCGAGAAGTGCCGGCTCATCGAATTCCACGGCGGCCGCTGCCACTTCGTCGACGACTCGCGCAGGCTGTACGAGGAGTCCGCCACACTCGCGGCGGAGTCCGGCGGCCACTACATGGACCAGTTCACCTATGCCGAGCGGGCCACGGACTGGCGCGGCAACAACAACATCGCCGAGTCGATCTATCAGCAACTGAGGCTGGAGCGGTACCCCGAGCCGGCCTGGATCGTCGCGACCGCGGGTACCGGCGGCACCTCGGCGACCATCGCGCGGTACGTGCACTACATGCAGCACGACACCCGCATCTGTGTGCCCGACCCGGAGAACTCCTGTTTCTTCGACGGCTGGACCCACCACAACCCCCTCGCCACCAGCGACTGCGGATCCCGCATCGAGGGCATCGGCAGACCGCGGATGGAACCGAGCTTCGTCCCGGGGGCCATCGACCGGATGATGAAGGTCCCGGACGCGGCCACGGTCGCGGCCGTGCGCGCCCTGGAGCGGTCCATCGGCCGCAAGGCGGGCGGTTCCACCGGGACAGGGCTGTGGAGCGCGTTCAAGCTGGTCGCCGAGATGGTCGCACAGGGTCGTACGGGCAGCATCGTCACCCTGATCTGCGACCCGGGTGACCGCTACCTCGACAAGTACTACTCCGACTCCTGGCTGGCCGCGCAGGGCCTGGACATCGCGCCGTACACCCGGACCATCGACACCTTCCTGGCCACCGGCAACTGGCCCGGTGAGCAGGGGAGTACCGCCTGATCCAACGGCAGCGGCCCGCGGCGCACCTCAGGCCGCGGCCGCCGCGAGCCGCCGGCCGAGGTTGCGCACCGCGTCCCGGAACGACCGGCCCACCGCCGACCGGCCCCGCCGCATCGTGAACCGGAACAGCGCCGACCCGTCGGCGGCGAAGGTCCACTGCACCCGGGTGCCGGTGCCGGCCGGGGTCAGCAGCCACTCCTCCGCCAAGGCCTGCAGACCGGGGGCGTTGGAGTCGTCGACCCGGTAGGCGTACCGCCGGCCGGGCTCCGCGGCGACGACCGTCTCCCGGAACGCGATCCCGCCCCGGAGCCGCACCTCGCGGCCCGCCCCCGCGTCGACCGGCCGCGCCGCCGTCACCTGGGTGAACCAGCCGGGCCAGCCCTCGACGTCATCGGCCAGAGCGCGGTACACGACATCGGGCGGCGCGGCCACCTCTGCCGCGAAGACCAGTCTCAGCGGGGCGGACTCGACGAAGTCGAGCTCCACGGGGCGGAGTCGGCGTGCCATGGAACGCACCTCCCGTGCGGTCGGCGGTAGACGAGCCACGGCTCACCATATCTGTCGGACCGTCAGATGTCGTCGGTGCGGACGTCGTCGGACCGCGCGGTCGTACGCCTGTCGCGTCAGCGCACCGCGGTGAGTGAGCCGCCCTCCCGCAGCCGGGCCGTCAGCTGCACGGAAGCGTTCCGCGACGCACGCACCGCGAGCGTCGTTCCGGCCGCCGTGTCGCGGACCGCCCCGGTGGCCTCGATCCGGCTCACCGCGCGGCTCCCCGCGGCCAGTACGTACCACTGCCCGGAGGGCGCCCTCCAGTGCGTGCCCCCCAGGACGTGCTGGCCGAACCGGCTGCACAGCGCCGTGTCGCGGGCGTCGCCCACCACGGTCCCCGGCGCGGTGGGCGACGGGTCGGGGCCCAGGAACTGCACCAGAACGCGTCCGGGGCCCTGCCACGTGTCCGCCCGGGTGCAGACCCACTGCGCCGGGGCGCCGCCCTCAGGGAGGCGCTGTTCGGCGAAGTCCCAGTTGTTGACCGCACGGACGCCGGTGCCGCGCAGCGCCCCCAGCGAGCACGCCGTGCGCGCCCAGCTGAGCAGCGCCGGCCCACCCGTCGCTTCCCTCGGCTGCCGCGCGGGTGCGCCGCCGCCAGGTTTCGGGGTGAAGGTGAGATGAACCGGATTGAGATCACCCAGGTCGGTGACCAGGAAGGCGTGCTTCTCCACGATGCGCTCGGAGGAGCGCAGTTGCAGCGCCGGCCAGGAGTCGCAGCCGCCGCCGGGGGACGGGCGGTCAACGGCGGCCGTGACGCCGTCCGCCCCCACCTTCAGCGCACGCGCCGGAGTGTTCGGCCTCAGCAGATCGCGTGTCGTGGTCTGCGAGATCCAGGGCGCCAGGAGGAAACGGGCCCGGTTCCCGCTGCGGCTGACGACCACGGCCGCGCCCGTCGTCACATCCGCGCCGTCGGTCCGGGCGAAGTCCAGCGCGGGAGCGCCGGACCCGGACAGCGGCTCCGCGTAGCGCACCACCCGCACCCCGCCGTCGTGGAGCAGCACCACGGCGGCGCCGTCCACCTCACCCGCGTACAGCAGCCGCGGCGGCTGGGCCGGGGGCGCCGGGAGGGTCCCCGGCGTGGTCGAGACGGCGGTGTCCCGCGGGGTGCGGCCCCAGGCCCGCAGCGCCCGGCCGAGCAGTGCCCGGTCGTCGGTGCGGTCACCGCGGGCCGGCCACGCGGTGAAGTCGACGCGCGAGGTGTCGGCCCACTCCTCCGCGGCGGTACGCAGCAGCGCCGCCGGATCGAGGGCCGGGGCGAGCGCGCCGCGTACGTCCCGGCTGTCGGGCAGGCGGACCGCCGAGCCCTCCTCGGCCAGTGCGACCACGCCGCCCGCCACCACGCACAGCGCGGCGACGCCCGCCACCACCCGCATCCGGTGCCGGCGCCGCAGCAGGTCGCTCGGGCGCGTCTGCAGCACGCACGGGTCGAACTCCCCGGAGCGCAGCAGCGCCTCGGCGCCCGCACGGTCACCGGCCCCGAGCCGCCTGGCCGCCCGGACCGCGCTCGCCGGGTCCCGGGCATCCGCCCGCGCGAGCAGGGCCTGTGCCTCCGGCTCGTCGAGGTCCTCCAGCAGCCGCAGCGCGAACGCCGCCCGAACGGCGGCGGGAACCCCCGACAGCTCCTGGTCCAGGGCGAGTTCGGCCACCCCACCCGCACGCGGGAAGAGCCGCAGGCCCCAGACGGCCGGGAGCGCGGGGCGCAGCGAGGCAGGCGCCGGAAGCCGCCCCGGCCACCAGCGCGGCCGCCGCTCGTGGGCCAGCGCGGTGCGCAGCACCCGCAGCCGCATCCAGGCGTACGCGGAGGTCACGCCGTCATCCGGTGCGGGCGGGCGCGCTCCGCCGCGGGCCTGGGCCGGAACGCGGGCGGGTGCCGGCGCCTCCGGCGCCGTACGTACCCCGGGCAGCGCGCGCTGTACCGAGGCGTGGGCGGCCAGCACCCTGCGGTGCCGGCCGAGGGCGGGCGGCAGCACCAGATAGGCGAGCCGGACGAGACGCGGATAGTGCTCCACGAGCGCGGCCTCGGCCTGCGGGACGCCGGGGCGCTCGCTGCTGCCGGAGGACCGCTGCTGCGGTTGGTGGATCGGCATGAATTCGGTGCCTTCTGAGCCGTAGGCGGAAACCGTCACACCAACAAACGACTCGATCGTGTGACGGTCACATCACCTGCTCACGGCACCTGTCGGCGGCCGTACACGTGCGGGCGGAAGGGGCTCCCCGCGCATATCCGGCCACCGGTCACCGGTACCCCTGCGCCGGCCGGTCGAGCATGGAGTCGAGCACCCGGCCGAAGACCCGCCGCCCCGCTCCGGAGATCAGCGGATCGCCCCACCGCGGCAGCAGCCGGACGCTCAGCTCCTCCACCCACACCACATGGGAACCGGCATGGGTGGGATACACATCGATCGATGCCCGGCCCAGCACCACCCGGCCGCGCTTCTCCAGGCGGCACATCCCCGCCCGGCTGCCGGACGGCGGTGACCACCGGACCACTTCCATCGGATCGTCGAACGCCAGCGGACCGATTCCCGTGCGGGCCACGAAGACCGTCCCGGCCCGGGTCGGCAGCCCGGCGGGCACCGTGATCGTCGTCAGCGGGACATGCGCGGCGTGCCGTTCCCAGTCCGTCACCCGGCGCCAGGACTCGGCTGCGGGCAGAGGGGTGAAGCGCTCGATCCGGAATACGGCCACAGCACGATCCTAGGCCGTGGCGGCCCCGCCGCGAGCTGAGCGGAATCCAGGGACCCCACCGCGGGCCGGAAGCGCGCTCAGCCCTGCACGGGCCCGCCGCCCGCGTCCCGGCCCACGACCACCAGACCGGGCAGGTGCTCCTCGATCTCCTCGCGGGACTTCTCCGACAGGCCCGCGTCGGTGACGAACGTGCTCACCTGCTCCAGCGTGGCGAACGAACTCAGCCCCACCGTGCCCCACTTGGTGTGGTCGGCGACCACCACCACGCGCCGCGCCGACTGGACGAACCGGCGGTTGGTCTCGGCCTCCGCCAGATTCGGCGTGGACAGACCGGCCTCGACCGATATGCCGTGCACACCGAGGAAGAGCACATCGAAGTGGAGCGAGACGATCGCCTGGTCCGCGACCGGGCCGACCAGCGAGTCGGACGGCGTCCGCACCCCACCGGTGAGCACCACGGTCGCGGCGCCGGGCCGGGCACCCGGAGACCCCGGACGCTGCGCCGCGTGGAACACGTCGGCCACCCGCACCGAGTTGGTCACCACCGTCAGGTCCGGTACGTCCAGCAGGTGCTGGGCGAGCGCGTAGGTCGTGGTGCCGCCGGAGAGCGCGATCGCGCTGCCGGGCACGGCCATCGCGGCGGCCGCCCGCGCGATGTCCTCCTTCGCGGTCAGCTCCAGCGTCGACTTGGCCTCGAAACCGGGCTCGTGCGTACTCGCCTCGACCACCGGAACGGCGCCGCCGTGCACCTTCTCGATGACACCCTGCCGCGCCAGCGCGTCCAGGTCCCGTCGGACGGTCATGTCGGAGACGCTCAGCCTGCGGGTCAGCTCATTGACCCTGACCCCGCCGCGCCTGCGCACCTCGTCGAGGATCAGCGCGCGCCGCTGCTCCGCGAGCAGATTCTGATTCTCGCTCAACGCCGGGTCCGGTCCTTCCCTCTGGCCGTGCAGGAGTCCGTTCGGACGGGCTCATCCTGCCACGCGGTGTCGCGGGCCGCCGCACTGGGGAGATTCCGTGAGAGCGGCACGGACACCGCCGCTCAACCGCGATTCTGATGACCGGACATCAGCCGCCGTCCCCTTCGAGAGCGAGTCACCCCAGTGCCACCTCCCACCCAGGCCCCGCAGAGCACCGGACCAGCGCTGGAACTGCTGGTCCACGGTGTCGGCGGAGCCACGCCCCAGGAGATGCTCGTCGACCCGCGCACGGTCCGGGTCACCGGTGACGCCACCGCCGCCATATACCGGCGTTCCGACGACGTCGACGCGGAGCAGCACCCCGAGCGGTACCGGGACCGCCCCATCCCCGAGGCCTACTGCTGGTCGAACCTCACCTCCGGCAACGGCTCCCGGGCGCTGTGGCTCCTGCTGCTCCCGTTCATGGTGATCAACCTCGCCCACTGGATGCGCCCGGCCGCCACCGCCCGCCCCCGCACCATCCGGCTCTACGGGGCGCTCGTCCGGCTCGTCGCCCTGAGCCTCACCGTCCTGCTGACGGCCGCGGCCTGCGAGGTCGCGCTCGACCTGACGGCCTGGCAGTGCGCCGGGGTGCCGAACTGTTCGGACCAGCGGTCGTGGCTGGGATTCCTCTCCGCCGCGCAGGGCGGCTGGTGGTCCCAGCCGGGCCGGCGGCTCGCGCTCGCCGCACTGGTGCCGACCGCGCTGGTGGGACTGCTCTGGTATCTGTCCAACCGCACCTGGAGCGCCTACGAGTCCCAGCGCCCGCTGACCGGAACGGTCCCCGACGACGGCGAACCGGGCACCGCCCCCGAGACGGGCGGCGCACCTGCCGAGCCCATCCGGCCCGCGCTCGGACGCCCCGGATTCTGGTTCGGGCGCCGGCTGGTCGCCCGGCTGCGCGCCGCCCACACCGCCGCCGGGTTCCTGACCGTCACCGCCTCCGTCGCGGGCGCCACGGCCCGGCACGACCGTGCCGCGGAGGGGCCGGTCCCCGCCGTGTACGGGCGGCTGATCGAGGCGCTGCTCGTCCTGGGCATGCTCGTGGTGCTCTGGGTCGTCTGCCGGCGCGGCCGCAGCGAACGGCGCCTCGACAACCGGCTCGACCGCGCCGTCATCACCTACCTGCCCGCGGCCGCACTGACCCTGCTCGCCGTCGCCTCTGCGCACGCCGCCTGGTCCCGCCCCGGCTGGGCCTCGGCGGGCACGCTCCCCGGCGACATCACGTTCCGCGTCGTCACCCTCGCCCAGGGCGCCCTCGTCATCGCCCTCGCCGCGGTGGCGTGGAGCCTGTACCGGCGCAGCCCCGAACCGCGCACCGTGATGCACGGACTCGGCGGCCCCGCGGTCGCGATGCTCGCCTGCGCGCTCGGCGGCGTGATGACCGGTGGGGTGGCCCAGCGCGTCGCCGACTGGCTCGACGGCCCCGGCAGCCCCGGAATGGGCCGCAGCGCCGTCATAGACGGACCGCCGGTGCTGCTCAGCTGGCAGGCCTCCGTCATCCCCGTGCTGCTGGTGCTGCTCCTGGTTCCCGGCCTCGCGCTCGGCGTACGGACCTACCTCACCGCCCGTCGCCTGGAGCCCGTGGTCGACGCGGAGTACGAGGAGGCACGGCCCGACCCCGCCCGCACCAAGCAGATCGCCCGGACCCGCGCCACGGCCGCGCTCACCGACTCCGCGCCCGGCATGGTCGGTCTGGTCTCGACCGCCGCCCTGCTGCTCGGCACCGCGGCGGTCGGCGGTGCCTGGGCGAGCGGACAGGTTCCCGGGCTCGCGATGGACGGCAGCAGCCCCTTCGTCGAATCGGTGGCCGAGGCGGCGCAGTCGACCGGCTCCTGGATGATCGGCTTCGGTTTCCTCGTCTTCGTCGCCTGCGGCCGGCGCGCCTACCGGGACGCCTCCGCCCGGCGCACGATCGGCATCCTCTGGGACGTCGGTACGTTCTGGCCGCGCGCCGCACACCCCTTCGCGCCGCCCTGCTACGCCGAGCGGGCCGTCCCCGACCTGGCCTCACGCATGTCCGGCTGGACCGCACGGACCCGCGGCAGGCTCGTCATCTCCGGCCACTCCCAGGGCAGCGTCCTCGCCGCGTCCGCGGTCTGGCAACTGCCCGCGTCGACCCGTCGCAGGGTCGCCCTGCTGACCTACGGCTCACCGATCGAGCGGCTCTACGGGCGCTGGTTCCCCGCCTACTTCGGCCCCGCCCAACTGCACGGGCTGCACCGCTCGGTGCACTGCTGGCGCAATCTGTGGCGGGCCACCGACCCGATCGGCGGCGAGGTCAGGCTCGGCGAGGAGTCCGGGCCCGAGGTGGACCGGGGCCCGCTGAAGGACCCGCTGGTCTATGGGCGCACCCCCGAACACCCCCTGCCCGAACCGGTGCTGGGCCACTCCGAATACCAGGCGGACCCGGTCTTCGCCCAGGAGCGGGCCGCGCTCCTGGAACGGCTGGCCCCGCTCCTGCCCCACCAGGCCGAGGGCGACGAGGCCCGCCTGCCGCTCAGGGAAGTTCCGGGAGGTCCTCCGGATACAGCAGGGTGAGGTCGTCCGTGCTCGTCTCGGCGAGCTGGGCGACCCGGCCCGCATGCCGCTCCACCATCGACTCGAAGGTCTGACGGGCGGTGCGGCCGTTGCCGAACGCGGGCCCCTTGGGGAGCTCGGTGAAGTACTTCAGCAGCGCCTCGTCGGTCCCGGACGCGAGGCTGTACTCCTGCTCCTCTGTCTGCTGCTCGACGATCCGCAGCAGCTCCTGCGGCTCGTAGTCGCTGAAGGTGATGGTCCGGGAGAAACGGGACGCCACACCGGGGTTGACGGTGAGGAACCGCTCCATCTCGTGGGTGTACCCGGCGACGATGACGACCACCGCGTCCCGGTGGTCCTCCATCAGCTTCACGAGCGTGTCGATCGCCTCGCGGCCGAAGTCCCGGCCGGAGTCCTCGGGGGACAGGGCGTACGCCTCGTCGACGAACAGCACACCGCCGCGCGCCCGGTCGAAGGCCTCCTGGGTACGGATGGCGGTCGAGCCGATGTGCTCGCCGACCAGATCGACCCGGGACACCTCGACCAGATGGCCCCGCTCCAGTACACCGAGGGAGGCCAGGATCTCGCCGTACAGCCGGGCCACAGTGGTCTTGCCGGTGCCGGGGGAGCCGGTGAAGACGAGGTGGCGGCGGACCGAGGCGGCCTTGAGCCCGGCCTCCTGGCGCCGCCGTCCCACCTCGATCATGTCGGTGAGCGCGCGCACCTCACGCTTCACGCTGTCGAGGCCGACCAGGGTGTCCAGTTCGCCCAGGACCGCCCCGGAGGTACGCGCGGGCTCGGCCGGCGGCTCCGCGGCGACGGGCTCGACCGCACGCGGCGCCGGGACCCCGCCGAGCAGCCCCGGCGTCGACTGGGTCGCCGTCAGGACCGTGGGCGGCGGGGGAGTGGCGGTGCGCAGCGCGCTCTCGTCGCTGGTGCAGTCCTCGACGACCGGACCGGTGCCGGAACCGTCGGCGTGCGAACCGCCTTCCGCGAACTCGTAGCCGCCGCGGGCGCACCGCTCGGTACGGCAACGCGTGAGCGTCGTGCGGCAGCCGTCCATCACGTGGAAGCCGTAGCCCTCGCTCCCGGTGACCCGGCAGCCGTGGAAGGTGCCGCGGCCCTCGGCCGACACGTAGAAACCCGCCTCGGCGGGCGAGGTGACCGTGCAGCGCTCGATCGTCGGATCGGCGCCCTTGGTGACGATCACGCCCGTCTGGACGGCGTCGATGGTGCAGTTGTTCAGGGTGCCGCCGCTCCCGTGGTCGCGGAACCAAGCACCGGTGGACGCCTCCCGGATACGGCAGTCGTCGAGCTGCGCCGTCGCCCCGTCGCTGACCGACACCGCCGTATTGCGGACCTGGGACAGATCGCTGTCCACGACGTCGGCGCGCGAGCCCCGGTCGAGCACGAAGATGGCGTCCGGCACGTCGTGGACGCGGCAGGAGTCCAGTATCACGGTCGCCCCGTCGCTGACCCAGACCGCCGGGTAGTCGCCCGTGCTGTCGTGGATCTCGCACTGGTTGGCGTCGACCCGGGTCCCCGGGTCCCAGACCGAGAGCCCGTTGCGGCCGAAACGGCGCACGGTGGAGCGGGTCAGGGTGAGGACCGAGCGTGAACGCAGGTCCACCGCGTTCTCCGGGATGTCGTGGATGTCGCAGTCGGCCAGGGTGAGCACCGCGTCGGTGTCGAGGGTGACGCCGTCCGCGGACGTGCGGTGCACCGTGCAGTCGGTGAGGTGGGCGGAGGCGCGCGCGGCCACCTGTATTCCGCTGCCCTTGATCTCGTAGATCTCGCAGCCGACCGCTTCCAGGCCGCTGCCCTCACCCGTGACGGACAGACCGGCCCCCGAGGAGTGGTGGATACTGCAGCGCTCCAGCCGGGGGTGCGCGCCGTCGCGCACCGAGACACCGGACTGCCCGGCGGAGACGATCTCGCACTCCTCGAACACACCGCCCGCGCCGTCGAGTACGGCGATGCCGACACCGGCCGGATTGTCGACGGTGCAGCGCCGCACGGTCGGCCGGGCCGCACCGCGCACCTCGATACCGGCGGCCGAGCGGGTCACGATCCGCAGGTCCGCGAGTTCCGGAGCGCCTTCCTCGACCAGCAGGGCGGGGGCCGCCGAGTCCTGGCCCTCCACATGCAGATCCTGGACGACTGCGGAGGCGCGCAGCGTCAGCGGTACGCCGTCGACGGGGGCGATCCGGACGGATCCGAGCGAGCCCTCCGGCCCGCGCAGCGTCACCGCGCGGGCTATGACCAGATTCTCCCGGTAGGTGCCCGGCGCGACGGTGAGCACATCACCGTCCGCCGCCGCTTCCAGAGCCGCGGTGAGGGAGGCGTATTCGCCAGTGCGGCGCCGCCACCGCGATGTGCCGGTGTGCGTCACCTGGACCGTGCCCTGTGCCATGGCGCTGTCGTGCCCCCACCTCGTGCGTGTGTGATGCCCGGGCCACCGGCCTCGCGGCAGTGACCATCCGGGGTCCGCCTGCCGAAGTGACGGGCGGGCCGGTCCACCGTAGCGCGCGCGGAGGGCGGGAGTTGACCCGATCAGCACCCTGGGGGGTTTCGCTCGGATCAGGCCGGACCAGGGAACGGACCGGCCGGGACTGCTCTCAGCTGCCGGTGCCCGTCCTGCCCCAGTCCGGACCGGCCCTGGCCCATGCCCGGTCGAGCCGCGCGTACCGCTGCCGCACCATCCGCCATACGATCAGACGCCGTCCGGCCTCGATCAGCAGGGCGGCCAGCATCGCGGCACCGAATCCGGCCAGCGCGGCATGGGTGTGCGCCGTCGGCGCGTCCATGGGACGCAGCGCGGGATGGCCTTCCCGGTCGGTCCAGATCCGCACCCGGTCCCCGGGGGCGGTGTGGTGCGAGGTGGTCGTCACCGTGGCGCTGCGGACCGTGCCGTCCGGGGCCTGCCAGCGGGCCAGCACCGTGGTCAGGGCCGCCCGGTCGGCGGAGACCTCGGGGTCGGCGACGAAGTGCCGTGAACCTGCCGTCCGGCGCACCACGACGGCGGTGGTGAGATGGCTCCGGGCCTGCTGGGCCCGTACGGATTCCTGCAACGCGTCATCGGTGCGCGATCCGAAGAACCAGCCGGCCGCCGGCGCCGCCAGCACGAACAGCACGAACGCGGCCAGCGCCACCCACGCCTCGCGCCGGTCCGTGGCACGGCGCAGAGGGTTGTGCCGCCAAAGCCACACTCCCGAAAGTGCCCGCACAGTCCTGCACCCCCTTCCGTATCCGCCTCAGCCCGATACGGTGCGGTCCGCGCGCCGGAGCGACGAGGAGAGATCAACCTCACCCCGCCCAACGCGGCGGCCGAACCCCGGAGTTCCCGTTGACGCGGGGCCGCACGGCAGGGACGCGACGGACACCAGCGGTGCCACGAGCGGCTGCTGACGCCCTGTGACAGTCCGGCCGACGGCATCGGCGGGTATCCGGCGAGGGCCGCCGTCGAGTCCCCATGGCTCGACTTCGGTCTCGCCGGTCGCTTGTACCGTCGGCACTCCGAACTGACGGATGTGGACGGCACTCGGTACGGCAGGGCGCATGTGCCCATTCTGCCAGCCGCCGCGGACAGCCCGCCGCCCGGCAGCAGTACTCCCTCAGTCCCCCGCACTCAGTGCTTCCTCAGTACCCCCGGCCCTGGTACGGGCGGTTGTACGGGTCCTCGTACGGGGACTGTGCGGGAGCCGGCCGCGGCGACGCCGGACGCATCGACTCGTAGCCGGTACCCGGCGCGGGCCGCGGCGGCTGCTGCTGTTGCGGGGGCTGCTGGTAGCCGCCGCGGCCCCCGGCTGGCTGCTGCGGGATGTACGGCGCCGGGGCGTGCTGCAGATGCGCCGGCTGCATCGGCGCGTAGCCCTGCTGCGCCGCCGGCTGCGGGTAGCCGTACGACGGGGCGGGCTGGGAGGGTGCCGCCGGAAGAGCCGGCAGGGCCGCCGGGAGCGCCGGCACATAGCTGTTGCCGGTGTCGTAGGCGGCAGGAACTCGGATAGGCGCGATCTGAGGGGTACCCCGCTCCGCGACCAGGGAGTCGTAGATCGGAGTGTCAGGGAACGACGGTGCGGCGTAGTAGCCGCCGCCGTAGGTGGAGCGAGGGGAGGTCATGCCACCTAAGTTAAGCCCACGATGTGCCGATTGGGGAGCCCCAATCTTGCGGTTATCCGTTTTACGCTGATTCAGCCCTGCTGACCTGCCAAGACGTTGATAAAGGCTTTGTTAACAGAGGGGGTTTTTCGGTTGGAGGAACTGGTGGCTGACGAGTAGTGACGGAGGCGCTACCAGGGGTCTGTCCGGCGGATCTTGGGTGAGTGGCGCGCACGCTGACGCACCTTCTTCGGCGGCCTCCGTATCAACGGCGTCAGGGGCGGCGAGCTGGCACGACACCGAGGCACTCGGCAGGGCGCGAATAGCGCCGGCCCAAAGCGAGATGCGTGTGGCGCATACGGCGGGGATCGCGGCAGACGCAGTCCGCCGGGCGTGACGCGCGTTGCCGGGAAAGCCTTTCGGAGGCCCCCGCGAGCCCCTCGTGATCCCAACGAGGGACCATGGGCCATGCCGCTTTCACGACGATGAGCACTCCGACGGTCAGGGGGATTCGGGGAGGACGCGCGGCATAGCGAGTGTTGGCCTCTCGGGTCCGGGAGTTCGGGGCGCTCTCGCGCACGCGAGAGCGGCGGCCGGACCCGGTTCGGCTCTCGGCCGTCACGTCGAAGCGGTGGACGGGACGGCGGTGACGGCGCCCGGTCCGATGCGGGTTTCCGAGGTCCGGACGTCCCGGATCGACGACGTCCTGGCCACCGCACTCGGCACGGACGCGCCCGAGCGGCTGCGCGAGGTCGCGGAGGCCCTCGACGTGCTCGCCCGGCACCTCACGCCCGAGGCGGCGGCCCGCCTGCGGTCGTGAGACGGGTCACGCGACGGAAGTGGCCTGTGCGGTGGGCGAGTGTGGTCCAAGCCGAGGCCAATGACGGCGAAGAAGGCGGCGGCAAGCGCTACTTCGGAGGCACCGGGGCGTACCGCGTCTCCTCCGGAACGTGTGACGTGTCGCGGCGGGCCAGCAGCCAGTACCGGGCGGCAGGGACCACCAGGCCCACCATCCAGGAGATGTCCGCGCCGCCCAGCGGATCCACCAGCGGGCCCGTGTAGAAGTGCGTCGCGAGGAACGGGAGCTGGGCGGGTATGCCCACCCCGTAGACGGTGAGGGAGTCCCGGCGCCAGGCGCCGTAGCGGCCGCCCGGGGTCGGAGAGCGCCGGGATGTCGTACCGCTCCCGTGAGATCAGGTAGTAGTCGACCAGGCTGATCGCGGACCACGGCGTGAAGAACGTCAGCAGGAACAGCAGGAACAGCAGGAAGTCCTTGAAGGACGCCAGGAAGCTGTCCTTGCCCAGGAGCGCCACCGCCGTCCCCGCCCCCATGATCACCGCGATGTACCCGGCCCTGCCGCGCGGCGACAGCGTCTTCTGGCCCCGGAATCCGCTCAGTCCGCGACGTACGGCCCGAAGGCGAGCTGCCAGGACGCCGAGAGCGACACCGCGAGGAGGAACATCGGCTGCTCGAAGTGCGCGTCGCCGAGCAGCGCCGACAGGTCCACGCGGCTTCGCTCCCCGCGCCGAGTGCAGGGCCATGACGACGCCGCCGAGCGCATTGCCCAGCAGAAGGCCGACCACCGACCACACCACGTCGCCGCCGAAGACGACGGCGAGCGCGCCGGTGACGACCGCGGTGATCTGCAGGGTCGCGCCGAGTCAGAGGGTGAACTGACGGAACGCGGTCCCGTGCCGTTCGTCGTCCGGGACGACGTCGATGGGGCGGCGCCCCACCAGGTCTTCAGCTGCCATGACTCGGTTACCCGGCTTCTCTTCGATGCGCCCTGCTCCGCCGTCCGGCGGTGGCGGCTACTTGATCCCGTGCCGTGCCGCCCAGTCGCCCGCGACGTCCTCCGGGTCCTTCTTGTCCTTGTCCACCAGGCGGTTGAGCTCGGTGAGCTCCTCGGTCGTCAGCGCGCTGCCGAGCCGGGCGAGCGCCTTGCGGACCGTGGAGTCGGCCTTGCGGTCGGCGATGAGCGGGACGATGTGCTGGCCGGGGACCAGGTTCTTGGGATCGGTGAGGACGACCCAGTGCTCGGCGGCGATGTCGGTGTCGGTGGTGAAGAGGTTCGCGACGTCCACGTCCCCCTTCTTGAGTGCGCCCTTGACCAGCGGTCCCGAGGAGTCGAGGGACTTGAACTCCTTGAACTCCACGCCGTACACGTCCTTGAGGCCCACCGCGCCCACCGTGCGCTTCTTGACCTCGGGCGCCGCCCCGATGACGAGCTTCCCGTTGTGCCGGGCGAGGTCGGCGAGGGACTTGAGACCGTACTCGGCGGCGGTCTCCCGGGTGACGACGAACGCGTCGGAGTCCTCGGCCCTGCCGTAGGGCAGGATCTGCAGGCCGTTCGGCAGGGCCATGGCGAGGGCGTTCTGCATCTCGCCCTCCTCCGTGGCCTTCGCCTTGGTGTCGAGGTAGTGCAGCAGGGCGCCCTGGTACTCGGGCAGGAGGTCGATGTCCCCGCCCTTGAGGGCGGGGATGAGGATCTCGCGGGTGCCGAGGTTGGGGCGGACCTTGGTCTTCACGCCGGCCGCTTCGAGCGCGGCGGCGTAGAGGTACCCGAGAACCTGGTTCTCGGTGAAGTTGGCGGTGCCGATGGTGACGCCGTCCTTGCTGGAGCCGCCGCCTCCGCCGCCGGACCCCTGCCCGTCGAGCGAGGTGACGCCGCTGCTGCAGGAGGCGAGCACGGGGACGGAAGCGGCGGCGAGGAGCCCGCCGAGGAGGTTCCTGCGGTTCATCGTGTGTGCTCCTGGGCCGACTTGGTGGGGCGGTGACGGAAAAGGGTGCGCTGGAGTGCGGAGAGCGCGAGGTCCAGGACGACCGCGACGAGCGCCACGAGCACGGCGCCGCCGAGCACCTGCACGAGGTCGCGCTGGGCCAGCCCGTCGAAGACGTACCGGCCGAGCCCGCCGAAGGAGACGTACGCGGCGATGGTGGCCGTCGCGACGACCTGGATGAGGGCGAGCCTGAGCCCGGTCATGATCAGGGGGAGCGCGAGGGGCAGTTCGACCTGGAGGAGGACCTGGTGCCAGCGCATCCCCTGGCCGCGCGCGGCATCCCGCACCTCGGGGTCGACGGCGGTCATCCCGGCGTAGGTGTTGGTGACGATGGAGGGGACGGCGAGCGCCACGAGGGCGATGTAGACGGGCCACATCGAGAGCCCGCTGGCCAGGAAGACCAGCACGACGAGCCCGACCGTGGGCAGCGCGCGCCCGAAGCTGGACAGATTGATGGCGAGGAAGGCGCCGCGTCCGGTGTGCCCGATGAGCAGGCCGACCGGCAGGGCGATGGCGGCGGCGATCAGCGTGGCGAGCAACGAGTACTGGAGGTGCTCGGCGAGGCGGTGCCCGATGCCGTCGGGCCCGGTCCACTGCTCACTGCTGACCAGCCAGGCGCCGAGATCCTTGAAGAGTTCGTACATGCTCAGGCCCCCTGCTTCTGTCGACGGGTCCAGGGAGTCAGGACGTACTGGAGGGCGACGAGAGCCGCGTCCGCGACGAGCGCGAGGAGCAGGGTCAGGACGACGCCGACGATGACGGGAGTGGGGAAGTTGCGCTGGAACCCGTCCGTGAAGAGCTGCCCGAGTCCGCCGTCGCCGATGTACGTGGCCACGGAGACGAGGGAGATGGCCATCACCGTCGCGATCCGCACGCCCGCCATGATCACGGGGAGGGCGAGGGGGAGTTCGACGGTGAGCAGGGTGCGCAGCGGCCGGGCGCCCATGGCCTTCGCGGCCTCCTTGGTCCTGGCGGGGACGGAGTCCAGGCCCTCGACGGTGTTCCGCAGGAGCACGACGAGGGTGTAGATCGTCAGGCCGATGACGGTGGTGGTGCGGGTGAGCCCGCTGACTGGCAGGAGGAGTACGAAGACGGCGATGGACGGGATGGTGAACAGGATGTTCGACAGCCCGAGGAGGAGTCCGCGCAGCCGGCGTACGCGGTGCGCGAGGACGGCCAGGGGGAGCGAGACGATCAGGCCGAGGAGTACGGCGGTGAGGGCGGCCTGGAGGTGGGAGAGGGCCAGGGTGGTGAGATCACCGGTGTGGTCGGATATCCACGACCAGTCGACGGTCATGCGGCCACCGTGCTCGCGTCGCTGTGGACGCGTCCCGCGTGGTCGTGGATGTCCTCGCGGGACGTCACACCCGTGAGGACGCCCTCCGCGTCGACGCGGGCGACCAGTCCGCTCGGTGCGGCGATCGACTCGTTGAGTGCCGAGAGGAGCGAGTCCGTGTCGCGCAGCGGCCGGACCGGGGCCTCCGCCTCGGTCTCGGTGTCGCGCCAGGCCAGCGGCTTGCGGGCGGCGTCGAGGGCCAGCTGCCAGCGGGTGCCCTTGGGGGCGGGCCCCTGGGTGACCTCGGCCAGCGCGGTCAGGGACAGCAGCTTCAGGCCGCGCTCCGCGCCGAGGAAGTCCGCGACGAACGCGTCCGCGGGCCGGGCCAGCAGTTCGGCGGGGCCCGCGCACTGGACGAGGTGGCCACCGGTGCGGAAGACGGCTATGCGGTCGCCGAGCCGGACGGCCTCGTCTATGTCGTGCGTGACGAAGACGATGGTCTTGTTCAACTCCCTCTGGAGGCGCAGGAGCTCGTCCTGCAGCTGGGTGCGCACCACGGGGTCTACGGCACCGAACGGCTCGTCCATCAGGAGCACCGGCGGGTCCGCGGCGAGCGCGCGGGCCACGCCGACCCGCTGCTGCTGACCGCCGGAGAGCTGGTGCGGGTAGCGCTTCCCGGCGTCGGGGGAGAGGCCGACCGTCTCCAGGAGTTCCGCAGCCCGCGCCCGTGCTTTCCTGCGGCCCCAGCCGAGCAGCAGCGGCACGGTCGCGATGTTGTCGAGGACCGTGCGGTGGGGGAAGAGCCCGGACTGCTGGATCACGTAGCCGATGGAGCGGCGCAGCTCGGCGGCGTCCTGCTCCAGGACGTCCCTGCCGTTGACCCTGATGGTCCCTGAGGTCGGATCCACCATCCGGTTGATCATGCGGAGCGTCGTCGTCTTGCCGCAACCGGAAGATCCGACAAGGACGGTCACGCCCCCTTCCGGCATCTCCAGGGAGAGGTCATGCACCGCGGTTGTGCCGTTCGGGAAGCGCTTGTTGACCGTTTCGAATTGGATCATGTGGAGTCCCTTGCCCGGCTGCATATCATCATGCAGAGTTCTCGGTGTCTGAATAGATTGTCAATAGTCCGTCGTCTCTCAGGTGTAAATCCACTGGTGACGAGTGGTCGTAGGGCAAGACCGCGCTTCCGGTTGAGGAGGAATTACGAGTGATGTCGTCTCATATCGCGGACAGGGTGACGGGCGACAGTGACTCGGTTGTCGTCCTGAACGGCCGCGGACTGATGGTTGCAGATGTCGTACGCATGGCCGAATCCACCGCAAAACCCGTGCCGGGCGCGGACGGGATGAAGCGCGTGGAGACCTCGTGGAACGCCGCTCGGGAAATCGCCTCGTGGGGTCGCGTCTACGGCCGCTCCACCGGTGTGGGCGCCAACCGGAACGAGTCCGTGCCGACGGAGGCGGCGGCCGACCACGGTCTGCGGCTGCTGCGCAGCCACGCCGGAGCGATCGGCGAGGAGCTGCCCGCGCGGCAGGTCCGCGCCATGCTGGCGGTCCGCGCCAACCAGCTGCTCGCGGGAGGCGCCGGCCTGCGCCCGACCGTTGTCGCTGCACTCTGCGAGGCCCTGGAGACGGGCGCCTACCCCAAGGTCAACGAATTCGGCTCGGTCGGCACCGGCGACATCGCCGCGCTCGCACAGATGGGCCTCGCGCTGGCCGGTGAACACCCCTGGCGGGGGCCGGGGGCGGCCCCCGCCCCGCAGCCCCTGGACAACAATGACGCCCTGGCCCTGATCAGCAGCAACGCGCTGACCCTCGGCCAGTCCGCGCTCGCCCTGCACGAGCTGCGCGGCCTCATCGCGGCCACGCAGGTGGTGGCGGCGCTGTCCCTGATGGCGACCGACGGTTCGTACGAGGCGTACGCGCTGCCCGTGCACGAGGCGCGGCGGCACGCCGGTTCGTACGCGGTCGCGGAGCGGATGCGGCTGCTGCTCGGCGCCCCCGACCGCCCCACGCCGCCGCTCGGCCGGATCCAGGACCCGTACGGCTTCCGCTGCGTGCCCCAGATCCATGGGCCCGCGCACGACGCGGCGGACGCCCTCGAAGACGTTCTCACGGTCGAGATCAACGCGGCGGCCGAGAACCCGCTGATCTCGGCGCAGGACATGGCGGCCTACCACCACGGGGGCTTCTACGTCGCTCAGCTCGCCCTGGCCCTCGACCACTTCAGGCTGGCGGTGACGCAGGTGGCGCGCCTGTCGACCTCGCGTCTGTCCACGCTGAACGAACCGGGCTTCACCCGGCTGCGGCCCTTCCTCGCGGACGGTGCGCCGGCGTCGTCGGGCGTGATGATCCTCGAGTACGCGGCCGGGGCTGCGCTCGGCGATCTGCGGGCCTTCTCCGCGCCCGCGTCCCTCGGCCATGCGGTGCTCTCGCGCGGTGTCGAGGAGCAGGCGAGCTTCGCCTCGCTCGCGTCCCGTCAGACGCTGCGGGCGTGCGAGGCGTACCGGCTCGTCGTGGGCTGTGAACTCGTGGCGGCGGTAAGGGCGTTGCGGCAGCGCGACATGCGGCTCGACCCGGGGCTCCCCGTCGGCCGGGCCTTCGGGCTGGCGGCCGCGGTGCTCGACGCGGATCCGGCCGACCGGCCGCTGACGGACGATGTGGCGGCGGCGGCCGGGCTGCTCGACCGGTTCACCGAGCTGTGGCTTGACCTCGGGCCGGGGAGCGGGGCGGCCTTCGACTCTCAGGGTGTGGTGCGGCGGACGCCGTGAGTGGCAGCCCTCCGGCATCGAGGGCAGGGGCGTCGCGAAGGACCTGACGGCCGGGCCGTCGCACGGCGTGGGCGGTGAGCGAAAGCGTTTGCTCTCGACTGCCGGTGCGGTTCCGCCGGATTCCGGGCGCTCGGCCCGGCATGCCGTCCTCGACCGGTTGGACCCGCATCGTCAACATCGTTGCGTGTGAGGCGTGTTGGCGTCCGGTCGAACAATTTCACAGACGTGCAGGAGTCTTGTCAGCCCAACTGAAGCGGCTCTAGGGTCTGCATCCAGAAAGCGCTTTCCGTTTTCAAGATCCTCGTTTCACCCGCAGTTCGAAGACGAATCGGGAGACGAAAATGAGACGACCAGTTGCACTGCGCCTCTCTGCGGCGGTGGCCACACTGGCCCTGGCGGCGGCGACAGGCGCGGTTCTGACGATGCCTGAGGCGTCGGCCGCGACCGGCGGAGCCACCGGCTACGCCACCCAGAACGGCGGGACGACCGGCGGTGCGGGCGGGGCGACGGTCCGGGCCACCACGGGGACGGCGATCCATGCCGCCCTGTGTGGCCGGGCCAGCAGCAGTACCCCGATCACCATCGAGGTCGAGGGGACGATCAACCACGCGAACACCACCAAGGTGTCGGGTGACAGCTGCAACACCGCCGCCGGTGTGATCGAGCTCAAGCAGATCAGCAACGTCACGATCGTCGGTGTCGGCAACGGGGCCGTGTTCGACCAACTGGGCATCCACATACGTGAGTCCAGCAACATCATCATCCAGAACGTGACCGTCCGGAACGTCAAGAAGTCCGGCTCGCCCACATCCAACGGCGGCGACGCCATCGGTATGGAGAGCAACGTCCGCAACGTCTGGGTCGATCATTCCAGCCTGGAGGCCTCGGGCGGGGAGTCGGACGGTTTCGATGGCCTCTTCGACATGAAGGCCAACACCCAGTACGTGACCCTGTCGTACAGCACTCTGCGCAACTCCGGCCGCGGCGGTCTGATCGGGTCCAGCGAGACCGAACTCTCCAACGGCTTCGTGACGTTCCACCACAACCTGTACGAGAACGTCGACTCCCGCACTCCGTTGCTGCGCGGCGGCATCTCCCACATCTACAACAACTACTACGTGAAGCTCAACAAGTCCGGCATCAACTCCCGGGCCGGGGCCCGCGCGAAGGTGGACAACAACTACTTCAAGGACTCCAAGGACGTCCTCGGCACCTTCTACACCGACGCGGCCGGATACTGGCAGGTCAGCGGCAACACCTACGACAATGTGACGTGGTCCGCCCCCAGCAGCGAGAACAACCCCGCCGGCCCCGACCCGCAGTCCAACACCACGGTCAGCATCCCCTACGCCTACAGCCTCGACGGCGCCGCCTGCGTGCCGGACATCGTGACGCAGACGGCAGGAGCCAACAAGGGGCTGAAGGTCTCGGACGGCAACTGCTCCCCGCAGACACCGACCCCGGACCCGACCGACCCCACCCCGGACCCGACCGACCCCACGCCCGACCCGACCCGGCCCAGCGGCACCAACCTCAGCATCGGCGCCGGTGCCGACGGTTCCGGCAAGGCCGCCGGGACGAGCTTCGGCAACGTGCGCGACGGTGACATGAGCACCTACTGGTCGCCGGCCGGCTCGACCGGATCCGTCTCGGTCAAGTGGACCTCCGCCACCGCCGTCTCCGCGATCAGCATCCGGGAGGCGTCGGGCGCCGAGGGCGCCATCGGATCCTGGAGAGTCGTCAACGGCGACACCGGCACCGTGCTGACCTCCGGCAGTGGTGCGGGGGTCATCACCTTCCCCCGGACCTCCCTGCGCAAGATCACGTTCGAGATCACCGGCTCGACCGGCACCCCGAAGATCGCCGAGTACGAGACCTACGCCGAGTAGCGGCAACGGCGCCGCGACCGTCACCGGCTCGCACCCGGTGGTGGGAACGGCGCCGCACCCCGTCACCCGGCTGAGTGCCCCCACCACCGCGTCCTGATCGCGCGGGGAGCGGGTTCACGAGGGGTCACCGGAGGACGTCCGGACGCCTCCTGGTGCCGCTGTGGGTTCTGCGGCGGGAGAGCATTAGGTTGACCGGGAAAGGTCCCGACAGCCGGACTCGTGATGGGGGCGAGCATGACCATGCTCAAAGGAACCAATGTTCCAGTGGCGGCACAGGCCGTGCGCGTCGAACTGGGGTGGCGCACCGCCCCCGGGACACCGGACGTGGACGCCTCGGCGCTCCTTCTCCTCGGTTCCGGAAAGGTGCGCAGTGACGCGGACTTCGTCTTCTACAACCAGCCGGCCCACGCATCCGGCGCGGTGCGCCACGAGGGCAAGCGAGTCAACGGAGCCGCGGCCACCGACAGCCTGACCGTCGATCTGACACGGGTGGAGCCCGTCATCGACCGCATCGTGGTGGCCGCCTCGGCGGACGGCGGCACGTTCGGCGGGGTGGCAGGGCTGTACGTACGGATCACGGACACGGCGAACGGCTCCGAACTGGCCCGGTTCGACAGCGCCGACGCCACGGTCGAGACCGCGTTCATCCTCGGTGAGCTCTACCGGCGCCAGGGATCCTGGAAGTTCCGGGCCGTGGGCCAGGGATACGGGACCGGACTCGAAGGCCTCGCCACGGACTTCGGGATCTCCGTCGATGAACCGCAGCAACCGCAGCAAGCCCCGCAACCGCAGCAAGCGCAAAGGGCTCCTCAGCCCCAAACGCCTCCGCAGCCCCAGCAGCCCAACCCGGCGACCCGCGTCGCCTCCATGCCGCCGCCGCAGCAGCCGCCGCAATATCCTCAGCCGGCCGCCGCCGCCCCGATGACGCCTCCCGTACCCCCCGCACCGCCCGTCACCCAGCCCGTCCGGCTCACCAAGGTGACGCTCACCAAGGAAGCGCCGTCGGTCTCGCTCGCGAAGCAGGGCGGCACTTCGGGTTCCATGCGCGTCAATCTCAACTGGGAAGTGCGCAAGCAGTTCAAGGGGTGGGGCAGCAAGCTCGGCCGGGCCGTCGCGAACCACGCGGATCTCGACCTCGATCTCTGCGCCCTGTACGAGCTGACCGACGGCCGCAAGGGAGTGGTCCAGGCGCTGGGCAACGCCTTCGGCGCCCTCCAGCAGCCGCCGTACATCCACCTCGACGGCGACGACCGGACCGGCGCCGTCGCCTCCGGCGAGAACCTGACCATCAACCTCGACCAGAAGGCCAGGATCCGGCGGATCCTGATCTTCGTGACCATCTACGAGGGGGCCCGGAGTTTCGCCGATCTGCACGCCACGGTGACCCTTCAGCCCCAGCACGGCGCAGCGATCGATTTCTCGCTCGACGAGTGCACCGTCCCGTCCACGGTCTGCGCACTCGCGCTCATCAGCAACAACGGGGGCGACTTCACCGTGCAGCGAGAGGCGCACTACCTCGTGCCGCAGCGCGGAGTGAGCCCGCAGCGCACCATCGACCAGGCCTACGGCTGGGGTATGAACTGGACCCCCGGCCGCAAGTGAGCCCTGCCGTTCACTGGTCCGGTGCGGCCTCGGGACGGGCGTACGTACGCCCCTTCCAGGCCGCACCGCGGCCCCGGTAGTGCTGCACCGCCGAATCGACCGTCATCAGCAGGTACAGCAGTGCGGTGAACGGCAGCAGCGGCGCCAGCCACAGGGACTGCCGGTAGTAACCGAGCATCGGCATGTACGTCCCGGCCATCACGACCCAGGCGACGCCCCCCGTCCAGGCCGCCACGGAATCGGGGGCCAGCAGTCCCGCCACGAGCGTCACGGGCGGTGCGAGGTAGACGAGCGCGAGCCCCAGCACCGTGCCGAGCAGCACCAGCGGGTTGTGCCGCAGCTGGGCGTACGCGCTCCGGGAGATCATCCGCCACAGGTCGGCCAGGCAGGGATACGGGCGCACACTGTCCACCCGGTCGGCGAGCCCCAGCCAGATCCGGCCGCCGCTGCCCTGCACCGCACGGGCGAGCGACACGTCGTCGATCACCGCCTGCCGGATCGACTCCGGCACCCGCGCCCGCACCGCGGCCTCGGTCCGCAGCAGTACACAGCCACCGGCGGCCGCGGCCGTCCGCGCCCCTGCCCGGTTCACCCACCGGAACGGGTAGAGCTGCGAGAAGAAGTACACGAAGGCCGGCACGACGAGCCGTTCCCAGGTGCTCTCCACCCGCAGCCGCGCCATCTGCGAGACCAGGTCGAACCCGCCCGACTCCGCGGCCGCCACCAGCTCCCGCAGACTGTCCGGCTCGTGCGCGATGTCGGCATCCGTGAGCAGCAGGTACTCCGGATCGCGGGCCCGTGCCAGCGCCATGCCGTGCTGGACGGCCCAGAGCTTTCCCGTCCAGCCGGGCCGGGGCTCCCCGGGCGACACCACGGTCACCGGCAGTCCTCCGTGCCGTACGGCCAGGGCACGGGCGACGTCCCCGGTGCCGTCCTTGCTGCCGTCGTCGACCAGGAAGATCTCGGCCGATCCCGGATAGTCCTGCGTCAGCAGGGACGGCAGGCTCACCGGAAGCATGTCGGCCTCGTCACGTGCGGGGACGACGATCGCGACGGACGGCCAGCGCGCGGGGTCCGCGCGTTCCGGCAGCCGCTGGTCCGTCCGCCAGAAGTAGCCCTGCCCCAGCAGCAGCCACACCCACGCGGCGAGGGAACCCACGGCGATCCAGACAATGGCGCTCATTGGCCGAAGTCTGCCCCACTGAGCCGGGACCGCAAGGGCTGTCGACTATGGTGACTGGGTGAAGATCGCGCTCATGGACTCCGGAATCGGCCTGCTCGCCGCCGCCGCCGCAGTACGCCGGCTGAGGCCGGACGCCGATCTGGTGCTCTCCTCGGACCCCGACAGCATGCCCTGGGGTCCCCGCACGCCCGAGGACCTGACGGCACGCGCGCTCGCGGTGGCCCGCGCCGCCGCCGCCCACCGTCCCGACGCGCTGATCGTCGCCTGCAACACCGCTTCCGTGCACGCGCTGGCTGCCCTGCGGGCCGAGCTCGAACCCGCCCTGCCGGTCATCGGCACGGTTCCCGCGATCAAGCCGGCCGCGGCCGGCGGCGGCCGGGTCGCGATCTGGGCCACCCCGGCGACCACGGGCAGTCCCTACCAGCGAGGGCTCATCAGGGACTTCGCCGGCTCCGCGGCCGTCACCGAGGTCCCCTGCCCCGGCCTCGCCGACGCCGTGCAGTGGGCCGACGAAGAGGGGATCGAGCGGGCCCTGGCCGCGGCCGCCGCGCTCACCCCGCCCGATGTCCAGGCCGTCGTGCTGGGCTGCACCCACTACGAGCTGGTCGCCGAGCGCATCCGCGCCGCCGTGCGGCAGCCCGGCCGGCCCCCCGTGGTCCTGCACGGTTCCGCCGGGGCCGTCGCGGCCCAGGCACTGCGCCGGATCGGGGCCGAACCCGCTCCGTCGGCCGAACCGGGCACCGGGCTCGTCGTGCTCCTCGGCGGCCGGGTGTCGGAGCTGCCCGAAGCCGCTCTCACCTACCCGGAGGGGCGTCGGCTCACGGCGGTCAGCCCCGCCCGCTGACCGTCCGGCGACCCGGCCGGGGCTGTCGGACCCGTTCCGCCGCGCGGTTTCTTCAGTACGCTGCTTGGCATGAGGGACCATCCCCGAGAACCGAGGCACACCGGTGCCGACTCCCACTCGGCGGTCTGGATCGGCCGGGCCACCAACCACACCCAGTGGGTGCTCGCCGCGGCGGGCGCCGCCTGTCTGGCGCTCGGCATCCAGCTCGCCGTCAGCTCCACCTGGACCTCCGGCATCGCACCGCTGCTGATGTCGGTGATCGGCTGCATGGCGGCCGGACTGCTGATGCTCTTCGGCACGCTCGCCTTCGTGAACGTGGCCGTCCGGGTCGACGGCGACGCCCTCGAAGTGCGGTGCGGCCACATAGGTCTGCCGCGCCGCCGGATCCTGCTCACCCATGTGGTGGGCGCGGAGTTCGCCCCCCGCGTCACGCCGCGCCAGTGGGGCGGCTGGGGCTACCGCTGGCGTCCCGAGCAGGGCACCGCCGTGGTCGTACGACGTGGCGAGGGCCTGGTGCTCCGGCTCGGCGACGGCAGGACGTTCACGGTGACGGTGGACGACGCGGAGGCGGGCGTCCGTTTCATCCGTGACCGGCTGCACCTGCCGGCCACCGGCGCCACGGCCGGAGCCTGACCCACCGAGCCGAGGCCCCGTCCGGGGCCTCAGGGCCCGTCCCCGCTCCGCGGCAGCCGCTCCGTCCCGATGACGGGAGCCGGTCCGCCGTCCCCGATCGGCCTCCTGGCGGACGCCGGCCCGGCGAGCAGCCCGGCCCCGGCCGTCACCGGCGTGAAGCTGAGCGCGTTGCCGACACCGGCCAGGGCGGCCAGTGCGGTGAGCGCGGCACCGGCGGTCAGGACCACCGGGGTGCTGCACGGCGAGCGCCACAGCACGTACAGCAGCCAGCCGAACGCGGCCCCCAGCAGCAGTACCCCCACCACCCCCGGCTCGGCCGCCTGTTGCAGCGGCGACGAGTGCGGCTTGCCGTCGGAGCGGAGCGACTCCTGCGCGGTGGGGCTCAGCTCGGCGAAGCGGTCAACGATCCGGCGGTACTGATTCCGCCACCGGGACAGCGCTGCCGGGTGCACAGCCGATGACCGTAGACTCCGCCGGGTGAGCACCACCATCGCCCCGGTCGGCGACCCGCAGCAGCACGCCTCCCTCCCACGAGCCAGGCGCCTGCTGCCTCGGCTCGCCCGCCCCTGCGCAGCCCTGCTCTCCGGGCTGATGCTGTACGCGAGCTTCCCGCCCCGGCCCCTGTGGTGGCTGGTTCTGCCCGGGTTCGCGCTGCTCGGCTGGGTGCTGTTCGAGCGCCGGCTCCGTGCCGCGTTCGGGCTCGGTCTGCTCGCCGGCCTCGGCTTCATGCTGCCGTTGCTGCACTGGACCGGAGAAGAGGTCGGCCCGGTGCCGTGGCTGGCGCTGGCCGCCGCCGAGGCACTGTTCATCGCGGCGGGCTGCATCGGCATCTCCGCCGTCTCCCGGCTCGCCGGCTGGCCGTTCTGGGCGGCCGCGGTCTGGGCCCTGGACGAGGCGGTACGCGCCAGGGTGCCGTTCGGCGGCTTCCCCTGGGGCCGGATCGCCTTCGGCCAGGCGGACAGCGTGTTCCTGCCGCTCGCGGCACTCGGCGGCACACCACTGCTCTCCTTCGCCGTGGTGCTGTGCGGCTTCGGGCTCTTCGAGGCGGTCCGCCGGTTCCGTGTCCGCCGCTCCACGGGCGAACTGCCCCGGCTGGCCGCCGCGGTGACCGCGGCGGCCGTACTGGTCCCGGTCGCCGCGGCCCTCGCGTCGCTGCCGCTGGTGGACGACTCGGCCGAGGACGGCACCGCGACCGTCGCCGCGATCCAGGGCAACGTGCCGAGGCTCGGCCTCGACTTCAACTCACAGCGCCGGGCGGTCCTGGACAACCACGCGAACCGTACGGAGCAGCTCGCCCGGGACGTGAAGGCGGGCAAGGTGCCGCAGCCCGACTTCGTCCTGTGGCCGGAGAACTCCTCCGACCTCGACCCCTACCGCAACGCCGACGCGAAGATCGTGATCGACGACGCGGTGAAGGCGATCGGGGTGCCGACCGTCGTCGGCGCGGTGATCGAGCCCGACACCGGCGACCTGCGCAACACCCTCATCCAGTGGGACCCGGACAAGGGCCCGGTGGCCACGTACGACAAGCGCCATATCCAGCCGTTCGGCGAGTACATGCCGATGCGTTCCTTCGTGCGCCTGTTCAGCTCGGACGTGGACCGGGTGCAGCGCGACTTCGGACCGGGAAAGAAGGTCGGCGTCTTCGACCTCTCCGGCACCTACGTCGGGCTCGTCACCTGCTACGAGGCCGCGTTCGACGACGCGGTGCGCGACACGGTCGAGCACGGCGCCCAGATGATCGCCGTCCCCAGCAACAACGCCACCTTCGGCCGCAGCGAGATGACCTACCAGCAGCTGGCCATGTCCCGGGTGCGCGCGGTGGAGCACAGCCGGTCCGTCGTCGTCCCGGTCACCAGCGGTGTCAGCGCCGTCATCCGCCCGGACGGCACCGTCGTCCAGAAGACGAAGATGTTCACCCCGGACGCACTGGTGGACGAGGTGCCGCTGCGGTCCTCGCTGACCCCCGCGACCCGGATGGGACCGCTGCCCGAGGGGGTGCTGTCCCTGCTCGCGGTCGTCGGCCTGGGCTGGGTGGCCACGCGGGCGGTGCGGGTGCGACGCACCCGCTGAGCTGCTCAGCAGGCCACGTAGGGTCGGACCCATGGCAATTCCTGACTTCATCCGCGAGATCCGCGCCACGGCGGGTCAACAGCTGCTCCTGCTGCCCGGCGTCACCGCCATCGTCTTCGACGACGAGGGCAGAGTGCTGCTCGGACGGCGTGCGGATACCGGCGAATGGTCCGTCATCGGGGGCATTTCCGAGCCGGGAGAGCAGCCGGCGGCGACAGCGGAGCGCGAGGTGTACGAGGAGACGGCGGTGCGCTGCGTGGCGGAGCGCGTGGTGCTGACCCAGGCACTGCCGCCCGTACAGTACGAGAACGGCGACCGGTGCCAGTACCTGGACGTCACGTTCCGCTGCCGGGCCACCGGCGGCGAGGCCCGGGTCAATGACGACGAGTCGCTGGAAGTGGGCTGGTTCGGTGTCGACGCGCTGCCGCCGCTGGAGGAGTTCGCGCTCCTGCGCATCAAGCAGTCGCTGACGGACGGACCCACCTGGTTCGAGGCCACCGACTCGCACTGAACGTGACGGACCGGACGGGGGCAGGCAGTGCCTCCGTCCGGTCCGCAACCCCGGCCGGATCAAGGGGGGTTGCCGCTCGGCGCGTGGACCCCGTTTGTTCGGGCGGGAGTTGTGGTCCGGCGTGTGCGGATGTGGCACAGTCGGGCCGTGGACGCACTGAGGCCCCAGGACCCCCCGCGCATAGGCGCCTACCAGCTGCTCGCCCGTCTCGGGGCGGGCGGGATGGGGCAGGTGTACCTCGGCCGCTCTCCCGGTGGACGGCTGGTGGCCGTCAAGGTCATCCGCGACGAGATCAGTGATCATCCCGACGCGCTGGCCCGGTTCCGGCGCGAGGCCGCGACCGTGGAGACCGTGCGCAGCGCGTACACCGCCCAGTTGATCGAGGCGTCGCTCGACGCGTCCCCCTACTGGCTGGCCACCGAGTACGTCGCAGGGCCCACGCTGCGCGGCGCCGCCGGCGCGAGCGGCCCCTTCCCGCCGGACAGCGCGCTGCGGCTGCTGGCCGCGCTCGCCGAGGGACTGGCCGCGGTCCATGTGCACGGAGTCACGCACCGGGACCTGAAACCGCACAACGTCATCCTCTCGCCGCAGGGACCGCAGCTGATCGACTTCGGGATCGCCCGAGGGCTCGAACAGTCGGTCCTCACCCGGGACGGGATGGTGTCGGGGACGCCCGGCTACGCGGCGCCCGAGGTCCTGCTGCGCAACGAGGCGGGCCCGGCGGCGGACGTCTTCGCGCTGGGCGCGACGCTCGCGTACACGGCGACGGGTCGGCCGCCGTACGGCACGGGCGACGCGGCGTCGGTCAGTTACCGGGCCGTGTACGAGGAGATCGACCTGGCGGGAGTGCGGACGGACCTGGCCGCGCTCATCCGGATGTGCGTCGACAAGGATCCGGCGGAGCGGCCGAAGCCGGCCGCCGTGATCGCGCTGTGCCGGGTGGACTCGCCGCTGGCCTCGGACGCCCACTACCGCGCGCTTGTACGCGGCGCCGAACCCGGCCTCGTACCAGGGGACTTGGATGGTCCCCCCGTGCCGTCCGGTGCGCACGCGGAGCCGGAGACGGTACCGGCCCCGGAGACCGCCGCCCCGACCAGGCGGGCGGAGCCCGAGCCGGCCGACAGGCCGGTGGAGAGCCCCGCGGTGGCCGCCCCCGCGCAGCCGCCCGGCGCTACCCCGTACGCGGGCCAGGTCCGGCAGCGGCGCCCACGGCGGGGGAGGGCCTGGCTCGCCGTGTGCGCGGTGGCGCTCGCGGTGCCCGCGACGGTCTGGCTGCTCCCGGAGACGGAGGGCAAGGGCACCGACGCCGCACCCGGGTCCGGTGCCGGCGCGTCCGGCCGTCCGGCCGCGAGCCGTTCGGCGGCCGCGGACACGGCGGACCGCCCGCCGGACCACATCGTGAACGACCGCGTCTCGCAGGACCGCTGGACCCTGTCGGACGATCCGGAGCAGGCCGCTCTGGGCAGCGGCGGCTGCGATCCGGACAACCTTCCCGAGACGTTTCCGCCATCGGGGCTGATCTCCTCCGTGTCGCACACCACCGGCTCCGGCACCGCCGGGGTGTCGATGCGGTTCGAGCACGCGGGGGAGGGGAAGCGACCCGCCCCCTACTACGTCTCCGTGGGGGTGCGGCCCCCGCACGAGACCGACCATGCCACCGGACGGCCGCTGCGGTCCGAGTCCAAGGGCATCGGTTTCACCAGCAAGCCCGTCGACATCTACTCCCGCTGGTCCTCCGGCGGAGCCGTCAAGCTCAAGTACCCCGACGACTTCCGGGCCCACTTCGGCAAGAAGACCCTCGACGCGATCCCGGTGGGGGACGACCGGGGCGACTGGACCGTGGTGATCTACCACGTCGAGGGCGGGCCCACGAAGTACACCTCCGTGGTGTGCAACGGCTTCCACGCCTGACAGAGCAGCTTCCGCACACCCCTGTACGGGGTCGCCCGCCTCGTATAACGTCGCCGTGACGTTTGGCATTGAAACGATTCATATGTGCGTCCGTCAGTGATGCGCGTCTACGGAAGGACGTCGAAACGTGACGAGTGTGGGCAAGAGGAAGCCGGGGCCGAAGCGGCGCACCGTACTCGAAGCGGGCGTCGGCGGCGCGGCGTCGCTCGCGGTCGGACTGCCGCTCGTCGCGGGCGGTACGGCGGCCGCCGCCGGGGCCGCGCCTGAGCCCGGGGACTCGTGGCACCGCTACGTCCAGGGGCCGTCGCACCGGACCGTGCGGCCGGTGGGGATCGTCCGGACAGCGGGGGACGTGAGCGCACCCGAGGCGTTGCTCGCACCGGGCGGCGGGGTCACCGTACTGCGGCGCGCCCAGCCAGCCGCCGCGCCGCGCTGGCCGCAGGGGACCACGGCCGAGGCGTCGTCCACGCACGCGGGCAACAACGGGAGCGACGGCCGCCCGCGCACCTACGCGGCGGACAACGCCATCGACGGCGACCCCGACACCTTCTGGAACGACGACACCGAGCGCGCCTTCCCCGACACGCTGACCATCACCCTGCCCGGGGAGCAGCGGCTGCCGGGTGTGACGCTGGTGTCCAACGCCGACGGTGTACCCGCCGACTTCACCGTCGAGGTCTGGGCGGACGCCGCCTGGCGGACCGTCGGCACGGTCACCGGGAACACCGACGTACAGCGCGCCGTGCGCTTCGACCCGCCGGTCGCGACGGACCGGGTACGCATCGCCGTCACGGCCGATCAGGACGCCGGGCAGGGGGTGTTCACCCGTGTCAACGAGGTCTGGCCGGACGCGGTGGCCCCGGTCACCCCTCCCAGTGTGACCATCGACTTCGGCAAGGTCGTCGTGGGCTACCCGGAAGTGGACTTCACCCGGGCCTCCGGTAACAGCCCCGGCGTGCGCCTGGCGTTCTCCGAGACGCTCCAGTACCTCACGGAGCGCTCCGACTTCACCCGCAGCGACCAGGCGGGCGGCGCGGGCCGCGGCACCGACCAGTACGCCGTGCCGGCCGGCGGTGCCAGGTGGAAGGACACCAAGGGCTTCGGCTCGGGCGGCGACAAGCTGTACGCCGACGGGCTGCACGGCTTCCGCTATCTGAAGATCACGCTGGACGCGCTGCCGTCCGACGCGCCGGCCGCCCAGCCGTGGGGCGAAGTCGCCATCGACGCCGTGTCGTTGGACTTCACCGCCTACCTCGGCACGCCGGATTCCTACCGGGGCTGGTTCCTCTGCTCCGACGAGGAACTGAACCGCTACTGGTACGGCGCCTCGTACACCAACGAACTCGTCGTCGACACCTTCCGCCGCGACGACGTGGACCCGCGCAACGCCTTCAGCCCGTCGCTGGACGGGAAACTGGTGCTGCACGACGGCCCCAAGCGGGACCGGGACCCGTACGTGGGCGACGTGGCGGTGGCGGGGCGGACCCTCTACCTGACCCATGACGACGCGGCCGAGGCCGCCCGCAACGTGCTGGCCGACCTCGCCGACCACCAGCGCGACGACGGGTGGATCCCACCGGCGTCCATCAACGACTACACCCTCCCGCTGTTCGACTACCCGCTCTGGTGGGTGACGTGCAGCTGGGACTACGTGCTGTACACCGGCGACCAGGACTACGCCGCCCGCTACTACCCGCAGTTGGTGAAGGTGCTCGACACCTGGTACCCGAGTGTGACGGACGGGGCGGGGCTGCTCAGCAAGGGGCTGAACGGCACGTCCGGCTACGGCGACTACGCGTTCCTCGGCCGCACCGGCCGCGTCACCTACTACAACGCCAACTACGTGCAGGCGCTGCGCGACGCGGCACGTATCGCCGGGCTCCTGGGCCACGACGCGGACGCCCGGCGCTGGTCGGAGCGGGCGGACAAGGTGGCCGGGGCCATCAACGACCACCTGTGGGACCCGGCGGCAGGCGCCTATCTGGACTCCGCCACCGGCCCCGTCAGGCACGCCCAGGACGGCAACGCCATCGCCATCACCGCGGGCGTCGCCGACGCGGAGCGGGCGGCCTCCGCACTGGCCCACCTCGACGCGACGACGAAGCTCAGGTACGGCAACGCCTTCATGGACAACGACACGCTGTTCGGCGGCGCCTCCCAGCGGGTGTACGCCTTCACGTCCTACCCGGAACTGGTGGCGCGCTTCGAGACCGGCCGGCCGGACTCGGCGATCGACCAGATCAGACGGACCTACGGCTGGATGGACACGCACGATCCCGGCATCACCCAGTGGGAGGGCATAGGCCCCAACGGCTCGCTGTACGAACAGGGCTACACGAGCATGGCGCACGGATGGTCGACGGGTGTGCTGCCCGTACTCACCCACCAACTGCTCGGCGCGAAGCCCACGTCGCCCGGCTACGCCACCTGGGAGGTGCGGCCGAACCCCGGAGAGGTCCGCTGGGCGCAGGGCAGGCTCCCCACACCGCACGGGCCGCTCGGCGTGGAGTGGAACCGGGACGGTGCGGCCTTCTCCCTGACCGTGCGGGTCCCGCGGGGCACGCGCGGCTCGGTGGCCCTGCCCACGGACGGCCGGCGCGTCACGGTGCGCTCCGGACGACGGACCCTGTGGAAGGACGGCCGGGCGCAGGGCCCCGGCGTGCACGGCGACCCCCGGCGTGTGACGGTCACCGGTCTCACCCACGGCACGCATCACCTCACCCTCGCGCACGAACGCTGAGCCCGGTCCGGCCCGGTCAGGCGGCGTAGACGGACACCGTCAGGGTCTCGGAGAGGACGCGCCACAGAGCCCAGGCACCCGCACGGCTCGCCGCACTGCACAGCGTCCTCTCCGTGCACCGGGTCGGGGTGTCCTGCCAGGCGCTGACCACCAGGCAGGGGAGGCCGAGACGGCTCGCGAACGTGAATCGGATGTGCAGGCCGTCGCCCAGGTCATGGCCGGGAAGCGTCGCGATCTGAAGGCTGTCGTCCTCGATCGCCTCCACCCGGACCGGGTTTCCGCCCAGCAGGTCGCATTCGTCCGCCGGGCGGATCACGGCCGGGCAGCCGCCGCTCACCGGGAACAGCCAGAAGTTTCCGGTGAGCTGCCCGCGTACGTCGTGCGGGCTGGTGAACGGATGGAAGCCCAGCGAGTAGCCGTACCGGTACAGCTGGTTCGGACCGGTCGACGGTGTCACGGCGTACGACGGGGAGGGCATCGCCGCGAACAGGAGCGCGGCGACGAGCGGACCGGTCGCTGCGGCACGGACCGACGCGCCGACCGCCCCCAGGGCGGAGCCGAGGAGCGTCCGGAGCCGAGTGCGGCCTGACTTCCGCGTCAGCACCTCCCGGACCGCGAACATGAGCCAAGCGGAAGGTATGTGCTGATGCGCGCTCCGGCATCCCGGCACCCGCCCGTGGCGTCGGTGGGGAACAGACGGGTGCGGCGCCCGGGACGAGGGCTACCTGCCCGCTGTCACGGCCTTGAGCGCGTCGAGCGACTCCCGGATGAGCTGCGGCATGTCCGGCCGGCCGGTTCCGGCGATCCAACGCTCGAACGTCACCTTGAAGACGGCGATCCCCGCCTCGGCGGCCAGGCTCGCGGCCGGATCCGGGACGCCGCGCCGACGCAGCGTCCCGGCGAGCGCCGTGGACAGCCTCGCGAGCTTGATCAGCTCGCGTTCCTGCAGCTCGGCGTTGGCAGCGATGATCATTTGGCGCTGCCGGGCGTATGCGTGACGGTCCTGGAAGACGGCCGCGGCGGCATCGAGCGCCGCGGCCACCGCGTCGATCGGCGCCGCGGACTCGGGTACGCCCGCGAGCGTGTCCACGAAGAGGTCCTGCAGGGTGGACGAGCCCGCGAACAGAACCTCGCGCTTGTCGGCGAAGTGCCTGAAGAACGTCCGCTCCGTGAGCCCCGCACGCCTGGCGATCTCGGTCACGGTCGTCCGCTCGAACCCGCGCTCGCTGTAGAGATCCATCGCGGCCCGTTCCAGCCTGCCGCGCGCGTCCGGTTCCCATCGACTCATGGCGGCGATTCTAGGTGATGACAGTGACTGGCATCAGGTATAGGTTGATGGCAGTCGCTGACATCGACTGTCCGTCGCGCTCGCCGCGGTGCGGGCGGTCGGTCCAACCGGGAGGTTTCCCATGCGCGTATTCATCACCGGAGCGTCGGGCTGGATCGGTTCCGCGGTCGTTCCCGAGCTCATCGGCGCGGGCCATCAGGTCGTCGGGCTCGCTCGCTCGGACGCCTCGGCCGCCGCCCTCGACGCGGCCGGGGCCGAGGTGCGGCGTGGCGCGCTCGACGATCTCGACGTCCTGCGGAGTGCGGCTGAGGCCTCGGACGGTGTGATCCACCTGGCGTTCAAGCACGACATCGCCTTCTCGGGCAACTTCCAGGGTGCCGCCGACGCGGACCGCGCGGCCATCGAGACATTCGGCGAGGCGCTCGCGGGTTCCGACCGGCCCTTCGTCATCGCCTCCGGCACGATGGGGCTCGCACCGGGGCGGGTCGGGACCGAGCAGGACGGGCTGAGTTCCGATGGCGCGGTGCCGTTCGAGGGTGCGCAGGCCCGGTTGGCCAATGCGCAGTTGACGCTCTCCCTCGCTTCCCGCGGTGTCCGCTCATCCGCGGTGCGGCTTCCCCCGACGGTGCACGGCGAGGGGGACAACGGCTTCATGGCCTCCCTGGTCGGCATCGCCCGTGACAAGGGCGTCTCCGGGTACGTCGGTGACGGTTCCAACCGCTGGCCCGCTGTCGCCCGGTTCGATGCCGCGCGTCTCCTCCGCCTGGCGCTGGAGCAGGCCCCCGCGGGATCCGCGCTGCACGCGATCGCCGACGAGGGTGTCCCGATCCGGGCGGTCGCCGAAGTGATCGGACGCCATCTCGACGTCCCGTTGGTCTCGGTCCCCGCGGACGGCGCGGACGAGCACTTCGGCTGGCTGGGCGGCTTTCTGGGCCTGGACGGCCCGGCGTCGAGCGCGCTGACCCGTGAGCTGCTCGGGTGGGAGCCGACCCACCCCGGGCTCATCGAGGACCTCGACAAGGGGCACTACTTCGGCACCCCGTCCGCGTAACGCCCCAAGTGGAAAGCGGGTTGGGCGGCGTCGACCACGTCTGTCTGCCGGCGGGTTTTGAAGGTCATCGCCTTGCCGCCGCCCGATCCCTTCCGGCCGAAGCGCCGATCGGCCGGCAGGAGAGTCATGGCGCTCGCGTGATGGCCGGTCAGGCCCCTGCGAGGAGTCCCGGTCGACGTAGGTATGGACGGCTGTGTTCTCGCTGTCGACGAGCACGCCGTCGCGGTCGAAGACGGCGGGTTCGGTGGGCGTGATCAGAGGCGGGGGCATGTGCGCCGGTTTCGAGGCCGACGTCTGTGTCGGATTCTCGCCAGAAGGCAGGTGGCAGTAGATGTTTGACTGCCGCCATGACCACCACACAGCCGGACAGAGCCCGCGTCTTCCGCTCCCTGCACACCCCGACCGAACCTCTCGCGCTCGCCAACGCCTGGGACGTTGCGAGCGCTCGCGTCATCGAGGCCGCGGGTGCCTCCGCCATCGCCACGACCAGTGCCGGCGTTGCCTGGTCACTGGGTTCCCCGGACGGCGACGTCCTTGGCCGGGACCGGGCGCTGGAACTGATCGGCCGAATCGCCTCTGCAGTCACGGTTCCGGTCACCGCTGACATCGAGGGCGGGTACGGCGGGGACGCCGCCGGTGTTGCCGAGACCGTCGCCGGGGTGCTCGCGGCGGGCGCCGTCGGCGTCAACATCGAGGACGGCACCCGACCGCCGACAGAGCTCGCGACGCGGCTGGCCGCGGCCCGGCGGAGCGCCGATCGGGCAGGCGTGGATCTGTTCCTCAACGCCCGCATCGACACCTTCCTGTTCGGGCTCGGCGCCCCGGACACCCGCCTGAAGGAAACCCTGTCCCGGGCGCACATGTACGTCGATGCGGGCGCGGACGGCATCTTCGTTCCCGGCGTCACCGACACCGCCACCATCGTGGCGCTGGCGAGGGAGATCTCCGTACCGCTGAACGTCATGGCCGGCCCCGGCGCCCCGACCGTTGCCGAGCTGGGCGCCCTCGGCGTCGCTCGCGTCAGTCTCGGCTCGGGCGTGGCACAGGTCGCCTACGCTGCCGCCCGCCGCACCGCACAGGAGCTCTTCGGCACCGGCGACTACGACTCTCTCGCCGAAGGCATGACCTTCCCGGAACTCAACACGCTGTTCTCCGAGCCCCACTGACCCCGGACGCGTGAGAGGTACGGCCATGGCGGTCACTCTGCCCGCGCGGGGTGGCAGGGCGTGAGCAAGTATCGGCCTGGACCTTCATCACCGCCCCGGATTTCCGCCCCCGGGCCCAGCGCGTCCTTGGCCTGCATGCCCGCACCTTCGAGGGCGCAACGCGCCGGGTGACGACGAGTACGTCATCAGGGCAGACGAGAGGCGGTCCGGCCATCGACATGCTTTAGATTCTAGCGCCGCTAGGAATTAGTTCACCGACATGCTAGCGTCGAACTCGTTCCTAGCAGTGCTTGAAAAGGAGATGTGTCATGCTCACTCCGCTCGCCTACGGGCTGGCCATCCTGCTCAACGCCATGGTCATCTTCATCGGAGTGCGGTTCCTCGTGGTGCCGCGCGCCTCTGCCGCCGGCTACGGTGTCCCGGCCAAGGAGGACGGGGACGCGGCCTACCTGACCATCAAGGGCCTGCGCGACCTCACCTACGGCATACTCGGCCTCGCTCTGCTGGCCTTCTCGGGCGCTCACGCCGCCGGGTGGTTCATGCTGATCGTCAGCATCGTCCCGCTCGGCGACACCCTTGTCGTTCTGCGCAACGGGGGCACCAGAGCGGTCGCCTTCGGCATCCACTTCGCCACGGCCGTGGTCATGCTCATCAACGCCGCTCTCCTTTTCGCCATCTGACACCGGGGGCTCGTTCGGGGCCCGTTCCCGCAACGAGATCGACCGCAATCCAGACAGCCAGACAGCCAGACAGCCAGACAGGGAGTCACCGATGTCGCTGATCGTTCCGGACTTCGACGAGTCCGTTGTCGTCCGCTCCGCCGACGCCGAAGTGATCGGCCGGGCGCCCACCACCATCAGGCTGCTGGCCGACAGCAGTGCGACCGGCGGCGCGCTGTCCACCCAGCGCGTCAGCCTGACCAACGGCGCGGACGGCGCCAAGCCGCACCACCACTCGCGATCGGCCGAGCTGTTCTACGTACTCGACGGCACGGCCCAGCTGCTCTCGGGCGAGCAGCTGGTGACCGCCGAACGCGGCGACCTCGTCATCGTCCCGCCCGGCCTCGCGCACGCCTTCGCCGCCGCTCCCGGAGAGGACGCCGACATCCTCATCGTCATCACCCCGGGCGTCGAACGCTTCGAGTACTTCCGCCACCTGGAGCGCATCGCCTACGGCAAGGTGCCGCCGGAGAGCCTGCTGGAGGTCCAGGAGCTGTACGACACCTACTTCCTCAACAGCGAGGCCTGGAGCAGGGCCCGGGGGTGAACGGCTCCGGGCGGCGTGGGCGCGGCGGCGGGGGAGCGGGCCGGAGCGGCATCCGGCGCGGGAGGCCGTCCGTCACGTACGACGTCCTCGCCGGCGTTCGGCGCGGACCCCGCTACCCGGCCCGGACCAGGGCCAGTGCCTCGTTGAGGTTGTGTTCGGCGATCCCCCGCATGAACTCCCGTTCGGGGTAATCCCCGTCGAGCAGCCGCAGCGGGCCCGCCGTCAGCGACAGCCGCTGGGCGAGCATGTAGAGCGCGAGCCGGTCCTCGTCCAGTCCGTCCACCGCCAGCCGCCGGTAGTCGCCGTGGAGGCGGATGCGCAGGAAGACGTGCTCCCACTCGACGTCGAAGTACATCAGGTCCTCGATGTCGATCAGAACAGGGTTGCCGTCGCTGTCCACCAGCACGTGGTCCAGGCCCAGTTCGCCGTGGACGACCGAGTACGCGGCGCGGGGGCGCACAGCCCCGGCGAGCACGCGCAGTCGTTCCTCCAGCCGGTCGCGGGCGCCCTCGATCCGCTGGTCCCGTGCGGCCGCCTCGGCGAGGCACGCCAGCGCGAAGTCGAGTGCCCGCGCCTCGCACGACGTTCCCCGCGGCGTTCCTCCCCCGTCGATCAGGGCCACCTTGCCTTAACTCGGCGCGCGGTAGCGCCGCATGGCTTCCAGGCCCTCGGCCAGGCGCGCCATCGTGGGCTCCGCGGCGCGCGGGTCACGGCCGAAGAGGTCCATCAGGTTCTCGCCGGGGAAGCCCTCCACGATCGCGAGGTCGGCCGGACAGTGAGTGCGGGCGCGGTCGGCCAGGCGGACGGCCGGGACCCGGAGTCCGAGGTCGTCCAGCCGTGCGTGCGCGGCCTCGAACAGGTCGAGCCCGACACCTGGCGAGAACGGATCGGTGAGGTCGTCGTCCCCCGCGGCCGGGGGCCAGCGCCAGGCTGAGGACCAGGGAGGCTGCCAGGGCGTGTCCGTACGCGGCAGTGTCCCCGTGACCGCTACGGCCCAGGGCGCCGTAGAAGATGACGCCCGCGACGGCCACCCCGCCCGAACCACCGATCTGCTGGCCCGTGGAGAGCACGCCCGATGCCATGCCCGTCTCCGCCGGACGGACGCGCGAGAGCACGGCGTTGAGCAGCGGAGTGACCAGCACGCCGTTGCCCGCCCCGACCACGAGCAGCGGCCCGGTCAGGAGCCACGGTGTCAGCGAGCCCCCGGCGCGGGCCACGACGGCGAGGGCGGCAGCGTGGCCGAGAGCGAGGATCAACGCCCCCGCACGCAGCAGCCGGCGCCCGTACCGTGCCGCGCGCCCGGCGGCGAGGCTTCCCGCGAGGAAGGCGGCGGCGAACGGCAGGTAGCAGACCCCCGCCCCCAGCGGGTCCAGCCCGAGGCCGTCCTGCAGCGTCACGGACAGCACCAGGAAGAACGAGTTGATGCCGCAAATGGGTGAGGAGGAGCAGAAGCCTGCCGACGGCGAACGCGCGGTTGCGCAACTGGCCCAGCCGCAGCAACGGGGAACCGCCCCCACGCCTCGACCCGGCGCTCCACGGCGGCGAAGCCCATCAGTGCGA
This sequence comes from Streptomyces sp. NPDC091387, assembly GCF_044756945.1. Taxonomy (NCBI): domain Bacteria; kingdom Bacillati; phylum Actinomycetota; class Actinomycetes; order Kitasatosporales; family Streptomycetaceae; genus Streptomyces; species Streptomyces sp. NPDC091387. The sequence goes on along the minus strand of NZ_JBIVTZ010000009.1, from coordinate 330,459 downwards.
GCGTTCCGGCGGCCGGGCTGATCCGGGCCCACAGGGGCCAGCCGGCCTCTCGGCCCACGATGACGGGGACGATGAGCAGGGCGAGCGCGAGGCTCAGCACGGCCATGCCGGCGAGGTCCGGCCGACGGTCGCCGGGATGCCGCGACTCGGGCACGAGAGCCGCCGCCAGCGCCAGCGTGATCACGCCGACGGGAACGTTGACCCAGAAGACCGGGCGCCAGGACGCCCCGAAGAGGTCGGCGGAGAGCAGCAGGCCGCCGAGAACCTGGCCGCAGACCCCCGCGGCACCGATGACCGCGCCCAGTGTGCCGAAGGCGCGCGGCCGCTCCGCGGGCGGCACCAGGGTCTGGATCATGGCGAACACCTGCGGGAACATCACGGCGGCGCCGAGCCCCTGCACGAGCCGGGCCGCGATCAGGGCGCCGGGTCCCGGCGCGAGGGCGCAGCCCGCCGAGGCCAGCGTGAACACGCTGACGCCGATGAGGAAGCACCGCCGGCGGCCGAACCGGTCACCCAGCCGGGCACCTGTGATCAACGCGACGGCGTAGGTGAGCTGGTATCCCGCCAGGATCAGCTGGACATCGGAGTCGGACGCCCCGAGGTCGTCCTGGATGGCCGGAGCCGCGACGACCACGATGAACGTGTCGAGCACGGCCATGAAGACACCGACGTGAATGACGGCGAGGACGCGCCGGAACGAGCCGGGCGGGCGGGTCCGCATGTCAGCACCGGCGGCCGGGGCGGAGCGTGGGGAAGCGGCGGGCTGCCGGGTGCGATTCATGACCATGACTCTGGTGCGGGCCCGGACGGTTCAACAGGGAGAGAACATGCTGGTGGCCGCACCACCCTGGGAGCGCGCGGTGGCCGAAGGCCCGGAACGAGATGGACGGCATTGGCTGCACCTGTTCGCAGTACCTCACGCCGAACGTTCTGGCTGATCAGAGGCCCTGACGCGGGAACGTTCGGAGGCCCGCGCGACTGACCGGCACCGCTCGATATGGGCGCAACAGGCGTTGTTCGACGCCGCCGATGCGCGACCTCGACGCATTCACGGGCAGGGCCGCAAGGGCACAATCACCGTTCATCGCAGACCTGCCCGGTATCCATCCCAAGACAGCCGGTCAGATCACTCCTGGCCACGTTCCGCATGACCAGCAGCGTATTCATCCCCCGGGCCGACGAGACCCGTCTCGTACGCCATGACCACGGCCTGTACACGGTCGCGGAGCTGGAGCTTGCCGAGGATGCGGGAGACGTGCGTCTTCACCGTCGTCTCCGACAGGTGGAGGCGCGCGGCGAGTTCGGCGTTGCTGAGGCCCTGTGCGAGCAGGCGGAGGACGTCGAGTTCGCGTGGGGTGAGGGCGTTGAGGTCCCGGTGGAGGACAGATCGCTCAGGGGTGGCGGGGCGGGCGTAGCGCTCGACGAGGCGGCGGGTGATCGTCGGGGCGAGGAGTGCGTCGCCGGTGCGGATCATGCGCACGGCGGCGGTGACGAGTTCCGGGGTGACGTCCTTGAGGAGGAAGCCGCTGGCTCCCGCGGCGAGGGCCTCGTAGACGTACTCATCGAGGTCGAAGGTGGTCAGGATGATGACGCGTGGGTCTTCGGGGACGCCGGTGACGATGCGGCGGGTGGCCTCCAGGCCGTCGAGCTCCGGCATGCGGATGTCCATCAGGACCACGTCGGGGCGGGTGCGGCGGACCGCTTCGACTGCCTCTATCCCGTTGCCCGCCTCGGCGGCCACCTCGATGCCGTCGGCTTTGAGGATCATACGGAAGCCGGTACGGACGAGGGCTTGGTCGTCGGCGACCACGACGCGTAGCGGGTGGTTGATCACGGGGCTGTCTCCAGAGGGATCAGGGCGGCGACGCGGAAGCCGCCGTCGGGGCGCGGTCCTGTTTCCAGGGTTCCGCCGTAGACGGTGAGCCGTTCGCGCAGGCCGATGAGACCGTGTCCGTTGCCGGCCCCGGCGGATGGGCTCGGGGTGCCTCCGGTGTCGGTGATCTCTACGCGAAGGTGGTCGCCGGTGTAGACGAGGAGTGCGGTCGCTCGTGCACCGGCCGCGTGCTTGACCGTGTTGGTCAGGGCTTCCTGGACGATGCGGTAGGCGGTCAGGCCGACACCCGGGGAAACGACGCGCGGCTCGCCGGCCACCGTGTAGTCGACGCTCACTCCGGTGCCACGCACCCGTCCGACCAAAGCGGGCAGCTGGTCGAGGCCGGGCTGCGGTGCGAGGTTCGCGGCGATGCCGCGGTCGGCGGCGTCCTGAGTGTTCATGGCGAGCAGCCCCATGGCGTGCCGGAGTTCCGCCATCGCCGCGCGCCCGCCCGCTTCGATGGCGAGCAGGGCCTCGCGGGTGTCGTCGGGGTCGATGTCCAGCATCTTGCGGGCTCCACCGGCCTGGATGACCATCATGCTGACGTTGTGCGTCACTACATCGTGCAGTTCGCGTGCGATACGGGAGCGCTCACGCTCGGCGGCACGGCGCACCTCCTCCGACCGCTGCCGTTCCACCTCCGCGATCCGCTCCTGCCGTTCATCGGCGCGCAGCCGCCATGTCCGCATGCCGTACGCGGCCATGGCCAGGGGGACCAGGATCAGCGCCGGTACGTACTCGGACGGGACCGTGGGCAGGTCCGGATTGCGTTGCGGAATGCTGATCACGAGCAGCGCCGTAGGAACACTCGCCGCAGCCGGAAACCTGTACGAGCTGTAGGCGACCGCGCTGTACGTGGCGATCACGAAGACGTAGAAGAAAGTCCGTGCCAGGCTGTCCGGGGCCAGTAGCGACGCCCCGATCACGAACCACAGCACGGCCAGCGGGTACCGGCGGCGCAGCGCCAACGGCAGCGTCGCGAGCAGCATCGGGCCCACCGCGCCGAACCAGGTGCTCGCCCCTTGCGGGCGCGCCTCCAGCGCTCCGTCGACGAGGACGTACGTCGTGCCCGTGCCGACACTGAGGGCGTCGTTGACCCCGATGACGACCGCGGTCAGCGCCAGGAGCACGTCGAAGACCAGGTTGCTCCGGCTTGTTCGGGGCATCGGGCCGCTGGGACGTGTCAGCGTCACGAACCCGGTCCGCAGCCAGTGACGTACCGCTGTGGCCGATGCGTTCTTCACCGTCCCATTGTCACCTCGACCCTTTCCTGCCTCGTCGTCCCCACGGTCGGTAACCGTGCGACGTCGTACTTCCCTCGACTACATCTCACGGAGGACCCCGGTGCCGGGTCCTGCTGACGCAGGAGCGGAAAGGGTCCGGTCGCCGGACGCGCCCGCCCGTCTCCCGCTCATAGCGTCCATCGGGTCGGCCACCGGGTCGGCACTGCCTGCCGAAGAGGACGCCATTCCCGTGGACGCTGTACTGAAAGCCCGATCACTGGGCAAGAAATATCGACAACGCTGGGCTCTGTCGGACTGCGATCTCGATGTTCCGGCGGGCCGGATCGTCGGTCTGATCGGACCCAACGGGGCTGGAAAGTCAACCCTGTTGAACCTGGCTTCCGGCATGCTGACCCCGACCACCGGCACCATCGAGGTGTGCGGCGGTCACCCCGCCGACGGCTCCGTGCAGCTTGCCAAGGTCGGCTTCGTCGCCCAGGACACCCCCACCTACGCCGGCCTGACCGTCGCGGAGCACCTCGGGCTCGGTGCTCGCCTCAACCCGGGCTGGGACGCGTCCCTCGCCGAAACGCGGATCCGCCGGCTCGGACTCGACCCCGCTCAGCGCGCCGGGCGCCTGTCGGGCGGCCAACGCGCCCAACTCGCCCTCACACTCGGCCTCGCCAAGCGCCCCGAGCTGTTGATCCTCGACGAGCCGGTCGCCGCGCTGGACCCGCTGGCCCGCCGCGAGTTCCTGGAGGACCTGACCGATGCCCTCGCGGGACAGGAGACGAGCGTCGTTCTCTCGTCCCACCTGGTCTCGGATGTCGAGCGGGTCTGCGGCCACGTCATCGTCCTGGCCGACTCCAGTGTCCAGGTCGCCGGTGACATCGACGCGTTGGTGGCCTGCCACCGACGTCTCACGGCAACGGAACACGGCCGGGCCACCCCATCCACAGACGATCATGTCGTCTCCACGAACCGTGCCGATGGGCGGACGACGCTCGTCGTACGCACCGACGCCCCGGACCGCGCACCGAGCGACCCCGCGTGGGCAGTTAACCCTCTCTCCCTCGAAGACATCGTTCTCGCCTACATGGGCCGCCGCACCGCTTCTGACTCGAACACCGCCCTGGAGACCCTCCGATGATCTGGCTGACCTGGCGCCAGCTCCGTACGCAGGCAACACTGGCTCTCGCCGTGCTGGCCGTCCTGGCGGCCGCCCTCGCTGCCACCGGTCCTCAGCTGGCCGATCTGCATACAACCGCAGGACGCGACCTGATCCAGCAGCTCACCGGCACCGACACAGCCCTGTACTTCGCCGGCGGAGTGACCGTCCTCACCCTCCCCGCCCTCCTGGGCATGTTCTGGGGCGCCCCTCTCGTCGCACGCGAACTGGAAACCGGTACCCACCGCCTCGTCTGGAACCAGGGCGTCACCCGTACTCGCTGGCTGCTGACCGGACTCGTCCTCACCGGCCTCGTCGCCATGGCCGCCGCAGGCCTGCTCAGCCTCGCCGTGTCCTGGTGGGCCGATCCCATCGACCAGGCCGTGGCCACGGGCGGCTCGGACAACGGAGACAACTTCGTCCCACGCATCGACCCCGCCGCCTTCCTCGTCCGCGGCATCGCCCCACTCGGCTACGCCGCATTCGCCTTCGTCCTGGGCGTCGCCTTCGGCGTCATCATCCGCCGCACCTTGCCGGCCATGGCCGCCACCCTGACGACGTACACCGTGGTCCAGCTGGTCATGCCGATGTGGGTCCGCGAGCACCTGGCTCCCACCACCACCGTCAACGTCCCGTTCACTCCCGACCGCCTGGCCAACTACGCCCTCGACTCCGTCTCCCACGTCGAATTCGGTAAACCCGACATCTGGGTCACCGCCGAACGGACCCTTGACGGCACCGGCCATCCCGCACACGGCATGCCACCCGGATACGCCGACTGCGAATCAATCAAGGAATGCGTCAGCACTCTGACGAGCGCCGGCTACCAGCAGCGCATCACCTACCAGCCCGCCGGCAACTTCTGGACATTGCAATGGGCCGAGGCCGGCGTCTACCTCGCCCTCGCCATCGGGCTCGGAGCCCTGTGCGTCTGGTGGACACGGAAGCGTCTGAGCTGACGTACGTCCACTGCAAGAACCTGGCAGTCGTGAGCCTTGATCGGGCCAGGCCGCGCCTGAGCGCTGTGGTTCACCCGTCCCGTCCGTTCATCGGCGCGGTCGGTCGGCACCCGGCTCCGCGCCGGTGAACATGTCGACGAGGCTCTGCGGGGCTTCGTCGTTGAGGTAGAGCGGGAGCAGGTCCGCCGCCTCGGCGGCCGCTTCGGCGCTGCGGGGGAACAGGGAGTCCTCGTATGCGGTGAGCGCGGCCTCGACGTCGTCGGGATGCGCGGCGATGGCCCTGCCGAGCTCCGCGCCGTCGAACATCGCGAGGTTGGCGCCCTCGCCGGAGGGCAGCGTCAGATGGGCGGCGTCGCCGAGCAGGGTGACACCCGGGACACGGTTCCACCGGTGTCCGGCCGGCAGCGCGTGGAGGGTTCGCAGGACCGGCGCGGTCTCGCCGTCGGTGATGAGCGCCGTGAGCTCCGGCGCCCAGCCGTCGAACTCCTCGGCGACGCGGGCCGTGGCCTTGCCGGCGTCGGTGAAGTCGATGCCGTCGCTCCACTCCCTGGCCTTGTTGAGCTGGACGTAGGTGTGCAGGACGCCGTCCGGTTCCCGGTGGGCGACGATCCCCTTCCCGGGCGCGAGCGCGAACATGGACCCTCCGCCGACCGCCTTCGCGCTCGCGGGGTGGCGCTCGTCACTGTCGAACAGGTACGTCTCGACGAACACCGTGCCGACGTACTCGGGCTTCGCCCCGGACAGCAGGGGACGGACGCGGGACCACGCACCGTCCGCGCCGACCAGGAGGCCGGTCGTCACGGTCGAGCCGTCGGCGAAGGTGAGCTCGTGCCGGCCCGCGCCGAGGGGGCGGGCCGCGGTGACCTTGCGGCCCCATTCGATCGTCCCGGCGGGCAGTGAGTCGAGCAGGATCTGCCGCAGCCGGCCGCGGAGTACCTCGGGCCGCTTGCCTGCTCCGTCGTCGGACCGGTCGAACAGCACGGATCCCCGCATGTCGAGCACCCGTATCGCCTCACCGCCCTCGTGGACGAGGGCGAGGAACTGGTCGAACAGTCCGGCGGCCTTGAGCGCGGGCTGCCCGTTGTGGTCGTGGATGTCGAGCATGCCGCCCTGGGTGCGGGCGGTCGGCGACGTCTCCGCTTCGTAGACCTTCGCCGGGATGCCGTGGACATGGAGGACGCGGGCCAGCGTCAGCCCTCCGAGTCCGGCGCCGATGATCGTGACGGGAGTGGTCATGGTGTCTCCTTTCCTGATCGCGGACCGCTGGAGGCTGCCCCGGCGGTCACGCCTGGAACAATGTTCCAGCAGGTCCAGGGTGGAACGCCGTTCCAGTCATTGTCAAGCTGGAACGGCGTTCCAGGGTGTCTAGGATGGAGGCATGGCAACCAGGACGCGTCGTCCGGAACGACGGCAGGAACCGCTCTCCGCGCAGCGGATCGTCAGCGCCGCCGTCGAGCTGCTCGACACGGTGGGCGAGAGCGGGCTCACGTTCCGCGCGCTGGCCGAGCACCTCGCGACCGGCCCCGGGGCGATCTACTGGCATGTGACCGGCAAGACGGAACTGCTGGCCGCCGCCACCGACGCCGTCGTGGCCGCCGCCGTCGCCGACGGCGACACGGACGCCACGCCGCAGGACACGATCCGGGCCCTCGCGCTCGGCGTGTTCGACGCGATCGACGCCCATCCATGGGCCGGCGCGCAGCTTGCCCGTAACTCGTGGCAGCCGCCGATGCTGCGGGTCCTCGAACGCATCGGACGCGAGGTGCGGGCGCTCGAGGTGCCCCGGCCCGCCCAGTTCACCGCGGTGTCCGCGCTGATGAGCTACATCCTCGGAGTGGCCGGCCAGAACGCGGCCAACACGCAGACGCTCCAGCCGGGGACGGACCGGACCGCGTTCCTCGACGCCGTGGCGGCCACCTGGGCCGAGCTCGACCCCGATGAGTACGCGTTCACCCGAACCATTGCCGGACAACTGCGCGAGCACGACGACCGGGTGGAGTTCCTCGCCGGCATCGACCTCATCCTCACCGGAATCACCGGAATCACCGGAATCACCGCTCGCCGGTAGCGGACGGCCGACCCGCCGGAGGAGGCGGCCACGGGCGGTAGGTCCGGGGCGCACGGTGCGTGGCGGATCGGGGGTTTCGATGGGTGACGGTGAACGGCGCAGGGTCCTGGCGGAGTTCCTCCGTACCCGCAGGGACCGTGTCCAGCCGGGCGACGTCGGCATCGAGCGGGCTCCGCCGGCGTACTCCCGGACTGCGCCGCGAGGAGCTGGCCCTTCTTTCGGGCGTCAGCGTCACCTGGTACACCTGGCTCGAACAGGCCAGGGACATCAGTGTGAGCCGTCAGGTGCTGCTCAGCCTCGCGCGGGTGCTGCGGCTCTCTCCGGCCGAGACCCGGAACCTGTTCGCGCTGCCGGCCAGGTGCCGCCTCCGGAGGCCGACGCGCGGGCCGGTACCCCGGCGTTGCAGCGCCTGGTGGACGCACTCGACCCGAATCCGGTGTATCCGCTCGCCCCCAGCTGGGACCTGCTGGCCCGCAACCGGTCCGAGGCCGGCCTGGTGGGGCCCTCGGACGCCGGGGACGGGGCCGGGCCCAACCTCATCAGGATGGTGTTCACCCTGCCCAGGATCCGCACGCTCCTGGCGGACTGGCCGGGGCAGGCGCGGGCGCTGCTGGAGCAGTACCGGGCCGGCGCGGACCGCGACACCGGCGATGAGTCGTTCGAGCGGCTGACGGCTGACCTGTGCAGGGACAGCGAGGAGTTCCGGAGCTGGTGGGGCACCCACGATGTCGCGGAGTTCCGGGCCGGCCCGCAGGGCGTTCGACCACCCCGGACTGGGCCGGCTGACGTTCGGCTACGTGAAGCCGGCGCCCGTGGACACCCCGGGCGTCACACTCGTGTCGTGCCTGCCGTCCGACGACGATCCGGCCGGAAAGCTCCCGGCTCTGTGCGCGTACGCCGAGCGGGGCGGCCCGGACAGCGGCTCGGACGGCGGTTCCGGCAGCTGAGCGACATCCACGTGAGGGCCTGGACAACCCACTGGGCGCAGGAGAGGGCGCCGGCCGAGTAGCCGGCCATGGCGGCGGCCACGAGAATGACGACGACGTGAGCGCGGGACATCGTGAGGACTCCTCATCAGGCGGATGCCGGTGCGGGTTCGCTCCGGCACCGCACTGACACGCCTCGGCGAGTGAACGTGACACCTGCGGAGAACAAGTTCTCAACTGGCCTGCAGCGGCGCGCCTGAGACGCGCCGCTGCACGCTTCCTCATGCCCGCCGGGCGAGCAGGAACAGGTGCGGTTCGGGCGCCGCCTCCGGATGGGCCGGTGTGAACACGCTGCTCCGTTCCGACAGGACCGAGAAGCCGGCCCCGGCCACCAACGCGGTGAATTCCTCGGGCCCGAAGCTGGTCACCCGCACCGGCCGTCCCATGAACTCACCGCTCACGCCCTCCAGGTCCAACGGCACCGTCGCGACGGCCAGATGGCCGCCGGGCCGCAGGGACCGTGCGAGCAGACGCAGCACCTCCGACTGATCGGCGCGCGACATCTGCAGGAGCGAGAAGTACACACAGACGGCGTCGAAACTCCCCTCCTCAAGGAGTAGTTCACGGATGTCCGCACAACGGAACGTGGCCCGGGGCACCTGCCGGGACGCGATGTCCACCATGACCGGAGAGACATCGACGCCGAGCACCTCATGACCGGCGGCGGTCAGGGTCTGCGCGGTCGGCCGCCCGGTGCCGCTGCCGACATCCAGTACGCGGCTGTGCGGGGCGAGCTGTTCCAGCAGCTGCTCCAACGAGGCGTGGTGCGCGGCCGATCCGGCGAAGGCCTGCTCGTACTCGGCGCCAATGGCATCGAACACCGACGCGGCAGTGGGCTGTTGACCTGAGTCCATCGGGAATCCACTCCTTCTCGGGCCAATGTCCCCGGCCCCCGCCGCTACAGTATTCGCGACTGTCGTGGACTACTGCAACGCGTGCACGGCCGCACCGAAGACGGCCGGTGCGCGGTAGGCGGCGGGGACGATCAGGCGGGCGGTCGACGGATGCCGGGCCACCGCCAACAACCCCTCGGTGAGCAACCGGTGACGCCTGGTCAGCCTCCTCCACCGGGCCGGGTAGTCCTGCGGGCGGCCCGCGGCCAGTGCGTCCACCGCCGCGGCGGCCGTCGCCAGGGCCAGGGCCACCCCCTCACCGGTCAGCGCGTCCACGTACCCCGCTGCGTCACCCACCAGCAGGACGCGGCCGGCCCGCCGGTCCAGCGCCCGCCGGCGCAGCGGACCGGCGCCGCGCACGGGACCCGCTTCCCGGCCGGCGAGTGAGGCGGCCAGCCGGGGGAACGCCGTCAGGTGCTCCTCGTAGGAACGGCGTTCCCGGCTGAGTACGGCCACACCCACCAGGCCGTCCCCGAGCGGTGTCACGTACGCCTCGCCGCGACGGGACCAGTGGACCTCCACGCAGTCCGTCCACGGGGCGATCCGGTAGTGGCGGCGCTGGCCGTAGCGGCGCACCGCCGTGCCCGGACCGTCCAGTCCCAGTTCGCGCCGGAGCGGCGAGTGCAGCCCGTCGGCCGCGATCATCCAACGGGCCGTCAGCCCGCCCGCGCTGACCCGGCCGTCGCCCTGTGTCACGTTCGCGAGCTTGCCCGGCACGATCCGGACGCCGAGCCCCAGCGCCCGGCCGTGCAGGGCGGTGTGCAGCTCGGTCCGCCGCACGCCGAGCCCCGTCCGCCCCCGGAACGCAGCTTCGGCGCTGCGCGCGCCCTCGACGTACCGGATGCCGCGCAGCCGGTGCCCGGACACCTCGACGCCCAGGGCGCGCAGCTCGGCGACCCCGCTGGGCATGATGCCCTCGCCGCAGGCCTTGTCGACGGGCGAGGCGCGGGGTTCGACGACGACCGTCTCCAGGCCCAGCCGGGCCGCCCGGATCGCCGCCGCCAGACCGGCCGGACCGCCGCCCGCCACCAGGAGGTCGATCACGCCGGAACGTCCGCAGCCGACGCGGCCGTGAGCGCCGCCTCCTCGCACCGGACACGTACGGTCATCAGCGCCGCGTTGAGAACGGTGAAGAGCACCGCGGTCACCCACGCGCCGTGGACGAGCGGCAGCGCGAGCCCCTCCGCGGCGACGGCGACGTAGTTCGGGTGGCGGAGCAGGCGGTACGGTCCGCCGGTCACCAGAGGCAGCCCCGGCACGACGATGACGCGGGTGTTCCACCGGTGCCCGAGCGTACGGATGCACCACCAGCGCAGACCCTGCGCGGCCGCGACCACGGCCACCATCGCCCAGCCGAACAGTGGCATGAACGGCCGGTCCGCGAGCCGGACCTCCACGAGGCAGCCCAGCAACAGCGCCGTGTGCAGGGCGACCATCGCCGGGTAGTGGGCGCGGCCGGTCTCGACGCCGCCCCTGGCGAGCGCCCAGCGGGTGTTGCGGAGTGCGACGACGAGTTCGGCGAGCCGTTCGCCCGCCACGGCCAGCACCAGTGCTGTGTACCAGATCATGTGTCCTCCGACCTACCAGCGCAGCAGCACCAGTTCGCAGCAGAATCCGGGTCCCATCGCCATCAGCAGCCCCGGCGAACCCGGTTCGGGCCGCCGCTGTTCCAGCGTGTCCCGGAGTACGTGGAGCACAGAGGAGGAGGACAGGTTCCCCACCTCGGCCAGCGAGCGCCAGGTGACGTCGAGAGCGCCGTCGGGGAGCGAGAGGACGTCGGATACGGCCTCCAGGACCTTGGGGCCGCCCGGGTGGCACACCCAGTGCGCCACGTCCTTCGGCTTGAGCCCGTGCTCCGCCAGGAAGTCGCTCACGTCGTCGGCGAGATACCGGCGCACGATATCCGGGACGGCCGGATCGAGCAGCACCTTGAAGCCGGAACTGCGAATGTCCCAGCCCATCACGTGCTCGGTGTCCGGATACATGCGGCTGCGGGTCGCCACCACCTCGGGCCCGGCCCCCGACGCCCGGCCCTCGCCGAGTGCCACCACGGCGGCCGCCCCGTCACCGAACAGCGCGGTCGCCACCAGATTGGCGGTCGACGCGTCGTTGCGCTGGAACGTGAGGGAGCAGAGCTCCACCGAGAGCAGCACCGCCACGTCGTCGGGACGGCCGAGCAGGTAGTCGTGCAGCCGGGCCACCCCGGCGGCCCCGGCCACGCAGCCGAGCCCGAAGACCGGCAGCCGCTTCACATCGGGGCGCAGACCGAGCCGCCCCACCAGCCGGGCGTCGACCGAGGGAGCGGCCACCCCGGTGACGGACGTGAACATCAGGAGGTCCACATCGGCGGGCCGCAGCCCCGCCGTCCGCAGCGCCCCGCGCAGCGCCTCCGCGCCCATGTCCACGGCCGCGGCGATGAACACGTCGTTGGCGTCGCCGAACCCGTCCAGCTCCGCGTAGCGCTCCAGGGGCAGCACCATGTTCCGGGTGCGTACCCGGGCGTTCTCGTGCAGCCGGTCGAGCACCCGCCGGTCGGCCCCCGGCGGCAGACAGGTGCGGGCCACCATGTCGGTGACCTCGCGCTGTGTGTGGCGGTAGGGAGCCGGGGTGCCGTGAACGGCGGCGATCCGGGTCATCCCGGGTCCTGATTCGGAGGCGTCATGGCCCATCCCTGCCCCACATCGAGGACAAAACACCGCAAACAACCCGTGCGGCTGCCATGCCCGTCCGGCACGCAGTACCTACGATCACGTGATGGGCACCCCCGACCCGTCGCGCGTCTGCACCACGACCGCGTGGCCGCCACGCCGCGCCGCCGCACTGGCCCGCTCCTGTCATCCGGGCCCGGTGGTCGCGGTGAGCGCGCTGGCCGGGGCGCTGGGCGTCGCCGTCGGCCTCGACGGAATCCGCCGCGCCCTCCTGGTCGCCGCCGTACTGACCGGTCAGCTCTCGGTGGGCTGGTGCAATGACGCCTTCGACGCCCGGCGGGACGCCGCGGCCGGCCGTCGCGGCAAACCGGTGGCCGACGGGTCGGTGAGCCGTCAGACGGTGTGGACGGCGGCGTTCGCCGCCGCCCTGCTGTGCGTTCCGCTCTCCCTGGCCTGCGGACTGCTCGCCGGTACGGTGCACCTGGCCGCGGTGGCGGCCGCCTGGGCGTACAACCTGCGACTGAAGGCGACAGTGCTGTCCTGGCTCCCGTACGTGATCGGGTTCGCCGCCCTGCCCGCGATGGCCGCCCTGGCCCTGCCCGGAAGTCCGGGTCCCGCTTGGTGGGCCGTGACGGCCGGTGCGCTGCTGGGCCTGGCGGCCCATCTGGGCGATGTGCTCCCCGACATCGAGGACGACCTGCGCGGCGGGGTGTACGGACTGCCCCACCGGCTGGGGGTCACCGGCACCGGACTGCTGCTGCCGGTGCCGCTGGTGGCGGCCTCTGCGGTGCTGGCGTTCGGCCCGGCCGGGCCGCCGGGCCGGTGGGGGGTGCTGACCCTGGCAGTGGCGGCGCCGACGGCGCTGGCCGGGCTCGTGCTCGGCCGGTACTGGCGCAAGGCCGCGCTCGCCGCCGCCGTGGCCGTGGCGGCGGCCGATGTGGCCCTGCTGCTGGTGCGGGGCGCGGTGCCGGTGTGACCCGGCCGGCCGGGGTCACGGTCCTGGTGCTGGAGAGGTTTTCGTTCCTCGATCGGTTGGGCTCGCCGAGGTGTTGAGCAGGGCCGTCGCCTGGGCGCGCAGCGAATCGGCGAGGCGTCGGCCGTCATCCTGTTCCAGCAGGCGCAGAATCGGGACGCTGCTCAGGGTGGCGAGCAGCATGTGAGCCAGGAGTCCGGCGTCCAGGTCCGGCCGCTCCTGGCCGATCAGCGCGGTGATGTGCCCGTGCCAGAACTCGTAGACGGGCTGTGTGCCGCGCGCGTCCTCCGGGGATCTCTGCGCAGTCGTCGCGGCGTGGCCGAGCGCGGCCAGGAGTCCCTTGTTACGGGCCACGACGTCCACGACGGCATCGAGGAAGGCGAGGAGGCGCTCATCCGGCGGGGCCCCCGGGCCCAGTGGTGGTGGTCCCGTCGTGACGGCTTCGTGCAGGGCGAGGGCCCGTTCGGTCATCAGTGCCCGCATGAGGCCCATCCGGTTGCCGAAGCGGTGGAAGACCGTGCCCTTGCCGACGCCGGCCGCGGCGGCGACCTGCTCCATCGAGACCTGCTCGGGCCGGTGGAGGGCCAGGAGCTCCTCGGTCGCCCGCAGGATCGCTCGTCGATTCCGTGCCGCGTCGGCACGCTCGCGGCGGCCTTCTGCCATCGGGTCCTCACCCTTCCTCGTAGACAACTGGACCGACGGTCCAGTACGGTCGATTTAAGTTGACCGGGAGTCCAGTTTAGCTTCGGGCGGGGTAACCCCTGAACCCCTGCCCGTCGTTCCACAGGAGTCATCATGCGACGAGTCCGCTACCACGCATACGGAGATCCGGACGTGCCCACGATGGAGGAGGCCGACATCCCCACGCCGGGGCCGGGGCAGGTGCTCATCCGGGCCGAGGCGATCGGCGCCAACTTCGTCGACACCAAGTTCCGGCGCGGGCCTGCCGCCGGGCCGCTCTTCCAGCGCCCCCTGCCCGGCAGACTCACCGGCGACGTGGTGGGCACGGTCGAGGCCGCCGGGCCCGGCGTCGACACACAGCAGGTCGGCCGACGAGTCGCAGGGCTGGCCGAGGACGCCTTCGCCGACTACGTCCTGACCGACGCGCGGTGGCTCGCCCCGGTACCCGACGGCCTGGACCTCGGGGCGGCCAGCATGCTGCCCATGGGCGCCCCGGTCGCACTCCGGAGCCTGCGCACCGGCAGGCTCGCGCCGGGCGAGACGGTCCTGATCCACGCCGCGGCCGGCGGCATCGGCCATCTGGCCGTACAACTCGCCAGACTGCTCGGCGCGGGCCTGGTCATCGCCACCGCGGGCACACCGGCCAAACTCGGCTTCGTCCGCGAGTGCGGCGCCGACATCGCCATCGACTACACGGACAGCGACTGGCCCGAGCAGGTCCGCAGCGCCGCACCGGGAGGCGTGGACGTCGTGCTCGACTCCGTCGGCGGCGAGATCCTGCGGCGCAGCTTCGACGTACTGAATCCGCTCGGCCGGGCCGTCATCTACGGAGCCGCGGGCGGCGAGCTGACGAGCGTGCCCGTCACCGACCTCTTCGCCCTGAGATCCGTGGCCGGGTTCTCCCTCATCGCATGGCGCGCGGCCGACCCGGAGCAGGCCCGCCACGACATCACCGAGGCCACCGAGTACGCGGTTTCCGGACGGCTGCGCACGGCCGTCCACGCCCGCCTCCCGCTCGCCGAAGCGGCCGCGGCACACCGGCTGCTCGAGGACCGGTCCCAGCTGGGCCGCATCCTGCTTCTGACCTGACACGGCTTCCCGCAGCTCACCCGTCCCGGCGCTTCGGTCGCCCGCTGCAACGGGTGACCGTGCGGGGCGTCAGCGGCCCCCCGCCACGCGCAGAATCGCCCCGGTGGCGTACGAGGCGTCGTCCGAGAGCAGCCACGCCACGGCTCCGGCGATCTCCTCCGGCTGCCCCGGCCGGCCCAGCGGGATGCCGGCGGCGAGCTTGTCGGGGCGCTCGGGGTCCTCGTGGAATTCGGTGCGGATGACGCCGGGCGACACCGCGTTGACCCGGATGCCGTCCGCCGCGACCTCCTTCGACAGACCGATGGTCATCGTGTCCACGGCGGCCTTGGCGGCGGCGTAGTGGACGTACTCACCGGGGCCGCCGAGCGTGGCGGCGGCCGAGGACATGTTCACGATGGCCCCGCCACCGGTCCGGCTCATGTCGCGCACGGCCCGCCGCGCGCAGAGCAGATACCCGACGACGTTGACGTCCAGGGCGCGTCGGAGCCCGGCCGCGTCGGCGTTCGCGAGCGGTCCCGTCGGCCCGCCGACGCCCGCGTTGTTGACCAGCCCGGTGACCGGACCGAGCTCGGCGGCCGCGGACTCGAAGAGCCGGTCGACACCTGCCTCATCGGTCGTGTCCAGCTGAACCACGACACAGCGGCGGCCCGTCTCGCGCACGTCGGCGGCGACGGCCTCGGCCGCGGCCGCGTCGGAGCGGTAGCCCAGCGCGATGTCGTGGCCGTCGCCCGCCAGACGTACACAGACCGCCGCGCCGATTCCGCGGCTGCCACCGGTGACCACGGTGACCGGATGACGACTCATGAATGCCCCTGACGTCTGCGCGAGGACCCGATGTCCCTGCGGAGGGACCATCGTAGGGAGTGAAGATCGAACGGCTCCCGGGCAGGTCCGGGGGCCGGGGGAGAGGAGCCGGGTGCGTCGGCAGCGGCCCGGGAATGCCTTGCCGGCGGGGCCACTTGAGGGGGTGCACGAGTGGCCGACGTATTGCGCAACAGGGGAGCGACCATGACCGGTCTTGTGACCGGCGTCCGTGGCCAGGTGGGCGGCGCGCCGACCGTACGGTTCGACCCGTCCGACCCGCAGACGCTTCCGGAGGCGCTCGCGGGTGTGCGCAAGGTCTTCCTCTACGCGGACCCCGAGGGCATCGAGGAGTTCACAGAGGCGGCGCGGAAGGCGGGCGTCGAACATGTGGTGCTGCCGTCCTCGCTCGCCTGCTGAAGCACCTGCCCGCGCCGATCGCCGACACGGTGATCTCCTACCAGGCCGGGCAGGACGGCACGCCGCAGCAGACCCATGGCGACGTCCGGAGCGTGCTGGGCCGCCCGGCCACCCCCTTCGCGCAGTGGGCCGCGGACCACGCCGAGGACTTCCGCTGACCGCGGCGGGCGCAACGCACTGAGCGACCGATGGCAGTCACCCACTCATGGAAGAGTGGCGGTCATCGGTCGCCCGTGTGACGCGTGGCTACAGGGGGAGGTCGCTGCCGCCCCGGCCGGCCTGCTGCTCGCTCTGCTCCTGCAGCTTCCGGGCCTTCTCCTGGAGCCGTCGGCGCTGCTCCGGGTTGTTGGTGCGCTCCGCGGCCTCGGTCATGTGCCTGGCCTTCTCGCGCATCTGATCGGCTCGGCCGGTTTCTCCTGCAACGCTCATCGTCGCTCCTTGAACGGTAGGGAAGAGCGGGCTCCCTCAGAGAACCAGCGCTCCGGAACCGTCGCACTCCGAACCGCTACGTACCGTGAAGGTGCCAGGTGGTGCGGGCGCCGGGAACGGGCTGCCGCGCCGGTGCGGGCGCCGGCGCTCGCACCGGCGGGACTCGTGGCCCCTCGACGCTGGCATGATCAGGGGTATGAACGAGCGCATGATCGCCGCGTGTGACGGGGCATCGAAGGGTAATCCGGGGCCTGCGGCCTGGGCGTATGTGGTGGCCGACGCCGCGGGCAGGCCGTTTCGGTGGGAGGCGGGACCGCTGGGCACCGCCACCAACAACGTCGCCGAGCTCACCGCGCTGCAGGAGCTGCTGGAGTCCGTCGACCCCGGTGTGGCGCTTGAGGTCCGGATGGACTCGCAGTACGCGATGAACGCCGTCACCAAGTGGCTGCGGGGCTGGAAGCGCAACGGCTGGAAGACCTCGGCCGGCAAACCCGTCGCCAACCGCGATCTGGTGGCCCGCATCGACGCCCTGCTGAACGGCCGGGCCGTGGACTTCGTCTACGTGCCCGCCCACCAGGTGGACGGCGACCCGCTGAACGCGCTCGCCGACCAGGCGGCCAGCGAGGTGGCCGTGGCGCAGCGCGCGGCAGGTACCTCACAGGGTTCCGCGGAGCTGCCCGTGCCGGTGGCCGCCCGCGCCTCCGAAGGGCGGCGGACCGCCGGTGCGGTGAAGAGCACCGCCGGTGCGGCGAAGAGCACGGGCGGAACGGCCCGCTCCGGGGCCACCATCCGCGCCAGGTTCGCCGGGCGGTGCCACTGCGGGAAGCCCTACGCGGCCAAGGACACGATCGCCAAGAACGACCAGGGCTGGGGCCATCCGGAGTGCCGCACCGCCTCCGCCTGACCCACGCGTCGCCGGACAACCCTGTCGCCCCGCCGTGCCCGGATCGGCCGGCGGGCCTCGATCCGTCGGCCGGGCCGGGGCGATCCGGCCCCCGCGACGGGTTCCACGTGCCATGATGCGGCTCCGGCGGAGAGGTCGACGCGCCGCCGGGGCTGTGGGGAACGGCTACACGCTGGGGGGCGTATGGAAAGCACGGGTACGGTGCTGCGGGAACTGCGCGGGGCGCAGAAGTCGGCCAAGGGGGTGTCGCTCTACTCGCGGTACGTGAACCGGCCGGCCGGCCGGATCTTCGCGGCCGCCGCGTTCCGGCTGCGCATGACACCCAATCAAGTCACCTCGGTGAGCGCGGCGTTCACCTTCGCCGCCCTCGCGTCCGTGGCCCTGGCCAGGCCCACGTGGGGGCTGGCCGTCCTGGTCTACCTGGGGCTGGCCGTGGGCTTCGCCCTCGACTCGGCCGACGGTCAGCTCGCCCGGCTCACCGGCCGGGGAGGTCCTGACGGCGAATGGCTCGACCACGTCGTCGACTGCGCCAAGATGATCCTCGTCCACACCGTCGTACTGATCTCGTTCCACCGCTACTTCGCCCTGCCGGCCGACGGCTGGCTGCTCCTGCCGCTCGGCTTCCTGTTCGTGGCCGTGCTGACCTTCTGCGCGGGGCTGCTGCGTGAGCAGCTCGGCAGGGCCGCCGCCCTTCCAGGTCCGGGCGGTGACGCCGGGTCCGTGCGACCGGTCTCGAAGCTGCGGGCCGTGGCGCTGCTGCCGGCCGACTACGGGGTGTTCTGCCTGGTGTTCCTGCTGCTCGGCGACGAGACGGCGTTCCGTATCGGCTATGCCGTGCTCGCCGCCGTGCACGCGCTGTTCCTGGTGGCGTTCCTCGTCAAGTGGTTCAGGGAGCTGAAAGCGCTCCGGGCAGGCTGACCATCGAGTCCAGCGCCCGGCGCAGCTGGGTGCTGGACGTGTGCACGGTGTACGGGAAGTAGACGACCTCCACGCCGACCTCGGCGAAGTCGTGTTCGAGCCGTTTTCCTTTCTCCGTGTCCCGCCAGTCGTCCCCCTTGAAGATGACGTCGAACCTGACCTGCTGCCAGGTCTCCACCTTGTCGGGGACGGTCTCGACGAACGCGGCGTCCACGTACCGGACGCTCCGTACGATCTCCAGCCGCTCCGACAGCGGAATGACCGGTCTGTGGCCCTTCGCGAGCGCGGCCATCTCGTCCGAGACGACCCCCGCGACCAGGTAGTCGCACTGGCTGCGGGCATGCCGCAGGATGTTGAGGTGACCTACGTGGAACAGGTCGTAGACACCCGGCGCGTAGCCGACCCTGTGCACCATCCGTTCTCTCCCCCCACGGTGAACGTGATGTCCGTGTCCCACCGGCAGGTTTCCGGACATGGCATCCGGTCCGGTGGGATATCGGCATCGGTGTTGATCGTGCAACGACCTTACTGTGAAGACCACTTGCTCATCTCGTGAACGGATAAGCTCACTTTTGGGGCCGTTCCTTGGGGGGAACACCGCTGGCTCCGGGGGGAAGGTGACCGTCCGATGCCGGACACGGATCAGCACGAACTGTTCGAGCACCGCCGTCTGCTGGTGGTCTCGACGAACTACGCACCGGAGCTGACCGGGATCGGACCGTACGCCGCGCAACTCGCGGAGCACTGGGCCGCGTCCGGCGCCGAGACCCATGTGCTGACCGGTATGCCGCACTATCCGTCCTGGCGGACCGAGCCGGAGTACCGGGGAGTGTGGCGGGCCGACGAGGAGCGCTCGGGAGTGACCGTCCACCGGCGAAGACACTACGTGCCGCCCCGCCAGAGCGCCCTGAAGAGAGCCGCGTTCGAGGCGTCGGTCCTCGCGCACGGGCTGGTCGCACCGCCCGCCGTGCGGCCGGACGCGGTGATCTCCCAGATGCCGAGCCTCGCGGGCGGCATCCTGGGCGCCCGGCTGGCCCGCCGCCACCGGGTCCCGTACATACCCGTCGTACAGGACCTGATGGGCGCCGCCGCCGCGCAGAGCGGCATCCGCGGCGGCGGCAGGGCGGCGGCGGTGGCGTCCCGGGCCGAGCGGTACGCGCTGCGCGCCGCCTCGCTCGTCGGCGTCATCCACGAGAGCTTCGTTCCCCGGGTCACCGCCTACGGAGTCGACCCCGGACGCATCCGGCTGGTCCCCAACTGGAGCCACATACAGGCCCCTTCGGGCGACCGGGCCGCGACCAGGGCGCGCCTGGGCTGGCGCGAGGGCACCCCGGTGGTGCTGCACTCCGGCAACATGGGACTCAAACAAGGCCTTGAGGTCCTCGTCGACGCGGCCCGGATCGCCCCCGGGATACGCATCGTGCTGATGGGCGACGGCAACCAGCGCGAAGCGCTGCTGGCCCGCGCGGCAGGGCTGCCCAACCTCGACTTCCTGCCGGCGGCGGGGGCAGACGAGTTCACCGACGTCCTGGCCGCCGCCGACGTCCTCGCCGTGACCCAGCGCGCGTCCGTCCTCGACATGAGCGTGCCCTCCAAGCTGACCTCGTACTTCGTCTCGGGTCGCCCCGTCGTCGCCTCCGTGGCCGACGAAGGGGGAACCGCCCAGGAGGTGCAGCGCTCCGGCGCCGGACTCCTCGTCGCCCCCGAGGACCCGGCCGCGGTGCTCGCGGCCGTCCGCAAGCTCGTCGAGCAGCCCGCAGCCGCCGACGAACTCGGCGCCAACGGACCCCGCTACGTGGCACGTCACCTCGGCCGGGAAGCCGGTCTCGCCCGCTTCGACGCACTGCTCACCGAGGTCCTTCAGGACGCCCAAGGGAGACCACACCGATGACCCAGCAGATCCGCGCCCTGGAGGAACAGGACGAACCCGCGCTGCTGAGGGACCAGTTCCGCCAGCTCCTGCGCTACCGCGCGCTGCTCGCGTGCGGCGTGGCCGTCGGACTGCTCGGCGGCGGCTGGCTCGCCCTGAGCGGCGAGGACACCTACACCTCCACCGGCGAGGTGTCGGTGCGCTCGGCCACCTCCGACCCGTTCGCCGCCGGTGCGTCGGCCGACAAGGGCATCAACATCGGCTCCGAACGCCAGACCGCGGTCAGCGACGCCGTGGGCACCGTGGCCGTCGGCTCGCTGGTCAAGCACGGCGACGACGTGGAGGTCGGAAAGCTGCTGACCGGCCTCCAGGTCACCAATCCGCCCAACACCCTGGTGCTCAGGTTCTCCTACACCGCCCGCGACCCCGAACAGGCCAGGGCGCGGGCCCAGGCACTCGCCGAGGCCTACCTGGAGATCCGCCGGGAGCGCACCGAGAACAGCATCGACAACATGGTCGACGGCTACCGCGCCCAGCTGAAGCCGCTCACCGAACAGCGCGACCGGCTGGCCGAACAGGAGACCGGCACCGCCGGCAGCGACGTCACCAGCGCCCGCGCCAACCTGATCGTCGCGATCTCCGGACTCAGCCAGAAGGTCTCGGAGCTGCGCGCCCTCGACACCACACCCGGCTACCTGAACAAGAAGCCGGTCGCCCCGGAGCGGCCCACCGGCGCGGGACTGCCCCTGCTCCTCGGACTCGGCGGCGTCGTCGGGCTCGCGCTCGGGCTGCTGCTCTCCTGGGTACGGCTCGTCTTCGACCCGGCCGTCCGCTCCACCAGGGAACTCGTCCGCTCGCTCGGCGCCCCGCTGCTCGGCACCCTGCCCAGGGAACGCGCCTCCGCGGGCCAGCTGCTCGCCATCGGACGCGGCGGCAGCCGGCTGGCCGAGGAGTACCGGGCGGTGGCCTTCCGCCTCGCGTACGACCCCTCGTTCGCCGAGCGACGGCGGTTCCTGGTCACGGCCCCGCGCGGGGACAACGACATGGCCGCCGCCGCCGCGGTCAACCTGGCGGCCGCCTTCGCCGAGATGGGGCGTGACGTCCTGCTGGTCGAAGCCGATCTGCGCACCCCGTCACTGGCCAGGGACCTCGGCCCCGCGGTCCAGGGCGGCCGGCCCCGCTGGGCCGCGGAGCGCGACGGGCGGGGCTGGCCCTCCGACAGCCGCACCAACGTGGACGTGCCCGGATCGGGGGCCTTCACCCTGATCGCGGGCCGCCGCACGGACAACGTGCCCCGCGCCCTGACCTCCGCGCCCGTCGGCCGGATCGTCGCAGAGGGCGGCCGGCCCGGAGCCGTCGTCATCGTGCTGACCCCGCCCGTCCTCTCGTACGCCGACGCCGTCGCGCTCATCGACCGCGTCGAGGGCGTCGTGGTGGTCTGCGACCCGCGCGAGGTGCACCGCAGCGACCTCGAGCGGATCCGCGAGATCATCGGCGCCGCGGGCGGGTCCGTGCTCGGCACCCTGCTGCACCCCGGCCGCGGACGGCTGGAGCGCGGGGCGCGCCGGAAGGCGGCCAAACGCAGCGCCCGCAGCCGGCAGACCTCCGGACCGGGGCGCGACGGGCAGGGCGGCGGCGGACATTCGGACGGACCCGCCCGGACCGACGGCGGCCGCGCGGGCGACCCGACGGAGACGCTCGGCCTGCGCACCCTGGAGGGCGGCACCCGGCCCGGCAACGGCCACAACGGCGGCAGCGACCACAGCAGCGCCGCGGGACGCAGATGAGGGCACGCACCGCGATCGCCTGCTCGGTCGCGGACCAGGGGATGGCGGCGCTCACCAACATCCTGGTCCTGGTGGTGGCGGCCAGGCTCTCCACCGTCGCCGACTTCGCCCGGTTCTCCGGCGTCTATCTGGTCTTCACCGTGCTGCTCGGCGTCTTCGGCGCCTACACCGGACAGCCGCTCGTGCTGCGCCGCGGCGCGAGCGAGGAGACACGCGGCGCCTGCCGCTCCGCGGTCGGCTTCACCCTGCTCGTCTCCGCGGTCCTCGGCGGCCTGCTCGCAGCGGTCTGCGCGGCACTTCCGGGGGACACGGCACGGGCCCTGATGATGCTGGGGATCGTACTGCCCGTCGTCCTCGGACAGGACACGGCCCGCTACGCCTTCGCCACGCTCCAGGCACAGCACCTGGCGCTGGCCGCGGACACACTCCGGCTGGTCTGCGTGCTCGGCGCCCTGACCGTACAGCCGCCCGGCACCTCGGCCGCCCGGCTCGTCACCGTCTGGGGCCTGTCCGCACTGCCCGCGCTCCTGCTGTCCGTCACCGTGCTGCACCGCCGGACCGCCGGTACGCCCGTCCGGCTGAAGCCCCTGCTGCGGCGCGGGCACCTGGGCCGGCGGTTCGTCGTCGAGTTCGGGGTGGGCAACGCCACCAGCCAGCTCTCCGTCCTCGGCCTGGGCGTCGTCGGCAACCCCCTCGTGGTCGGCGCGCTGCGCGGCGCGACCACCCTCTTCGGCCCGCTGAACGTCCTGTTCACCTCCGCCACCGGCTTCGGCCCGCCGCTGCTCGGACGGCTCGCCACCGACCGGCTCAGGGTGCGGGCCACCGCGGCCCTGGCCGCCGTACTGGCGGCGGTCGCCGCGGGCTGGGCCACCGTCCTCGCCCTGCTCCCCGGATCGGTGGGCCGCCACCTGCTCGGCGACACCTGGCCCACGGCGGCGGCGCTGCTCCCCGCGACCGGCAGCCAGTACGCGGCGATGGCCGTCGGCACCTGCGGGCTGCTGGCGCTGAGACTGCTCGACCCGCGCACCACGCTCTCCATCCAGGTGGTCTTCTCGCTCGCCGCGGTGGCCTTCCTCACCGGGGGATACGTGCTCGGCGGGGTACCGGGCGCCGCCTGGGGCCTCTGTCTTGGCTCCGTCTGCAAGGCGATCGCCACCTGGACCCGGGTGGCGCGGCTGACCCGTCGCGGCGCCGCGGGACAGGCCCCGGTCAGTGCGACCGCTGTCCGTTCCGGTCCCTGAAACTCGTCACCAGCGCCAGACACAGCGCCGCGATGGCCAGCTTCCCGGCCGCCTGCAACAGCGGGCCGCGCAGCAGGATGAAGGTGTACCCGGCGATCAGCGGAGCCGCGACGGCCAGGATGCTGCCGGACCCCGGGCCGTCCCGGGAGACCGCCCGCGCGTACCGGCGGTCGGTGCGCGCGGCCGCGTACCCGATCACGGCGAAGCCGCCGATCATGCCCGGGGCGCCGAAGTCGACCCACAGCTCGGTCCACAGTGGGGCCGAGAGGTTGGTCATGTTCATCCCCATCCACTGCCCGACCCGCACCCCGGTGTCCTCCGGCTTTCCGCTCCACGCCGCCCGCGGCACGAAGAAGAAGGCGGAGCCCGCCAGTTGACGGCCGTAGGTGTGGCCCCGGGTGTCGACCCAGGAGATGGTGTTGGCGAACATGACCGTCTGGTCGTAGTCCTTGGTGGCCAGCGGCTCGAAGACCGAGGACGACTGCACCGGCCGGTAACCGTTGTCGTCGTAGCGGAACCGGTCGGCGTACGGGAACAGCACCAGGGCCCCGATCACGCCCATGGCCAGCACCGAGCGGTACATCGCCGCACTGGCCGGGAACGCGGTGAACAGCAGCGAGACCAGCACCGTCAGGAACCAGTAACGGGCATTGGAGACCGGGTTGTTCACGACCAGGTTCACGACCAGCAGCGCGAACCAGACCAGCACGGTGGACGGTGAGCGCCGGGCCCTGCGCGAGGTGACCAGCCGCCGGGTGTAGAAGAGCAGCGCGAGCAGGGCCGGAACCGTACCGAACCCCTTGAGGAACGCCGACCCCACATTCGACCCGCCGGACACCACCCCGCTCTCCGCGACCGAGGCGCTGATCTCCTGCCTGCTGGAGAAGAAGACCGCGGGCCCGCCGAGCTTCAGCACGTAGTAGCCGCTCGCCGCGAACGCCACCAGCACCAGCAGCCGCAGCCGGACCGGGTGCGCGGTGGCCGGACCACCGCTCCCGCGCGCGCCGGTACGCCTGCGCAGGGGACGCCGGGACGCCAGCAGCGCCCCCAGGTCGAACGCGGCGCATCCCACCAGGACGAGCGCGATCGCCGTCACCAGGTCGGAGCGCGGCCCGACCATCGGCGTCGGGGTCTGCCCGATCACGGCCTGGGCGAACGGGGCCACCCCCATCGCGATGTACACGAACATCCAGAAGACGCCCTGCAGCAGCCGCCGCCGGGTGGACAGGACCATGGTCGCCAGCCGTGCGCCCGAATAGCACGTCAGCACCAGTTGCAGCCAGTACGCGGTGTCCCGGACCCCGCTCCCGGGCTGCGCGGCGATCAGCGCCGGCAGGAAGCAGACCAGGCCGAGGATGAGCGGCACGGCCATCGCCCGCGACAGCATCGCCCAGGACATGGGTTTGGCGGGCGGCTCGACCGGACGCCGCGGCCCGCGCTCCCGGCCGGGAGCGGACGGCGTCACCCCGTGCACGGACGTCATCTGTTCCCCGTTCCGTGAGCCTGTGAACACTCTAACGAATCAACCCACTTGGGGAGATCTGATGACTAGTCTGGGACCAGCTGCCGAGGTCGAGGGGAACCCTGGTGAAGATCCTGCACGTCGTCACACTGCACACCCCGGACCACGCCTTCGGCGGTCCGACCAGGGTGGCCCTGAACCTCTCCAAGGTCCAGCGCGCCGAGGGGGACGACGCCCGGATCATGGCCCTGGGCGACGGCTTCGACGGCCCGTTGCCGTCCCGGGTGGAAGGGGTGCCCGCCCACCTCTACCAGGCCCGCCATCTGCTGCCGAGGTTCGAGGTCAGCGGCATCACCTCCGGGCCGTTGCTGCTGGCCGCCCGCCGGATGATGCGCGGCGCCGACATCGTCCACGTACATCTGATGCGTGATCTGGTGACGCTGCCCGCCGGGCTGCTGGCGCTGGCCTCCGGCACCCCGCTGGTCGTCCAGACGCACGGCATGGTGGACCCGACCGAGAAGCGGGTGGCGCAGCTGACCGATCTGCTGGGCGTGCGGAGGGTCCTGCGCGGCGCGGACGCGGTGCTGCACCTCACCGAGACCGAACGGATCGATGTGAACGCCGTCGCGGCCCCGGTACCGCTCACCCGGACGGTGCGCCTGGTCAACGGCGTACGGCCGCAGGAGCGCAAGCCCCGCCGGGACCCCGCGCGGCCGCCGACGGTGCTCTTCCTCGCCCGGATACAGGAGCGCAAGCGCCCCGAGGACTTCGTCGCCGCGATGCCCGCCGTCCTGGCCGAGCACCCGGACGCCAGGTTCGTGCTGGCGGGCCCCGACACCGGGGCGCTGGCCGGCACGCTCCGGCTGGCCCGCGAGCTGGGCGTACTGGACTCGCTCGACCACGTCGGACCGCTCGGCCACGAAGAGGTGCTGGAGGCCGGGCGGCAGGCCGATGTGTACGTCCTTCCGTCGATCGAGGAACCCCTCGGCGTCTCGGTCCTCGAAGCGATGTCCGTCGGCACCCCCGTGGTCATCACCCGCACCTGCGGCCTCGGGCCCGACGTGGCGCGGGCCGGCGCGGGCCGGGTGATCGACAGCCGGGTCGGCGAGGACGCGGCCAACGCGGGGAAGGTCGCGCGGGCGGTCCTGGAACTGCTGGAGCCCAGGGCCAACGCCGAAGCGGGGCAGGCCGCCTGGGAGCTGGTCGGTGAGCACTTCACCATCGACGTCGTGACCCGGACGCTCCGGCGGACCTACGAGAACGTGGTCCGCCGGAAGCGCCGGTGACTCAAGGAGCAGGCACGGCACGCGACTTCAGGGCGATCTGCCACCGGTAGAAGCTCATCGCCAGGGCGAAGTCGAGCCCCGCCCGCCCGTCCAGGAAGCCCCGCCGGTACACGTACATGTACGCGAAGGACACCAGCGGCTTGAACGGCGCCTTGTGGAACAGCTGCCCCTGGCGGGACTTGACCCGGCGCACCTGCTCCTTGACCTCGGGGTGGTGCTCCAGCCACGCCTCCCAGTCCGAGTACCGGTTGTGCCGCTCGAACCAGGCGGTCACCGGGTCGAGATCCTGGTGCTCGATCGGATGGCGCAGGGACCCGGCGCTCTCCGCGACCGGCTGGTAGTGGCCCTCGACCTCACCGATGCCGGGCGCGTCGAGATCCCCCACCTCCGGGTACCGGCTGCGGGTGCGGTCGGTCAGCGACCGCTTGCGGATGGTGTAGCCGTGCCGCAGCCGCTTCCCGGAGAACCAGTACCCCAGCGGAATGTCGTACGCGGCGGGCCTCGGTGCGTCCGGCTCCGCGAAGACCTGCCGCAGCTCGGCCAGCAGGCCGGGGCTCAGCCGCTCGTCCCCGTCGAGCAGCAGGATCCAGTCCAGATCCGTGCGGACGTGGTCCAGGCACCACTGCTTCTTCCGGGGATGCCCGCCGTCCCAGGTGTACATGACGACCTCGGCCCCGCACTCCGCGGCGATCTTCGCCGTGTCGTCCGTACTGTGCGAGTCGACCACCACGACCGCCTCGAAGTGGCCGAGGACCGACTTCACCGCCTCCGCGATGTTGAGCCCCTCGTTCTTCGTGGGGATCGCCACGGCTATCGGCAGCTTGTTCATCCGTTGTCTCCTTCGGGCAGCCAGGCGTAGCAGCCTGTGGAGGTGAAGGCGCGGGCCGCCTCCGGGATCGTGATGCGGGTCCGCTTCCCGTCGTCCGTGGATCCCGACGCCAGGTTCCTGCCGTTCGCCCCGGTGATCTCCCAGCCGCAGTTCTTCGTGGGTGCGACGTCGCGGTAGCGGCCCGGCCGGAGCCGCACGCCCTTGTACGTGCCGTCGGGGTACGCCCGTGAGGCCTGTTCCACGAGCTCCTCGTGCTGGGTGCACAGATGCGTGACGGCGGGCTCCGCGTCGGCGATCTCGCCCGTGGCCACGGCGCCGATGGCGGTGTCCCGGTCGACCTTGACCAGGTACGTCAGCCGGTCGCAGGTGGCCTGACCGGTCTGCAGGACCGCCGCCGGGTCCATGCCCTTGGGAACCCGGTCGACCAGGTACTTCTTCTGCTTCTTGGTGAACGTGCCTGTGGCCGGGGTGAGTTGATCGGTAGGGGTCTTCGGCGGCTCACTGGAGTGCGAGGCCCGCGGGCCGGCCGGGGCGGAGGCGCTCTCCTGCGCCGGAGCACCGGCCACCGGCCCCGCAGAGGCCGCGGGGCCGGTGGCCGCCGCCTTCTCCCCGCCTCCGCCGGAGGACGAGCCGCAGGCGGCCAGCGCCGCCGTCGTGATGACGACGACGGCGCCGGCCAGGAACGGAGATCTCATCCACCCGTCCTCAGGGCGTAGTGGGCACTGACCTGGGCAGCGGTCAGCGCGGTCGGGTACACGGCGGTCTCGTCGAT
The DNA here is from genome assembly GCF_044756945.1 of Streptomyces sp. NPDC091387. Classification (NCBI taxonomy): domain Bacteria; kingdom Bacillati; phylum Actinomycetota; class Actinomycetes; order Kitasatosporales; family Streptomycetaceae; genus Streptomyces; species Streptomyces sp. NPDC091387. The sequence continues at coordinate 303,179 of NZ_JBIVTZ010000009.1, read as the reverse complement.
CTGTCCGGCGAAGAAGTCGCTCGTCGGACGGTTCGGCCAGGTCGCCAGGTTGTCCCCGCCCACCCGCCAGTAGCCGGTGTAGCTCTCGTTCGTGGTGTACAGCGGGTTCGAGGCGCGGAGCTGTCCGTCCACGTACAGGGCCATGCCGCCGGAACCCTGGGTGGCGACGACATGGTGCCAGGCACCGTCGTTGTAGGCCGCGGGCGTGCTGACGGTCCGGCCGCCGCCGTTGTGGGTGCCGAAGGTCAGACGGCCGTTGTTGAGCATGTACACATGCTTGTCGTACTGGCCGCTGACCTCCATGGTCTTGGTGCCGAAGCCGATGATCTTTCCTCCCCGGGTCGTCGTCGTCCTGATCCAGGTCTCCACGGTGAACCTCGTGGTCTGGGCATGGCTCCGGTTGCTGTACGCGTACTGAGTGCTCCCGTTGAACCCGATGGCGGTCGAGGGCCCGGACACCGCCGCCGGGGTCTGCAGGTAGGACGGCGCGTTGCGCAGGAAGCCGTTCTCCAGACCCGCGCTCGTGTCGGCGGCGAACGTGGACGTGCCCTCGTCGTAGCGCCAGTACAGGCTGGCCCCGTCGGACAGCACCCTCGCCGGGTAGCTCTCGGCCTTCGCCGCCACGGTCGCACTCACGGCGGGGGACTTGGCGCTGGTGTTGATGCCGTCGCTCGCACTGATCCGGTACGTGTGCGTCTCGCCCGGTGCCACATCCGTGTCGGTCCACCGCAGCTGCGGACGGTCCCAGAACACCGAGTAGCCCGTCGTCGTGTACACGGGCGTGGTCGCGCCGTCCTTGTAGATCCGGTAGGTCAGTTCGCCGTCGTCCGTGTCGAAGCTCGTCTGCCAGTTCACGTCCACCTTGTTCGGGGCGACCGTGGAGACGCTGACGTTGGGCACCCAGGGCGCCCCGGTGTCCGGGCCGTCGGCGAAGCGCGTCAGGGCCTGCTGCGGTTTGCTGTTGACGGTGGTGAACTCGCCGCCCACCCAAAGGTAGTGATGCCCGCCCTTGTCGGTCTGTGCCATGGCGCGCGGGCCGACCGGCTCACCGATCCCGTCATTGGTGTCCGGGAACCACGGCAGCAGCTTGGGGTCGTCGACGGACTGCGCCAGCAGATGCTTGCGCGGCTGGTCGGGGAACTCGCCCATGGAGGCGCAGTCATGGGCGTGACTGCCGCTGTAGAGCACCCCCTTGTGCACCAGGATCGCCTGCGTGGCCCCGAGGCAGGTGTCCCGCCACACCTGCTGGAAGGTGCCCAGGTCCAGTGCGATCCGGCCGTCGAAGACACCGCCTCCGGTGCCCTCGTTGGCGGTGTAGAACTTGGTGGCGTCCGAGGTGAGGTCCTGCACCGTCGAGGTGTTCGGGATGAAGCCCGGGTAGCTCTTGTCCAGGGCCCCCGTCGTCGCGTTCACCACCGCGAGCGCGTGTGACGCGGTGCCGTTGACGGTGAAGAAGTCGCCGCCGATCACCACGTGCTGCCCGTCGGGAGTGACCTCGACGGCCCGGCCGACCTCGTCCGTGTTGGCGGTCCACGGCTTCAGCGCCGCATCCGTGGTGACCGCGGCGAACTTGTTCCGGGTCTGCCCCGCGACACTGTTGAAGTCACCGCCGAGATAGACCGTGTCGTCGGTGACGGCGATGGCCCGGACGGTGGCGGAGACGGCGACCTTGAAGTCCGTGCGCGGGGTGCACGTCGCCGTGTCGATGGCCGCGATGTTGCTCACGCCGACCCCGCTCACCGAACCGAACTGGCCCCCCACGTAAAGGGTTTTGCCGTCGGGGGAGAGGGTGAGGGCCCGCACGGTCGCGGTTCCCGAGGAGAGCGTGAACGACAAACTGCAGCCGGTCGGCGCACCGGTCGAGGCGTCGAAGGCGGCGAAGTTCACCGCCGGCTGTTCGGACGTCCCGGCGGATGCGCCCGGCGGCCGGACGGTGGAGAAGGTGCCGCCCGCGTAGACGACCCCGTCGTCCGACGCGGCCATCGACCAGACGATGCCGTTGGTCTGCCAGGTGGAGAGGTCGTCGGCGGTCAGCGAGACCGGCGCGGTGAGCGCCGTGGCCGGGGAACCCCCGGCGGCGGCGCTCAGGGCCCCGGCGAGCAGGCAGAGCGCGGCGGCCGCGGCCCGTACCCGGCCGCGCCCACGGGATCTGCGCCCCGTACTTTCGTTCATCATTCAGCTCCGAAGGTGAGAACGAGCTGCGGCCGGTGGGCCGCGGTTGCGACCTCGCCCGACCAGATGCGGAGCGAGTCCGTTCCGCCGCTGGTGAGGGCGAGTGAGTAGGCGGAGCCGAGGGCCCCGCCCAGCGCCGGCGCGTCCAGCTCCACCGCGTAGTCGGTGGAGGCGTCGGTCGCGCCGGAGATGGTCCCCAGCACCGTCGGGGAGAGCGACGGCCGGGAGTTGTAGGTGACCGACGACTCGGTCCACGCGCCGGTGACGGGCACGAGGGTGTGGCTGTCGGCCGAGCCCGCCGCGGGGTCCGACGAGGTACGGAAGGCGAGCCGGGCGCTCTTGAGCTCCAGTCCGGCCGGGGCGGCGGGCAGCGCGTACCTGAGGTAGCTCAGATACGCCGTGGTGCCCCGCGAGGCGAGCTGGCTGTCGTTGTACGTGGTGTTCGCGGCGACGCCGTTGACGTACGCGTCCTCGGTCGGCGTCAGCGTGACCGTGGTGTCCCCGGGGCCCTGCGGGGTGTCCGCCAGATCGTGGTGCGCGGCCACCTGCGCCGCGGTCAGCGCCGACGGATAGATCGCCGTCTCGTCGACCTGCCCCGCGAAATAGGTGCTGGTGGGGCGGTTCGGCCAGCTGGCTGTCATGGCGTCCCCGCCGACCCGCCAGTACCCGTTGTACGAGCGGTTGCCGGCCGTGGTGTTGGAACCCGCGGACACACCGTCCACGTACAGCCGCATACCGGACGGTCCCTGGGTGGCGACCGCGTGGTGCCACACGTTGTCGTTGTACGAGGCGGCCGACGTGATGGTCGGGCGGCTGCTGGTGCTGCCGACCTGGACGCCGAAGGCGAGGCGCCCGTTGTCGGTGAGGTAGAGGACCTTGTCGGAGATCCCGCTGGTGTGCCCCTGCGTGCTGCCGATGTTGTTGCCGAAGCCGACGATCCGGCCGCCCCGGTTCGTTCCCGTACGGAACCAGGTCTCGATGGAGTACGGCGTCGGTGACGTGTAATGGTGCAGCCGGTCGCTGTGAACGTACTCGTCGGTGCCGTTGAGGGCGAGCGCCGCGGAACCGGCCACGGCCGACGGCGTCGAACGGTACGCGGGGGCGTTCACGTACACGCCGCCGTCGTCGTTGTCCGAGGCGTCGGCGGCGAACGAGCCGCCCGTCTCGTCGTAGCGCCAGTACAGATCCGCCCCGTCGGCGAGCACCCGCCGCGCGTACGGACTCGACGAAGAGGCCGCGGTGACCGAGGCGTTGGCGGACAGAGCGCTGGTGTTGGTGCCGTCGCTCGCCGTGACCCGGTACGAGTAGCTCCGGCCCGCCACGACATCGGTGTCGGTGAAGGTGAGCTGGGGCCTGCTGAAGAAGAGCGAGGAACCGGTCGTCGTACGGACGGGCGTCGAGCCGCCGTCGCGGTACACCCGGTAGGTCAGAAGGCTGTCGTCCAGGTCAAGGCTCGCACGCCAGCTGACCCGCACCTCACCGGCCCGCGGCGCCGAGAGGCTCACCACGGGGACGGAGGGCGCCCCGGTGTCCGGAGCGGTGGCGAACCGGGTCAGCGCCTGCTGCGCCATCCCGTTGACCGTGGTGAACTCGCCGCCCACCCAGAGGAAGTCGCGGCCGCCCCGCGAGGAGACGGTCAGGGCGCGCGGCCCCACCGGTTCACCGATGCCGTCATTGGTGTCCGGGAGCCAGCCCAGCATGGCCGGATCGTCGACCGACTGGGCGGTGAGGTGCTTGCGGACCTGGTTGGGGAACCCGCCCATGGTCGAGCAGTCGTGGACATGGCTGCCCGCGTAGAGCACCCCCCGGTAGACCCGCAGGGCCTGTGTGGCGCCCTGACAGGTGTCCCGCCAGCGCTGGTCGAAGGTGTCGAGCCCCATGGCCAGGCGGCCGTCGAAGGAGGTACCGCCGGCCCCCTCGCCGCCCGCGTACCAGCCGTTCGACGCGGGGTCGGTGGTGATGTCCTTGATCACGGCGGACGACGGGATGAAGTTGCCGGTGTAGGCGCGGGTCAGCGCACCGGAAGCGGCGCTGGTCACCGCGAGGGCGTGCGAGTTCGCGCCGCCCACGGTGAAGAAGTCGCCGCCGATCAGCACGTTCCGCCCGTCCGGGGTGACCTTCAGGGTCCTGCCCGGATCGTCGGCGTCCGGGTTCCACGCGGTCACCGCACCGGCGGCCGTGACCGCCCCGAAGAAGCGGCGGGTCTGGCTGTCGAGGCTCTGGAAGTCGCCGCCGGCGTAGACGGTTCCGTTTTCCGCCACGTCCAGCGCCCGCACGGTCGCCCCGAAGTTCGGCGCGAAGCCCGGACGCAGCGTGCAGTCGGCGGTGTTGACGGCCACCAGGCCGTTGGCGCCCGTCCCGTTGACCCTGTTGAAGTAACCGCCCACGTACAGCGTGGACTTGTCGGGCGAGACGGCGAGCGCCCGCACCGTCGCCGTGCCGCTGCTCCGGGTGAAGGAGAGCGAGCAGCCGGCGGGTGCGCCGGTGGCGGCGTCGAACGCGGCGAAGTTGACCGCCGGGGTGGTGCCGCTGCCCGCCGGGGACCCGGCCGGGCGCACGTCGGTGAACGTGCCGCCCGCGTACACGACGCCGTTCGCCTCGGCGAGCGACCAGACGATGCCGTTCGTCTGGTAGGTGGCGAGGTCGTCGGCGGTGAAGCCGACGGGCGGGGTCAGCGCGGCGGCCGGGGGAGCGGTGGCCGCCGAGGCGGTGAGCGCCCCGGCCGTGAGCGCGAGGACGGCGCCCAGTACCCCGCCGCGCGCCCGTCCGCGCCGTCCGGGGCGGCTCACCGGTCCACCCGCACCGCGGCCCCGGTGAGCTGGTCGGCCAGCTGCCTGACATCCGCGTCGACCATGATCCGGGCCAGCTCCCGCGACTTCACGGCCGGTTTCCAGCCGAGGAGTTCCGCCGCTTTGGACGCGTCCCCGATCAGCGCGTCGACCTCGCTGGGGCGCTCGTACTTCGCGTCGTGGCGGACGTGCTCGCGCCAGTCCAGACCGGCGTGCTCGAAGGAGTACTCCAGGAACTGCCGGACGCTGACCCCCTCACCGGTGGCCACCACGTAGTCGTCCGGGGCGTCGCACTGGAGCATCCGCCACATCGCGTCGACGTACTCGGGGGCGTAACCCCAGTCGCGTACCGCGTCCAGGTTCCCCAGGTGCAGATGTGTCTGGAGCCCCGCCTTGATCCGGGCCACCCCGCGCGTGATCTTCCGGGTCACGAACGTCTCGCCGCGGCGCGGGGACTCGTGGTTGAACAGGATTCCGTTGACCGCGAACATCCCATACGCCTCGCGGTAGTTGACCGTGGACCAGTACGAGTAGACCTTCGCGACGCTGTACGGGCTGCGCGGATGGAACGGGGTGTGCTCGTTCTGCGGCGGCGGGCTGGCGCCGAACATCTCCGAGGAGGACGCCTGGTAGACACGGGTGTCGATACCGCTGGCGCGCACGGCCTCCAGGAGGCGGGTCGTGCCGAGCCCGGTGATGTCGCCCGTGTAGAGCGGGGCGTCGAAGGAGACCCTGACGTGCGACTGCGCACCGAGGTTGTAGACCTCGTCGGGCCGGATGTCGCGCAGCAGGTTCACCAGGGCGACACCGTCGGCGAGATCGGCGTGATGCAGGACGAAGGAGCGGTCCTCCTCCTCCGGGCCCTGGTAGATGTGGTCGATCCGCTCGGTGTTGAAGCTCGACGAACGGCGGATGAGTCCATGGACCGTGTACCCCTTCTGCAGGAGCAGCTCGGACAGGTACGAACCGTCCTGTCCGGTCACGCCGGTGATGAGCGCGGTCTTCGCCACGTCTCCCCCTTCTGTGGTCGCCCGAGAGGCTGTTGGTCGCCGAAATTTCAGAGTTTGAGCGATCTGCGGTAAAACGTCACCGCGTCATGGAGCTGCTGGCACAATCCGAGCCATGACGACTGATCTCCCCGGCCCTCCCCAGGAATCCGTCCCCTCGCTGCTACGACCCGGCGCCCGTGTGTTCGTCGCCGGCCACCGCGGTCTGGTGGGCTCGGCGGTAGTGCGCCGTCTCACCGCCGAAGGCCACGAGACGATCACTCGCGGCCGCGACCGCCTGGACCTCCGCGACGCCGAGCGGACCGCGGCCTTTCTGCGGGACACGCGGCCGGACGCCGTGGTGCTGGCCGCCGCCAAGGTCGGCGGGATCATGGCCAACAGCACGTACCCGGTGCAGTTCCTGGAGGAGAACCTGCGGATCCAGCTGAGCGTGATCGCCGGGGCGCACGCGGCGGGCGTCGAACGGCTGCTCTTTCTCGGCTCGTCCTGCATCTACCCCAAGCGCGCCCCGCAGCCCATCCCCGAGAGCGCCCTGCTGACCGGCCCGCTGGAGCCGACCAACGAGGCCTACGCGCTCGCGAAGATCGCCGGGATCGTGCAGACCCAGTCCTACCGGCGGCAGTACGGCGCCTCGTACATCAGCGCCATGCCCACCAATCTCTACGGACCGGGTGACAACTTCGACCTGGAGACCTCGCACGTCCTGCCCGCGCTGATCCGCCGCTTCCACGAGGCGCAGCGGAGCGGAGCGCCGGCCGTCACGCTCTGGGGCTCCGGAAGCCCCCGGCGGGAGTTCCTGCACGTCGACGATCTGGCCGCCGCCTGCGTGCTGCTGCTGGAGCGCTACGACGGCGACGCACCCGTCAACGTCGGCTCCGGCGATGACCTGACGATCCGTGAACTTGCTTCCACCGTAGCTGATGTGACGTCCTATCAGGGAATCGTCGAATGGGACACGACCAAGCCGGACGGCACCTTGCGCAAGCTGCTGGACGTGTCCCGGCTGGCCTCCCTCGGCTTCGTGCCGCGGATCGGACTGCGTGAGGGAATCGCCGGCACCTACGCGTGGTGGCTCCAGCGGCAGGGCGCCCAGGTCTGACCGGCGGCCGGGGACGGTCCCCCCGGCCGGGTGGACGGACGCCGCTGCGCTGCCGTCCACCCGGCCCTCTCCCGCTCCTCGCATTCGCTTCCGCCGCTCTCAGTACGCCCCGCGGCCGTCGGTGACGGCACGCAGCGTTCGGGCCATGAGTCCCATGTCCGTGGCCACCGACCAGTTGTCCACGTACCAGAGGTCGAGCGACACGGTCTCCTGCCAGGACAGGTCGGAGCGCCCGCTGACCTGCCACAGGCCGGTCAGCCCCGGTTTCACCGCGAGCCGTCTCAGCTCGCGGTCGTCGTAACGGGACACCTCGTCCGGCAGCGGCGGACGAGGTCCGACCAGGGACATGTCACCCCGGAGGACGTTGAAGAGCTGGGGCAGCTCGTCCAGGGACGAGCGGCGCAGCAGCCGGCCGACGCGGGTGACCCGGGGGTCGCTGCGCATCTTGAACATCGGGCCGTCGATCTCGTTGGACGGGGCGAGCCGCGCCCGGTGCTGTTCGGCGTCCGCGATCATCGTGCGGAACTTCCACATGGTGAACGGCCGGCTGTGCTGCCCGTGGCGTATCTGCCGGTGGAAGACGGGTCCGCAGGAAGTGAGCCGGACCGTCGCCGCGACCAGCAGCAGCAGGGGGGCCAGCGCGAGCAGGCCGAGGGCGGCGCCGGTCCGGTCCACCGCGGCCTTGAGCGCGGGCTGCGGTCCCCGCCGCAGCGGCGGCACGATGTGCAGCAGGGTCAGTCCGGCCGCCGACGTCGGGCGGACCCGGCCCGGCGCGATCTCCGAGAGGTGCGACAGCACGGACAGTTCGAGCCCGCCGTCGTGAAGCCCCCAGGACAGCCGCCGTAACCGCTCCTCGGCGAGCTCCGGCCCCGGCACCACCAGCGCCAGGTCGGCCTCGTGAGCGAACGCCGAGCCCAGCACCGTCGAGGCGTCGTCGTCGGCGGGTGCGGGCGCGAGCCGCCCCGGGACCGGGGTGTCGCAGCTCAGCGCCGCTGTCCCCACGGGGACGGCGGCCACCACGAGGTACCCGTGGTCCGAACGGGAACCGAGCAGCCGCACCGCCCGGTCCACCCCCGCGGCCTCACCGACCACCAGCACCCGGCGGACCGTCCGCCGCTTTCCCCACCTCGGCAGCTGGCGCACTCCGGACACGGCTGTGGTCGCCAGCAGGCCCGGGATCAGGGCCACGACCGCCGCCGCCGGATCGACGGCCCCGTCGGCCACGGTCCAGAGCACCGCCAGCACGCCGATGAGCAGTAACCAGTCCCCGGACGCGGTCAGCGCCCCGGCCGGGCGGCCCGTGGCCCGGAGCGAGTACCGGCCGCGCGCCGCCCGCACGGCGGACCACACCAGGGCGGCCGCGGCCGCGCAGGCCAGGGCCCCGGGCTCGCCGTCGGTGCGCAGGACGAACCAGCCGGGAAGCCCCAGCCCGACCAGGTCGAAGCAGATGACGACCGGTAGGTACCGGCCGGGTCCGCGCTTCGGCCCGGACCGGGTGGAACGGTGGCGCTGTACGGTCGGGCCCTGTGGCAGCCGGTCGAACTCCTGGCTGCGGGGCCGGTTCGAAGCGGTCCGTGGGCGAGGCGCCCCCGCCAGTCCCACGGGTCCTGATCTATCGGATTCGGGTAGCTCGACATGCCCCATGAACCCCCCAGTCACAGTTGCATCTCCATAAACGGGGCGCATCCGCCGATCCTGTGGGACTGACGGATGCGCCCTCGCCCGGTGCACGATATCCACACACGTGCCATTTCGCTGGAGTTCCAGTGAAGTTCAGACATGCGGTGTGAGCCGGAACTCGTCCCGTTCCGTACTGGATCACAGGTTCTGTGTGCGGGTGTTGGTATTTGGGCGACAGCGGAATCGGGCGGTGTGCGGATATGTACCTCGGCTCCGCCAACTACCCTACGTGGTGGAGTGGTTGGTCTGCGCCACCTGTGCGCCCGATGGCTTCGTGAGGCTGTCTGGGAGAATGCGTTGCCGGGAGACTGACCCCGGCCACGAGCGAAAGAGGACGCACGGTGACTCCCGCGGAGAAGAACTGGGCCGGCAATGTCACGTTCGGGGCGAGGCGACTGTGCGTACCCCGCTCCGAGGCCGAGCTGCGGGAGACGGTGGCCGCGTCCGACACGGTGCGCGCCCTGGGTACCCGGCACTCCTTCAACGCCGTCGCCGACACCGCGGGGGACCTCGTCTCGGTGGCCGGCCTGCCGCGCGTGGTCGAGATCGACCCGGCGGCGGGTGCGGTGACGGTGAGCGCGGGGCTGCGCTTCGGCGAGTTCGCCGGCGAGCTGAACGAGAGCGGGTTCGCCCTGCACAACCTGGGTTCGCTCCCGCACATCTCGGTGGCCGGCGCCTGCGCGACCGGAACCCACGGTTCGGGTGTCCGGAACCGGTCGCTCGCGGGGGCCGTCCGGGCGCTGGACATGGTCACCGCGGACGGCGGGACCGTCTCGCTGCGGCGCGGCGACGCGGACTTCCCCGGAGCGGTGGTCTCCATGGGCGCGCTGGGTGTGGTGACCCGGCTGACGCTCGACGTGGTCCCCGCCTTCGACGTCCAGCAGTGGGTCTACGAGGATCTCCCCGAGTCCCGGCTGACCGGCGATTTCGACGAGGTGATGTCGGCGGCGTACAGCGTCAGCGTCTTCACCGACTGGCGCCCCGGGCCGGTCGGCCAGGTCTGGCTCAAGCAGCGGGTGGGGCGCGAGGGGGTCCGGCAGGCGCCCGGCGCGTGGCTGGGCGCACGGCTCGCCGACGGTCCGCGCCATCCGATCGCCGGTGTGCCGGCCGGCAACTGCACCCGGCAGCAGGGCGCCGCCGGAGCCTGGCACCGGAGGCTGCCGCACTTCCGGCTGGAGTTCACCCCCAGCAACGGGGACGAGCTGCAGTCGGAGTACTTCGTGGCACGGGAGGACGCCGCGGCTGCCTACGAGGCGGTGGGCAGGCTCCGGGAGCGGATCACCCCGCTGCTGCAGATCTCCGAGATCCGTACCGTCGCCGGGGACGGCCTGTGGCTGAGCCCGGCCTCCGGCAGGGACTCGGTGGCCTTCCACTTCACCTGGATACCCGACACTGCGGCGGTGGCGCCGGTCCTCCGGGAGATCGAGGAGGCGCTGGCGCCGTTCGGCGCGCGGCCGCACTGGGGCAAGGTGTTCACCACCGCCCCCGACGTCCTGCGCACGCTGTACGCGGAGTACGCGGACTTCGAGAAGCTGATGGCCCGGTACGACCCGGCCGGGACCTTCCGCAACGGCTTCCTGGACCGGCACTTCCCGGGGTGACCCCCGGCCGGCGTCAGCGGCTCTCTCGCTCGTCCCTCGCCCGGGACGGCCAGGCGGCCGCCGACCTGCCCGGCGCGAGGTGGTCCACCACATCGGCCAGCTCCTCGCAGGCGCGCTCGATCCGGCGGCGGACGTTCTGCTGCTCCGCGACGACGGCGGCCAGCAGCAGCGAGGTCAGCGCGACGGCCCCGTTGAGGACCGTGAGGTTGATCATCACCTCGAGCATGCCGTGGCCGGCGAACGGACCCACCTGCTCCGTCCCCGCGACCACCGCCAGGACCGACACCAGCAGGGCGCACGGCGCGCTGCCCGCCAGCTGGAACCGCAGCGCCGCCCAGATGAGGATCGGGAACACCAGATAGAGCATCGACAGCGGGCCCCGGGTGGCGACCAGTGAGCCCGCCACCGCGACGATCAGCAGCGCACTGGCCTCGATCCACCGGTCGCTCACCCGGGGCATCCGCAACTTGCTCAGTACCACGAGCACCAGCGGAGTGACCACGAGCACGCCCATGGCGTCCCCGGCCCACCACGCCACCCAGACCGTCCAGAAACCGCTCGCGGGCAGTTTGCCGTCGACCGCCAGCATGGCGCTGCCCACGGTCGCGCTGACGGCCATCCCGGCCAGTGCACCCAGGAAGACCAGCATGACTCCGTCGCGCAGCCGGTCCAGCTCCGCACGGAAGCCGACCTTGCGCAGTAACAGGCAGGCGCAGACGGGCGCGAGCGTGTTGCCCGCCACGAGGGCGGCCGTCGACGGCGTCACCTGGCCGCTGAGCGTGGCGATGACGAGCAGCGAGCCGATGGCGATCCCGGGCCAGATGCGCAGTCCCAGGATCAGCAGGCACCCCAGGGCGATCCCGGTCGGCGGCCAGAGCGGTGTGACCACCGCGCCGTGCACGGTCACCTGCCTCAGAAGTCCCAGGCCCCCGGCCGCGAAGTAGGCGGCGGCGACTGCCAGGATGCGCAGGAGTGCCACCGCCCTGCGCCGGTACTCCTCGCTGTGGATCACGGTTCACATCAGACACCGGCCCCGGCGGGAGGCGGCGGCGTGACACGCCCCGGCCCGGGGATCGCTCTGTCATCCAGGGGCGGCGGGAAACGCGTCGTGGCGCAGGACGAGCACCGCGGCGTCGTCCTCGTGCCCGGTGCGCTCGGCCGCTCCCAGGATCGCGTCGGCCAGCTCGTCCGCGTCGTCGCGGACCCGGGAGCGCACCAGGCGGACCACCGAGTCCAGCCCCTCGTCGATCGAGTAGGACGGCCCCTCGATCACTCCGTCGGTGAGCAGCACGAAGGCCCCGGCGGTCGTGAGGCGCCGGGTGGTGACCGGGTACTCCTCGCCGGTCTGGATCCCGAGCGGCAGACCGCCCTCGTCCTCCGTGGTGCCCGACCGCCCGTCCGCCGTGGCCCACACCGCGGCGACATGGCCCGCGCGGGCACTCTGGAGCACTCGGGTGAGCGGGTCGATCCGGACGAAGGTGCAGGTGGCGAGCAGACCGGAGTCCACGGACAGCAGCAGGTCATTGGTCCGCCGCACCACTTCGCCCGGATCGGACGCGGTGACGGCCAGGGCGCGCATCGCGATCCGGATCTGGCCCATGAAGGCCGCCGCCTCGACGTCGTGCCCCTGCACGTCCCCGATGGCGAAGGCGAGTGAACCGTCCGGGAGCCGGAATCCGTCGTACCAGTCGCCCCCGATGTCCAGACCGCTGCGCGCGGGCGTGTAGCGGGCGGCGGTCTGCAGACCCGGCAGGGAGGGCAGGGACGAGGGGAGCATCTCCCGCTGCAGGGCCTCGGCCAGCTCCACCCGAGCCTGGTGCAGCTCCACCTCACGGCGTGCCCGCGAGGTGAGGTGCTGGAGCGTGGTCAGCAGTTCCTCGGCACTGGCCGATCGGGGAGGACGACGCCGGTTCATGGGCCGCTCCGCAGTGCGTGTGGTGGTGAGCCGCACCACAGGGTCGGTGGCGGGACGATCCGGGAGGTCAGTGCTTCCGATCGGGTACGCCACGTGCCGGCTGCTCCGGACGCGGCTCGTCTCATCGTATTTCGGTACGGTGATCCGCGCAGTCCGAGCCGTTCCGGGCGGCCGGGAACGCGCGTGGCGAGCCGCTCTGGTGGATGCTGGGGGTGAGCCCGTTTGGCGGCGTCGCATGGCGGCCGGGCGCGGGCCGGGAGGTGTGCGATGAACCGGACGTTGGAGTGGACGGTCCACGTCGATCTGTCCGAGCAGGACGGTGCGACGAAGGCGGAGGCGGTGCTCGACACCGGCACGGCGAGACTCACCGGCCACGGCGTCGCCCGCTGCAGCCCACAGGACCCGGACGTTCCCACCATCGGTGACGAACTCGCGGCGAGCCGTGCGATGCGCGATGTGGCGGCCCAGCTGATGAGCGTGGCCGACCGGGAACTCGGAGAGGCCGGCGCGGGGCCCGCCGGCGGGCCGCTGCCGCCCCCGTACGCCTGGTCGGACGCGACGGCCTGAGCCGGCCGCACGGCAGCCGTGTCACGGCCCGTGCCCGCCGCGGGGGCCGTAGCGTGACCCGGGAGGAGACAGGTTCACGCGAACGAGAACCCCCGGGGGCGTCATGTGCTGGAGCGCGACCGCCGATCTGGCCGCAGGCACCGCCGTCGCGGCGATCGGCGCCGCCTGTGTCCTCAGGACGCGCCGGGCCCGTGACCTGCCGCTCGCGGCGCTCCCGCTCCTGCTGGGCGCCCACCAGATCATCGAGTCCGCGGTCTGGCGCGCGGACGGCGGCACCGGCCCGGCGACCGTGGCCTGGGCCGTCATCGCCCTGCCGCTGCTGGCGCTGTGGGTGCCGGTGGGCGTCCTGTGCGCGGCGCCGCCGGACGCCAGGCGCCGGCTGCTGGTGCCGCTGGCGTCCGGCGCCGCGACATCCGCCGCTCTCGGGTACGCCCTGGCCGTCCGGCCCGTGACCGCGCACATCAGGGGACACACCCTCGGCTATGCGCTCGACCTGCCGCATCCGGGGCTGCTCGTCGCGGGCTACCTCCTGGCCACCGTCGGATCGCTGCTGCTGTCCGGCGACCGGTGGCTGCGCTGTCTCGGGGCGCTGGCCGCGATCGGGGCCGCGGTCTGCGCCGCCCTGTGGCGGCTGGAGTTCATCTCGACCTGGTGCGCGTTCGCCGCCGTGTGCTCGGTGGTCCTGCTCGGCTGGTCCGGGAGGCGCCCCGCTGAGGCGGCCGCCCCGGCCGCGCCGTGACGGGCGGGGGACACGTCCGCGCCCCGTGCCCCGAACCCGTGTCAACAACCCTCCGGGCCCGCGCACTTGACGGCTTCCGGCCCGTCAGGATTCGCCGTCGGGGGCCGGGATCTCCTGTTCGGTCCACAGAGCCTTGCCGTCGCTGCCGTACCGGGTGCCCCAGTGCGTGGCGAGCTGCGACACGATGAACAGGCCGCGGCCGCCCTCGTCCACGGTGCGCGCGTGGCGCAGGTGGGGCGCCACCGGGCTCGTGTCGTGGACCTCGCAGGTGAGGGTGCGGTCCAGCAGGAGGCGCAGGTGCAGCGGCGGGGTCCCGTAGCGGACCGCGTTGGTGATCAGCTCGCTCACGATCAGTTCGGTCGCCTCGATCGTCTCCTCGTCGAGGTTCCACCCTTCGAGCCGGTCCCGGACGAGCGTGCGGGCAACGGCCGGTGTGGTCCCGTCGTGGGCCAGCTCCCAGGTCGCGAACCGTTCGGGCGGAACCACACCGGTCCTGGCGAGGAGCAGCGCGGCACCGTCGGGATGGGCACCGGTCGGCAGGCTGTAGACGATGGCGTCGCACAGCTGCCGCAGCGGGCGGTCCGGATAGGCGAGCGCGTCCTGCACCCTGGCCACGGACCGGGAGTCCGGCAGCAGCGAACCGGTGAGGAAGGCCAGCACACTGCCTTCGTCGAGCTCGACCGTCGCTGTGGCGAAGGGGGCGCTGTCCTCGGAGAAGAGCGGCGGACCCTCCGGTACGTCGAGGAGGACCGGGCTGCCGTCCGGTGCGACGACGACCGGCGCCGGATGCCCCGCCCGCGCCACGGTGCAGGTCCGGGTGAACGGGTCGTAGACCGCGTACATGCAGGTCGCCGTGAGGGCCTGACTGTGCAGCGAGTCGCCGGGCGGCAGCGACCTGCGCTCCTCCGCCAGCCGGTCGGCCGTCGTGTTGAGCCGGGCCAGCACCTCGTCGGGCTCCAGGTCGAGGCCGGCCAGCGCCTGGATGACCGTGCGCAGCTGCCCCATGGTGATGGCCGTCTGCAGCCCGTGCCCCGCGACGTTGCCGATGATCAGCGCGGTACGCGCACCGGACAGCCCGATGGTGTCGAACCAGCAGCCGATGTTGCGCCCCGGGAGCAGCACATGCGCGGTCTCGATGGCGATCCGGGCACCGTCGTGCCGGGGGAGCAGCCTGCGCTGGACGGTCGACGCGATCACGTGGTCGTGCTCGAAGCGCCGCGCGTTCTCGATGCTCAGTGCGGCATGGGCGGCCGCCGTCAGGGCGAGGGCGAGGTCGTTCTCGTCGTACGGCTCGACGTCACCGAACCGGTAGAGACTCACCAGTCCGAGCACGGCACCGTGAAGTTTCAGCGGGACCACGATCAGGGAGTGGGCCCCGGACACCTCGACCAACCGCGCGCTGTCCGGATCCGAGGCCAGCCACGGGGTGTCCGGGCCGAGCGCGGACAGCCGGGGGCGCAGGTCCGTGACGGCGAGCGCGAACGGCGTACGGCCGGGCAGCCGCCGCGTGTCCCCGGCCATGCCGTCGCCGCCTGGCCCCCGCTGAGCCGCGCGGCGCAGCGGCACATCGGGCCCCAGCGGACTGAGCGGAGGGGACAGACCACGCAGGACCTCGTCCACCACCTCGACCACGGCGAAACCGGCGAAGCACGGCACCAGCGCCGCGACCAGGCCCTCGCAGGCCGCCGCCACATCGAGGGAGTGGCCGACCTCCCTGCGCACGGCCGTCAGGCAGTCCTCCCGTGCGCGCGCCTTCTCCCGTTCGTTGACGTCGATGACCGCCGCCAGCACCCCGAGGGGGTGCCCCTCGGGGTCGTCCAGCCGGTGGAGGGTGACCTGAAGGCTGTGGCTGGGGCCGGGCGCCTGGGCCAGCCGCCCCCGGATGACCCGGTCGAGCACCGTCGTGCCGCTCTCCAGCACCTGGTGCAGCAGCCGTTCCGCCTCGTCCGGATCATCGAGCCGGTACGCCTCGGTGAAGTGCAGTCCCACGAGCTGCTCGGCGTCGACCGCGTCGGACAGGGCGTTGACGCGCTCCACCCGCAACTCCGTGTCCAGGACGTGCAGTCCGACCGCGGACTGGTTGAACAGGGCGTCCAGGAGCGCCACCGCCATGGCATCGCCCGTGGCCGTCCCGGGGACCGCTCCACCGGCGTCCGACACCTCGCACCCCCATCAGGCTCCGCCACCCCGGCGAATCGGCAGCTCTTGGGACAGCCTGCTCACCTGCCGTCCGGCCCGCCACCGCGCGGGGCCGAACGGGGGAGCCGCTTTCCCGCGCGCAGCGCCGCGATCCGGCTCCGGACGGCAACCTTTCCGGGCCCGGCGGTCACTGACGTTACGAAACCCGCCCCCACCCCGGAAGGCATCCACCGTGGCTCCTGAGCACCCCCGATCCTCCCGCAGACGCCGCACCACCCGGACCCGCACGCTGCTCGGCGCGGTGACGGCGGGGCTGCTGGCCACCGCCGGGCTGGCCGTCGCGGGCCAGACCTCGCAGGCCGCGACCGTCCGCCAGGCGGAGGCGCTGGACCGCGGCGTCGTCAGCGTCCACACCGACGCCGGCAATCTGGTCAGCTGGCGCTGGCTCGCCACCGACGCCGACGCCGGGATGGCGATGGCACCGCGGCCGAAGATGTCCACTCCCTGACCGGGCGGAAGGCCGCGTCCCCGGCAGGCCGAAGCCCGGGACGCGGCCTTCCGCTCGTACCGCGTCAGGCGTCCAGGGCCGCCGAGACGACGGCCTTGGCCTCCTCCTGGACGCGGCCCAGGTGCTCGGCACCGAGGAAGGACTCGGCATAGATCTTGTAGACGTCCTCGGTGCCCGAGGGCCGGGCGGCGAACCAGGCGTTCTCCGTCGTCACCTTGATACCGCCGATCGCCTCCCCGTTGCCCGGCGCGGAGGTGAGCACGGCGGTGACCGGTTCACCGGCGAGGGTGTCGGCGCTGACCTGCTCGGGGGAGAGCCGTGCCAGCACCGCCTTCTGCTCGCGGTCCGCCGGGGCGTCGATCCTGGCGTACGCCGGTTCACCGAACCGCGAGGTCAGCGCGGCGTAGCGCTCGGACGGCGAATCGCCCGTCACCGCGAGGATCTCGGAGGCGAGCAGCGCGAGAAGGATGCCGTCCTTGTCCGTCGTCCACACCGATCCGTCCCGGCGCAGGAAGGAGGCCCCGGCCGACTCCTCGCCGCCGAACCCGAGCGACCCGTCGGCCAGACCGTCCACGAACCACTTGAACCCGACCGGCACCTCGACCAGTTCCCGGCCGAGATCGGCGGCGACCCGGTCGATCATTCCGGACGACACCAGGGTCTTGCCGACGCCCGCCCCGGTGGGCCACTGGTCCCGGTGCGTGTACAGGTAGTCGATGGCGACGGCGAGGTAGTGGTTCGGGTTCATCAGGCCCGCGTCGGGGGTGACGATGCCGTGCCGGTCCGCGTCGGCGTCGTTGCCGGTGGCGATGTCGTAGCGGTCGCGCTGCCCGATCAGCGAGGCCATCGCGTACGGCGACGAGCAGTCCATCCGGATCTTGCCGTCCCAGTCCAGCGTCATGAACCGCCAGGTGGGGTCGGTGAGCGGATTGACCACGGTCAGGTCGAGCCGGTGCTGTTCGGCGATGCGGCCCCAGTACGCGACCGACGCCCCGCCCAGCGGGTCGGCCCCGATCCGTACGCCGGCCGCGCGCACCGCGTCGAGGTCGAGCACGGACGGAAGGTCCGCCACATAGCTGCCCAGGAAGTCGTACGTCCCGGTCGACGGCGCCGCCAGCGCGCGGGCGCGGGTCATCCGGCGCACGTCCTTGAGGCCGCCCGCGATGATCTCGTTGGCCCGGTCCTGGATCCAGCCGGTCGCCCCGGACCCGGCCGGACCGCCGTTCGGCGGGTTGTACTTGAACCCGCCGTCACCGGGCGGGTTGTGGGACGGGGTGACCACCACACCGTCGGCGAGATGCGACGTACGGCCGCGGTTGTACGTGAGGACGGCGTGCGAGACCGCGGGCGTCGGGGTGTAGCCGTCGGCCGAGTCGATGAGCACGGCCACGTCGTTCGCCGCGAACACTTCGAGGGCGGTGACCTGCGCGGGCTCCGACAGCGCGTGGGTGTCGGCCCCGAGGAACAGCGGCCCGTCCGTGCCCTGCAGAGCCCGGTACTCGCTGATGGCCTGGCTCGTCGCGGCGATGTGGTCCTCGTTGAACGCGGTGGCCGTCGACGACCCCCGGTGCCCCGAGGTGCCGAACGCCACGCGCTGCCCGGCCTCTGCCGGATCCGGGTGCAGCGTGTAGTACGCCGTCACCAGCCGTGCCACATCGGTCAGGTCCTCGGGGCGCGCCTGCTGTCCGGCTCGTGTGTGCGGCATCTGCCACTCCTCCGTATCGGTCGGTCGGTGCGATCTGCCCGCCGGGTCATTTTCGCCGGTCGACGTCGTGGGCGGGCGGCCGCCCCGCCGTGCGGACGGCGACCGCCCCCGCGTATCCGGCGGGGACCGCGACATCGGTGACGGTCCAGCCCGGCGGGCCGGGCTCCGGACGGGGGCCGGTGCCCATGTGGTCGTGCGCGAGGCCGCCGGCCAGGCCGATCCCCTTGCCCTTCAGGTACGCCTCCTTGCGGGTCCAGGCCCGGAGGAAGGCGGCCGGCCGATGTTCCTCCGGCAGCTCCGCCAGTTCCCGGCGCTCCGCCGGATGCAGCTGGTCCCCGATCTCCGACACGGTCCGGGCCTTGGGGGTGCGCTCCACATCCACCCCCACCGGCTCGTCCGCGAACGCGAGCAGCGCGACGCCCCGGGTGTGCGAGAGGGAGAAGTGCACACCGCCACCGGTCGCGGGACGCCCGTGCGGCCCGCCGCAGGACGGGCACGGTTCCCGCGTCAGCCGTACGGCGTCGGGGGCGATGCCCAGCCGCGCCCCCAGCAGCATCCTCAGCGCCACGTGCGAGGCGAGGAAGCAGAGGCGGTCGGCCTCGACGACCAGACTCCCGGCCCGCCCGAGCTCCTCCGCGTCGAGGATCCCCGGTGCGAGCCGCCGCGCCCGCTCGCCCTCCCGCTGTGCGTCCACGATCCACAGCGCGGGGCTGCCGGGGGCCCAGGAGGGCGGCGGGCCCCGGTAACCGGTCTCGGTGAGTGCGAACTCGTCGGGCTGGTGCACCGTTACGTCTTCCCTCGGCCGGGGCGGGCGCCGTGAGCGGTCGTCAACGGCGGAGCGGTCACTCATATTCTATGGAGATCCGGACCCGTGGAGACGTACGTTCGATCACAGGTGGCCAGGTCACCGTGCCGCATCAGGTACGGCATGCTTTTCGGCCACAGAGCCTTCGAACAGGAGACACCGGATGGCCTCGGACAACCGCCCGCGGCTCGGCACCGTACGGCTGCGGGACGCCCGCGCCGACGACGCCGGCCCCCTCACCCGGCTCCTCCTCGCCTCCCGGGCCGCCGCCATGCCGTACCTGCCCAGAGTGCACAGCGACGAGGCCACGCTCGGCTGGATGACCCACGTCGTGCTGCCCGAGACGGATGTCTGGGTGGCCGAACTCCACGAGGAGGGAGACGGGGTGGAGATCGTCGGCTTCGTCTCGGTCGACGGCGAGGAACTCGAACAGCTCTATCTCAGCCCCGGTGCACAACGCCGGGGCATCGGGACCCTGCTGCTGGCGAAGGCCAGGGAGCACAGTCCCGGGGGGCTCGCCCTCTATGCCTTCCAGCGCAATGCCGGTGCCCGCGCCTTCTACGAGCGGCACGGCTTCACCGCGGTCGAGTTCAACGACGGCAGCCGCAACGAGGAGGGGGAGCCCGACGTCCGCTACCGCTGGACCGCGTCCGGGTGAGGCGGGGCGGCGACCGCCTATGAAGCGGCCCTGAGGGCGCGCGCCCATTCGGCGACGGTGGCGACCTCGCAGCGCCCGGCGAGGAGGTCGTTCACGAGCGTGTGGTGCAGGGCGGGGCTGGGGTCGGCGCAGGCGTCGGACAGGACGGTGACCCGGTAGTCGAGGTCGGCCGCCTGAAGCGCGGTCGACAGGACGATGCCGCCCGTGGCCGGGGCGCAGCGTGGATGACGGGGACACCCGCGGTGCGCGCCGTGTCGAGGGCGTGCACGGCGCGCGGCAGATACTCGGCGGGCACGTGGTCGAGGTGGTGGGGCTGGAGGTCCATCGAGAGCAGGGCGGTGCGCGACATGGTGGGGCGCCTTTCGTTGAGTTGAGCCGTTCGCACACACAGCGCAGAGAGCAGCGGGCAGTGGACGTCGGGGTGCTCGCGGGGCGAAGTCCCGGGTGGGTTAAGGCGCTTGTGGCGCAGCGGCCGTGGTGCCCTGCTCCGTCGCGCGGCCGAGCGTGCGGTCGAAGACGGTCAGCAGCAGGGAGAGCACACCCGCGCCGAGCATGATCCAGGCGAGGTGGTGCATGCCGCCGGTGTCCGCGCGCTGCCCGAAGGAGGCGGCCGCGGTGGAGGAGGCGACCATCGAGCCGACGTAGGCGAAGGTGCGCAGCAGTCCGGCCGAGGAGGCGGTGCCCTCGGGATCGGACTGGAAGTAGACAGAGTTCTGCAGGGCCAGGCTGTTCAGCCCCTGCGGGATGCCGAATATCAGGGCGACGAGGACCAGCGTCCACACGGGGCTGTTCCCGGTGAGCGTCAGCATCACCGCGCAGGCGGCGATCTGGCCGAGCCCGCCGACGATCAGTTTGCCGCGCACGCCCTTGCGCCGCCCCGTGACGACCGAGACGCCGATGGCCACCAGGAACATGGGGATCTGCACCAGCCCGGCGCGGAAGGGCGAGAGCCCGAAGCCCTCCTCCGTCCACTGGGTGAACCCGTAGAGGAAGGCGTAGGCGACGATGTAGGCGACCAGCGCGCGCCCGTAGGTGGCCAGCAGCGGTGTGTTGCCGCCCAGTACCCGCAGGTTGATGAACGGGGTGGGGGCCCGTAGCTCCCGCACCGCGAACGCGGCGCTCGCCGCGGCGGTGATCGCCGGCAGGTACCAGTCGCGCAGATGGCGGTTCATCAGGAACAGCAGCAGGGAGATGAGCATCGCGGCGAACAGCGCCATCCCGGGCAGGTCGAGCTGGGCGGCGAGGCGCCCACGCCGCGGGGACTCCCCGGTGCCGGCCTCCTTGGGGAGCCGGAGCAGCCCCAGCAGCACGGCCACGGCCGCGAGCGGCACATTCAGCGCGAAGGTGCTGCGCCAGCCGCCCAGCCCGATCAGCAGGCCGCCCAGCAGCGGGCCGAGCACCGCGATGGTCTGGTTGGCGACGGCCAGGGCGGTCAGCACCCCGCCGGGACTGTCCTGCCCGGTGCGCTTGGCCTCGCTGCGCACCAGCGCCATCGCGGCGGGATACCCGGCGCAGGTGCCGAACCCGAGCAGGACACGAGAGGCGATCAGCACGCCCAGGTTCGGCGCCAGGGCGCCGACGACACCGGCGACCCCGACCAGGCTCGTACTGACGAGGAAGAGCCTGCGCGGCCCGAAGATGTCGATGAGCCGGCCCATGACGGGCTGCCCGAGCGCGGTGGCCAGGTAGAGGGACGAGACCAGCCACGCCGTCCGGGAGGGCGGCGCGCCCAGCGCGACGCCGATGGGTATGAGCGTGACGGCGATGATCGTCGAGTTGATCGGGTTCAGGACCGAACCCAGCATCATCGGTGGCAGCAGCCGCCGGTCGAAGCCCGCCGTCGCCGTCCCGCCCCGCCTCGCCGTTGTCCGGTCAGTCATGAGTGAGGCGTTCCAGTACGGCCATGGCGGCGATCACGGCCCGTCGTTCCTCCTCCGTGCACCTCTCCTGGAACTCACCGGCGAGCCATTCCTGCCGGGCCTGCCGCCCCTCCGCGACGCGTCGGCGCCCCTCCACGGTCAGTGCGATCAGCAGACGGCGCCCGTCGTCGGGGTCCGGCCGTCGTTCCACGAGCCCCAGGGCCGTCAGCGAGGCGACCGTGGCCGTCATCGACTGGTGGCGCACGCCCTCGGCCGAGGCGAGCTGACTGGCCGTGACGCCGGGCGTGCCGGACAGACGCGTCAGCACGGACTCCTGCCCGAAGGTGATGTCCTCGGCTTCGGCGGCGTTCAGGATGCGGCGCCGCAGGCGGCCGATGACCGTACGGACCTCTCGTGAGGCCTGGACCGCTGAGGGGGACGTGCGCGGGCTCTCGTTCATGCGCTCCACAGTAGAATGCACAGTCTGAGCTGTACAGGTTCACCTGTACAAATCGAGCCGCGCCCCTCGGCCTCGTCTCCCCGTCCGAGCTGGCACCTTTCAGCGCCTTTCACTTTTACGCAAATCGTTTGCGTAAATTGCAGGCTGCTTGCGAGCGCGTCGATGAGCCATCTATTGCCTTATTTGTCACGGCAGTTGAGGCGGTGTGGGGTAGTCCGTTTACGTTTCAGGTTCTGCCGCGACAGTGGACTACCCATCAATTCTCTGCAACTCTCTGACCGCAATACGCAAAAGCCCATCCTGTGGGTGCAGGAATCCATGCCCCAGCAGGTACGCAGAAAGAGCCGCGCCTTGGACGCGCCCTGCGCCGAGGCCGAAGATCGGGGACATATGAGACCGCAACGCTGGAGATGGCGGGTCCTTTCCGCCACTGTCACCACCAGCCTGCTGATGATCGGCTGGCCGGCACTCAACGCCTCTGCGGCCGGCGGCCCGAACATCGCCGCCGGCCAGAAGACGGCCGCGAGCAGCGCCGGCAGCGGGAAAGCCGCGGGGAACATCTCCGACGGTGACCAGTCGACGTACTGGGAGGGGGCGAGCAGCGCCCTGCCCCAGTGGGTGCAGAGCGACCTGGGCAAGGTCACCCGCGTCGACCAGGTCACCCTGAAGCTTCCCGCCGACTGGAAGAGCCGCCGGCAGACCCTGTCACTCCAGGGCAGCGCCGACGGCACCAGCTTCTCGACGCTGAAGACCTCGGCCGCCTACACGTTCGCACCCGGCAGCTCCAACAAGGTGACCATCAGTTTCCCGGCCACCCGGGCCCGGTTCGTACGGGCGAACATCACCGCGAACACCGTCGCGAAGAACGGCCAGCTCGCCGAGCTGGAGGTCCGCGCGGCGGCCGAGTCGTCGGTGAACCTGGCGGCCGGCCGTACGCTGACGGCCAGCAGCTACACCCAGACGTACACCGCCGCCCAGGCCAACGACGGCAACGCCGCCAGCTACTGGGAGAGCCGCAACGGCGACCTGCCGCAGTGGATCCAGGCGGATCTCGGGTCCTCGGTACGGGTGGACCGGGTGGTGCTGCGCCTGCCGGACGGCTGGGAGACCCGGAGCCAGACGCTGAAGATCCAGGGCAGCGCCAACGGCTCGGACTTCACCGACCTGACGCAGTCCAAGGCGTACACCTTCAGTCCGACGGCCGGTGAGTCGGCGACGATCACCTTCGACGCCACGACCACGCGCTACGTACGCGTCCTCGTCTCCGCCAACTCCGTCCAGCCGGGCGCCCAGGTCTCCGAGCTGGAGATCTACGGCCCCGTGTCCGGTGACACCCAGGCGCCGACCGCGCCGACGCAACTGGCGTACACCGAACCGGCCACCGGGCAGATCAAGCTGACCTGGAAGGCGTCGACGGACGACACCGCCGTCACCGGCTACGACATCTACGCCAACAACACGCTGCTCACCAGCGTGGCCGGCAACGTCACCACGTTCACCGACACCCGTCCGGCCGGTGCCACCGTGTCGTACTACGTCCGGGCCAAGGACGCGGCGGGCAACACCTCGGCGAACAGCAACACCGTGACCCGTACCGGGGATTCGGGTGACACCCAGGCGCCGACCGCACCGGGCAACCTGAGCTTCACCGAGCCGTCCGCCGGGCAGATCAAGCTGGTCTGGCAGGCCTCCACCGACAACAAGGGCGTCACCGGGTACGACATCTACGCCAACAACGTGCTGCGCAAGAGCGTCGCGGGCGATGTCACCACCTACACCGACACCCAGTCCGCCGCGACCACGGTCTCCTACACCGTCCGCGCCAAGGACGCGGCGGGCAACGTGTCGGGCGACAGCAACACCGTCACCCGCAACGGGAGCACGAGCGCGGCGTCCAACCTCGCGATCGGCAAGCCCATCTCCGCCTCGTCCGTGGTGCACACGTTCGTCGCGGAGAACGCCAACGACAACAGCCTGACCACCTACTGGGAGGGCGCCGGGGGAAGCTACCCGAACACCCTGACGGTCAAGCTGGGCGCCAACGCGGAGACCGAGAGCGTCGTCGTCAAGCTCAACCCGGACAGCAGCTGGGGGGCCAGGACCCAGAACATCCAGGTGCTCGGCCGTGAGCAGAGCGCCTCGGCCTTCACCAGTCTGGTCGCGGCCAAGGACTACGCGTTCAGCCCGGCCGGCGGCAACGCGGTGACCATCCCGGTCAGCGGCCGGGTGGCCGACGTCCAGCTCAAGTTCAACTCCAACACCGGCTCCGGTGCCGGTCAGGTCGCGGAGTTCCAGGTCCTGGGCGCTCCGGCACCCAACCCGAACCTCCAGGTCAGCTCGGTGACCGCGGCTCCCTCCGCGCCCGTCGAGTCGGACCCGGTCACCCTGACCGCGACGGTGCGCAACAGCGGTTCGGTCGCGGCGCCGGCGAGCAAGCTCGAATTCCGGCTCGGCGGTTCCAAGGTCGCCACCGCGTCCGTGGGCGCGCTGGCCGCCGGGGCCTCCACCCAGGTCAGTGCGGAGATCGGACCGCGTGACGCGGGCAGCTACGAACTCAGTGCCGTCGCCGACCCGGCGAACGAGGTCATCGAGCAGAACGAGACCGACAACACCTACACCAGCGCGACCGCGCTGGTCGTCAAGCCGGTCGCCAGCTCGGACCTGGTGGCGACCGGGGTCAGCACCTCCCCGTCCGCCCCGTCCAACGGGCAGAACGTCACCTTCTCCGTCGCCATCAAGAACCAGGGCACGGTGGCGTCCGCGGCGGGCGGCCACGCCATCACGCTGACCCTGCTGGACTCCAAGGGCGCCACGGTGAAGACCCTCACCGGCACCTACACCGGGGCCATCGCCGCGGGCGCCACCAGCGCCCCGGTGAGCCTGGGCAGCTGGACGGCGGCCAACGGTTCGTACTCCGTGAAGACGGTGATCGCGGACGACGCCAACGAACTCCCGGTGAAGCGCGAGAACAACACCTCCACCAGCTCGCTCTTCGTCGGCCGCGGCGCCGACATGCCGTACGACATGTACGAGGCCGAGGGCGGCGTCACCGGCGGCGGCGCCCAGGTCGTCGGTCCGAACCGGACCGTCGGCGACGTCGCGGGCGAGGCTTCCGGCCGCAAGGCCGTGACCCTCAACAACACCGGCAACTATGTGGAGTTCACCACCAGGGCGAGCACCAACACCCTGGTGACCCGGTTCTCCATCCCCGACTCCGCCGGCGGCGGAGGCATCGACTCCAAGCTGAACCTCTACGTGGACGGCGTCTTCCTCAAGGCGATCGACCTCACCTCGAAGTACGCCTGGCTGTACGGCGCCGAGACCGGTCCCGGGAACTCCCCGGGCGCGGGTTCGCCGCGGCACATCTACGACGAGGCGAACGTGATGCTGGGCAGGACCGTCCCGGCCGGCAGCAAGGTCCGGCTCCAGAAGGACGCCGCGAACACCTCCACCTACGCGATCGACTTCGTCAGCCTGGAGCAGGCCACCCAGATCGCCAATCCGGACCCGGCCGCCTACGCCGTGCCCGCCGGATTCACCCACCAGGACGTCCAGAACGCCCTGGACAAGGTGCGGATGGACACCACGGGCAAGCTGGTCGGCGTCTACCTGCCGGCCGGTGACTACCAGACCGCGAGCAAGTTCCAGGTCTACGGAAAGGCCGTGAAGGTCGTCGGCGCCGGTCCCTGGTACACCAGGTTCTTCGCACCCTCGGGCCAGGAGAACACCGACAACGGATTCCGTGCGGAGGCCAGCGCGAAGGGCTCGTCGTTCGCGAACTTCGCGTACTTCGGGAACTACACCTCGCGCATCGACGGCCCCGGCAAGGTGTTCGACTTCTCCAACGTCTCGGACATCACCATCGACAATGTCTGGAACGAGCACACGGTGTGCCTCTACTGGGGTGCGAACACCGACAGCATCACCATCAAGAACTCCCGGATCCGTGACACGTTCGCCGACGGCATCAACATGACCAACGGCTCGACGGACAACCACGTCGTCAACAACGAGTCCCGCGCCACGGGCGACGACAGCTTCGCCCTGTTCTCGGCGATCGACTCCGGTGGCTCGGACATGAAGAACAACGTGTACGAGAACCTCACCTCGATCCTGACCTGGCGCGCGGCGGGTGTCGCCGTCTACGGCGGCTTCGACAACACCTTCCGCAACATCCTGATCGCGGACACCCTGGTCTACTCGGGCATCACGGTGAGCTCGCTGGACTTCGGCTACCCCATGAACGGATTCGGGACCGAACCGACGACGATCGAGAACGTGTCGGTCATCCGCTCGGGCGGCCACTTCTGGGGGACGCAGACCTTCCCCGGGATCTGGCTGTTCTCCGCCTCCAAGGTGTTCCAGGGCATCAGGATCAACAACGTCGACATCGTCGACCCGACGTACAGCGGCATCATGTTCCAGACCAACTACGTGGGAGGACAGCCACAGTTCCCGATCAAGGACACCGTGCTGACCGACATCTCGATCTCCGGCGCCCGCAAGAGCGGGGACGCCCTGGAGGCCAAGTCCGGCTTCGGGCTGTGGGCCAACGAGATGCCGGAGGCCGGCCAGGGGCCCGCCGTCGGTGAGGTCACCTTCAACGGCCTCAAGCTCAGCGGCAACGCGCAGGACGTGAAGAACACGACCTCCACCATGAAGATCAACATCAACCCGTAGCGGCCCTTGCGCACAGGGACGCCGTCCGGTCAGCCGGACGGCGTCCCGTGGTGCGCAAATTCCTTGCGTCCGCACGTGCGAAGTTTGCGGGAACGGAACTGGCGACCGGTCACGAACCATGCGGAACCACCCCTGGCGTGCTGTCTCGGCTCTCTGGAGCCGAGTGGCACGCCTCTGTCGTGCATCACACGGGGCATGCAATGGACTGTCAAACTTTTACGAAAACTGCGCGAGATATTGCGTTCACATGTCGGCGCTGGTTGAGTGTGCCTCGCCCCGGCAGAGAGCCGGCCGCGGGCCTTCCATGCTCATGCCCGAAGGGGACCATCGATGAGAAGTGCTGGGTTCAGCCGCACACGCCGTACAAGCCGTGCCTCAGCGGCCGCCCTCGTCACCGCACTCGCCCTGACCGCTCTCGCCTCCTGCGGCACGAGCAGCAGCAGCGACAGCGGTGACAAGGACAGTGGATCCAAGGGTTCGTCCGACCCGTCGGCCCCGCTCGACCCGAAGACGAAGGTGACGATCTCGATCGACTGCATGCCGCCGGCGGCCAAGGCCGCGGAGCTGCGTGAGTGGAACGAGGACATCAAGACGTTCAACAAGACCTACCCGAACGTCACGATCAACGGAAAGTCCACCCCCGGGCAGTGCCTGGAGCCTCCCCGCTTCACGGCCATGCTGAAGGGGAAGTCGCAGCCGGACGTCTTCTACGCGTACTTCACCGACCTTCAGCAGGTGCTGGACAACGACGGGGCCACGGACATCTCCGCCTACGTCAACGACAAGTCGGTGCCCGCGCTCAAGGAGATCCAGCCCCAGGTCATCGATGTGGCCCGCAAGGACGGCAAGCTCTACGCACTGCCGACCAGCAACTACACCATGGGCCTGATGATCAACCGGAAGCTGTTCACACAGGCCGGTCTCGACCCGAACACCCCGCCCGCCACCTGGGACGAGGTCCGCGCGGCGGCGAAGAAGATCGCGGCTCTGGGCAAGGGCATCGCCGGCTTCGGCGAGTACAGCGCCGGCAACAACGGCGGCTGGCACTTCGCGGCCACCCAGTACGGCCTCGGCGGGGACGTCGTGGACGCCTCCGGCAAGAAGGCGGCCTTCAACGACGCCTCCGGCAAGCAGGTCCTCCAGCAACTGCACGACATGCGCTGGGAGGACGACAGCATGGGCAAGACGCAGCTGCTGAAGTGGGGAGATCTGCAGAAGCAGATCTCCACCGACAAGCTCGGCATGTTCCTCGCCGCCCCCGACGACATCGCGTACATGGTGCAGCAGCTCGGTGCCAAGTACGAGACCTTCGGCCTGGGCCCGATCCCCGGGGCCAAGGGCACCCTCTTCGGCGGCAACAACTACATGATCAAGAAGGGCAGCTCGCCCGACCAGATCAAGGCCGCTGTCGCCTGGCTGAACTTCAAGAACCTCACCCCGGGCAAGGGTCAGTTCGACTGGGCCCGCACCAAGGCCGACAAGTTGCCCGTCGGGCTGCCGCAGCCGAACTTCTTCCTGGGTGACAGCAAGGCCAAGGACGACGCCTCACGCACCACCAACGCGTCGATGCCCATCGAGAACTTCAAGGCCTTCATGGACAACCCCGTCCAGGGCAAGGCCGAGCCGCCGAAGGCGCAGGAGATCTACAAGATCCTCGACAACGCCATGTCCGGTGTCCTGACCAACAAGGGCGCCGACATCGACAAGCTGCTCTCCACCGCCGAGCAGCAGGTCAACCAGGTTCTGGCGAACCAGTAACGGACGCGCGGGGCCGGGTCACGCGGACCCGGCCCCGCATCCGGACCCGTCCGACTGCGCTTCAGTTCACCGGCACCGAGGAGACACCATGTCGGCCCCTACCCTGTCCAGCGGCAAGGCGACCAGGCCACACCACGGACACGCAGGACCCACCCGCCCGAACTCCGCCCGCGACGAGTTCC
Source organism: Streptomyces sp. NPDC091387 (assembly GCF_044756945.1). NCBI lineage: Bacteria > Bacillati > Actinomycetota > Actinomycetes > Kitasatosporales > Streptomycetaceae > Streptomyces > Streptomyces sp. NPDC091387. Next base: position 274,856 of record NZ_JBIVTZ010000009.1, on the reverse strand, counting down.
TGCGTGTTCTGCGCCGCAACATCTCAGCGCACGGCTTCCTGATCGGAGCGGTGCTCTGCTTCTCGTTCTTCTCCTGGTATCCGATGGTCCGGGAATTCATCCTGGCCTTCCAGAAGACCGAGAACGGCAAGACCACCTGGGCCGGCTGGTCCAACCTGTCCTACGTCGTCAACGACCCGGCGTTCTGGCAGGCCTGGCGCAACACCCTGCTGTTCACGGTGCTCGCGCTGGTGTTCGGCTTCGCCGTCCCGTTCGTCGTCGCCGTCGTGCTCAACGAGTTCCGGCACGGACAGGGATATCTGAGGCTGCTGGTCTATCTGCCGGTGATGCTGCCGCCGGTCGCCTCCGTACTGCTCTTCAAGTACTTCTACGACCCCGGCTACGGGCTCTTCAACCGCATCCTGGAAATCCTCCATCTGCCCGCACAGCAATGGCTCCAGGACACCGACACCGCCATGCTCTCGGTCGTCATCGCGGCGACCTGGATGAACATGGGCGGCGCGACGCTGATCTACCTGGCCGCACTCCAGGGGATTCCAGGTGAGCTGTACGAGGCGGCGGAACTGGACGGCGCCGGACTGCTGCGCAAGGTCTGGCACGTCACCATCCCGCAGACCCGGCTCATCCTCTCGCTGCTCCTGCTGATGCAGATCATCGCGACGATGCAGGTCTTCACCGAGCCGTTCCTGCTCACCAACGGCGCCGGCCCCGAGGGTTCCACCACCACCGTCGTCTACCTCATCTACCAATACGCCTTCAACTTCAACAACTACGGCAGCGCGGCGGCACTCGGCCTCGTCCTGCTCGTCGTCCTCGCGGGAGTCTCCGCGGTGTACGTACGACTGAGCCGCAGCAGCGAAGACTAGGACGGGAGCACGACCATGGCATCGAACACGCTTGTCTCCCGGCGCGGGAGCGACGGACGCAAGGCCGCACGGCGCAAGGACCGGCGCCCCGCCGACGTCGCGCGCCAGCGCACCCTGATCTCGCCGGCCCAGCTCGGCAGGGGCCGCGGCAAGGCCGTCTACTGGATCATCTTCGCCGCGGTGATCCTCCTGTTCACGATGGTCTTCCTTGGACCGCTGTACTGGATGGTCACCGGCGGCCTCAAGACCACGCAGGAAGTGGTGCAGAGCCCGCCCACGGCGTTCCCCAGCTCGATCCACACGGAGAACTACAGCCGGGCCTGGTCCGTGATGGACCTGTCCAAGCTGCTCTTCAACACCCTGTACTACGCCTTCGGCGCGCTCGCCTTCCAACTGATCTTCGACGTCGCCGCCGCCTACTCGCTGTCCAAGCTGCGGCCGGTGTTCGGCAAGGTCATCCTCGGCATGATGCTGGCCACCCTGATGATCCCCGCCACCGTCCTGGTCGTACCCCAGTACCTGACCGTCCTGGACGTGCCGATCTTCCAGCGCAACCTGCTGAACTCGCCGTGGGTGATCTGGCTCCCGTCCGTCACCAACGCCTTCAACATCTTCCTGCTGAAGCGGTTCTTCGACTCCATCCCGAGAGAACTCCTGGACGCCGCCGCCATCGACGGCGCATCACCCCTGCGCACTCTGCGCTCGGTGGTCCTGCCGATCTCCCGGCCGATCCTCGGCGTCGTCTCCATCTTCGCCGTCGTCGGGGTGTGGAAGGACTTCCTCTGGCCCATGCTCACCCTGCCCGACCCGAGCAAGCAGACCCTGAACGTGGGGATCTACTCGCTGGCCAACGGAGTTCCGGAGAACGTGCTCATCGCCGCGCTCACCATCGCGTCCATCCCGACGCTGCTCATCTTCCTGATCTTCCAGCGCAACATCATGGGCGGTCTGACCGCGGGCGGCCTCAAGGGCTGACGCCTCCGCCACACCACCCGCACAGCCGTCCTCCCCTCAGCACTCCGCCGCCGGCTCGACCGTCCTGCCCCGCATGCGGGCCGGCGGCGGAGTACCACCTGCCCGAAAGGAACGTCACGTGGCAGCCAACCGTCCGTCCGAGGCCACCGCGAACTGGTGGCGCGACGCAGCCATCTACCAGATCTATGTACGCAGCTTCGCCGATGGCGACGGTGACGGCACCGGCGACCTCGCGGGGGTACGGGCCAGGCTGCCCTACCTCGTCGAACTCGGCGTGGACGCACTCTGGTTCACCCCCTGGTACCTCTCGCCGCTCGCCGACGGCGGCTACGACGTGGCCGACTACCGCACCATCGACCCCGCGTTCGGCACCCTGGCCGAGGCGGAGAAACTGATCGCCGAAGCCCGCGAGCTCGGCATCCGCACCATCATCGACATCGTGCCCAACCACGTCTCCGACCAGCACGCCTGGTTCCGGGCAGCCCTGGAAGCCGGTTCCGGCAGCCCCGAGCGCGACCTCTTCCACTTCCGCAAGGGGCGCGGCCCGGACGGTGCGATTCCGCCCAACGACTGGGTCTCCGAATTCGGCGGCACCCCCTGGACCCGGCTGGACGACGGCGAGTGGTACCTCCACCTCTTCGCCACCCAGCAGCCCGACCTCAACTGGGCGCACCCGGCGGTCCGCCAGGAACACGAGGAAGTGCTGCGGTTCTGGTTCGAACGCGGTGTCTCGGGCGTACGGATCGACTCCGCGGCCCTGCTCGCCAAGGACCCCGCACTGCCCGACTTCGTCGAGGGCAGCGACCCGCACCCCTTCATCGACCGCGACGAACTGCACGCCATCTACCGCTCCTGGCGCGCCATCGCCGACGAGTACGGCGGCGTCTTCGTCGGCGAGGTCTGGCTCCCCGACACCGAACGGTTCGCCCGCTACCTGCGCCCCGACGAACTGCACACCGCTTTCAACTTCAACTTCCTGGCCTGCCCCTGGGACGCCGGACTGCTGCGGACCGCCATCGAGGACACGCTCGCCGAGCACGCCTCGGTCGGCGCCCCCGCCACCTGGGTCCTGTGCAACCACGACGTGACCCGCACCGTCACCCGCTACGGCCGCACCGAGACCGGCTTCGACTTCGACGCGAAGACCTTCGGCACGCCGACGGACCTGGTCCTTGGCACCCGCCGCGCCCGCGCCGCCGCCCTGCTCTCGCTGGCCCTGCCGGGTGCGGCCTACCTCTACCAGGGCGAAGAACTCGGCCTTCCAGAGGTGGACATCCCGCTGGACCGCATCCAGGACCCGATGCACTTCCGCAAGGGCGGCACCGACCCCGGACGCGACGGCTGCCGGGTACCACTGCCCTGGTCGGCGCAGGGACCGTACGCCGGATTCGGCGCCACCGCCGAACCCTGGCTCCCGCAGCCGGCCGACTGGCCCTCGTACGCCGCCGACCTGCAGAGCGACGATCCGGAATCGATGCTCACCCTGTACCGCGAGGCGCTTCGGCTGCGCCGCGGCGAACCGGGGTTCGGGACGGCGGGAGAGCCCGGCATCCGCCGGCTGACCTGGCTGGACGCGGCGCCCGGCGTGCTCTCCTTCGCCCGGACCGACGGACTCGTCTGCGTGGTCAACCTGGCCGCGGAGGCGGCCGAGCTGCCCCGCCACACCGCGGTACTGCTGGCCAGCGGCCCGCTCGACGGAGCGGGCAGGCTCCCACAGGACACCGCGGTGTGGCTGCGGGCCTGACCTCCGGACACCGGACGCACCTGCCCATGGGCCCGGCGGGGCCCATGGGCAGGATCGCGGGGGAACGAGGGCTGCGGCACAGTAGGGCATATGGACGCTCCGAATGACCTGAATGCCCTCGCCGACGAGCACCTGGCCGCAGCCCGCACTTCCCCGCACGGCCGCAGCGCCCACCTCCTGCTGCACGAGGACCCGCTGCGGCAGACCGTCATCGCGCTGACCTCGGGCTCCGCGCTCGATGAGCACAACGCCCCGCCCGCCGCCTCCCTCCAGGTGCTGCGCGGCACGGTCCGGCTCACGGCCGCCTCCGGCGATGTGGAACTGGCACCCGGACGGCTGCACCCCATCCCGCAGGAGCGGCACGGGCTGCTCGCGCTGGAGGACGCCGTGGTGCTGCTGACGGCGGTCAACGGCTGACAGCCCCCGGTCAGCCGTCGGGCAGCGCCCGGCGGCGGCGCAGCAGGAAGTCCCGCCCGGCCGTGTTCCGCGTGCGGTCCGCCGCCGCGTCGTAGGCGGACGCGGCCTCCTGGGTGCGGCCCAGCCTGCGCAGCAGATCGGCCCGCACGGCATGGAACAGGTGGTGGTCCGCCTGCTCCAGCTGGTCGACCAGTGCCGGCGCCGCTTCCGGACCGGCCACCTCGGCCCGGCCGCAGGCACTGCCGCACGAGCGACTGCCCCTCCGTGATCAGCTCGTTGAAGACCAGGTACACAACGGCGAGCACCGAGCGGAGCCGCTCGGGCAGATCGGCGTCGGAGGCACCCGGTAAGGGATCCGGGCGTCACGGATCTTGGCCTTCGCGCGCACCAGCCGCTGCGCCATGGTCGGCTCCGGCACCAGGAAAGCGTGAGCCGGTTCCGCGGTGGTCAGGCCGCCGAGCAGCCGCAGGGTCAGGGCGATCCGCGCGGTGGTGGGGAGCGAGGGGTGGCAGCAGGTGAACATCAGGCGGAGCCGGTCGTCGCGCACGGGGCCCTCCTCGGGCGGTTCGCTCCCGGCACGCAGCAGCGCGGCCTGCGCGTGCCGGCCGGTGCGGGAGGCCTCCCGGCGCAGCCGTTCGACGGCCCGGTTGCGCGCGGTGGTGATGATCCAGTCGGCCGGTGCGGGCGGCAGCCCGGTCACCGGCCACCGGTCGAGCGCGGTGGTGAACGCCTCCTGGACCGCTTCCTCCGCGATGCCGATGTCACCGAACGCACCGACGAGCACGGCGACGCACCGGCCGTACTCGGCGCGGAAGAGACGCTCGATCTCCCGCGCGGACAGGGCCGGTTCGTCCGGTCCGCCGCTGCCGGGCGGGCCGGACGGGAGGGCCCGTCATCAGGCCTCCACCTCACCCTCGAACGGGCGGACCTCGATGGGCAGCCCGATCGCCAGTGCGGCCTTGCGGCCCCAGTCGAGCCCGGCGTCCAGATCGGGGGCCTTGATGATGCTGAGCCCGCCGAGGTACTCCTTCCCCTCGATGTACGGCCCGTCGGTGAGCACCGTGCCGCCGTCCTCCGCCCGTACGACGGTGGCCGTGCTCGGGGCACTCAGGCCACCGTCGAAGACCCAGGCCCCGGCCTGTCGGAGCTCGCGGTGGAACTCCTCGACGTCGCGCATGATCCGTTCCATCTCCGCGGGCTCGGGCGGCACACCGTCGGCCGGTGTGACGACGCTGAGCAGGTAGTGCTTCATGGAGTGCCTCCTCGGGTACGACGCCGGTGACGTACCGGCCTCTCACCCTCTATACGAACGGCCGCCGCCCGGATCGACACGGAACACGGCCGTGTTCGACGATTTCTTCTTCCTAGTCTTTTGGGAGCGCTCCCAAAACGGCAGGATGAGGGAATGACCCCGCGAACCGGCCCTCGCGCCTACCACCCGGACGACCGTGCGGCCCTTGCCGACATCTGCGTCCGGACGGCGGACAACGGTGGCGACTCCCGGCACCTGTACCCGGACCTGGAGCTGATGCCGTCGATATTCGCCGCACCGTACGCGTACCTCGAACCCGACCTGGCCTTCGTGATCGACGACGGCACGGGCCGGGCGGTCGGATACATCATCGGGACGGCGGACACCCCGCGGTTCGTGACGGAGTTCCGCGAGCGCTGGCTGCCCCGGGTCGAGGACCGCTACCCGCGACCCGTGGACCCGCCGCGCGGGCCGGCCGACGAGATGATCGCGCTCCTGCACGACCCGGAGCGGATGGTCCTGCCCGAACTGGCCTGCCACCCGGCCCACTTGCACATCGACCTGCTCCCCGAGTGGCAGCGCCGGGGGTACGGGAGAGAGCTGATGCGCACGTTCCTGGCAGCCCTGCGCGCCAAAGGGGTCGAGGGGGTGCACCTGTCCATGCTCACCGCCAACACCCCGGCCAGGGCCTTCTACGACCGGCTCGGCTTCGCCGAGCTCCCGGTACCGGACCCCGGGCCCGTCAGCTATCTGGTGCGCGGCACGCAGCCGGACCTGTAGAGCGACGCCGTGCCGGGGGTGCCACGCCGGAACGCTGGGCAGGTACAGGTGTACGAGCCCGAAACGGGGCGAAGCGGCCGGTGGCGAGAGGCGTGTGACGTGAGCGAACAGACCGTATGGCAGTTCTCCGACGACCGTGGACAGGTGTCGTCCGCCGAGCGGCGCCCGACGCGGGTGCTCGCCTACGTCCAGGCCGGAGCGACCTTATGGGACCACGGGATACAGCCGATCGGGATATTCGGCTCCGGCCATGACGACCCGGCCGTGCCCGACACCGCGAAGACCGGATCGCTGCCCCTGACCGAGGTCGCCTACGCCGGCGCGGGCGCCACGCTGGACGTGGAGACGCTGCTGAGCGGCGAGCCCGACCTCGTGGTGGCCGTCAGCTACGGCGGCGGCCAGGTCTACGGCCTCGCCCCGGAGACGGCCAAGCACCTGGAGGAGCACGTCCCCGTCGTCGTCATCGACGTGGGCCAGGCACGCACCCTCGCGGAGACCGGCGACCGCTTCGCCCTGCTGGCCCGCTCGCTGGGCGCGGAGGAGCCCCCGGCGGCCGCGCGGGAGCTGGATGCTGCCCGGGACCGGCTGCGCACGTTCGCCGCGGGACCGGACCGGACCAGGGTCCTCGCCCTGTCCCCGGCCGGACAGGAACAGGCGCACCTGGCCCGCCCCCGCATGTGGCCCGAACTGCGGGTGCTGGCAGAGCTCGGCATCGACCTGGTGGAACCGGCCGAGGGCCCCGGTGCGAACTGGTCCACGGTCGGCTGGGCGGAGGCCGGGGCGCTGCGCCCCGCCGTCGTGCTCGCCGACATCCGGGTCAACGCCACCCCTCTCGACGAGCTCCGGACGAACGAGGCGTGGGCGGCGATCGAACGCACCGCCCGGGTGGTGCCCTGGAACCCGGAACCGGTGTGCAGCGCGCGGGCCCACGCCCGGTTCCTGGCCCTGGTGGCCGACGCGCTGGAGGCGTAGGGGCCTTCGTTCGGATCAGGCCGGAGCAGGACGGAGCAGGACGGATCGGGGAGCGGGCGTACGGCGCCACCGCGGCAGACGTGCGCCGATGCCCCCGTACGGACGTGTGCGATCGCGCGGGACGCCGCGGTTCGCGAGGCTGGCCGGGAGTGTCCGTCCCGGTACCCGCACGTCCCCAGGAGCAGGCCATGCAGCAGGACAAGCACCCTTCCTACCGTCCCGTCGTCTTCCGTGACCGTTCGGCGGGCTACGCGTTTCTGACCCGGTCCACCGCGTCGAGCGAGCAGACCATCGACTGGGACGACGGCAGCACCTACCCCGTCATCGACGTGGAGATCTCCGCCGAGAGCCACCCCTTCTTCACCGGGAAGGCCCGGGTGGTCGACACCGAGGGCCAGGTCGCCAAATTCGAGCGCAGGTACGGCGAGGACGGAGGCGCGGACGCCTCCTGACCCGTACGGCATCCGAGTCCCCGGCCCCTTCCCACCGGGCCGGGGACTCCGCCCGTCCCGACCGCACGCGCCGCCGCACGGGAAGTGACCCGTTCGGCCCAGTGTGCGCAACCTGGACCGGGGCCCGGCCGTTCGACCGAGGGCGGGCGTGAACGATGACGGGGAGGGCCGCGGCATGGTGCGGGACGGGTCGGCGACGGTGGTGACGGGCCTGGGGCTCGTGACCCCGGTGGGCGCCGATGAGCAGACCTTCTGGGCGGGGCTCTGCGCCGGGACCGGAGTGGCCCGGCACTGTGAGGAACTGGCCGGTCTGCCGGTCGACTTCGCCTGCCGGGCCGACGGACCGGACCTGGACGAGGCGGTCGGCGGGCGCGCGGTCTTCCGGATGGCGCGGTTCGTGAAGATGGCCCTCGTCGCCGCCCGCCGTGCCGTGGCGGACGCCGGGCTCCGCCCGGACCGCTGGGACGGCGGCCGGGTGGGCGTCGTACTGGGCGTCGGCGTGGGCGGTGTCTCCGTACTCGTCGACAACGTCCGCAGGCTGGACGCGGACGGGCCGCTCGCGGTCTCCCCGCTCCTCGTGCCGATGATGATGCCGAACGCGGCCGCCGGGGAGGTCGCCATCGACCTGCGCGCCCACGGGCCGAGCCTGGCCCCGGCCACCGCCTGCGCGTCGGGCGCCACCGCGATCGGCCTCGCCCGCGACCTGCTGACGAGCGGCCAGTGCGATGTGGTGGTGGCGGGCGGCGCGGAGTCCGTGGTGACTCCGCTGGTCGTGACCGCGTTCGCCGGGATGGGGGCGCTCTCGGTACGCACCGGTGATCCGGCGGCCGCGTCGAGGCCGTTCGCCGCGGACCGCGACGGGTTCGTCCTCGGCGAGGGCGCCGCCGTCCTCGTACTGGAACGGGCCGGGGACGTCCGGGCCCGTGGCGGGCGGGCGCGGGCGGTGCTGGCCGGTACGGGCGCTGCCACGGACGCCCACCACCCCACCGCACCCGACCCGGGCGGCCGGGGCGCCCAGCGAGCGGTCGAGGCGGCACTGGACCGGGCGGGCTGGGCCGCCCGCGACGTGGACCACATCAACGCACACGGCACCTCCACCCCGCTGAACGACGCCATAGAGAGCGCGCTCATCGCCCGGCTCTTCCCGCACCGGCCCTCGGTGACCGCACCGAAGGGCGTCATCGGACACACCCTCGCGGCGGGCGGCGCGATCGAGGCGGTGGCCACCGTACTGACCCTGGAACACGGCCTGGTCCCGCCGATCGCCAACCTCGACGCGCCGCCGGCGGAGTCCGGCCTCGACTGTGTGACCAAGGAACCCCGCAGACAGCGCGTCGAGCGGGCCCTCAGCCACTCCTTCGGATTCGGCGGCCACAATGTCGCTCTCGCCTTCCAACGGGCCCCGACACCCCACTGAACAGGAAGAAAAGGTCGGTCAATACCGGAAATCCGGGTGTCCTGACTGTTTCCTGATCGTTCCTGTCGTATGACCACAACGATCGACTGCACCGCTGTGACCGAGCCCGCCACGGAACGCGTCGCGGACCGGCTCACCACGGTGCTCCTCGGCCCGCACGCCCGCGGGGAACACGGCTTCTGGCAGCGGATCATCGCCACCGAGCCGTTCCGCAGGCCGGCGTTCCCCCCGCCCGGCCCCACCTCCGACGAACAGCTCGCACTGGCCTACGCACGCCTGCGCACACTCAACAACGCCCTGGACAGCGGCGCCAGGCTGGCCGCCGACCCCCGCGGCCTGGCCGCACTGCACGAATGGCTCGCCCCGGTCGACACGACCCTCGCCACCGTCGCGGGAATCCACTACAACCTCTTCCTCGGCAGCCTGCTGGACCACGACACCGACCGGTCCCGCGATCTGTCGGACTTCCTCGCGATGCGACGCGTCGGGACCTTCCTCTGCACGGAGGTGGCGCACGGCAACGACGCCGCCGCGGTCGAGACGACAGCTACCTACGACCGTGCCCGGGACGGATTCGTGCTGCACACACCGCACCTGGGCGCGCAGAAGTTCATGCCCAACACCAGCCAGGCCGGCGGCCCCAAGTCGGGGCTCGTCGCCGCCCGGCTGTTCGTCGGGGGAGTCGACCACGGAGTCTTCCTGCTGCTGGTACCGCTCACCGACTCGTTCCAGACCCTGCCCGGGGTACGGATCCGCAGGCTTCCGGCACGGATGGGCAGCCCCGTGGACCACTGCCTGACCTCCTTCGACCAGGTATTCGTGGGACGTGAGGCGCTGCTCGGCGGCGCACAGGGGCAGGTCGGCGACGACGGGGTGTTCCGCAGCGGCACCGCCGGCCGCAGACGCCGATTTCTCGCCTCCATCGCCCGCGTGACCACGGGCCGCATCTGCATGAGCGCGAGTGCGGTCGGCTCCGCCCGGACCACGCTCGCCATCGCGGTCCGCTACTCCGGCCACCGGTACATCTCCGGGGGCCGCGCGTTGCCGCCGCTGGCGGTGATCGCCCACCGCAGCCACCACGGCCCGCTCGCCGGGGCCATGGCCACCGTCTTCGCGATGAGCCTCCTGCACCGGCGGGCCCTGGACCGCTGGGAGGCGGCGATGCACGGCCCGGCGCCGGAACGCGAGGCAGCAGGACAGCTGGTCGACATCGCCAAGGGATGGATCACCTGGCAGGCCAGGTCCGTGATCGTCGAATGCCGCGAACGGTGCGGCGCCCAGGGCCTGCTGGAGAGCAACGGGATCACCGAACTCGTCACCGGGGTGGAGGGTGCCATCACCGCGGAGGGCGACAACCTGGCCATCCACACCAAGGCGGCATCCGAGATGGTCATCTCCGCGATGCCCGCGGCGCTGGACGAGGGGGGATTCCCGGACGGCTCGCCGGCCTGCGGCCTGGACGATCTGCGGTACCTCGGCCGGCTCCTGGCCCAGGTGGAGCGGATCCAGTTCGCCCGCTCCCGCGCACGCATGGCACGGGCCCCGCACGGTGGACCGCTGAAGCGGTGGAACGCGGGGTCGGGGCCCGCGCTGCGAGGCGTCGAGGCGCACGCGTACCGGCAGGCGGCCGACGCCTACGCGGAGGCCGTCGAGGGCCTGCCCGAGGGGTCCGCCCGCGAGCGGCTGACCGATCTGGCCCGGCTGTTCGCGCTGCGCTGGATCGAACGCAACAGCGGGGACCTGCTCGTCGCCGGCCACCTCACGGCCGGCCAGGTCGACGGACTGACGGAGACCATCGAGCAGCTCGTCACCGCCGTCGCCGCCCACCTGCCGGAACTCGCCGCCTCCTTCGGGCTGCCGGAGGAACTGCTCGCCGACTGGCCCATCGCGGGAGCCCGCTACGCCGAGGCGTACGACGACCCGGACGCGTCCTGGCACACGGGCGGACGGCTGGCGCCCGCCGGGGCCGAGTGGTGAGGGCCCGGCCGCTGCTCCGTGCGGCCGAGGCGGCACAGGGGCTGGGAGTCGGCGTCGTGCTCCTGGCCTTCTGGGGCACCGCGGCCGTGTTGTCGCGGTGGTGTCCAGGGGCACGCGCCCACTGAGGCGAATCGGTTCGCCGCAAGGCGTAACTGGACGGACTCTGCTCAGTTACTCCGGCGTCGGGGCGGTGAGAGGCACCGCCCCGTACACCCCCGCCGGACGGGCATGATGGAGAGGAAGACCATGAGCGCGATTCACCCCACGATCACCGAGGTACTCAGCCGTACCTTCAGGGTGCCTGTGGCCGAGATTCTCCCCGAATCCACGATGGACAGCCTGGACATGGACTCCCTGGCAGTCGCCGAGTTCGCCGTCGTCATGAGGGAGGCCCTCGGCGTCGAGCTGGACCCGAACACCCTGCACAGGGACACCAGCCTCGCCGGGCTCACGGAGTTCCTCCGGGCGTCGGCCGGGGGCGAGGCCCCGGTGGGCGCCGCCCGATGAAGACGCCGGCCATCGCCGTCACCGGCCTGGGAATGATCACCCCGGTCGGTAACGACACCGAGTCCACCTGGGACGGCGTGTGCGCCGGGGTCAGCCCGGCCCGCACCGTCCCCGCACTCGCAGGGTGCGCGATCGACTTCGCCTGCACGGTCGACGGCATCGACCTGGACGCCGCGATCGGTCGCCGTACGGCCTTCCGCATGGGCAGGTACGCCAAATTCGCCGTACTCGCCGCGCGGGAGGCGGTCGCCGACTCGGGGCTCGACCCGGGCGGCTGGGACGGCAGCCGGGTCGCGGTCGTCGTCGGCACCAGCAGCGGCGGCTCCGCCGGTCTCACCGATCAGGCGCTGGTGCTGGAGCGGCGCGGGCCCGAGGCGACCTCGCCCTCCGGGATCCTGCTCACCATCCCGAACATGCCGGCCGCCGAGATCGCGATCGAGATGGGCGCCACGGGCCCGAGCCTGGCGCCCTGCACCGCCTGTTCGTCCGGGATCACCGCACTGTCCGTGGCCCGGGACCTGCTCGTCACCGGGCAGTGCGATCTGGCCATCGCGGGGGCCACCGAATCGACCCTCTTCCCGATCGCCATGACCGGATTCGCCAGATCCGGCGCGGCCGCCCACGCGGACGGGGACCTGTCCCGGCTCAGCCGGCCCTTCGCGGCCGACCGGGCCGGGCTCGTCATGGGGGAGGGCGCCGCCGTCATGGTGCTGGAGCGCGCGGCCGACGCCGAGGCCCGGGGCGCCGAGCCGCGCGCGCTGCTCGCGGGCACCGGCGCCACCACCGACGCCCACCACCCCACCAGCCCGCACCCCGACGGCCGGGTCGCCCAGGCCGCCGTCGAGGCCGCGCTGCGCGACGCTGGCTGGCAGGCCGCGGATGTCGAGCACATCAACGCCCACGGCACGGCCACACCGCGCAACGACGCGGCCGAGGCCGCCCTCATCGGCCGGGTCTTCCCGCACCGGCCGCCGGTCACCGCGCCCAAGGGCGTACTGGGCCACTGCATGGGCGCGGCCGGAGCGATCGAGGCGGGACTGACGATCCTCACCCTCCAGCGCGGAATCATCCCGCCGGTCGCCAACCTGGACGCGCCCGCGCCCGGGTTCGACATCGACTGCGTCACCAAGCAGCCGCTGGTGCTGCCGGTCCGGCGCGCCGTCAGCCACTCGTTCGGATTCGGTGGACACAACGCCGTGGTCGCGCTCCTGCGGCCCTAGCGACCGGGCCGGTGGAGGGGGCCGGTGGAGCGGGCCGGGACCCCGCCCGTTCTGTCGGCCGCACCGCCGCTGAGCTGCGTGGAAGCCCGTGGTAGCGTGCCTGGGCCAGTCGAACTCCACGTAGGGGTCAGGGAATCCGGTGCGAATCCGGAACTGACGCGCAGCGGTGAGGGGGACGGGCGGGGCCAACGGCCACTGGGAGACCCATGGGTTCCCGGGAAGGCGTCCCGACCGTACGAACCCGAGTCCGAAGACCTGCTGGCACCCGCGGTCCGGCACCGGGTCGCGGAACTCCGTACACCGGGCCCCGCGCATGGGCCCAGAGACGCCGAGGTACTCCGTGCCGCCCATAGCCGGCCACGCCCGCTCCGCCGCCCTGCTCACGGCCGGAATCGTCCTGCTGACCGCCTGCGGCGGTGGGGGTGACAGCTCCGCAGCCAAGCCCACCGGGGGCGAGGGCTATCCGGTGACCCTGAAGAACTGCGGGCGCACCGTCACCGTGGACGCCGCCCCGCGCCGGGCCGTCCCGGTCGACCAGGGGTCCACCGAGATCCTCCTCTCGCTCGGCCTCGCCGACCGGCTGGCCGCCACCGCCACCTGGACCGACCCGGTGATGAAGGGGCTGGAGAAGGCCAACGCCGGCGTCCCGAGGATCTCCGAGAACCGCCCCTCGTCGGAGAAGGTCCTGGACCAGGAGCCCGACTTCGTCAGCGCCTCCTTCGAGTCGACGCTCGCCAAGGGCGGCGTCGCTCCCCGGGAACAGTTCGAGAAGCTGGGCGTCCCCACCTACGTCTCGCCCGCCGACTGCACCGCCAAGGACAACAGCAAGGACGGCGACGGAGTCCGGACCGGAGCGCTGACCATGGACAGCGTCTACGGCGAAGTACGCGAGCTGGCGAAGGTGTTCGGGGTTCCGGAGCGGGGCGAGAAGCTCGTGGCGCAGCTGCGTGCCCGGGTACGGAAGGCCACCGACGGCATCGACGCCTCCGGCGCCACCCTGATGTACTGGTTCGCCAACGCCGAGTCCCCGTACCTGGCGGGCTGTTGCGGGGCGCCCGGCGTCATCACGCGCGAGCTCGGCGCGAAGAACGTCTTCGACGACACCCATGAGGAATGGCCGCAGATCAACTGGGAGACGGTCGCCGACCGCAACCCGGACGTGCTGGTCATCGGCGATCTGACCCGCAAGTCGGAGACCGCGGAGAGCGCCTCGCGGAAGATCGCGTTCCTGGAGTCCAACCCCGCCACGAAGAACATGGACGCCGTACGGCACAAGCGCTACGTGCTGCTCAGCGGCCAGGCCATGAACCCGTCGATCCGTACGGTCGAGGGCGTGGAGCGCGTCGCCGCCGGGCTGCGTACCTTCGGGCTCACGGGGTGACGGACACCGAACGGGCCGCGCAGGCGGGGGAGCGCGCACTCCCCGCTGCCGGTGAGCGCGGACGTCCCGGCACCAGGGGAACCAGAGGCATCCGCGGCATCCGCGGCGGACTCCTGTGGGCCGGTGGGTTCCTGCTGCTCGTCCTGTCCGTCGCGGTGGCCGTCACCATCGGCCCGGCCAGGATCTCCGTCGGCGACGTCCGGGACACGGTCGCCGCCCACCTCGGGCTCGGGGAGTCGCCGCTCAGCCCGATCCGCGACGGCATCATCTGGAACCTGCGGATGCCCAGGACCCTGCTCGCCGCCGTCTGCGGCGCCGGGCTCGCGGTCTGCGGCACCGTCATGCAGTCGCTGCTGCGCAACCCGCTCGCCGACCCGTTCGTCCTCGGCGTCTCCTCCGGGGCGTCGACCGGCGCGGTCGTGGTCGTCGTCCTCGGGGTCGGCGGGGGAGCGGTGTCCCTGTCGGCCGGCGCGTTCATCGGGGCGCTGTGCTCCTTCGCGCTGGTCCTGCTGCTCAGCCACACCCTCGGTGGCAGCACCGACCGGGTGGTCCTGTCCGGGGTCGCGGCCATGCAGCTGTTCTCCGCGCTCACCTCCTTCGTCGTGATGACCGCCGCCGACGCCGAGCAGACCCGCGGCGTGCTGTTCTGGCTGCTGGGCTTGCTCGGCGGCGTCGGCTGGACCGATGTGTGGACCTGCTCCGCCGTGCTGGCCGTCACGCTGCTGATCTGCCTCGGCCATGCCCGTACGCTCGACGCCTTCGCGTTCGGCCAGGACGCGGCCGCCACCCTCGGCGTCCATGTCGGCCGCACCCGGATCGTCCTGCTCTGCACGACCGCGCTGCTGACCGCCGCACTCGTCAGCTCGGCCGGCGCCATCGGCTTCGTCGGCCTGGTGCTGCCGCACGCGGCCCGCGCGCTCACCGGTTCCGGGCACCGCAGGCTGCTGCCGGTCACCGCGCTGGCCGGGGCGGTGTTCCTGGTCTGGGTCGACACCCTCGCGCGCACCGTCCTCGATCCGCAGGAGGTTCCGGTGGGCGTCGTCACCGCCCTGATCGGCGTGCCCGCCTTCGTCCTCGTCCTCTACCGCACCCGGCGGTCCGCATGATCCCGCCCGCCCGCGGCGGGCTGCGGGCCGAGCGGGTCAGCCGGGAGGCGGGCGGCCGCCTCATCCTGGACGGGGTCTCACTGGAGCTGCCGCCCGGCGCCACCGTCGGGCTGATCGGCCCGAACGGATCGGGGAAGTCGACCCTGCTGCGGATACTGGCCGGAGTCCTCGCCCCGGACGCCGGCACGGTCACCCTCGACGACGACCCGCTGGCCAGGATCGGCCGCCGCACGGTGGCCCAGCGGGTCGCGGTCGTCGACCAGCACTCCCTCACCCAGGTCGAGCTGAGTGTCGTGGACGTCGTGCGCCTCGGCCGTATCCCGCACCGCCGCGCCTGGTCGGCGGCGACGGCCGCGGACGAGGCCGCGGTGGGCGAGGCGCTGGAGCGGACCGGCCTCACCGGCCGCCGGGACCAGTCCTGGCACACCCTCTCGGGCGGTGAGCGCCAGCGCGTCCAGATCGCCCGCGCCCTGGCGCAGCAGCCGCGCGAACTGCTGCTGGACGAGCCGACGAACCACCTGGATGTCCAGCACCAGCTGGAACTGCTGTCCCTGGTCACCGCGCTTCCGCTGACGGCCGTCATCGCCCTGCACGACCTCAATCTGGCCGCGATGTTCTGCGACCGGATCGTGGTGATGAACGCGGGCCGGGTGGTCGCGGGCGGAGCCCCGGACGAGGTGATCACCCAGGAGCTGATCGCGGAGGTCTACCGGGTCAGGGCCGTCGTGACTCCTGACGGCCCGGAGGGGCGGCCCTCGGTGCGCTTCCGGCCGGGGCGGCCCTGACCCGGGGGGCCCGCGGCACACGAGAGGGCGGACCCCGCGGTGCGGGTCCGCCCCTCGCTCCTGTCCGGTACGGCCGGTACGGCGCGGTGCGCGGGGGTCAGCGGCGCCGTCCCTGACCGAACTCGCCGCCCATGTCCTTGCCGCCGATGTCCTTGCCGTCCTTGGTCATGCCGTCCGCGTAGTCGATCTGCTCCTTGCGCAGTTCCGCGGAGACTTCCTTCTGCTCGGTCACCTTCTCCGTTTCCATCCGCACCCGCTCGACCGGCACGGTCTCCTTCCGCATCGTGGCGCGTTCGGCGTGCAGGGTGACCTCCACGTCCTGTTCGTTGATGTCCGAGCGGGCGGCCTTGTCGCCGGGCTGGAGCGGTTCGCGCACCACGCGCACCTCTTCGTGCGACACGGGCACGGTCCGGGTGACGTTCTCGGTCACGACGTACTTGTGCAGCCGGGCCTTGCCGCTCTCGTACTCCTCGGTGCCGATGCGCAACTGCTCCTCGGAGCGGATGAGTTCCTCCCTGCCGCTCAGGCCGGCGGCGGACCGTTCGGCGCCCGCTCCGGCCAGCGGCCGGGCCGTACCGGAGGTGTCGGCGTCCCGGTGCTTGCCCGTGCCGGCGCCTGCCGTACCGGCGGTGCCGGCCGTCGCCCTGCGCTCGGCGGAGGCGGCGCCCACGGCCCCGGCTCCTGCCCCGGCGGCAGCGCCCGCTCCGGCCGCGCCCATGGTTCCGGTCCCGGACGTCGTCGGGGCACCGGTGCCGGCGGCACGGTCACCGAGCTTGCCGCCGGTGTTCCTGGTCAGTCCGTAGTGCCGGTAGAGCTCTTCCTCCTCGGAGACGGAGAGATGAGCGTCCGCGTCCACCCGGGGGGCTTCCTTGACGCGGTCCTTCGGATGGGAGATGTGCAGGTCGGAGCCCACGCGACGGGCTCCGGCGAGAGGCACGAAACTCTCCTTCATACCGAACAGGCCGGTCTTCACCGTGATCCAGTCCGGTCGGCCGGTGTTGTCGTCGACATACACCCGCCCCACGTTGCCGATCTTCTCGCCCGCGGTGTCGTACACCGTCAGGCCGTCGAGCTCTCCGGAATCCGTGAAACCGTCAGCGGCTCCCATGACCGATTCCTCCTACCCCGGGCGCGTCCTGTGGGTGGGTCCAGCAGGGAAGGCGCGTCCGGATTCCATCGCGCCTCACCCGGATGGACGCTGCAACTTCCCGGCCGGTGGGGGCGGGGTGCCGTACCCCCGGTGTGTGGGCGCAGGCCCCGTGCGATGCCGCTGTGGGCCGTAAAGCCGAGTTAGGCCAATCGAGTGACGGGCGGGCGGTCGCGGCCCGCACGCTGGGCCACCGGTGCGCGGTCCTCCGTCATGGCCCCTGAGCAGGCCGTTCCCGCCGCGAGGCGAATTTCCGGCAAACCCTTGACACCCGTTGGGCGTGGCAGCATCCTTTCGCCAGAAATCGCAACGCCGTTGCGATTTCCGCACCGACAGATGGACGAAGTGGACGAAGGAGGCCCGGCCCATGGCTGAGCGCGGCACGGACACCACCACCGCGGCCCGCGACGGACAGCAGGCCCCCGGAGTGCTGCAGACCGTCGACCGGGCCCTGCTCGTCCTGCTCACGTTCACCGAACAGCGGCCCGAGTGGGGCGTCAGTGAACTGGCCCGCCACCACGGCTGGGACAAGGCGGTCGTCCAGCGCCTGCTCACCACCCTGAGCGCGCGCGGCTTCCTGCTCTGCGACGACAACAGCCGCCGCTACCGTCCCGGTCCGGCCCTGTCCCGGCTGGCCAGGGTCAGTGAGCACAGCGGAGTGCTGTCCTCGATCTCCCGGCCGGTACTCGCCCGGCTCCTCCGCGAGACCGGCGAGAGCATCGTCCTCAACGTCCCGCACGGCGGCAGCTACCGCTGCGAAGCCGCCGTCGACGGCACCGGACCCGTCCGCTACACGGCGATCATCGGCGCCGTCATGCCCGGTCACGCCGGGGCGTCCGGGCACACGATCTTCGCGTACCACCCCGAACGCGAGATCCGGCAGATGTTCGGCGCCACCGGACTGACGCGCTTCAACGACCGCACCATCACAGACCTGGACGCCCTGCTCACCTGCTACGCACAGGTCCGCGCCGACGGGTACTGCGTCAGCCACGGCGAGTACGACGAGGCCGTCACCGCGGTCTCCGCCCCCGTCTTCCAGGGCGACGGCGTCCCCGCCTCCCTCACCGTCATCGGCCCCTCCCACCGCGTGGACCGGGCCGCCGGCACCCTCGTGACGCTGGTACGCGCCGGGGCGGCGGAGATCACCGCCGCCCTCGGCGGCTGAACCAGCCCAGCCCAGCCCCGCCCGCGGCCTCCCGTAATGCCGCACGCCCCGGCTCCGCCCTGCCGCGGAGACCCGGACATGCCTCTCAGCCCTGCAAACCGAAGGGGGTGCCCCATGGCGCACCACGTCTCCGCGCCGCACCCTGCCCCGCCGCCGTCCGTCCCCGACGAGCCCCGGTCGCACCCCAGGGTCATGGAACCCGTGCTGCTGGTGATCCTGGTGGTGCTCTCCGCCGTGGGAGCCGTCATCGGCATCGACCTGGTTTCCAAGCTGGGCATCTCCGCCAACACCTCGGTCGTCGGCGCACTCGTCGCCATGCTCATCGGCCGCATCCCCCTGGGCTTCCTGCGCCGGATGCGGTCCGTGCACCGGCAGAACCTCGCCCAGAGCGCGATCTCCGCCGCCACCTTTGCCTCCGCGAACGCTCTGCTGACATCCGTGGCCGTGCCGTACGTCTTCGGGCGCACGGACCTGGTCTGGCCGATGCTCGCGGGCGCGTTCATCGGGCTCGTCGTGGACGCCTGGGTCCTCTACCGCGCCTTCGGCTCCCGGCTGCTGCCCGCCGACGCGGCCTGGCCGCCCGGCACCGCGGCCGCCGAGACCATCAAGGCCGGCGACCGCGGAGGACGCCGGGCCCTGATCCTCGCAGGTGGAACCGTAGTCGGCCTCGCCGGAACACTCTTCAGCCTGCCGCTCTCCGCGGCCGGGGTCGCCTTCCTGGGCAACGTCTGGGCGCTGATGATGTTCGGCATCGGACTGATGCTGCGCCAGTACGGCCCGGACCTCTTCCACACCGATCTGGGCGCCGGATACATCCCGCACGGCGTCATGGTCGGCGCCGGAGTCGTGGCACTCGGCCAGGCCGTGCACCTGCTGCTCGGCCGTCGCGAGCGCAAACGAACCGAGGCCGTCGAGGAGACCCCGAACGCCGCACCCGTCGAGGAGGCGGACCCGAGCACCGCGTACACCGTCGACGAACGCGCACTGCGGCTCTCCCTGATCCGCGGCTACGCGCTCTTCACCGGGGGCGCCGTGGTCCTCGGCGTGCTCGGCGGGCTGATCGGCGACATGAGCCCGCTCGGCCTCGTCGGCTGGGTGCTGTTCGCCGCCTTCGCCGCGCTGGTGCACGAACTGATCGTCGGCCTCGCCGCCATGCAGTCCGGCTGGTTCCCGTCCTTCGCCGTCACACTGATCTTCCTCATCCTCGGCCTCGCCATAGGCATCCCGTCGGTGCCGCTCGCGCTGCTGGTGGGATACGTCTCCGCCACCGGCCCGGCCTTCGCCGACATGGGGTACGACCTCAAGGCCGGCTGGCTGCTGCGGCGCGAGCACCGCCCCTGGGACCCCTTCGAGCGCGAGGGCCGCCGCCAGCAGTTCCTGGCCGCCCTCATCGGTTTCGCGGTCGCCCTCGCCGTCGTCGCCCTGGCCTGGCGCTCGTACTTCGGGCAGGGACTCATCCCGCCCGTCGCCAAGGTGTACGCCGACACCATCAAGAGCGGGCTCAGCGACCCGGACGCCGTGCGCACCATGCTCCTGTGGGCCATCCCCGGCGCCGCCATCCAGCTGATCGGCGGCACCCGCCGGCAGATGGGCGTCATGCTCGCCACCGGCCTCCTCATCCTGACCCCGCAGGCCTGCTGGCTGGTCCTCGGCGCCCTCGTCGTCCGGGTCGGCTACCGCAAGCTGCGCGGCCCGGCCGCCGACGAGGAACTCAACCTGGTGGGCGCCGGACTGATCGCCGGCAGCTCGCTCGGCGACTCGGCCCAGATCCTCAAGGCCTGACGGCCCCGCCACCCCTGAACCACTTCCCGCACCACCGCACCACTCAGCACCACCCGCACGGCAAGGAGACCCCCATGGACATGTACAGCAGGCTCGAACCGCGCCCCGAGTACCTGAGCTTCGAACTCGCCCTGGCCGCCCGCAAGCTCGTCGAGGAGGTCATGCTCGTCAAACGCGGCGAGCACGTCGTCCTCACCGGCGACACGAGCAGCGACCGCCGCGTCATCGAGGCCACCGCGCAGGCCGTCGCCGCCGCCGGCGCGCACCCCGTCGTCGTCTGGTACGAGACGCTGCCCGGCGCCTCCATGGAACCGCCCCGGCCCGTCGCCGGAGCCATCGCCGACGCCGATGTGTGGATCGAGTTCGCCGTCTCGTACCTGATGCACTCCGACGCGTTCCGCACCGCCATGGCGAACGGCTGCCGCTACACCAACCTCACCGCGATGGACGTCCAGATGCTGGTCGCCACCGTGGGCCGCCCCGACTTCCAGGGCGTCATACGCCTCGGCAAGGCCCTCGTCGCCCTCCTGGAAGCCGCCGACGAGGTCCGGATCACCTCCGCCAACGGCACCGACCTGGTGGGCCGCAACGGCGGCCGGCCGATCAACCTGCGCGGCAAGCCCGCGGAGAAGCCCGGCGAAACGGTCATGCTGTCCGGCCAGATCTCCTGGAACCCCCTCGAAGAGACCCAGGAAGGCGTGCTCGTCTTCGACGGCGCCCTGTGGCCGCCGGACGAGATCGGCCTGCTGCGCTCCCCGGTCCGCTGCACCGTCGAGAAGGGCGTCGTCACCACGATCGAGGGCGACGCCGACGCGGACACCTTCCGCCGCTGGATGGAGTCCTTCGACGACCCGAACATGTTCCGCGTCGCGCACTGGTCGCTCGGCTTCAACCCCGGCGTCCTCGCCCCGACCGGCCGCATCGTCGAGGACGAGCGCGTCTTCGGCTGCGTCGAACTCGGCATCGGCACCAAGGGCGCCTGGATCGGCGGCGAACCGTGGGTCTCCGCCGCCCACACCGACGGCAGCGTCCTCGGCCCGTCCATCTACCTCGACGGCGTCGCCATCGAGGAGAACGGGCGCTACGTGCACCCCGACCTCGTCGCCATCTGCCGCGCCCTGGGCGTCGCAGGCTACTGACCTCCAGGGCGGGCCCGCACCCCCGGGTGCGGGCCCGCCCGTCACCCGTGAAACCGTTCCGCGACGCGAGATACGCGACGTGAGAGGAGCGCCATGCCCACCCCCGCCCCCGTCACCTACCGCCACGGCGGCCTGGTCTGCACCGACCACACCCTGGACGTGCCGCTCGACCACGGCACCCCCGAGGGCCCCGCCGTCGCGCTCTTCGCCCGCGAAGTCGTCGCCGAGGGCCGCGAGAACGAGGACCTGCCCCGTCTCCTGTGGCTCCAGGGCGGCCCCGGCGGCCGCGCCGAACGCCCCAACGCCGCAGGCGCCTGGCTGCGCCGGGCGCTGACCGAGTACCGCGTCGTCCTCCTCGACCAGCGCGGCACCGGCCGCTCGACCCCCGCGGACCGGCGCACCCTGGCCCGCTTCGGTACCGACTCCGAGGCCGCCGCCGGGTACCTCGCGCACTTCCGCGCCGACTCGATCGTCCGCGACGCCGAACTCCTGCGCCGCCGGCTCCAGGGCGAACAGCCGTGGAACGTGCTCGGCCAGAGCTTCGGCGGCTTCACCACGCTCACCTATCTCGGCCTCGCCCCCGAAGGGCTCACCCGGGCCTACATCACCGGCGGACTGCCGACCCTCACCGGCCACGCCGACGACGTGTACCGCGCCGCCTACGCCCGCACCCTCGCTCACAACGAGCGCTACTTCGCCCGCTACCCGGGCGACCAGGCGCTCGCCGACGCCGTCGCCGCACACCTGGACACCCACGACGTCCGGATGCCGACCGGTGAACGCCTCACCGTGCGCCGCTTCCAGACCCTCGGCATCAACTTCGGCACCGCGGCCAAGTTCGACGCGCTCCACTACCTCCTGGAGACCGCCTTCACCGACGGAGCCGAGGGGCCGGAGCTGACCGACACCTTCCTGCGCGGGGTCGACGCCGCCGTGTCCTTCGCCGAACGCCCCCTGTACGCCGCACTCCACGAGCCGATCTACGCCCAGGGCGGCCGCGCCACCGACTGGTCCGCGCACCGCGTCCGCCAGGAGTTCCCCGCCTTCGACGCCACCGCCGGGGGCCCGCTCCGGTTCACCGGCGAGATGGTCTACCCCTGGCAGTTCGAGGAGGACCCCGCGCTCGTCCCGCTGCGCGGCGCCGCCGAGGCGCTCGCCGCCCGCACGGACTGGCCGGCCCTCTACGACCTGGACCGGCTCGCCGCCAACGAGGTCCCCGTCGTCGCCGCCGTCTACCACGACGACATGTTCGTCGACCGGGAGCACGCCCTGGCCACCGCCGACGCCGTACGCGGCCTGCGCACCTGGGTCACCGACGCCTACGCCCACGACGGGGTCAAGGCCGACGCCGCCGTACTGGACCGGCTGCTCGCGATGGGCCGCGGCGAGGCCTGAACCGGACACCGGGGGCGGGCACCGACCGAGGGCGCCCCGCCCCCGGCGCATATGATCCACGGGACCAGGGGCCGATCACCGGCCTGCCGCGACACCGAGGGGTGCCCCATCCGTTCCGTACGCATCCGGCTGCCCGAACAGCGCGGTGAACTGCTGGCCCGGCACGAGGACGGCGTGGACCTCCACCACCTGGTGTGGCGGCTGGGGCCCGGGTGGCGGGTGTGCAGCAGCGCCGTGCTCGGCGGCGGCATCGGCCCGCGCGACTGGATCCTCAACGCCCAGGTGCCCGGCGGCTATCCGCGGCTGGACCCCGACCGCCACCTCGCCGAGATCGCCGGGGCCGAGCACCTGACCGGGCCCGGCGCCGGACTGATGACGGCCGCCGATGTCACCGCCTACACGGTCGCCGCGGACGAGGGCGTGACGGCGACCGCCACCTGCGGCCTCGGCGTACGCGGCTGGGCGGCGGCCCCGGCCGAGGACACCGCAGCACCGCCGCGTCCCGGCACGGTCAACATCGTCGTCGTCCTCCCCGTGCCGCTCTCCGACGCCGCACTCGTCAACGCCGTCGCCACCGCCACCGAGGCCAAGGTCCAGGCCCTCCTCGACGCCGGACTCGACTGCTCCGGCACCCCCACCGACTCCGTCTGCGTCGCCGCCCCCGCACCGGACGCCGGACCGGGCGAACCGTTCGCCGGGCCGCGCTCGCGCTGGGGCGCGCGACTCGCCAGAGCCGTGCACGCTGCGGTACTCGAAGGCGCGCTGACGCAATCCTGAGCATCCGAAACGCCGCGATCCGACCCCGGCGCGGCCGACGAAGGGAATCGCCCTCATGAGCGCAGCAACAGCCGACGCCACCCCGCAGCGGCCGGTCGTCGCCGTCCTCGGCACCGGAATCATGGGGTCGGGAATGGCCCGGAGCCTGCTCAGGGCCGGGCTGGAGGTCCGCGCCTGGAACCGTACGCCGGCCAGGGCGGAGCCCCTCGCCGCGGCCGGCGCCACCGTCACCGACACCGCCGCGCAGGCCGTACGCGGCGCCGACGTCATCCTCACCATGCTCAACGACCAGACCTCCGTCGCCGCCGCGCTCACCGCCGCGTCCGACGGAGTGCACCGCGGCCAGGTTCTGCTGCAGAGCTCCACCGTCGGACCGGACGCCTCGGTCGAGCTGGCCCAACGCGCCGCGGACCTGGGCCTCGTCTACCTCGACGCGCCGGTCTCCGGAACGAGGCAGCCGGCGGAGCAGGGCGCGCTGACCGTCTTCGTCTCCGGACCGTCCGCCGCCCGCGGGGTGGCCGCGCCCGTGCTCGACGCGATCGGACAGCGCACGGTCTGGGTCGCAGAGGAACCGGGGGCCGCCTCCAGGCTGAAGCTCGTGGTCAACACCTGGGTGATCAACATGGTGGGCGGCGTGGCGGAGTGCCTCAACCTCGCCGAGGGGCTGGGCGTGGACCCGCAGCTGTTCCTCGACGCCGTGAAGGGCGGCCCGCTCGACTCCGGCTATCTGCACGGCAAGTCCGCCGCGGTCCTGTCCGGTGACCTCACCCCGAGCTTCGCGCTGAGCACGGCGCTCAAGGACACCCGTCTCATCCTCGACGCCGCCGAGCGGACCGGGGTACGGCTGGATCTGACCGCAGCCTCGGCCGCCCGCTTCGAGCGCGCGGAAGCGGCCGGTCACGGCGGCGAGGACATGATCGCCACGTACTACGCGGGCCGGGCCACGGAGCAGGACGGCGGCTGAGCCCCGGGCAGCCCGGTGGGGGCCGGGCGACCCGCCCCGGCCCCCATTGCCGCGTCAGACGACCCGCACCTCGTGCCGGACCACGGCGTCGAAGAGATAGCCCTGCGTGTTGGGGACGGCTCTTTCCGGCTGGGTGCGGCCCGACCGGTCCGTCGCCCGCGCCAGCAGGACGGCCGGGCCGCGCTCCCTGGGCACCCAGTCGGCCGACCAGCGCACCCAGCTTCCGCTCCTTGGTTCGTCGCGCAGCCGGGCGTGACGCCACCGCGCACCTCCGTCGGTGCTGACCTCCACCGTGCGCACCGGTGCCCCGCCCGACCAGGACCTGCCCGTCAGCACATGGCGCCGGCGGGCACGGAACGAGGCCCCGGGTGTCACCTCGAAGGCGCTCTTCAGTGTCTGCCGCGTCAGCGGCGCACTGCCCTCCGCCGGATAGCCGGGGCCGAACAGCCGGTACAGGCCGGTGTTCCACGGGGACAGCAACGGCGACGCGCTCACCTCGATGTCCCCGACCCACTTGATGTTCGCGACACCGACCCAGGACGGCACGATCAGACGCACCGGATGGCCGTGGTCGGGCGGCAGCGGTTCGCCGTTCATCTCGAAGGCGAGGATGACGTCGTCCAGTGCCTTCGCGACCGGCAGCGGTCTGCGGACCCGGCCCAGGTTGATCCCGTCACTGATCACCTCGTCGTCCAGCCCGCGCGGCAGCACGTCCACCGCGCTCCGGGCGATGCCCGCGCGGCGCAGCACATCGGCGAGCCGCACCCCGCTCCAGCGGGCCGTACCGATCGCGCCGAGGGTCCAGGCCGTGCCGCTGACCTGCTCGTTCTGCTGCGTCGTGTAGTAGCTGCGGGCGTTGCCCGCACACTCGACGAACGAGGTGACGGTGGCCGTGGGCAGCGCCCGCAACTCGTCGTACGTGAACTCCACCGCCGGGCCCCGCAGCCCGTCGCCCCACACCTTCAGCCGCCAGCCGGACGCGTCGATCCGCGGGGTGGTGGTGTGGTTGCGCACGAAGAAGCGGTCGGCGGGAGTGAGTAGCCCGGTCGGGCGCAGCGCCGCGAAGTTGGTCTCGGCGTTGGTGCCGCGCACCGTGAACACCTCGGGCGGCAGCGGCTTCACGATCCCGGGGGCGGCCGCCCCGGGTGCCGCCTGCGCGGGGGCCGCGAGACCGGCGGGCAGCCCGGCGGCTGCCGAGGCGGCCGACACCAGCCGCAGCAGATCACGGCGTTCGATACCTGCGGAGCGCGCGGCGCCACGCGACCACTGACGCAGCCGCATCCCGTCGTACGCGTCCTCGGACGGCGGAACGGATCTCATGAACAACTCCCGGGTCGAGTGGATGAAAACAGCGGTGAGAGGATCAGCGGCCCGGATCCGGCCGGACCGGCAGCAACTCCCTTACGATAGAGCCCACTTGGGCCGTCTCGATCAGGAATCCGTCGTGGCCGTGCGGCGACTCCACGATTCGGACCCGGTCGGCGCCGGGCAGCAGCGCGGCCAGCTCCGCCTGCTGGGCGGGGGGATAGAGCCGGTCGGAGTCGATGCCCGCGACCAGCGCCGGCATCCGCGCACGGCGCAGCGCCTGCGCGGCGCCACCCCGTCCGCGCCCGATGTCGTGCCCGTTCATCGCCTCGGTCAGCGTGACGTAGCTCCCCGCGTCGAAGCGGTGCACCAGTTTCGCCGCGTGATGGTCGAGATACGACTCCACCCGGTACCGCCCGCCCTGACGGGGATGTTCGCCCGGCTGGGCCTCGCCACCGAACCGGGAACCGAGCTCCGGCTCGCTGCGGTAGGTGACATGGGCGATCCTGCGGGCCAGGCCGAGGCCCCGGTGCGGGCCCTCGCCGGGTGCCGCGTCGTGGTAGTGGCCGCCGCGCCACCCGGGGTCGGAACAGATCGCGGAGATCTGTACGGAGCCCCAGGCGATCTGCTCCGCGGACGCCGCGGCGGGCGCCGCGAGCACCAGCAGCGATCCGGTGCGCTCCGGCCGGCCGACGGCCCATTCGAGCGCCCGCATGCCGCCCATCGACCCGCCGACCACCGCCGCCCACCGGCCGATGCCCAGCGCGTCGGCCAGCGCCGCCTCCGCCGTCACCTGGTCACGGACCGTCAGATGGGGGAAGCCGCCGCCCCAGCGCGCCCCGTCCGGGCGCCCGGACGACGGACCGGTGCTGCCCTGGCAGCCACCGAGCACATTCGGGGCGACGACGAACCAGCGCTCGGTGTCCAGCGCCTTGCCGGGGCCGACCAGCGCGTCCCACCACCCGTCCGAGGGGTGGCCGGGCTCCGCGGGCCCGGCCACATGGCTGTCCCCGGTCAGGGCGTGCAGCACCAGGACCGCGTTGGAACCGTCGGCCGCCCGGCGTCCCCAGGTCTCGTACGCCAGTTGCACACCGGGCAGTTCGTCGCCCGACTCCAGCGGCAGCGGCCGGTCCAGGCGCACCCAGGAGCGGCGGCCCGGCGGATCCCCCTCCCGCCGGCCTCCGGTGGCCGGCGGGAGGGGGAGTGCGGTGGAGGGGGCCGTCCGGTTCAGGACGCCGCCTTCGCGGCCCGGAATCCCGCCTCCAGATCGGCCTTGAGGTCGTCCACGTTCTCCAGCCCGACGGAGAGGCGGACCAGTCCGGCGGTCGCCCCGGTGGCGGCCAGCTGCTCCTCGGTCAGCTGGCTGTGCGTGGTCGACGCGGGATGGATGATCAGGCTCCGTACGTCACCGATGTTGGCGAGGTGGCTGAACAGTTCGACCGCGTCCACGAACCGCTTGCCCGCCTCCACCCCGTCCCGCAGCTCGAAGGCCAGTACGGCACCGGCGCCACGCGGCAGATAGCGGCGCCCCGCCTCGTACCACTTGCTCGATTCGAGCCCGGCGTAGTGGACGGCCGAGACCTCGTCGCGGCGCTCCAGCCATTCGGCCAGCGCCAGGGCGTTCGCGGTGTGCCGCTCCAGCCTGAGACTCAGCGTCTCCACGCCCTGGAGCAGCAGGAAGGCGGAGTGCGGGGAGAGCGCGGGGCCGAGATCGCGCAGCAGCTGTACCCGGAGCTTTACCGCGAAGGCGCTGGGGCCGAGGTCCGGCCAGTAGCGCAGACCGTGGTAGCTCGGGTCGGGGGAGCTGAAGTCCGGGAACCGCTCCGCGTGCGCCCCGAAGTCGAACGTACCGCCGTCCACGACCACACCGCCGATGGTGGTGCCGTGCCCGCCGAGGAACTTGGTCGCCGAGTGGATGACGACGTCCGCGCCGTGCTCGATCGGACGCAGCAGGAACGGCGTGGGCACGGTGTTGTCGACGACCAGCGGCACCCCGGCCGCGTGCGCGGCGTCGGCGACCGCCCGGATGTCGAGGACGTCACCGCGCGGATTGCCCAGCGTCTCCGCGAACAGCGCCTTGGTGTTCGGCCGGATCGCCGCCGACCACGCCTCGATGTCGTCGGGGTCGTCGACGAACGACACCTCGATGCCGAACCGGGGGAGCGTGTGGCGCAGCAGGTTGTACGTGCCCCCGTACAGCGAGGTGGACGAGACGATGTGGTCCCCGGCGCCGGCCAGCGTCAGCAGGGCGAGGGTCTCCGCGGCCTGTCCGGAAGCGAGGGCCACCGCGGCGACTCCGCCTTCCAGCGCGGCGATCCGCTGCTCCAGGACGTCCTGGGTGGGGTTGTGGATCCGGGTGTAGATGTTGCCGGGCTCGGCGAGCGAGAACAGGTCCGCGGCGTGCTGGGTGTCCCGGAAGACGAACGACGTCGTCTGGTAGATCGGCACGGCACGGGCGCCGGTCGTCGGGTCGGGGACGGCCCCGGAGTGGATCTGCTTGGTCTCGAACGACCAGGCCGCACCGGGTTCCTGGCGGTCCTGGCCCTCGGGGGTGTGCCCTGCGGTGACGGAGTCTACGGGCTGGCTCATGGTGTTCCTCTGTGGTTCTCGGTGCGGGCGTGGTCAGGCACCGGTGCCGGCGGGCCGCGGGCACGCCGAAGCCAGGGCGGTGCCTGGGGCGGGAGTCAACGCTGCGGAGGCGTCCGTGCGGGTCAGTCGCTCAACGGAGCGCGGCGCGGCGGCTACACGCCGAGGACGCGAGGCGTCCCAGATCGACGTGGCGCCGCGAGACGAGTATCACGGTCGCGGGCATGCGGCGAGCGTGACAGCGGGCCTGGTGCGCGTCAACCGCCCGGTGCCTCGCCCGAGCCGCCCGCAGGGACTGTTCGAGGCGTACGCGTCAGGGGCGCGGGCCGGCGGCGCGCCCTACCCGTACAGCTCCGGACCTGCCCGGACGTGCGCGGGCGGGCGGGGAACAGCCGACTGCCCGGACCACCGGGGGAACCGGTGGTCCGGGCAGGGGGCGTGGCACGATTTCATCCGGCCGCAACACCAGCGGCTCGCGGCCGTCGTTCAGCGTGCCGCCGGTACCTCGACGATCGAGCGGCCCGCCCAGGAGGGGGCCGCCTCCGTGAGGGCGACCAGGCATTCGCGCACCTGGTCGGGGAAGGGTGCGGTGCGGCCGGCCTGCTGATCCACATGGAGGGCGAGCAGTTCGGTGGTGGCCACGGGCTCGGCGTCCGGGCCCGGTTCGGCGTCCTCCTGCGCGTCAGACCCGAGCACGTACAGCTCATGGGCGAACCGGGTCTTCTTCGCGTCGGCGCCCAGCACCCGGGTACGGACGGCGAGCCGGTCGCCCTCCGAGACGTCGCGCAGATACCGGATGTGGGACTCGACCGTGTACAGCGAACAGCCCGTGCGCTCGCGGTACTCGGAGTGCAGACCGGTCTCGATCATCATCCGGTCGGTCGCGAAACCGAAGACGAGTACGTAGAACGCCTCGCTCATATGGCCGTTGTAGTCGATCCACTCCGGGCGCACGGTCTCCCGGTGCAGCGGCAGCGCACTCATTCGGCCGCTCCCTCGGTGCGCCGCCCGGCGAGCCGGCCGGTGGCGCGCAGGACGTCGATGACGCCGCGGTCGCGTTCGGCGACGAGGTCGGCGATGCTGCGGCCGCCCGCCGCCTCGTCGCAGCCGCGCACCACCGCGTCGTACAGCTCCCGGTCCAGTTCGGGGGCTTCGAGGCGCGTCCACGGGGCCTTCAGGGAGGGGCCGAAGTGGTCCAGCATGTGGGCCATGCCGCCTTCGCCGCCCGCGAGCGCGAAGGTGAGCATCGGCCCCATGCACGCCCAGCGCAGCCCCGGTCCCTCGGTGATGGACGCGTCGATCTCCGCCACGGTCGCCTCACCGTTGGCGACCATGTGCAGTGCCTCCCGCCACAGCGCCTCCTGGAGGCGGTTCGCGATGAAGCCGGGGACCTCGCGTTCCATCGTGATGACGGACTTGCCGGCGACCTCGTAGAAACGGGACGCCCAGCCGACCGCGGACGGTGCGGTCAGCTCGCCGCCCACCACCTCGACCAGCGGGATCAGGTACGGCGGGTTGAACGGGTGCCCCACGACCAGCCGTCCGGCGCCCGCGGCCCGGGTCTGCATGTCGCTCATCGGGTAGCCGGACGTCGAGGACGCGATCACGACCCCCTCGGGTGCGGCCGCGTCGAGGCGGGCCAGCAGGTCGCGCTTGAGCTCCAGCTTCTCCGGAGCGCTCTCCTGGACGAACTGGGCGTCGGACACCGCCTCTTCGAGCGTGGCCATGACCGTGAGCCGGTCCGGCGAAGCCCCCTCGGCGAGGCCGAGCTGCTCCAGCGCAGGCCACGCGGCGGCCACCAGCCGGCGGAGCTTCTGCTCGGCGTCGGGGGCCGGGTCCCAGGCGGTGACGTCGTAACCACGGGCCAGGAAGTGCGCGACCCAGCCACCACCGATCACTCCGGCGCCCACGCACGCCACCCGGCGTACGTCCTCGGGGGCGCAGGGAGCGGGGGCGACCGGCGCGGGCTGTACGGATGGCGTGGGCTGTGCGGGCTGTGCGGCGTTCATCGTGCTTTTCTCCAGAACGGGTGGGGAGCGGGACGGTGCGAGGCGCGTGCCGGTCAGCCGCGGGGCTTGAGCCCGAGCCGCTGCCGCGCCTCGTCCGGGGTGGCGACCCGGGAGCCCAGCGACTCGGTGATCTGCACGGCACGCTCCACCAACTGGGCGTTGGTGGCCTTGACGCCCTTGCCGAGATACAGGTTGTCCTCGAGGCCGACCCGGACATGGCCACCGAGGAGGATCGACTGCGCCACCCACGGCATCTGCATCCGGCCCAGCGCGAAGCTCGCCCACTGCGCGCCCTCGGGCAGCATGTTCACCATCGACTGGAGCACCCCGGGGTCGGCGGGCGCCCCCCACGGGACACCCATGCAGAGCTGGAAGACGGTCGGGGCGTCGAGCAGCCCCTCGGCGAGGAGCTGCTTGGCGAACCACAGCTGCCCGGTGTCGAAGATCTCCAGCTCCGGCCGTACGCCCAGCTCCTGGATGCGGCGGGCGCCGGCCCGGAGCATGTCGGGGGTGGAGACGTACAGATTGCTGCCGTCACCGAAGTTCAGGGAGCCGCAGTCGAGCGTGCAGATGTCCGGCAGCAGGTCCTCCACGTGGGGAAGGCGTTCGAGGCCGCCGACCAGGTCGGTGCCCGGCAGCTGCCGCAGCGGGGCGTCGGGGTCGATCACCAGGTCGCCGCCCATTCCGGCGGTCAGGTTGATGACGACGTCGGTCCCGGTCTCCTTGATCCGCTCGACGACCTCCCGGTACAGGCGGGGGTCGCGGGACGGGGCACCGGTCTCCGGCTCACGGACGTGGATGTGCACGACAGCGGCCCCGGCCCCGGCCGCCTCGACGGCGGAGCGGGCGATCTGCTCGGGGGTGACGGGCACGTGGGGGCTCTTGCGGACCGTGTCACCGGCCCCGGTGAGGGCACACGTGATGATGACGTCCTGGTTCACGGGCATGCGGAAGCGGCTCCTGAATCGAGTGGGATCGAGGGGGATCTGATGAGTCGAACGATTCGAATGAATCGAAGGGGAAGCAAGCAGACGGAAACGGGTGCGGCGAGGAAGGCCGAGGTCAGGCGGCGGTCAGGGTCGCGTCCACGTAGCGGAGCAGTGCACCGTGCATGTCCTCGGCGCTGGTGCCCGGTTCCCCGGGCGTCGTCGCGAGCACCTGGGAGGCCAGCCCGTCGATGAGGGCGGTGAGACTCAGCGCGGCCGCCTCCGGATCGACCGGCCGGAAGACCTCCTGGGCGACGCCGCGCCCGATCACATCGGCGACCGTCGCCCGCCACTGCCGGTAGTACTCGACGTGGAGTTCACCGACCGCGGTGGAGCGCGCGGCCTCGGCCCAGAGATCGAGCCAGACGCTCCACTGGCGCCGCTGCTGGGGGGTGTACGGGGTCTGGAGCTCTATCAGCAGACGGAGTTCGTCGCCGGCGTGGTCCATGTCGGCGGTCCCGGCGGCCCGTCTCGCGGTGTCCTCGTCCATGCACCAGCGGGCCGCCGCCTCCAGCAGTTCGTCCCGCCCGGGGAAGTGGTAGTGGATGGCGGCGGTACTGGTCCCGCAGGCCTCGGCGATGTCCGAGACCCGTACGGAGTGGAAACCGTGCTCCGCGATCAGCCGGACGGTCTGCCGGACGATCTGGAGCGGTCTGCCGTCCGCTGAGGGCGGCGCGGCAGCGGCGTTGCGGGCGCGCCGGGGGCGGGCGGCCGACGGCGGAGCCGCGGCCTGCTGCTGGGGCGCCGCGCCGTGTTCCGCGTGCGCCCCCAGCAGCCAGCCGGCGTCGACCTCCGCGATGTCGGCGACCCGGGCCAGCTCGGCGGTGGTGAAGCGACGGGTGCCGCCGAGTGAGCGCGAGAGCTTCGACGGATCGATGACCATCCGCCGCGCGAACTCGCGCTGACTCACTCCGGCATCCCGGATCACCTGCCGGACCCGCTCGGCCACCTCGTTGTGCTGCATGGTCAGCCACCGTACCCACATGTTGAGAGGATCTCAACGTCAGGTCCGATTAATGCGCTGCTGGGATGCGTATTGAGGTGCTGACTGATGTGTCAGTCAGTTCACTCGTCGATGAGCATCCCGTTGCGGAGCTTCCCAAGAATCCGGCTGATCAGGCGGGACACGTGCATCTGTGAGATGCCGAGCTCCACGCCGATCTGTGACTGCGTCAGCTCCTGGCCGAAACGCATCTCCAGGATGCGCTGCTCGCGTGCGTCCAGATCGCCGAGCAGCGGTGCCAGTGTCTGCAGGTTCTCCACCGTCTCCATGGCGGGATCGGCCTCGCCGAGCGCGTCGGCGAAGGTGCGTCCCGGAGTGCCGTTCCGGCCGGTTTCCGTCGCGTCGGTCGGCATGTCCAGGGACCCTGCCGTGTATCCGTTGGCCGCGACGATCCCCTCGGTCACCTCGCCCTCGGTGATCCCGAGGTGCTCGGCCAGTTCCTGGACCGTGGGGTCGCGGTCGAGCTCCGTGGCCAGGGACTCCTTCGCCTTGGCGATGTCGACGCGCAGCTCCTGGAGCCGGCGCGGCACATGGACCGCCCAGGTGGTGTCGCGGAAGAACCGCTTGATCTCACCGACGATGTACGGGACCGCGAAGGAGGTGAACTCGACCTCGCGGGACAGGTCGAACCGGTCGATCGCCTTGATCAGCCCGATCGTGCCGACCTGGACGATGTCCTCCATGTCGCCGCTGCCGCGGTTGCGGAACCGGCCCGCGGCGAACCGGACCAGCGAAAGGTTCATCTCGATGAGCGTGTTGCGCGCGTACTGGTGGTCGGCGGTGCCCTCCTCCAGTACCTGGAGCCGGTCGAAGAACAGCTTCGACAGTGCCCGCGCGTCCTTGGGCGCGATCTTTCCGGCGTCCTCGATCCACGGCAGTTCGTCCGTCGCCCCAACGGTGTCCGCGGCGCTCGTGCTGCCGGTCACGCCGGTCATGCCTGTGGTGTCCACCATGACCGCCGCGTGTGCCGCGGTGGTCGCGGCAGGCTTTCCTGCCGCTGTCGACCGTGCACTCTCCGCTCGCTCCGTACCGGCGGTCTGCGCAGTGTGCGCCGTCATCTCGTCACGCTCCCCTGGTCGTAGGCCATGAGGTGTAGGCGTATGCCCGCAGAGAGCCTTCCCATGCGGGTAAGTGAGAGTGGATCAGGTCACAACACGTCATTGGCCGAGAATCGACGTGATCCCTCGCCGTGTCTGTGCAAGGTCACGCGGCCGACAGCAGAACCGCCCCACCGGTACGGGGGAGCCCGGTGGGGCGGTCGTCACCAGAGTGCCACAGGCTCGGGTGCGTTGGACGCCGACCGGCGCATATCCAGCGGTAGTTGAGTCGAAATCGACGGTGCCCCGACCGGCGGCCCGCAGGCGGGACGGTGTCAGTCGCGCGGGTATCCGACGATCGTGTGGGTGACCGCGGGGGATTCCTCGGTGGTGTAGTAGTGGCTGCTGAGCCCCGAGAACCGGGCGGTGTCGCCCGCGTCCAGGAGATGGGGAACATCGTTCACCACCAGCGTCACCTGGCCGGACATCACCAGCACGTACTCCACCGAGTCGGCGCCGTGCGAGCTGACCTGACTCTGGGCGTGCGGGTGCAGGCGGGTCCGGTAGATCTCCATGCGGCCCTGCTCGTGGCCGGAGTACAGCAGGGTGACCGAGGTCTCGTCCTCCGGTTCGACCAGCCCGGCGGCGCGGACGATCTCCGGCCGGAGCAGCGGCTGGCGCAGCAGATCCGTACAGTTCGTGCCCAGCGCGTCGGCGATCCGGACCAGCACATCGACCGTCGGGTTGGCCTCGGCCCGCTCTATCTGGGACAGCAGCCCCTTGCTGACGCCGGTCGCGGCCGACAGTTCGCGCAGGCTCCAACCGTGTTTCAGCCGACGCCGGTTGAGATTACCGGCCAATGACGTCCGTACGCCGGCGGAGCCGGGCCGAGGGGTCTCCGGCGCGGGCCGGCCGGCGGTGGCGGGCGGCTCGGACACGGTTCCTCCTCGCTCTGGGGGCTCTGCGCAGGTCAGCGGCACACTCTACCGGTGCGGCCGTCGGACCGTCAGTTTCGGCCCGTGGTCCCCGTTCGGCGCGGCAGCGCGTCGATCATGCGCCGGGTCCAGGGGTGTTGAGGGGTGTCCAGTACGTCGGCCGGGGTGCCCTGCTCGACGATCCGGCCCTCGTGCATGACGGCCACCCGGTCCGCGATCTGCCGCACCACCGCCAGGTCATGGGTGATGAACAGCACCGCGAAGCCCTCGGCGCGCTGGAGTGAGGCGAGGAGGTTGAGCAGCTGGGCCTGGACCGACACATCCAGCGCCGCCACCGACTCGTCGCAGATCAGCAGCCGGGGCCGGGCGGCCAGCGCCCGTGCCAGGGCCACCCGTTGACGCTCACCGCCGGAGAGCGCGGCGGGACGGCGCGAGGCGTACGACGCGGGCAGCCCGACCTGCCCGAGCAGTTCGGCCACCCCGGTGGCCGAGTCACCCCGCTCCCGTCCCGCCGCGGCGGCCAGCGCCTCGCGCAGGGTCGCGCCCACGGTGCGCAGGGGGTTGAGCGAGGAGTACGGGTCCTGGAACACGATCTGCACCTGTTCCGCCAGGCGCCGCCGGTCCGCGGTGCCGGGGCGGCGTCCGGCCGACAGGGCGATACCGCCCACGGAGACCGTGCCGCCGTCGAACGTCTCGAGACCGACCGCGATCCTCGCCAGCGTCGTCTTGCCCGAGCCGGACTCGCCGACCAGGGCCGTCACCGTGTTCCGCGGCACGGTCAGACTCACCTCGCGCAGGGCGGCACGGTCCCCGGCGGACGAGCGGAACGTGCGGTCGACGGAGCCGGCCACCAGGGCGGCGTCCCGCTCCGGGGGCCCGGCGGAGGCCCGGCCTGACCCCGGCTCCGGCTCCGGCTGCGGCGATGCGGTCTTCCGGAGCGCCGGCTCGGTGAGGGAGGGACCGATCCCGTCGATCCGCACACACGCGGACATGCGCCCGGTTTCGCGCCCCGCGCCTGACGGCGGCACGAGCACGACCGGCCCGCTGCGGCACACCTCGGCCGCGTGTGCGCACCGGCCGGCGAACGGGCAGCCGACGCCCCGGGATCCAGGGGCGGGCACGGAGCCCGGGATGGCCGGGAGTTCCGCGAACCGCTCACGCACGGACGGCTCGGAGGCCAGCAGCCCAGCCGTGTACGGGTGCCGGGGGTCCGACTCCAGCTCGTCCGGGCGGCCGTGCTCCAGCACACTGCCCGCGTACAGTACGTACACCCGGTCGCAGGCGGAGAACGCGACCCGCAGGTCGTGGGTGATCAGGACCAGCCCCATGCTCCGCTGCCGCTGGAGCCCGCGGAGCAGATCGAGGACGGCACCCTGGCTGGCCGCGTCGAGCGCGGTGGTCGGTTCGTCCGCGATCAGCAGCTCGGGGTCGCCCGCGAGGGCCGCGGCGGCCGCCACGCGTTGCCGCATGCCGCCCGACAGTTCGTGCGGGTAGCGGTCGGCGACATCGGGGCCGAGTCCGACCTCGGCGAGCCGCTGCTCCACCGCCGCACGGCGGGCCGTCCTGCCCGGACGCCTGCGGTTGCCGCCTTCGAGGTCGCGGAGCCCGTCCGCGATCTGGCGTCCGCAGGTGAGCTGCGGGTGCAGCATGGTGAACGGGTCCTGCATGAGCAGGGTGACCCGTCGGCCCCGCAACGCGTGCCGCTCGCGCGGGGACAGCGTGAGGACCTCCTGGCCGTCGATCCGCACGGACCCGCCCGCCACCGCGGTACCCGACGGCAGCAGACCCGCCACGGCCCGCATGGCGAGGGACTTGCCGCTGCCGGACTCGCCGACGATGCCGACGCACTCGCCCGGCCCCACCTCGAGCGAGACGCCCTCCAGGATCGGGACCGGTCCGTCCGCCCCCGCCGTCGCAATCACCCGCAGGCCGTCGACGGCGAGCAGCGGGCCGGTGGCCGGTGCGGGCGGTGCGGTGCGGCTGTCCGTTGCCGGGTGCGCTGCCATCAGGACCTCCCACGGTCGGAGAACGCCTCGAACAGCCGGTCGCCGAGGAGGTTGAGGGCCACGGCCGCGGCGATGATGAGCACCGCCGGTGCCAGGGCCGCGGAGGGGTTGTCGTACAGCAGAGTGCGGTTCTCCGCGAGCATCCGGCCCCAGTCCGGGGCGCCCGGTGGTACGCCGAGTCCGAGGAAGGAGAGCGAGCTCAGCGCGACGATCGCCCCGGCGAAGTTCAGCAGGGTGTTCGCCACGACGACGGGCAGCACATTGGGCCAGATGTGCCGGGTCATCACCGTGAAGCGGGAGAGCCCGAGGGTCTCCGCCGCCTCGACGTAGGCGCGGTGGCGTTGTTCCAGCACGGCCGAGCGCACCAGCCGGATGTCGGCCGGTGAGGTCAGTACGACGAGGACGCCGACGGCCAGCGCGTACCCGCCACCGCCGATGCCGGCGACGACGATCGTCACGAGCAGGGCCGGCAGCGCCAGCAGCAGATCGGCCCAGCGCCGCACGACGGTGTCGATCCAGCCGCCCCGGTACCCCGCCAGGAGCCCGAGCACATTGCCGATGACCATGGACCCGAGGGCCACCAGCGCGGCACCGGCCAGGGTGCTCCGCGCTCCGGCGACCACCATCCCGGTGATGTCCCGGCCGAGTTCATCCGTTCCGAGCAGATGACCACCGCCGGGCATGGCCGCGCCGGTCGCCAGATCCTGGGCGTCCCAGTCCGGCAGGAGCAGCCGGCCCACGGTGGCGGCCAGCGTGAACAGCACCAGCAGCACGGAGCAGCAGACGGTGAGCGCGGAGAGCCGGCGGCGGGCGGTGCGGGTCTTCATCGGTCCTCCTCCGTACGGACACCGGCCGGGTGGGCTGCGGCGGTTGCGGGCGCTCCCCGGGCCGCCTTCGCCGTCGGCGCGGTCCGCAGCCGCGGGTCCAGCAGCGGCTGGAGGAGATCGGTCACCAGGTTCGCCAGGCAGACCAGGGCGGCGATGAGCAGCGCCTCGGCCTGGACGACGGGCACGTCCCGGAAGGTGACCGAGTCGACGAGCAGTGAGCCGAGGCCGGGCAGCGCGAACACCTGCTCCACCATGACCGTTCCGGCGAGGAGATAGGCGAGGACCAGACCGATCCCGGTGACCACCGGGACGAAGGTGCCGCGCAGCACGTACCGCAGGAGGATGTCCCGCTCCCGGACACCCCGGGCACGGGCGAACGTGACGTGCTCCCGGTCCAGTTCACGGATCACCGCTGCCCGGGTCAGTTTGAGCAGGACGGCGGTGACGGCGAGCCCGAGGGCCAGGGCCGGCAGTACGAGGTGCGTCAGCCGGTCGGTGCCCGAACCCTCGCCCGGCCCGTACGCCGGGAACCAGCCGAGCATCAGCGCGAACACGTAGATGAGCAGCAGACCGCCCGCGAAAGCGGGGGTGGACAGTGCCACCACGCCCATGCTCTGCACGGCCCGGTCCACGGCCCGCCGGCTGCGCAGCCCCGCCAGGACCCCCAGCGGCAGGCCGAGGAGCAGCGCCACGGCGAAACCGAGGCCGACCAGTTGCCCGGTGAGCACGAGCCGGTCGCCGAGAGCGGCTGCGACGTTCTCACCGGTACGGATCGACGTACCGAGGTCGAGATGGACGGCGTCGCTGAGCCAGTACCAGTACTGCACGGCCATCGGGCTGTCGAGGTGGTAGCGGGACCGGACGGCGGCCAGCGCCTCCGGGGTGGCGCTGCGCGGCCCGAGCAGTGTCTGGGCCGGATCACCCGGGGCGGCCTGCAACAGGGCGAACACGGCGACGGACAGCACGACGAGCAGCCCCAGCGTGCCGCCGAGGCGCCGTACGACGAGCCGGGCGGGAAGAGCGGTCCGCAGCCGCGAACGGGCGGTGGCCGTCATCGCTCGCCTCCGGCCGGGGCGGCGGGAGCCGGGTGGGGGACGGCGGGGCCGGAAGGCGTCAGGGGGGTGTCGCCCTCCGGCCCCGCCATGGAAGCCGTGCCGGGGATCGGCTCGGGGGAAGCGTCCCCCGGCACGGCGGTTCGGTGGGCGGCCGGGGGCCGCGGGGCCAGGTGGACGGCGAGCCACTCCTCGACCCGGGCGGCGGCATCGAGGAGATGCCCGCCGTCGGTGAACTCGTGTCCTTCGTCCGGGTAGACGTACATCTCGACAGGGGCGCGTGCGGCCCGCAGCAGCGAGCGGTACAGCTCGTGGCCCTGGCCGACCGGAGTGACCCGGTCCGCGGAACCGTGCACGATGAGCGTCGGGGTTCCGGTGCCGCCGAGGGCGAAGACGGGGGAGCGCCGGATCAGTTCGCCGGGTGCGTCCGGGCCGCCGATCCCGTAGGTCCGGTCGTAGCCGCCGCCGATGTTGCTGGTGTGCGTGAAGCTCAGCCAGTCGGTGGGAGCGGAGACGACCACCGCCGCCCTGAAGACGTCGGTGCGCGCCGCGGCCTGGGCCGCCAGGAAACCGCCGTAGCTGTGTCCCAGGACAGTGGTCCGGTCCGGATCGGCGAGCCCGGTGTCCACGAGGTGGCGTACGCCGGACAGCACGTCGTCCAGGTCGGCGCCGCCGACATCGCCGATCACGGCACGCGCGTGTTCGAGCCCACGGCCGCTGCTGCCGCGCGGGTTGGGCAGCAGCACCAGATATCCGGCGGCGGCCAGCGCGGGGGCCAGTCCCAGCACATCGCCCGGCGCGTACGACGCGGACCATAGCCAGGCGGGTCCGCCGTGCACCAGAACGGCGAGCGGCCGGGGCCCGGCGCTCTCCCCGCTGGAGAGCAACAGCCCCTGCACGGTGCGGCCGTCGGGGGCGGACCAGTCGGCCCGTCCGGTACGGACACCGGCGAGGTCCGGGTCGGCAGGGGAGTTGAGCGCGGTGACGGGCGCCCAGTTCCATGCGTCGGGACCCTCGGTGCGGGAGACCACGGCCTCGGGCGGACGGCCCGGCGCGTCGAGCACGGTCGCGGCCAGCCGCTGGTCGCCGCTGAGCGACAGACCCGGCTGGAAGCCCGCCCCGCCGAGCGTCACGGCCGCCGACCAGAGCGGGCCGGTGCGGTGTCCGGTACGCCCGGCACGGGAGCCCGTCCCGTCCCAGCCCGCGAACCACAGCGAGTGGGGCGTGGATTGCACGCTGTCGTCGAACTCCAGCCAGGTCGCGTCCTCGACGCCCGGCACCGATGCGGTGCGCCCGGACTCCAGGTCGATCAGGACCGGGCGTCCGGACACGATGGAGATGCCCTCGCAGACCGCCGCGGACCGGCCGTCGGCGCGGAGCGCGGGCGCGCCCAGCTGCCCCTGCGGCACGTACACCGTCCTGGCCGTACGCGCGCCGAGATCCAGGGCGGCGAACCTCGCGCCGTAGTACCCGGCGGGCAGCGTGTCCTCGCAGACGGTGGCCACGGCGGTGTCCCCGCCGCGCCAGGCGACGTTCCACACGGTCAGCCCGTCCGGCCCGGTCTCCCTCATCGAGC
This sequence comes from Streptomyces sp. NPDC091387, assembly GCF_044756945.1. Classification (NCBI taxonomy): domain Bacteria; kingdom Bacillati; phylum Actinomycetota; class Actinomycetes; order Kitasatosporales; family Streptomycetaceae; genus Streptomyces; species Streptomyces sp. NPDC091387. The sequence goes on along the minus strand of NZ_JBIVTZ010000009.1, from coordinate 235,311 downwards.
CGTCCGCGAGGTCGACGAGATACAGCGAACGGCGGCCGGTGCCGGGGGCGAAGCGCTCCGGCGACGGTACGGCTCCGAGCCGGACCGGCAGGCCGAGGTTCATCCCGTCGCGCTCGGCGCCGTCCCGGGCGCAGAGCAGCAGCGCCCGGCTCCCGTCGTCGGACACCAGCAGCTCCTCGACCGCGCCGGGCACGTCCGCCACGGTGCGTACCGCTCCCGACTCCGTGTCCAGGGCCGCCAGCCGCACCTCGGTCCCGGCCGGCCCCGCGCTTTCGGCGATGTGCAGCAGCGTCCGGGAGTCCGGCAGCCAGCGCGGGCTGTGACGGTCCGTCGGAACAGCCGGCTCCGACGGGGCGAGGAGCACGGGCGGCCGGACCTCCGCGTCGGGCAGCAACCCCGCGGGTACCGGGGCGAGGACCAGCTCGGCCCGCTCGGGTCCGGCCGCCGCCACGGCGACGGCCCGGCCGTCCGGGCTGATCCGGGCCTCGACCGGGTGGACCAGTCGCAGCATGGCCTCGCGGACCCGCCGCACGATGATCGCGGCGTGCCGCTGCGGCGTGCTGGACGCGGCGGGACTGGGCATGGTGGTCCGTTCTGGTGCGGGGAGCCGGGGGAGCGGTCTGCGGGTCAGGCGGCTTTGCGGATCCGGGTCGCCCACGGTCCGATGAAGGTGAACGGCCCCGGATCGGGCAGGACGAGCTCCTTGGACAGCGCGGTCGCGGTCTTGGCCCACCACAGCGGGAGGTAGGGCAGATCGGCGCCGGCCGTCTGTACCGCGTTCATCAGTTCCCGGGCGCGGACGTCCTTGTCGGCGGACGCCTTCGCGGTGTTGAGCGCGGTGTTGACGGTCCTGTTGTCGTAGTGCGCGATGTCCGTCGCCGTGGCCGCGCCGTTGAGGTACGGGTCGGCGAGCTCGGCGGGGTCGCCGGTGACGGGGAAGTACCACAGGAACTGCAGCCGCTGCTTGCCGGAGCCGAGTTCCGCCACCCACTGTTCCAGGGTGATCTCCTTGACGTTCAGCGTGATGCCGAGCTTCTTGAGCGAGGCGGCGAGTGCGAGTGCCGCCTTGCCGAGCTGCGGACCGCTGCTGGGGTAGTGGAGTTCGGCCGTGAAGCCCTTCGCCACCCCGGACCTGTCCAGTTCGGCACGTGCGGCGTCCAGGTCGAACGGCACGGCGGGGATCGCGTCGTAGCCGGAGCGGACCTTCTCCGCGGACATCAGATCGCCCCACATGTCGCGCGAGGGCAGCGCGTCGGCGACCTCGGCCCGGCCCTGGAGGATGCCCTTCACCATGCCCTCGCGGTCGGTGGCGTGGGCGATGGCGCGGCGCACCCGGATGTCGTCGAACGGGGCCGTGGTGGTGTCGAACGCCAGGGACACCACGGAGCGGTCGCCGGTGTAGGTGACACGTGCGCTCGACTCCCAGCCGTGGGCCTCGTCCGACGCGAGGTTGAGAGCGCCGTCCACCGCACCCGACTTCATCGCGACCAGCCGGGTCCCGGCGTCCGGTACGAAGGACAGCTTGAGCTTCCGCACGGCGGGCTTCTCGCCCCACCAGGCGTCGTTGCGCTCCAGCAGTACGTGGTCGTCGGCGGCGAACTCGGTGATCCGGTACGGGCCGGTGCCGAGCAGCAGGGTCTTCGGGGTGCCGATCCGTCCGGCATTGCGGGTGAGGAAGGCGCGGCTGCTGACGAGGAGTCCGCCCGCGGTCGTCGTCCAGGCGAACATCGCGTCGGGCGCCTTGAGGCGGATCGTCACCTCGTGGTCGCCGGTGGACTTCACCGAGGTGACACCCGCGTAGGCGTATCCGAGGGCGGAACCGTTCGCCGGGTCCCGGATGGCCTCGACGGAGGCCACCACGTCGTCCGCGGTGAACGGGGTGCCGTCGCTGAAGGTGACACCGCGGCGCAGCGTGAAGACGTATGTCCTGGCGTCGGGCTGCCGCCAGGACGTGGCGAGGCCGGGTGTCAGCTTCCCGGACGGGTCGACCGAGAGCAGGGACTCCTGGGCCAGCACCGCGACCAGGTAGTTCAGCACCCCCGACTCCCGGCCTACGTCGAGGCTGGAGATGGAGGAGGGCAGAGCGAGAACGAGACTGCCGATCGGCACGTCGGCGCCGAGCGCACCCGTCGCCGGCCCGGTGCTCGTTCCGTTCGCGGGCGGGGGTGCACAGGCTGCGAGCACACCGGACGCGGCCAGGACGCCCGCACCCGCACCGGCGAGGCGCAGCAGTCGGCGTCGGCTGAGGTTGCCACCGGGTTCCGAGGTCATCGGGAACCACCCATCTCGCATCTGTCCATTGGAACTGCCCAACTGGGCGTGGACAGTAGCCGAATGGCTTGGGGGCGTCAACGGACGCCGGATGAGTGACCACGGTGTGGACATCTGATCGGGATCTATCCGGACATCCCGGAGAGAAAGGCTGCAGAGGGGTGGCCGTCCCGCGACCTGTGGGAACCCCTCACCGGGTGACGATCCGCCGGAGCGGCACGGGGCCCACCCGGCGTACGTGGTCCCGAGCCCGCCGCCGTGCCGGGCGCGGGAGCGTGTGGGTGGCGGCCGCCGGGCATCCGACCGCTTTCGTTGCGGCCTCGTGAATCCGGCGTCACGCGGGAATACCCGCACGCGAAAGGGCCTTCCTGCTGCTGCAGGGACCCGGGCGGCCGGGTGCCGAGGGACAGGAGAGTGGCAGCTCATGCCGAAGGCGTACGTGTTCACCCGCAACGGCGGTCCGGAGGTGGAGGCCCTCGTCGAGAGGGACGCCCCGGTGCCGGGCCCCGGGCAACTGCTCGTCGCCGTACGGGCGGCGGGGGTCAACCCGGTCGACTGGAAGCTGCGCACGGGGTACACCAGGCCCGGCAGCGAACCGCAGCCGTTCCCCACCGTCCTCGGCAGCGAGGCCGCCGGAGTCGTCCGGGCGATCGGCCCGGACGCCGAGGGATTCGCGGTCGGCGACGAGGTCTTCGGCAACCCGGTGACCGGAGGTTACGCCGAGTACACCCTGCTGCCCGTCGCCGTGACCGCGCACAAGCCGGCCGGGCTGTCGTTCACCGACGCGGCGGCACTCCCGGTCGCGGCGGCCACCGCGTACGACGGGGTCCGCCAGCTCGCCCCAGCCCCCGGTTCGACCCTGCTGGTCACCGGGGCCGGAGGCGGCGTCGGGAACGCCGTGCTCCAGCTCGCGCACCACGCCGGCGTCCGGGTCATCGGCGCGGCGAGCGCGGCCAAGAAGGACTTCGTCGAATCGCTCGGCGCGGTGCACGTCGAATCCGGCGCCGGACTGGCCGACCGGGTACGGGCGTCGGCCCCCGACGGCATCGACGCGATCTTCGACCTGGTCGGCGGCGACACCCTGCGGGAAGTGGCCCCGCTGCTCGCCGATCCCGCCGCACTCATCAGCGCCGGGGGCAAGCCGCTGGCGGCCGAGCTCGGCGGTGCGGCCGTCGCCCGCGCCCGCACGGCGGCGGTGCTCGACGCGGTGGCGGACCTCGTCGTCACCGGGGCCCTGCGGACGCATGTCACCCGGACCTACCCGCTGACCGAGGCGGGCGAGGCGCTGCGCGCCGTCGAGAGCGGCCATGCCCGCGGGAAGATCGTGATCGAGGTCGGCGCATGAGCGCGCGGCGTTCCTCCTCCGCCGTCATGCATCCGCTGGACGACCCGGTCGGCACCTCGCTGACCGGCCCGCACGCCCATTTCGCCGAACGGCGCGGCCGAATCCTGCGCTACCCGGCCGATGTCACCCCCTGGGCCGCCGTCCCGGACCGGCCGCAGGCCGCGGACTGGGCCGACGCCGCGGCGCTCGCCGGCCCCGGGGGATCCGTCACCCTCACCGCGTTCCGCGAGCCGCCGCCGGCCGACTGGGAGGTGACCTTCCACGCCGAGGGCGTCCAGCTCGTCGACGCGGGTGTCGCGGCCGCCCCGGACCCGGAGGCCGTCCGGCTCGGACCCGCCGATGTGTCCGAGATGCTCGACCTGGTCGCACGCACTCGTCCGGGACCGTTCCTGCCCCGGACGGTCGAGCTCGGCACCTACCTCGGGATCCGGCGCGAAGGGGTCCTGGTCGCGATGGCCGGGGAACGGCTGCACCCGCCCGGCTGGAGCGAGATAAGCGGTGTCTGCACGGACGAGTCCGTACGGGGACAGGGGCTCGCCACCCGGCTGCTCCTCGCCGTCTCCCACGAGATCAGGGAACGCGGTGAAACGCCGTTCCTGCACGCCGCGGCGTCCAACGTGCACGCGGTACGGCTCTACGAATCCCTCGGATTCGCGCTCCGCCGCCGGACGTCGTTCCTGGCGGCGCTCGTACCGGGCGGCATCCCGGCACACCCGGCGCCGGGGGAGCCGGCCGGCGCCGCGGCCCGCGGCTGAGAGCCGCGGCCGTCCGACGGGACAGAGGACGTCCGTCCGGGACTTCCGTCCCGTAACCCACCGCTCCACCCTGGCCGGGGACCTTCGGCGTGCCGCCTGAGGCCGAAAGCCCCGTGTGCCCGCGTCCCGGCCCGGGTGCACTGGAAGAGAGTGCCGGGACACGCCCGGTGACTGCGGGAGGAGATGGCCGTGACGATCGGGGTACAGCGTCCGTCGACGACGCGCAGCGCGGAGTCGGTCACCGATGCGGAGCGGGCGGCCGCCCGCTCCCGGATCGGCACCCCGGCCCTGTTCGGCAGCCTCACCCTGCTGTCCCTGTTCGTGGTGGGACTCGATGTCCTCACCGGCGACGACCTGCGGCTCATACCGCTGCTGGTCGTGGTGCCCGCGCTCGTCTCGGTCTTCTGCACCGTCCGGCAGACCGTCGCCGCGGCGGTCTGGATCATGCCCATCGTCGTCATCTCCCGGCTGGTGTCCGGCGGCACCTTCTGGGACATCCTGAGCGGTGTCTGCTTCACCGTGCTGGCCTGCGCGGTGGGTGTCGGCGCCTGTTCGCTGCGCATCCGGCACGCCACCGAGATCGCCAGGCTGCGGTCGGCCGCCGTCGCCCTCCAGCGGCAGATCCTGCGCCCGCTGCCCGTGCTGACGGACCAGGTCCTCGTGGACGGCATCTACGCGCCGATCGAGGAGGACCACCTGGTCGGCGGCGACATCTACGAAGTCGTCCAGTCCCCGTACGGCACCCGCGTCATCATCGGTGACGTACAGGGCAAGGGCCTTGCCGCCATAGGGGTCGGCTTCGCCGCGCTCGGCGCCTTCCGGGAGGCGGCCATCCGTGAGCCCGCCCTGACCGGGGTGGTGGACGCGGTCGAGGACGCGGTCGCCCGGCACAACGCCTTCTCCGCCCAGACCGGCGAGATCGAGCGCTTCGTCACCGCGCTGGTGCTCGGCTTCGACGGGGAGGGCCGGGTGCAGGCGGTCAACTGCGGCCACCTGCCGCCCCGGCTGCTGCACGAGGGGGTGGCAGCCGCCGTTCCGCTGCGCCGTACGTCGGTGCCGCTGGGCATGGCGGAGCTCACCAGCGAGGCACGGGTCGCGGAATGGCTGGACTTCCCGCCCGGCGCGACGCTCCTGATGTTCACCGACGGAGTGACCGAGGCCCGTGACGCCTCGGGAGCCTTCTATCCGCTCGACGCCCGACTGAGCGGCTGGACCCGGCTCGCCCCCCGCGAACTGCTGGACACGCTCCACGCGGACCTGGAGGCCTTCTCCGGCGGCGTGCGGCGCGACGACATCGCGGTGCTCACGCTGCGCGGCTCGTCCTCCGGCAGCCGCCACCGCCCCGTGACGGCCGGCGCCGACGCACGGCGTGCCGCAGAGGCGTTCAGCGGGCGGTAGGCCGGCCTCCGAGGCCGTCTCCGAAGCCGCAGGGCCGGAAGCCGCAGTGCCCCGCATCCCGCACGGCACATCCCGCATTCCCGATGCCCGGATGCCTCGACGCCCGGACACTTTGATGTCCCGATGCGGCACATGTCGCAGTGGGACATTATTGGGTGTACGGTGCAGTTATGAATCGGGAACGGAAGACCCCGGAGAGGCGGAGCCGCAAGGCCCGCCGGACCCGGGACACACTGGCCCAGGCAGCGTTCGAGCTGGTGCTCGACCGGGGTCTGCGGGACGTGACGGTCGAGGAGATCGCGGAACACGCGGACGTCGACCGCCGCACCTTCAGCCGGTACTTCACGAGCAAGGAAGCCGCCGTCCTGGACTCGGTCCGGGGCGACGGCGACCGGATCAACGACGCCCTGCGGGCCCGTCCCGCCGACGAACCACCGCTCACCGCGTACCGCAGGGCCGTCCTGGACTGGCTGGCGGACCCGGAGGCGGAGGCCTGGCACCGCCGCCCGAGGATCTTCGAGCTCCTGGTCCTCGCCGAGCGGGAACCGGCCCTCTACGCCGCGTTCCACCACATCCGGGTGGATGCCCAGGAGGACTCGGTCGCCATCGTCGCGCACCGGCTCGGGACCGACCCGCGGCAGGACATCCGTCCCGCCGTCACGGTCGCCGCCGGAGCGGGAGCGCTCCTCGCCGCCCAGGCCGCCTGGGTGCGCGGAGGCTGCCCCGAGGAGCTGCCCCGACTCGTCGAGCAGGCATTCGACGCCCTTTCTGGAGAGCTGTTCGCACGGCTCCCCGCCGAACCGGCGTCACACAGCACCACGGAAGGAAACGGAACATCATGAGCACCACCCCCACCACCACCGACCAGGAATTCGCCGGACGCACGGCCCTCGTCACCGGAGGGGCCTCCGGTATCGGACTGGCCCTCGCCCACCGGCTGGCCGCCGCCGGCGCGTCCGTGGTCGTGGCCGACTACGACGAGGAGAGCGCCCGCAAGGCGGTCGCCGCGCTGGAGAACACCGGGGCCAAGGCCGCGGCGGTCGCCATGGACGTCACCGACCCCGCCTCCGTCGAGGCGGGCGTGCGCTTCGCCGTCGACACCTTCGGAGCCCTGCACCTCGCGGTGAACAACGCGGGCATAGGCGGCCCGAGCAGCCCGACCGGCGAGTACGCCGTCGAGGACTGGAACCGGGTCGTCGCCACCAACCTCAGCGGCGTCTTCTACTCGATGCGCTACGAGCTTCCCGCGATCGTCGCCGCAGGCGGTGGCGCGGTGGTGAACATGTCGTCGATCCTCGGCACCAACGGCTTCGCCGGATCGCCCGCCTACGTCGCCGCCAAGCACGGCGTCGTCGGCCTCACCAAGACGGCGGCACTCGAGTACGCGGCACAGAACGTCCGCGTCAACGCCGTGGGACCTGGCTTCATCGACACCCCGCTGCTGCGCAACACGGACGGCCCCGCCCGCGACCACCTCATCTCGCTGCACCCGGCCGGACGCCTCGGCACCGCCCAGGAGGTGGCGGAACTCGCCGCCTTCCTGCTCTCCGACCGCGCCTCGTTCATCCACGGCAGCTACCACCTGGTGGACGGCGGCTACTCCGCCTCCTGAGTGGCGTACGGGGGCTTCGGGGGCGAGAAGGAGAACACCAGAGGTCAAGGAGGACCCCATGAAAGCCGTCCAGTACCGCACCGTCGGCGCCGCACCCGAGGTCGTCACCGTGCCCGACCCGGAACCCGGCCCCGGACAGGTGCTGCTGAAGGTCACCGCCGCAGGTGTCTGCCACTCCGACATCGCGGTGATGAGCTGGCCCGCGGACCAGTTCCCCTACGATCTCCCGCTCACCCTCGGCCACGAGGGCGTGGGCACCGTGGCCGCACTCGGCGACGGGGTCGGCGGACTCACGGTGGGCGAGTCCGTAGCGGTCTACGGCCCCTGGGGCTGCGGTACGTGCGTCAAGTGCGCCGAGGGCAAGGAGAACTACTGCCTGCGCGCCAAGGAGCTCGGCATCAACCCGCCCGGTCTGGGCTCGCCCGGCGCCATGGCCGAATACATGATCGTCGACGACCCGCGTCACCTGGTGCCGCTGGGCGACCTCGACCCGGTCCAGGCCGTGCCGCTCACCGACGCCGGCCTCACGCCGTACCACGCGATCAAGCGCTCCCTGCCGAAGCTGGTGCCCGGAGCGACCGCCGTCGTCATCGGCACCGGCGGACTCGGCCACGTCGCCATCCAGTTGCTGCGCGCCATGACGGCCGTCCGGGTCATCGCCCTGGACGTCACGGAGGACAAGCTCGCCCTCGCCCGCACCGTCGGAGCGCACGAGACCGTTCTGTCCGACGAGCACGCCGCCGCGCGGATCCGTGAACTGACCGGCGGCATCGGCGCGCAGGTCGTCCTCGACTTCGTCGGAGCACCGCCCACCGTGGCCACGGCGGGCGGTGCGGCCGCCATCGACTCCGACGTCACGATCGTGGGCATCGGCGGCGGGGCGCTGCCGGTGGGCTTCGGCTCCCTGCCGTTCAACACGACGGTGTCCGCCCCGTACTGGGGATCGCGCTCCGAGCTGGCCGAGGTGCTCGATCTCGCCCGCGCCGGTTCGGTCGAGGTGCACGTGGAGACGTACTCGCTGGACGAGGCCCCGCTGGCGTACGAACGGCTGCACGACGGCAAGATCAGCGGCCGGGCCGTCATCCTCCCCAACGGCTGACCGCCCGAGCCCCTTCCTCACGACCCTGCGGGCCGTCGCACTGTGCGCCGGCCCGCATCGTCATACCCGCGACCGATGCGCTCCGCGCCCCACGCGGTGAATACTGCCCGCATGGAATTCGCCGCGATGATGACGCTGCCCGGACTGGTGATCGGCCTGACCGTCGTCGCCCTCCTCGATCAGCTGATGCTGCGTGCGGGCCGGGCCGGTCTGCTGCCGTGGCGCAACAGCGCCCGCCAGGGCCAGGTGTCGGCGACCGGTTTCGAGCAGTTGCACGCGACCTTCTCGCCCGGAAAGCAGAGCGAGCTCAAGGAGCGGCAGAGCGCCCTGCTGCTGCGCGACGACGAGGAGGACGGCGCCCCGCCGCACCGTTCCACCGTGGACCTCGACAGCGGCCTCGCCGTCATCCGCCTGCCCGGCCGCGAAGTCTCGTCCTGAGCTGATCACTCGTAGCGGTACCGCCGTCCAAGCGGCAAGGATCACAGAACCCTTGGCCATGGATATTCTCTGCAGATGTCGAATCAGTCAGTGGCGGCGGGAGTCGGACTCGCCGGAGTGATGGCGCACTGCGGCGGAAGCCCGGTCGGCGCCATGGAGTTGCTGGTGGGGGCGGTAGCCTCGGCACCGACAGCCCCGGAGCCCTATGCCGCCCTCGCCGAGTTGTGGCGGGACCGGCGCTCGGAACTGAAGGAGAGCCTCGAAGGAAACGGCTCCTTGAGCTCTGTGCTGGCACAGGCCTACTTCCGGTTCCTCGACGGGGACATGGACGACGCGGTGATGTCCCTCGGTTCGGTCACGGGCGCGCGGCCCGACGTGGCATGGGGCGCCGCACCCTGGTTCGGCGACGCGCGCCTTCTCGGCGCGGTGACTGCCGAGGCACTGGCCGAGGCGTGTCTGCGGACACTGGACTACGGCCACGACCTGGACACCGACGAGATGCGCAACCGGTTCGCGCCCTGGTTCCACGCGATCGAGGTGGTGTCCGAACGCAGCCCTGTCCCGGAGTCGCTGGCCGCCATGGCTCGGCTGCCCCGGTCCTGCGGCCGCTACGAGCTGTGCTTTGCCCTGTGTGATCGCGCCGACGCCGTCGATCAGGTCATGTGGACCGCAGTCGCGCGAGCGGCCACCTGGCGGGTGATGGGCGACCTGGACCAGGCCGCGGCGGCCTTCGCGTCCGCTCTGACCCGGGACCCCGCCAACTGGTCCCTCTACCTGGATCTGGCGGACGTGCGTGCGGAGCAGGGCGACTTCGCCGCAGCCGCGAAGCTCGTGGAGCAGGGCCTGGAACACGCACCCCACGAAATCTCCCTGCGCGCGGCGGGCGCCGCCTACCGCACGCGTCTCTCCGGTTCACCTGACGACCTGATGGCCCTGATCGGCCTGGCGCCGGAGCTCGAGAACACCACGTACCGAAACCTGCTGATCGACTACGCGTGTGCGGGGCCGGAGCTCCCTGAGGGAATCGTGGCCAAGGCCCGCAGCATCCGCAGGAACTGAATGACCTGCGGTGCCAACCGGTTCCAGTCAGGAGGGCCTTGAGGCTCCTGTTCAGGACGGCGGGCCCGCCACGGCTCCGACCCGGCTGTGCGCTCGGCCTTTTCCAACCAGCCGGTGTACCAGCGGGCGAACCTCACTGGCATGGCGTCGTCGTCGAGGAGCGGCGCGAGGTCGACCCCGTCCGCCCGGCGGTCGGACCAGACCGTGCCGCGGTGGCTGCCGCTGATGATCAACCATTCCCTCTGGGCGCAGCCCAGATGGGAGATCGGGATGGCGCCGGTGGTGCGGTCCGGGGCGAACATGACGGACTCCCACCGCTCGTCCCACACCCCTATGGCGTCGTCGAAGTCCTCGATGGCGTCGAAGTCCTCCTCCTCGGGGTACTGGGCAAGGAGGTCGTCGAGCAGCTTCGTTTTGTCCGGGCCCCGGTCGGGGAACGGCTCGGCAAGCCTCGACGGATCGGCCAGCTCCGCGCCGTCGCCCTCCCAACTCCAGCGGCCTCGCACCCGCCGCACCGGGAACAGGCCGTACGCGGGGCCGGCGCCACCCGCTGCGACATGGAGCAGGAAGGCCCGGTACTCCTCCGGCAGCCGCGCGCCTGTCTGAGCCTCCAGTTCGGCAAGCTCGCCCCGGGTGAGCGGCTCCTCCATGACCCACCCGTGCCCCGGTGCCCCGAACACCTCGACGCTCCCGGGCCCCGCACCCGCCGCCTCGACCCGCTGACGTACGCCCGCCCACCACTGATCAGTCATGCGCGGACCGTATGCGCAGCCACTGACACCGGAAGCAGACACCGTCCGGTCCGCCGCCTTCGCAGGTGCGGCCGGCCGCGGCGGGACGAGTACGCCCTGTCGCCGACGGGACGGCCGGGCGCGTGGGCGTCCGTCACCCGGCCGGGGCACACGGATCTCTGCGGCCCCGGGGATCAGTCTCGGTGCGTCCCCCACCCGCTCACCGCACTGCCACCAATGGACGCAGCCGGCTGTCGCGCAGCCGGACCACCGCCGGGGCACAGTGCCCCGCCGCGACAGCCAAGGGCCAGGCGACGAGCGCGCCGATCAGCAGCCCGACGAGCACATCGTGCGGATAGTGCGCCCCGATCCACACCCGGGACGTCGCCATCAGCAGCGCGGCCGGCACCGCGACCGCTCCGAGCCGCCGGTCGGTCAGCCAGATCACCATGGCCGCGGCCGCCGCGATGGCGGCGTGATTGCTGGGGAAGGACCAGTCGCCGAGCGCCGGGCACGCCTCCACCGTCACGACGTGCAGCGTCCGGCAGGGCCGTTGTTCGTGAAAGGCCGACTTCACCACGTCGTTGACGAGATACGTGGCGACCACGACGAGCGGGGCGCAGAGCGCCACGGCGGTACGCGCGGGATCCGCGGAACGGGAGCGCCACCAGGACGCGAGCATGAGCACCGCGAACAGGGCGAGCCCGTAGTTCGACCACACGCGGACGGCGGAATCCAGGACGGCGGGGGAGCGCTGGGCCAGTTCGGTGACCCAGGTGTACAGCCCACCGTCGAGCGAGGTGGCCGCGGAGGCGAGCCGCATCAGTTGTTGTCTCCTTCGGGAGTGCGCCGGCTACGGGAGCGGAGCAGTTCGGCGGCGAGAGGGATCAGGGAGACCACGACCACGACGGCGACGATCGGCAGCAGATAGCGGTCCACGTTCGGCACCGAGGACCCCAGCGCGTATCCCGCGAGGACCAGACCGGCCGTCCAGACCACGCCACCGACGACCTGCCACAGGGCGAACACCCTGGCCGGGACGTCGAGTACCCCGGCCAGCGGGTTGAGCACCGTGCGCACGACGGGGACGAAGCGGGCCAGCACGATCGCGCGGGCGTAGCCGTATCTGGCGAGCAGCTCCGCCGCGCGGCCGGTGCCCTCGTGCAGTCGCTTGGAGCGGCTGCGGGCGAGCAGTGCCTGGCCGCCCCGGCGGCCGAGCCAGTAGCCCGTCTGCGCACCGAGCAGCGCTCCGGCCGCCGCGGCGACGAGTACGTGTGGCAACGACAGCTCGACCGGACCGTGGGTACCGGAGACGCTGAGCAGGCCCGCCGTGAACAGCAGCGAATCGCCGGGGAGGAAGAAGCCGACGAGCAGCCCCGTCTCGGCGAAGAGCACGACGGCGACGCCGAGCGCGCCGAACGTTCCGAGCAGCGAACCGGCGTCCAGCAGGTTCACCGCTTGCGGCATGGACGCCAGTGAGAGTACGGACACGGTGGAGGGTCTCCCATAATGGTGAGCGGGTGCCCTGTGGAACACCCGGACTGACTACAGTGATGTAGACGGTCGACATCACTGTAGACGCCCGAAGGGGGAGGAGAGTTCCCATGCCACAGGTGAACGGGATATCCGACGGAGAATCCGCCCCCCGGCCGTACGACGGACCGGACAGCGGGCAGACACTCCCGGCCGGGCAGGAGCCTGCCCCGCGAACCGCCGCGGCCGGTCACGTCCCGGTGGAGCGGCGCCCCTCGGGCGAGCTGGAGTCCACGATCCTGGCGGCCCTCTGGGCGGCCGGCACCCCGCTCACCGCCGGTCAGGTGCAGGGCGCGATCGGTGCGGAACTCGCGCGGACCACCGTCACCACCATCCTGTCGCGCCTCCACGACAAGGGCACGGTCGCCCGCACCAGGTCGGGACGCGGATTCGCGTACACCCCCACCGAGGACGCGGCCGGGCTGACCGCCCGCCGGATGCACAGCGAACTGCGCAAGGACGAGGACCGCGGCACAGTGCTGGCGCGGTTCGTGTCGCAGCTCAGCGACGAGGACGAGCGGCTCCTGCGCGATCTGCTCGACGGGGACGCGCGATGATCTACGCCGTATGGATTCCGCTGCTGGTGCCCTTCCTGGTGGTTCCCGCGGCCCGTCGGCTCGCGGATGCCCTGTCACCCGTCCGGGCCGTACGGCTGCTCGCCGCGACGGGCGCCGGCCTGGCACTGTGCACCGTGTGCGCACTGGCGCTGCTGGTGGTGCCCGGGGCCGGCCGGCTGTCCGCCGTCGCCGCCGCCGGAGAATTCGTGCGCCCGCTCGCCGCCGCCGAACCGGCCGTCGCCGTACCGCTCGCGGCCGCCGCGCTGGCGCTGCTCCTGGGCTGCGCCGCGGCCGTGACCGGTGCGGCGCGCAGCCACTGGCTCCAGCTCCACCGGGCCGCAGGCCCCGAGCGGGGCGACGGGAGCGAGCTCGCCGTGCTGCGTGACACCCGCCCCGACGCCTACGCGCTGCCCGGACGGCCCGGCAGCCCCGGCCGGATCGTCGTCACCACCGGCATGCTGCACGCCCTGGAACCCGCCGAGCGGGACGCGCTCCTGGCCCACGAGCGCGCGCACCTCACCGGGCGCCACCACCTGTACCTCGCCGTCGCCGAGCTGTCCGCCCGCTGCCACCCGGCGCTGCGGGCCCTGCGCGCCCCCATGGGATACGCGCTGGAGCGCTGCGCGGACGAGGCCGCCGCGCACGCCGTCGGAGACCGCAAGGTCGCCGCCCGTGCGATCGGGCGCGCCGCGCTGGCCGCCCGGACGGCCGGAGAAGACTCCGCGCCCCATCCCGCCCCGGCCCTCGGCGCGGTGGCCGGACCCGTTCCGCGCCGGGTCGCCGCCCTGCTGGGCCGGACCGCCCGGCGCCCGCGCCTCGGCCTCGCCGCCGCCGCGACCCTGATCGCCTGCCTGGCCGTCTCGGGAGCGGCCGCTCTCGACGCGACGTACGACCTGCACAGCAGCATCGAGGTAGCCCAGGGCGAGAACCCGTAGTACCCGCCCGGCCTCCGCGTACCCGCCCGGCCTCCGCGTACCCGTCCGGCTTCCGCCCGTCCGGCTTCCGCCCGATCGGGGAAAACGGCCTGACAGCCCACGCGCCCCCGTGCTTAGACTGGCCCCATGGGTTCGTACTACTTCTTCCGCTGATTCCGGCCGGGACACCACAGAGCGACACCAGCGACACCAGCGGCACCGGGCGTGGCCGGGTGTCCGACCGGGTCACCTCGTGTGGCGTCCCCTCCCGCCCGTTCAGCGCCCCCGCCCGCCGCGCCCGTCATGGGCCGACGAGGCATGTCACCCGAGGGAAGAGTGACCCATGTCCCCCAAGCACGACCGCGCCCAGCTGGCCATGAACGACGTCTCCAAGGCGTACGGAGTCCGCACCGTCCTCGATCAGGTGTCGCTCACCGTCCGTCCGGGTGACCGCGTCGGAGTGATCGGTGAGAACGGCTCCGGAAAGTCCACTCTCCTGCGGCTGCTGTCCGGTGCCGAGACGCCGGACAGCGGCGAGATCACCGTCCGGTTCCCCGGCGGCACCGGCTACCTCTCCCAGACACTCGCGCTGATCCCCGCCCACACGGTTCAGGACGCCGTCGACACCGCCCTGGCCGGACTCCGCGCGCTGGAGCAGCGGATCCGTACCGCCGAAGCCGCACTCGCCGCGCCCGGCGGCGCGGACGACGCCCGACTCGCCGCGTACGGAGACCTGCTGACGGAGTACGAGGAGCGCGGCGGCTACCTGGCCGATGCCCGGATCGATGCCGCGCTGCACGGCCTCGGACTCGGGCACCTCGCCAGGGAACGCCCGCTCGGCACACTCTCCGGCGGCGAGCGGTCCAGGCTCGCGCTCGCCTGTGTACTGGCGTCCGGTCCCGAACTGCTGCTGCTCGACGAGCCGACCAACCACCTCGACCTCAGGGCCGTCACCTGGCTGGAGGACCACCTGAGTGCCCACCGCGGCACCGTCGTCGTGATCACCCACGACCGGGCGTTCCTGGAGCGGACCACCACCGTCATCGTCGAGGTGGACCGCGATCTGCGCAGCGTCGTCACGTACGGGGACGGCTGGGACGGCTACCGCACGGCGAAGGCGGCGGCCCGGCGCCGCTGGGCGCAGGACCACCAGGAGTGGCTGGACGAACTGGCCCGCACCGAAGAGCTCGTGGGCGCCGCGGGCCGACGGCTCGCCGGGGCCGGGAAGGACCCCGGGGAGGGCTTCGGCAAGCACCGCCGTTCGCACGAGGCCAAGTTGTCCGGGCAGGTCAGAGCCGCCCGGAGCCGACTGGAGGCACTGCACAGGGCGCCGGTTCCCGCCCCGCCGCGGCCCCTGCGGTTCACCGCCGCCCTGGCACTCTCCGCCGACGGAGAACGGCCGTCGGGCCCCCTGGTGGAGCTCGACTCCGTCGCGGTCGGCGACCGGCTGCGCATGTCCGCACTGCGGGTGGCGGCCGGACAGCGCCTGCTGGTCACCGGAATCAACGGCGCCGGCAAGTCGACCCTTCTGCGGGTCCTGGCAGGAGACCTCGCCCCCGGGACCGGTACCGTGCGCCGACGGGCCCGGATCGGGTATCTCCCGCAGGAACTCCCGACCAGGCCCACCCGCCGCACGCTCCTGGCGACCTTCGCGGCCGGACGGCCCGGCCACGCCGACGAGTACACCGACACGCTTCTCGCGCTCGGACTGTTCCGCCCCGAGGACCTGAGCGTTCCGGTCGCCGACCTCTCCGTCGGGCAGCAGCGGAGGCTTGCGCTGGCCCGGCTGGTCACCCGGCCGGCCGATCTGCTGGTGCTCGACGAGCCGACGAACCACATCGCCCTCGGCCTGGTGGAGGAACTGGAGGCGGCGCTGGCCGCGTACGCCGGAGCCGTCGTGGTCGTCTCGCACGACCGCAGCTTCCGCGGCCGCTTCACCGGCGACCGGCTGGAACTCCACGAGGGCGCACCGGTCGGCGCTCCCTGACCCGCGGAACGTCAGGACCCGTCGTGCGCGGACGGCTCCCGCCCGCCCGTCACCACGTCGCGCAGCCGGTCCACGAAGACCCGCTGGCCCTTGACGAGGCGCTCGGCGGCAACCTCCGGCGTGCACCAGGCGAACCGGTCGATCTCCGGGAACTCCTGCTGCACGCCGGACCCTCGCGGCCACTCCATCGTGAACGTCCCCGGAACGGCCGCCGCCGGATCGAGGTCGGCCTCCACCGCCCACACCGTCACGAGCTTGCCGCCGGACTGACGGGACTCGCCCAGCGCCACCCACGCACCGTCCGGGACCGGGTGGCCGAACTCCTCCTCGAACTCCCGCCGGGCCGCGGCCGCCGCTTCCTCCTCAGGGCCGTACTCACCCTTCGGAACCGACCACGCCGCGCTCTCCCGGCCCGCCCAGAACGGCCCGCCCATGTGCCCGATGAGGACTTCGAGACCGGGCTCCCCGGTGGTACGGAACAGGAGGAGCCCGGCGCTGCGCCGCTCGTTCGGTGACATGCGTCAAGTGTGGGTGAACGGTGCGGGAGGCGGGCCGCCGACACGGCGGCCCGCCCTACACCTTGCGGTAGCCGTACGCCTCCGACGCGGCGGCCGCCACAGCCGAGAGATCGCCGCCCGCCGACGCGGTGACCACCGCGGCCACCGCACCCTCCACGAACGGGGCATCCACCAGCTGTGTCCCGTCCGGGAGTTCGTCGCCCTCGGCCAGCATCGCCTTGACGGTGAGCACCGCGCTGCCCAGGTCGACCAGTACGGCGACACCCGCGCCGCCGTCCACCGAGCGGGCGGCCTCCGCGATGAGCTCCGCACTCGTCCCGAGGCCACCCGCCGGCGTACCGCCGGCGGCGGCCACCGGCGCTGTCGCACCACCGGCCGCGAGCCCCCTGGCCAGCGCGGCAACCGCCTCGGCCACCGGCCCGCTGTGTGAGACCAGCACGATCCCGACCTGCTGGCCCGCGTTCACGCGTCACCCCCGGCCGTGCCGTCGGTCTCTGCGAGGGCGGCGATCAGCAACGCGGAGGACGCGGCCCCCGGATCCTGATGTCCGATGCTCCGTTCACCCAGATAGCTGGCCCGGCCCTTGCGCGCCTGCAACGGGACGGTGGCCACCGCGCCCGCCCGCGCCGCGTCCCGCGCCGCCTCGAACGACGTCCCCAGCGCCTCGGCCGCCGGCAGCAGCGCATCGAGCATCGTCTTGTCCCCGGCCTGGGCCCCGCCCAGCTGGGCCACCGCCGCCACGCCCGTGCCGAGCGCCTGCGCCAGTTCCTCGATGGTCACGGTGGACGCGTCTCCCAGCGCCTTGCCCGTGCGCCGGAGCAGCGTCCCGTACAGCGGACCGGACGCCCCGCCGACGGTCGAGATCAGCTGTCTCCCGGCGATCATCAGTACGGCCCCCGGTGTCTGCGGTGATTCCTTCTCCAGGGCGGCCACCACCGCGGTGAACCCGCGCTGCAGATTGCTGCCGTGATCGGCGTCGCCGATCGCCGAGTCGAGTTCGGTCAGGTGCGCCGCCTCGCGGTCCACAGCGGCGGCGGTCGTGGTCATCCAGCGGCGGAAGAAGTCGGCGTCGAGCACTAGATCTCCTTGGGTCCATCGAGTGTGACGGCGTGCGCGGCAACGCGGGACACGGAGGGTCAACGGCCCCAGCGCAGGGCAGGCGTCTCCACCGGCGCGTCCCAGAGCCGTACCAGCTCCTCGTCCACCTGGCAGAGCGTCACCGAGCAGCCCGCCATGTCGAGCGACGTCACGTAGTTCCCCACGAGCGTACGAGCCACGACGACGCCCCGCTCGGACAGCACCCGCTGCACCTCGGCATTGAACCCGTACAGCTCCAGCAGCGGGGTCGCGCCCATCCCGTTGACCAGCGCGATCACCGGCCCGTGCGGGCGCAGGTCCTCCAGTACGGCGTCCACCGTGAAGTCGGCGATCTCCCGCGACGTCATCATCGGACGCCGCTCGCGCCCCGGCTCGCCGTGGATCCCCACCCCGAGTTCGAGCTCGCCCACGGGGAGGTCGAAGGTGGGGGAGCCCTTGGCGGGTGTGGTCACGGAGCTCAGCGCCACGCCGAAGCTGCGCGACGACTCGTTCACCTGGCGCGCGATGGCCGCCACCCGGTCCAGCGGAGCGCCCTCCTCGGCCGCCGCCCCGGCGATCTTCTCGACGAAGAGCGTCGCACCCGTGCCCCGTCGCCCCGCCGTGAAGAGGCTGTCGGTGACCGCGACATCGTCGTTGACGAGTACCTGGGCGACCCGTACCCCCTCCTCGTCGGCCAGCTCGGCGGCCATCTCGAAGTTGAGCACGTCACCGGTGTAGTTCTTGACGACGAAGAGCACGCCCGCACCGCTGTCGACGGCGACGGCGGCCCGCACCATCTGATCCGGCACCGGGGACGTGAACACCTCGCCGGCGCACGCGGCCGACAGCATTCCGGGCCCGACGAACCCGGCGTGCAGCGGCTCGTGCCCGGACCCGCCGCCGGAGACCAGGGCGGTCTTTCCGGCCACGGGCGCGTCACGCCTCACGACGACACGGTTCTCGACATCCACGGTCAGATCCGGATGGGCGGCGGCCATCCCGCGCAGAGCATCCGCGACCACGGTTTCGGGGACGTTGATCAGCATTTTCAACGGTGACCTCCCAGTAGAGCCATCAGGTGGCGCCCTGATCAGGTTTTCGCAGCTCAGGGGCCGCTTGGCGAGTCGTCGAGCCCGGCGGCGGACGGCCTTCTTGGGTCGGGGCCGACGGGACCGTGTGACTCGTCGCCAGTGTACTGACGGCCTGTCATCGCCGGGGTGAGGTGCGCCCCGGTGGCTCGACGCCCCGGCCGGACCGTGGCCCCGGCCGGGGCGTCACACTGGGTGACGCCGTGGGCTACGGCGTCACCGGAGTGCCGCCCAGTGTGACGACCAGGTGGCCGTCGGCGGCGAAGGACCAGTCCAGCGCGCCGGCGTACGAGGAGCACCTTGAGCCGTTCGTACCGGACCAGAACTCGTTCGACGCGTCGGCCGTGCCGATGATGCGGTCGTTCGTTCCGCTGCCGCTGCGGCAGGACACGTTGTCCTGGAACACCGAAGTGCCGCCGTCGAAGGAGAAGTTGCGCTCGTCGTTGTCGATGCCGATGTTGCCCGACACCGTCATGTGGCCCGGGTTGCTGTTGTAGGTGAACCCGTGCTTGCCGTTGCGGTAGGCGATGCTGCGCCGGATGACGTGGTCGACGGCGATGTCGTCGCCGCCGAGCTTGTAGCCGTTGCGGTCACCGTTGGAGTTCTGGCTGCCGTCGGTGAGGGTGCCGTTCTCGTAGGAGAGCGAGTCCTCGATGGTCACCGGGCCGATGGGACCCGTGTCGGTCTTGGTGTAGAGGTCCCAGCCGTCGTCGATGTTGTTGTGGGAGACGGCGTAGCGGAAGACGTTTCCGGGGCCCACGGTGAGCTTCGCGGCGAAGCCGTCCGCGTCCTCGCCGTCGGAGTCGGCGTTGTCGTGCGTCTCCGCGCTCAGGACGAGGTTGTTGGACGGCCACTCGTCGTGGGGGGGTGCTGGAGAGGATCCGCGAGAGCTGAAGCCCCGTGTCACGGTTGAAGCGCGTCACGGTGCGCTCGATGATGTTGTCGCTGCCACCGACGAAGATCCCGTTGTCACCGGCGTGCTCGACGGTGATGCCGTTGATGTGCCAGAACGAGCCGTTCACGGCGAGCCCGCGGTTCGCCGGGTCCTCGCTCATGGCCGAGAAGTCCAGTACCGGGGTCTCACCCGGATAGGCGGAGAGCTGGGTGCCCGGGTCGGGGTCAGGCGCGGTCGATGTGCACACTGGTCGACTTCACCCGGGCGGTGGCCTGCATGCCCACCTCGAGGCCGAGCTCCTCGACCGCCTCGCGGGTCAGCAGTGACACGAGTCGGTGCGGACCGGCCTGGATCTCCACCTGCGCCGCCACGTCCCCGAGCTTGACGGCCGTGACGATGCCGGGAAAGGCGTTGCGGGCCGAGGTGTACGACGCGTCGTCCTCGCCGGCGCCCCCCTGTGCCACCTCGACGGAGAACGCGGCCAGGTCGCGGCCGTCGATGAGGCGGCGCCCGCCGTCCTCGCGGTGGGTCGCCACGCGTCCGGCGTCCGCCCAGCGGCGCGCGGTGTCCGGGCTGACGCCGAGCAGGCGGGCGGCCTGCCCAATGGTGTAGGACTGCATATGCCGCACCTTAGGGATGTATAGCTCGCATGTGCAAGCTTTTTCTGTGCATTTCTTGGTGGATGCGAACATTTGGCGACCGCCCTCGCCGCTGTTCGCGCTCTGCGGCCGGCCGCCCGGTCCGCACCCTGCGCGTACACCGTCCGCATACCGGCGACCGCGCCAATGTAGCGCGCGGCGCACGGCCGGGTGGCCCTGCCGGGATGAGGAATCGGGGCGTGCGACCTAGTGTGCGAGCCATGGCAGAGAGTGCGGCGTACCGGGGTTCCGGGGGGCGGGGTGCGGAGTCCGCCGCCGGGCCGGACGCGCCCGACCCCCGGCGGTGGCGGGCACTCGCGGTGTGCCTGGTCGCGGGCTTCATGACGCTGTTGGACGTGTCGATCGTCAACGTCGCGCTGCCGTCCATCCGGGAGGGTCTGCACACCCCGGAGTCCGACCTGCAGTGGGTGCTGTCCGGTTACGCCCTGGCCTTCGGGCTGTTCCTGATTCCCGCCGGGCGGCTCGGCGACGCACGCGGGCGCCGCGAGGTCTTCATGGCCGGGCTGGTGCTCTTCACGCTGTCGTCCGCGGCCTGCGGAGCCGCCCAGTCCAGCCTCTGGCTGGTCATCGCCCGACTGATCCAGGGCCTGGCCGGCGGGCTGCTGTCGCCCCAGATCTCCGCCCTCATCCAGCAGATGTTCTCGGGGCGCGAACGGGGCCGCGCCTTCGGCATGTTCGGCACGGTGGTCGGCATCTCCACCGCCGTCGGCCCGCTGCTGGGCGGACTGCTGATCCAGGCGGCCGGCGCGGAGGAGGGCTGGCGCTGGGTGTTCTACGTCAACCTGCCGCTCGGAGCCGTCTGCCTCCTGCTGGCCCGCAGGCTGCTGCCGGACACCCCGTCCGCGGGCCCGGTGCGGCTGCGGGACCTCGACCCCCTCGGGGTCCTGCTGCTGGGCGCGGGGGTGCTGACGCTGCTGCTGCCCTTCGTCCAAGCGCAGCAGTGGCGGGGCGACGGGAAATGGCTGCTCCTGCTGGCGGCCGCGGCGCTGCTCACCGCCTTCGTCGGCTGGGAGTCCCGGTGCGACCGCCGCGGCACCCAGCCGGTGGTGAACCTCTCGCTGTTCCGCGTCCGCTCCTACTGGCTGGGCTGTCTGCTGATCCTGCTGTACTTCGCCGGATTCACCTCGATCTTCTTCATCACCACGCTCTACCTGCAGAGCGGGCTGCACTACACCGCGCTGATGGCAGGTCTCGCGATCACACCCTTCGCCCTCGGGTCCGCCGCCGCGGCCGGACCCGGCGGCAGGCTGGTCGGCCGGTACGGGCGCCCCCTCGTCGTCATCGGCATGGCGACCGTGGCAGTCGGACTCGGGGCCACCGCACTCGCCGTCCACCTGGTGCCCGGCAGGGGCGCCGGCTGGGCGATGGCGGCCCCGCTGCTGCTGGCCGGACTGGGCAGCGGCCTGGTCATCGCGCCCAACCAGACCCTGACCCTGTCCCAGGTGCCGGTGGCCACCGCGGGGAGCGCCGGCGGCACGCTCCAGACCGGCCAGCGCGTCGGTTCCGCGATCGGGATCGCCGCGGTCGGCTCGGTCTTCTTCGCCCAGGTGGGCTCCGCCGGCTGGTCCAGCGCTTACGACCGCGGGCTGATCGTCGCCGTCGCCTTCGTGGTGGCCGGACTGATCGTGGCGCTGGCCGACGTGGGCGGGGAACGCCGGGGCAGAAGCCGTACACAGCGGTCCGCCCACCATGAGACCCCGTCGTAGGGAGAACGCGATGAACGACCCCGCCGGCACCGAACCGGACGGCAACACGGAGTACGGCCACAAGCCCTTCAAGCGGTCCAGGAGCCATTTCGCCGACCGGATCACCGCCGACGGCCGCGACGGCTGGCCCGTCGAGGCCGGCCGCTACCGCCTGGTCGTCAGCCGCGCCTGCCCCTGGGCGAGTCGCGCCCTGGTCTCCCGCCGGCTGCTCGGCCTGGAGAGCGCGCTCTCGCTCGCCGTCACCGATCCGCTGCAGGACGACCGCAGCTGGCGCTTCACGCTGGACGAGGGCGGCCGGGACCCGGTCCTCGGCATCAAGTACCTCGGCGAGGCGTACGACGCGCGGGAACGCGGATACCCCGGCGGGGTCAGCGTCCCCGCCGTCGTCGACATCCCCAGCGGCAAGCTCGTCACCAACGACTACCAGCGGATCACCCTGGACCTCGCCACCGAATGGACCGCGCTGCACCGGCCCGGGGCGCCCGACCTCTACCCCGAGCCGCTGCGCGAGGAGATCGACGAGGTCATGGAGGGCATCTACCGCGATGTCAACAACGGCGTGTACCGGGCCGGGTTCGCGACCGGGCAGGACGAGTACGAGGCCGCGTACAGGGATCTGTTCCGCCGCCTGGACCTGGTGTCGGAGCGCCTCGCGAGCCGGCGCTACCTCGTCGGCGACACGATCACCGAGGCCGACATCCGCCTCTTCACCACGCTGGTGCGCTTCGACGCCGTCTACCACGGACACTTCAAGTGCAACCGCTCGAAGCTGGCAGAGGACCCGGTCCTGTGGGGCTACAGCAGGGACCTCTACCAGACCCCCGGCTTCGGTGACACGGTCGACTTCCACCACATCAAGCAGCACTACTACCGCGTCCACACGGGCATCAACCCCACCGGCATCGTGCCCGTCGGCCCCGACCTGTCGGGGTGGCTGACCCCGCACCACCGGGAGCAGCTGGGCGGCCGGCCTTTCGGCGACGGCACCCCGCCGGGGCCGGTGCCGGCCGGCGAGGAGGTCCCGGCGCAGGGGCGGCCCTGACGGGCTCTACTCCGTCTCGTCCAGGCGGTCGGCGTAGTACTCGATCGCGGGGCGGTACGCCTGGACCCGGTCGTCCGCGCTGGTGGCCGCCGTGACCTCGAGGAGCGTCCGTACGGCTTCGCGGGAGTCGCCGAGGTTGTACAGCGTCATCGCCAGGAAGGTCAGCAACGAGGCATCGTGCGCGAACTCCTCCAGGCCGCGGTGGAGCACCCCGCGTGCCGCCTCGTAACGGCCCAGCACCCGCAGCGTGCTGCCGAGGCCGAGGAAAGCCCCGTGGCGGTCCTCGGCCGCGAGCCCCGGGCCCTCCAGCGCGCGCTCGTAGAACGGCACGGCCTGTGCCTCCAGGCCCAGGGAATCGTGCGACCAGGCGGTCTGGTAGGCGATCGCCGCGTCCTGCGGATACCTCGCCGCCAGGGCCAGCAGTCGCTGGTGCGCCTGCGGGTCCTTCTGCTCGCGCAGCCGTACCGCCTGCGCCAGCGGCTCATCGTGTTCGAATTCCGTGCTCATAGCGCCGCACGCTGCCAGGGCCGCGGCCCTACGGCAAATCATTGACAAAGCGCGGCGGCCGGCGCGTCCGCCCACCGGGGCGCGGGGCGGTACGTCGGGTTCCGGTCCGTGCGGGGCAGGGCCCTGTCGAGACAGCGCCGGTCACGAGATATCTTGATGTCAAGCAATGTTGCAGACGTGGAGCGGAGCACAGGGTGACTGACTCGACCATCATCTATACACACACCGACGAGGCCCCGGCCCTGGCGACGTATTCGTTCCTGCCGGTGATCGAGGCCTACGCCTCGAAGGCCGGGGTCACCGTGGAGAGCCGTGACATCTCCCTGGCGGGCCGGATCATCGCCAGTTTCCCCGACCGCCTCCAGGAGAACCAGCGCATCGAGGACGCGCTCGCCGAGCTGGGCGAGCTGGCCACGACTCCCGGGGCCAACATCATCAAGCTGCCGAACGTCTCGGCCTCGATCCCGCAGCTGAAGGCCGCGATCGCCGAGCTCCAGGCGCAGGGCTACGCGCTGCCGGACTACCCGGACGACCCGAAGTCCGACGAGGACAAGGACGCCCGCGCGCGTTACGACAAGATCAAGGGCAGCGCGGTCAACCCCGTCCTGCGCGAGGGCAACTCCGACCGCCGCGCTCCCGCGTCGGTCAAGAACTACGCCAAGGCGCACCCGCACCGCATGGGCGCCTGGACGGCCGACTCGAAGACGAACGTCGCGACCATGGGCGCCGACGACTTCCGCTCCACCGAGAAGTCCGTGGTGATCGAGGACGCGGGCTCGCTGCGCATCGAGCTGGTGGGCGACGACGGCACCACCACCGTGCTCCGTGAGTCCGTACCGGTGCTCGCGGGCGAGGTCGTGGACGCCGCCGTCATGCGCGTCGCCGCGCTGCGCGAGTTCTTCACCGAGCAGGTCGCGCGCGCCAAGGCCGAGGACGTGCTGTTCTCCGTGCACCTCAAGGCCACCATGATGAAGGTCTCCGACCCGATCATCTTCGGCCACGTGGTCCGCGCCTTCTTCCCGAACACGTTCGCCAAGTACGGCGAGGCGCTCATCGCCGCCGGCCTGTCCCCGAACGACGGCCTCGGCGGGATCCTCAAGGGCCTGGACTCGGTGCCTCACATCGGTGCCGAGATCAAGGCCTCGTTCGAGGCCGAGCTCGCCGAGGGCCCCGCCCTGGCGATGGTCGACTCGGACAAGGGCATCACCAACCTGCACGTCCCCAGCGACGTCATCGTGGACGCCTCGATGCCGGCCATGATCCGCACCTCCGGTCACATGTGGGGCCCGGACGGCGAGGAGGCCGACACCCTCGCGGTGCTGCCCGACAGCAGCTACTCCGGCGTCTACCAGGTCGTCATCGACGACTGCCGCGCCAACGGCGCCTACGACCCGGCCACGATGGGCTCGGTGTCCAATGTCGGTCTGATGGCGCAGAAGGCCGAGGAGTACGGCAGCCACGACAAGACCTTCGAGGTCCCCGCCACCGGCACGGTGCGGGTCGTCGACGGCAACGGCAACGCCGTCCTGGAGCAGGTCGTCGGCGCCGGTGACATCTTCCGCATGTGCCAGGCCAAGGACCTGCCCATCCAGGACTGGGTGAAGCTCGCCGTCACCCGTGCCCGCGCGACCGGCGACCCGGCCGTGTTCTGGCTCGACGAGGACCGGGCGCACGACGCCAAGCTCATCGAGAAGGTCAAGACCTACCTGGCCGAGCACGACACCGACGGTCTCCGGATCGAGATCATGTCCCCGGTGAAGGCCACCGCGTTCTCCCTGGAGCGCATCCGCCGCGGCGAGGACACCATCTCGGTCACCGGCAACGTGCTGCGTGACTACCTGACCGACCTGTTCCCCATCCTCGAGCTGGGCACCAGCGCGAAGATGCTCTCCGTCGTCCCGCTGATGAACGGCGGCGGTCTGTTCGAGACGGGCGCCGGCGGCTCCGCGCCGAAGCACGTGCAGCAGCTCGTCAAGGAGAACTACCTGCGCTGGGACAGCCTGGGCGAGTTCCTCGCCCTCGCCGTCAGCTTCGAGCACCTCGCGCAGACCACGGACAACGCCGGCGCCCAGGTCCTCGCGGACACCCTGGACCGCGCGACCGCCACGTTCCTCAACGAGGACAAGTCGCCCAGCCGCAGGCTCGGCGGCATCGACAACCGCGGCAGCCACTTCTACCTGGCGCTGTACTGGGCCCAGGAGCTGGCGCGGCAGACCGCCGACGCCAAGCTCGCCGAGGCCTTCGCGCCGCTCGCCAAGACGCTGGCCGAGCAGGAGCAGACCATCGTCGACGAGCTGATCGCGGTCCAGGGCAAGCCGGTGGACATCGGCGGCTACTACCAGCCCGACCCGGCCAAGGCGTCTGCCGTCATGCGCCCGTCGGCGACGTTCAACCAGGCGATCGCGAGCCTCGCCTGATCCGATCCGGTGGACGGGGGAGGCCCTGCCGCTTCCCTCACCCGCACCGCTTCTGACCGCTCCGCCCCGGCCGACACACCGTCGAGCCGGGGCGGAGCTGTTTCCGGGAGCGGACGGGGGCCGCGGAGACGCTCGTCCGGGGACGCCCTGACGGGTGAATGTCGCGCCACGGCGGTCGCAGGGCCACCTTGGGTGGCCACCCGGCTGGTTTGCTGCAACCGGAAACTCGCGCGACGTGCGGGGAGGGCCGTTCGGCCGACCCCGGTGGAGGCGGCGCCACGCCGGGTGCGCAGTCCACCCGCGGAAGACAACCGAAGGAGCGTCCCAGTGACGACGACGGGCACAACAGGGACGGCGGAGGACGACGAGGCGTACGCCAACGAGCTTCCGGTACACAGCAGAGAGCCGGGAAACGTCGTCATCAGGTGGATGACCACCACTGACCACAAGACGATCGGCACGATGTACCTGGTCACATCGTTCGCGTTCTTCCTCATCGGCGGTCTGCTCGCGCTCTTCATGCGCGCCGAGCTGGCCCGTCCGGGCACGCAGATCATGTCGAACGAGCAGTTCAACCAGGCGTTCACGATGCACGGCACGATCATGCTGCTGATGTTCGCGACGCCGCTGTTCGCCGGGTTCGCGAACTGGATCATGCCGCTGCAGATCGGCGCGCCCGACGTGGCGTTCCCCCGGCTGAACATGTTCGCGTACTGGCTGTACCTCTTCGGTTCGCTCATCGCGGTGGGCGCCTTCCTCACCCCGGACGGAGCGGCGGACTTCGGCTGGTTCGCCTACTCCCCGTTGACGGACGCGGTCCGCTCGCCGGGCGTCGGCGCCGATATGTGGATCATGGGTCTGGCCTTCTCCGGATTCGGCACGATCCTCGGTTCGGTCAACTTCATCACCACGATCGTCTGCATGCGCGCACCCGGCATGACGATGTTCCGCATGCCGATCTTCGTCTGGAACGTCCTGCTGACCGCCGTCCTGGTCCTGCTGGCCTTCCCGGTCCTCGCCGGTGCGCTCCTGGCGCTGGAGGCAGACCGCAAGTTCGGCGCGCACGTCTTCGACGCGGCCAACGGCGGCGCGCTGCTCTGGCAGCACCTCTTCTGGTTCTTCGGCCATCCGGAGGTCTACATCATCGCGCTCCCGTTCTTCGGGATCGTCACCGAGATCATTCCGGTCTTCAGCCGGAAGCCGGTCTTCGGCTACATCGGTCTGGTCGGTGCGACGATCGCCATCGCGGGTCTGTCCGTGACCGTGTGGGCGCACCACATGTTCGTCACCGGCGCTGTGCTGCTGCCGTTCTTCTCGTTCATGTCGTTCCTCATCGCGGTGCCGACCGGGGTGAAGTTCTTCAACTGGATCGGCACGATGTGGAAGGGATCGCTGTCCTTCGAGACACCGATGCTCTGGGCCATCGGCTTTCTCGTGACGTTCCTCTTCGGCGGACTGACCGGGGTGCTCCTCGCGTCGCCGCCGATGGACTTCCACGTCTCGGACTCGTACTTCGTGGTGGCGCACTTCCACTACGTGGTCTTCGGCACCGTGGTCTTCGCGATGTTCGCCGGGTTCCACTTCTGGTGGCCGAAGTTCACCGGCAAGATGCTGGACGAGCGGCTCGGCAAGATCACCTTCTGGACGCTGTTCGTGGGCTTCCACGGCACGTTCCTGGTGCAGCACTGGCTGGGCGCGGAGGGTATGCCGCGCCGCTACGCGGACTACCTCGCGGCGGACGGCTTCACCACGCTCAACACGATCTCGTCGATCTCCTCGTTCCTGCTCGGCCTGTCGATGCTGCCGTTCCTGTACAACGTGTGGAAGACGGCCAAGTACGGGGAGAACGTCGGGGTCGACGACCCGTGGGGTTACGGCCGTTCGCTGGAGTGGGCGACGTCCTGCCCGCCGCCGCGGCACAACTTCATCACGCTGCCGCGCATCCGTTCCGAATCCCCGGCGTTCGACCTCCACCACCCGTCCGTGCGTGAGCTCGACGAGGCCGCCAACCACGGCGGCCGACCGGTGACGGCCCCGGGGGACCGGCGGGCGTGAGCGGAACGGCCGGCGCGGAGGAGGACCGGATGGGCCCCGACCCCGACAAGGACAGCGCCCGCGGGCTGGCCCAGATGGAGGGCTATCTGCTGTGGAACGCCGAGATCGAGGAGGCGCGACGGTTCGCCCGTCGCTTCACCGACGAGCTGCCCTGGCTCACCACCGCCCAGCGCGAGGACGTGGAACGGGTCTACGCGGCCGACCGCGCCGAGGCCTCGCGGGTGATGCTGGTCCGCGTCTCCGCCCGCGCCACCGAACTGCGCGGCGAGTACAGCCGGCGGTACCGCACGCTCAGGGCGCGCTGCGTCGCCGCCGCCGTGGTCTGCCTGGGCACGGCCGGCGGCGCCTGCACCGTGGTGACGTACCTGGTCAGGTGATCACCTGTGGTCCTTTCCGGCGCCCCAGCAGGCGAAGTCGCACCTGTCTCGTGAAGATGAGAGGTGACGGGCGCGTGTGACGGGCAGGCGAACGGATGACCGTGCAGACCCCGAGAAGGGACGAACACTGTGGCACGACCCAGGATTCTCGTTGTCGGAGCCGGATTCGCCGGGGTCGAGTGCGTACGACGTCTGGAACGCCGGCTCCGTCCGGGTGAGGCGGACATCGCGCTCGTGGCGCCGTTCTCGTACCAGCTCTACCTGCCCCTGCTGCCCCAAGTGGCCTCCGGTGTGCTCACCCCGCAGTCGGTCGCGGTGTCACTGCGCCGCAGCAGCCGGCACCGCACCAGGATCATTCCCGGCGGGGCCATCGGAGTGGACCCGATGGCGAAGATCTGCGTCGTCCGCAAGATCACCGACGAGATCGTCAACGAGCCGTACGACTACATCGTGCTCAGTCCGGGCAGCGTCACGCGCACCTTCGACATCCCCGGACTGCTCGACAACGCCCGGGGCATGAAGACCCTGGCGGAGGCCGCCTTCGTACGCGATCACGTCATCGCGCAGCTCGATCTCGCGGACGCCAGCCACGACGAGGAGGAGCGGGCCTCGCGGCTCCAGTTCGTGGTGGTCGGAGGCGGGTACGCGGGCACGGAGACCGCGGCCTGTCTGCAGCGGCTCACCACCAACGCGCTACGGCACTACCCCCGGCTCGACCCGAAGCTGATCAAGTGGCACCTGATCGACATCGCCCCGAAGCTCATGCCCGAACTGGGCGACAAGCTCGGTCAGAGCGCGCTGAAGGTGCTGCGCGACCGCGGGATCGAGGTGTCCCTGGGCGTCTCGGTCGCCGAGGCGGGACCCGACAGGGTGACCTTCACCGACGGCCGGGTGCTGCCCTGCCGGACCCTGATCTGGACCGCGGGCGTCACCGCCAGCCCGCTGGTCGCCACCTTCGACGCGGAGACGGTACGCGGCCGGCTGGCGGTCACCCCCGAGCTGAGCCTGCCCGGCCACGACGGCATGTTCGCCCTCGGTGACGCGGCGGCCGTACCCGATCTGGCCAAGGGCGACGGCGCGGTCTGCCCGCCCACCGCGCAGCACGCCATGCGCCAGGGCCGCAAGATCGCCGACAACCTCCTGGCCACCCTCCGCAACCAGCCCCTCCGGCCCTATGTCCACACGGACCTCGGGCTCGTCGTGGACCTCGGTGGCAAGGACGCCGTCTCCAAGCCGCTCGGCATCGAGATGCACGGCATCGGCGCCCAGGCCGTGGCCCGTGGCTACCACTGGTCGGCGCTGCGGACCAACGTCGCGAAGGCGAGGGTCATGACCAACTGGCTGATCAACGCGGCCGCGGGCGACGACTTCGTCCGCACCGGATTCCAGTCCCGCAAGCCCGCCACCCTGCGCGACTTCGAGCACACCGACAGCTATCTCACGCCTGAGCAGGTCCGCGAGCACACCGCCTCGCTGAACACCCGGATGTGACGCGCGGCAAACGGCGGGCCCGGCCGGAATCCGGCCGGGCCCCGCCGCCTGTGTCAGCTCAGGCGGCCGGAACGGTGTTGCGGATCAGCTTGAGGAAGGCGGCGTTGTCCGGGGTGTGCCGGATCCGGTCCAGCAGCGTTTCGAGTGAGGTCTGCGCGTCCCTGGAGTGCAGGGCGCGCCGCAGGCCGCGTACGGCCGTCAGTTCGTCGGCGGGTACGAGGAGTTCGTCGCGGCGGGTGCCGGAGGCCGCGACGTTCACGGCGGGGTGGATACGCTTCTCGGCCAGGGCGCGGTCGAGCCGCAGCTCCATGTTGCCGGTGCCCTTCAGCTCCTCGAAGAAGTACTCGTCGGCCCGGGAGCCGGTGTCCACGAGAGCCGTGGCCAGAATGGTCAGGGAACCGCCCTCCTCGGTGAGCCGCGCGGCGCCGAAGAGGCGCTTGGGTCCGAGCAGGGCGGCGGCGTCGACGCCGCCGCTGAGAGTGCGGCCGCCTGCCGCGGCCGCGTTGTTGTGGGCCCGGCACAGCCGGGTGAGGGAGTCCAGCAGGATGACGACGTCCCGGCCCTGCTCGACCAGCCGCTTGGCGCGTTCGAGTGCGAGCTCCGCCAGCGCGATGTGCTCCTTGGCGGGGCGGTCGAAGGTCGAGGCGTAGACCTCGCCCCGCACCGAGCGCAGCATGTCGGTGACCTCCTCGGGACGCTCGTCGAGCAGCACCACCATCAGGTGGCACTCGGGGTGGTTCTCGGCGACCGAGGCCGCGATCTGCTGGAGCAGGACCGTCTTGCCGGTCCGGGGCGGGGCCACGATGAGCCCGCGCTGTCCCTTGCCGATCGGGGCGACGAGATCGACGACGCGCGTCGAGGGACTGCCCGAGGGTGTCTCCAGGCGCAGCCGCTGCCGGGGGTGGAGCGGGGTGAGGTCACGGAAATGCGGGCGGCCCCGAAGGGCTTGCGGGGGAAGGCCGTTGACGCGCTCGACGGTGCTCAGGGCGCGGGGCCGGTCGCAGGTCCCCTCGACGAAATCGCCCTTGCGCAGGCCGTGCCGGCGGATGAGCGTGGCGGGGACCTGGACGTCGCGGGGGGTGGCGTGCCCGTCGGCGGGGCGCAGGGTGCCGTGCCCCTGGGGGGTGATGTCGAGGACACCTGCCGCGGCCGTGGAGGCGGCGGGCTTGGCTGTGACGGGATTGGTGGTGACGGGGTGTTCGAGTGTGGTGGTCATGCGGGGGTGGTCCTTTCGCGGACATGCGAATGAAGGGGCCCGGCAGAAACGGGGGCGGAGATATCACGCCCCGGACGACGGGCAGGAAAGCCCGGTGGGAGAGCCCGTACCGGACTGAGGAAAGTAATGCGGTGAAGCTGGATCGCCGGTCGCAATGAACGGGCGCATCAGCGTGATGAAAAACCAACCAGTACCGGCGCCCTCATCTCTGGGCGTACACAAGTACCAAGGGAAATGTACCACGGCTGCCGGGAACGGACGGCAGCCGTGGTGCGGATCACTCCACCTACGCGGGGGAGCGGGCGGTCAGACCGTCGGCCCCGGGCCCCGGAACGCCTCCAGGATCTGTTCCGCCGCCAGCGTGGCCGGCAGGGTGCCCTCCCGTACCCGCAATTCGAGTTCCGGTGCGAGCGCACGCACTCCGGGATGGCTGCGCAGGCTCTCCAGCAGCTCCTCGCGCACCATCGTCCAGGTCCAGTCGACCTGCTGCTCGCGTCGTTTGGCCGCCAGCCGGCCGGTCGATTCGAGGAGCGTCCGGTGCTGTTCCAGCCGCTCCCACAGGGTGTCGAGGCCGCTTCCCTCGCGGGCACTGCACGTCAGCACCGGCGGGGTCCAGGCCGCGTCCGCCGGGTGCATCAGCCGTAGCGCGCCCGCCAGTTCGCGTGCGGCGGAGCGGGCGTCGCGTTCGTGGGGCCCGTCGGCCTTGTTGACCGCGATGGCGTCGGCGAGCTCCAGCACGCCCTTCTTGATGCCCTGCAACTGGTCGCCGGTGCGGGCCAGCGTCAGCAGCAGAAACGTGTCGACCATGTTGGCGACCGCCGTCTCCGACTGGCCGACCCCGACCGTCTCCACCAGCACCACGTCGTACCCCGCCGCCTCCATCACCACGATGGACTCCCGGGTCGCCTTCGCCACGCCGCCCAGCGTGCCGGCGGTGGGGGAGGGGCGCACGAACGCCGCCGGGTCCACCGCGAGCCGCTCCATCCGGGTCTTGTCGCCCAGGATGGAGCCGCCGGTACGGCTGGAGGACGGATCGACGGCCAGCACCGCGACCCGGTGCCCGAGGCCGGTGAGCATCGTGCCGAGGGCGTCGATGAACGTCGACTTGCCTACCCCGGGCACACCGCTGATGCCGATGCGGCGGGCGCTGCCGGAGTGCGGCAGGAGCTCGCGCAGCAGTTGCTGGGCCAGGGCCCGGTG
Source organism: Streptomyces sp. NPDC091387 (assembly GCF_044756945.1). Classification (NCBI taxonomy): domain Bacteria; kingdom Bacillati; phylum Actinomycetota; class Actinomycetes; order Kitasatosporales; family Streptomycetaceae; genus Streptomyces; species Streptomyces sp. NPDC091387. Next base: position 203,364 of record NZ_JBIVTZ010000009.1, on the reverse strand, counting down.
GTCGGGCCGGGTGGACTCGACGAGCGTGATGGCGCGCGCGATGTGCGCCCGTCGCCCGTCGAGTACCCCCTTCGCATAGCTGTTGAGATCGATCCTCGCGGCCATGGGTTCAGCGGCTCACAGCTCGTGGCCGAGTGAGGCACCGAGCCGCGTCACCAGGTCGTGGGCCGCGTCCGGGATCACCGTCCCGGGCGGGAAGACGGCTGCCGCGCCCGCCTCGTGCAGCGCCTCGATGTCCTGCGGCGGAATCACCCCGCCCACCACGATCATGATGTCCTCCCGGCCCTCGGCCGCCAGCTCCTCGCGGAGCGCCGGTACCAGGGTGAGATGGCCGGCGGCCAGCGACGAGACGCCCACGATGTGCACGTCCGCCTCGACCGCCTGCCGGGCGACCTCGCCCGGCGTCTGGAACAGCGGGCCGACGTCCACGTCGAAGCCCAGGTCGGCGAAGGCGGTCGCGATCACCTTCTGCCCGCGGTCGTGCCCGTCCTGGCCCATCTTGGCGACCAGGATGCGCGGGCGCCGTCCCTCCGCCTCCTCGAACGCGTCGACCAGCGCGCGGGTGCGGTCCACGGACGGCGACTCCCCTGCCTCGTTGCGGTACACACCGGAGATCGTACGGATCTGGCCCGAGTGCCGGCCGTACACCTTCTCCAGCGCGTCCGAGATCTCGCCCACGGTGGCCATCGCCCGCGCCGCGTCCACGGCCAGCGCCAGCAGATTGCCGTCGAGCCCGGGACCCGGCTCCCGGCCCGCCGCGTCCGTCAGCGCGCGCAGGGCGTCCTGGCAGGCCCGCTCGTCGCGCTCCTCGCGCAGCCGCCGCAGCTTCTCGATCTGCTGGGTGCGCACCGAGGAGTTGTCGACCTTCAGCACGTCGATCTTCTCGTCGGTCTCGACCCGGTACTTGTTGACGCCGATGACCGGCTGGCGCCCGGAGTCGATACGCGCCTGGGTGCGGGCCGCGGCCTCCTCGATGCGCAGCTTGGGGATGCCGGCGTCGATGGCCTTGGCCATGCCGCCCGCCGCCTCGACCTCCTCGATGTGCTGCCAGGCCCGCCGCGCCAGGTCGTACGTCAGCTTCTCCACGTACGCGCTGCCGCCCCACGGGTCGATGACCCGGCCGGTGCCGGACTCCTGCTGGAGCAGCAGCTGGGTGTTGCGGGCGATGCGCGCGGAGAAGTCGGTCGGCAGGGCGAGTGCCTCGTCGAGCGCGTTCGTGTGCAGCGACTGGGTGTGCCCCTGGGTGGCGGCCATCGCCTCCACACAGGTCCTGGTGACGTTGTTGAAGACGTCCTGCGCGGTCAGCGACCAGCCCGAGGTCTGTGAATGGGTGCGCAGCGAAAGGGACTTGGGGTTCTTCGGCTCGAATTCCCGGACCAGCTTGGCCCACAGCAGCCGGGCCGCCCGCAACTTCGCGATCTCCATGAAGAAGTTCATGCCGATCGCCCAGAAGAACGACAGCCGGGGCGCGAACGCGTCCACGTCCAGCCCGGTGTCCCGCCCGGCCCGCAGGTACTCCACCCCGTCGGCCAGGGTGTACGCCAGCTCCAGATCGGCCGTGGCCCCGGCCTCCTGGATGTGATAGCCGGAGATGGAGATCGAGTTGTAGCGCGGCATCTTCTGCGAGGTGAACGCGAAGATGTCGGAGATGATCCGCATCGAGGGCTTCGGCGGATAGATGTAGGTGTTGCGGACCATGAACTCCTTCAGAATGTCGTTCTGAATGGTCCCGGCCAGCTTCTCGGGCGGCACTCCCTGCTCCTCGGCGGCCACGATGTACAGCGCGAGTACGGGGAGCACCGCGCCGTTCATCGTCATCGACACCGACATCCTGTCCAACGGGATGCCCTCGAACAGCTGACGCATGTCGTAGATCGAGTCGATCGCCACCCCCGCCATGCCGACGTCGCCGGTCACCCGCGGGTGGTCGCTGTCGTAGCCCCGGTGGGTCGGCAGGTCGAAGGCGACGGAGAGCCCCTTCTGCCCGGCCGCGAGGTTGCGGCGGTAGAAGGCGTTGGACTCCTCGGCGGTGGAGAAGCCCGCGTACTGCCGGATCGTCCAGGGCTGGTTGACGTACATCGTCGGGTAGGGGCCGCGCAGATACGGCGCGATGCCCGGGTACGTACCGAGGAAGTCGAGACCCTCCAGGTCCTGGCCGCTGTACAGCGGCTTGACCGCGATGCCTTCAGGGGTCTCCCACAGCAGGTCGCCGGCGGAGCTCCCGGAGGACTCCTTCACCGCCGCACGCCACTGGTCCTCGGTCACCTCGGCGCCGCCGCCAGGACCGAGCTCGATGTCGGAGAAGTCGGGGATCCGCATTACGCCACACCCATACGGTCGAGAACGGAGGAGAGCACGGCCACCACGTCGCAGCCGGCGAAGACGTACTCGTCGACACCGGCGTAATCGCCCGGCCGCCCCGCCAGGAACACCCGCCGCGCACCCGCCGACACGAGCGCCCCGGCCACCTCGCCGGCCTGCTCCGCGTAGAGCGCGTCACTGGAGCACAGGCACGCCACGTCCGTCCCGGCGGCCGCGAACGCCGCGCCCGCCGACGAGGCGTCCACCTCCACCGGTTCGTGGACCGGCTCGATGCCGCCCGCCTGGAAGAGGTTCGCGGCGAACGAGGCCCGAGCGGTATGCGCGGCGGCGGGGCCGAGCGCGGCCAGGAACACCCGCGGCCGACGGCCGGTCGCCGCCAGATGGGCGTCCGAGCGGGCACGCAGCGCCTCGAACGCCTCGTCGCGGCGGACCACCGGCAGGCCGCCCGGCGCCGCGGCCGACGGCACGGCCTCGCGCTCCACCGCACGCTCGGCGAGCTGCGGGAACTCGCTGACGCCGGTGATCGGCTCCTTGCGCCGCGCCAGGTTCTTCTTGCGCGCCGCCCAGGTCGCCGCCAGCCGCTCCGCGAGCATCCCGGAGTCCAGCGCGGCCGCCTGGCCGCCCGCCCGCTCGATCTCCTGGAAGAACGCCCAGGCGGCGTCCGCGAGTTCGTCGGTCAGCCGCTCCACGTACCAGGAGCCGCCCGCCGGGTCGATGACCCGGGCCAGATGCGACTCCTCCACCAGGATCGTCGACGTGTTACGGGCGATGCGCCGCGCGAACGCGTCCGGCAGGCCCAGCGCGTGATCGAACGGCAGCACGGTCACCGCATCGGCCCCGCCGACACCCGCGCCCAGACAGGCCAGCGTGGTCCGGAGCATGTTCACCCACGGATCGCGCCGCGTCATCATCACCGGCGACGTCACGGCGTGCTGACGCTGCGCCCCCGCCTCCGCGGCGCCGCAGACCTCGGCGACCCGTGCCCACAGTCGGCGCGCCGCCCGCAGTTTGGCGATCGTCAGGAACTGGTCGGCGGTGGCCGCATACCGGAACTCCAGCTGCGCGCAGGCCTCCTCGATACCGAGCCCCGCCTCGGTCAGCGCCCGCAGGTAGGCGACCCCGGTGGCCAGCGAACTGCCCAGCTCCTGGGCGGCCGAGCCGCCGGCCTCGTGGTACGGCATCGCGTCCACGGTCAGCGCCCGCAGACCGGGATACTCACCGGCGCAGCGCTGCGCCCAGCGGACCGCTGCCGTCAGGTCCGGTGTGACGCCGCTGCGGGCCGCCTGTCCCAGTGGGTCGGCGCCGAGGCTGCCGCGTGCCGACTGCGGCGACAGGCCGCGCTCCGCGTACAGGCGTAGCAACTCCGTCGCCGCGGCGTCGAGTTCGTCCCCCGCGTCGAGCACGACCGGTGCCAGGTCGAGATGGACGCCGTCCAGCGCCCGTGCGAGACCGGAGACCGGCACGCCGCCGCCGGTGTCCCCCACGGTCAGCCACAACGAGGTGACACCGTTCTCCAGATCAGCGAGCACGGCCTCGTTGAGCCGGGCGGGATCCGGCAGGCCGTGGCGCTGTCGAACGCCCCAGCCGCCCGCCGTGCTGCCCTCGGGCTTGCTGCCGCGGGTGAAGGGGGCGAAGCCCGGGAGGCCGGTATCGGGCGCGTCGTCGCGCGAGGTGTAGAGGGGGCGGGTGATGAGCCCGTCCTCCACCGTGGTGGACAGCGCTTCCTCGGCGGCCGAACCCGAAACGTCCTTGCCCGACTTGCGCAGCACACCCTCGACGAGGCTCTGCCACTGCTCATGGGCGGGGTCAGGGAATTCGGCGGCCAACGAAAGCCCGTCAGCAGGCAGGACCGTCATGCCCAGATGCTAGGGCAGGTCTCAGATGGGCAGCAGAGGCGCCGGCTGTGACCTTGCCCTCTCCGAACGCGCTTGATCCTTTACGTACTGTCGAGTAACCCCCGGGAGGGTGATTCATTCGGCGCCCCGACCGTAGGGGCCGTCGGGTGATTTGCCGCAGTGCGGCAGTAAATGACCGAAGTTATGCTGCTGGCAATCCATCCCTCCGGAGAGGACATCCCGTGGCAGTGGGACCTGTGGAGTACCTCGTCGTGGCCTTCCCCGGCAGCCGGTCCACCGGCGCGATCGCCCCGGCGCCGGCCGACGCGGTCGCGTCGAAGGCGGTGCGCATCATCGACCTGACCTTTGTGTGCCGGGCCGACGACGGCACGGTCGAGACCGTAGAGCTGGACGATCTCGACCCCGACGACCTCGTCTCGTTCGAGCCGGTCGAGGGTGAGGTCACCGGGATGCTGAACGACGACGACATCCGGCAGCTGGGCGAGAGCGTGCCTCCGGGGAGTTCCGCGGCGCTGATCGTGTGGGAGGACCTCTGGGCGGTACCGCTCACCGAGGCCGTCCGCGTGTCGGGCGGACAACTCGTCGCGCATGACCGGATCCCCGCCGAGGTCGCGGAGGCGGCCCTGTCCGCCGCCGGTTCCACCCGCTGAGACCGCACCCGCACCGGAAGGGCGTACGACATGCCGATTTTTCGAGGAGCCGGAATGAACCGCCGCGGGCCCGGCCTGCTCGGCGTGGCGGCGCGCACGGCCGTCGTCGCGGGCACCGCCTCTGCGGTCAGCGGCCGGGTTCAGCAGTGTCAACAGGCGAAGTCCGGCGAGCGGGACGCGGGACAGGCTGCCGAGCCTCAGCAGCAGGCCCCCGAGCCGTCTCCGGATGATCTGATCGGCCAGCTGGAGCGACTGGGTGCGCTGAAGAAACAGGGAATCCTCACGGACGCCGAGTTCGCGACGCAGAAGAACAGGCTTCTGGCGGAATGACCGCGGCCGCCCCGACGGAACCGACGCACACATTCCCCGCCCGCCGGTCACGGGTGTGTGCGGCGCATTGACCCACGGTCGGTCCCGGAGTGTGTACTCGACCGGCCGGGGCGCCGGACAGGACATCCGTGCGGACCCTGCCACGATTCCGCTCCCGCCCTTTCCCGTTGTTGGAGCCGCGGGCCGACGGTGCAGTGGTGACGCCTCGCCCCTGCTTCTTTGTGTACCGGCGTGCTCGACCGGTCATCCCCGGCGTTTTCCTTTGTCGATTTCTCGACCTCATGCGACTTTTGATCCGGCCAAGCCGATATCAATTCGGATACGTGTCGGGAAAAGAGGAAGTTCATCGTGCAAACCGTCAGGGCCGTCCCGGCAGTCTCCGTTCTCAATCTGCGCGACCTGGGCGGCATCGCCCTGGAATGCGGCCGTCAGGTCCGGCCGGGCCGGGTGATGCGCTCCGGCCAGCTCAGCGGGCTCGATCCGGCGGACGACGCCACGCTGGCGGCGCTCGGTGTCCGCACGGTCGTCGATCTGCGGACCGCGGACGAGCGCGCGTCGGCCCCCGACCGCCTGCCGCCCGGGGCCCGGCTGTTCGTCGCCGACGTGCTCGGGGACAACCCGGGCGTGGCGCCCGCCCGGCTCCGGGCCCTGCTCTCCGACACGGTCGAGGCGGAGCGGCTCCTCGGCGACGGAAAGGCCGAGGAGGTGTTCGCGGAGACGTACCGGCAGATGGTGCTCTCGCCGCGCGCCGGGGCCGCGTACCGGGCGTTCGTCGACACGGTCGCCGACGGGGCGGCGTGCCCGGTGCTCTTCCACTGCACCGCGGGCAAGGACCGCACGGGCTGGGCGGCCGCCCTGCTGCTGCTCCTGCTGGGCGCCTCGCGGGACGTGGTGAGGATCGAGTACCTCGCGGTGAACCCGGTGGTGCGGGTCGCCTTCCGGCCGTACGTGCAGAACTTCCTCGACGCCGGAGGCGATCCGGAGATCGCGTCCGCGATCATCGAGGTCCGTCCCCGCTACCTCGACACGGCGCTGGACGCCATGGATGAGCGGTGGGGAGGGCTCGACGGGTATGTGCGCGACGGGCTGCGCATCCCCGAAGCGGTCCTGCGGCGGCTGCGCACCGAACTCGTGGCCCCCGCCTAGCTGCGCTCCCGCCGTCTTCCGTCCCGCTCTCCGCCTTCTGGTGACCGCACTCCGTTCTCCGTCCGCCTCCGGGTTGACTTGATACCCCTAGGGGGTATGTTGGGGTGCATTCGAAGCGGCTGTTTCCCGGAGGAGAGCGCCATGAACAACGGATTGAAGATCACCGCCTACGCCGCCGCGCTCGCCGCGACCTTCGGCGTCGCCTACGGAGTCGGCAACGGTGTCGACCCGCTGGTCGCCGCCGAAGCGCGACCCGCGCCGGAACACGGCGGGCACGGTATGGAACAGGAGGGGGCCGCCGGGGCGGCGGCAGCTCCGGCGGGCGGGCTGGAGGCCTCCGACGGGGGCTACACGCTGGAGCTCCAGACGCCTGTGGTCGATGCCGGGGCCCGCACGGGGATACGGTTCGCCGTCGTCGAGGACGCCACCGGTCGCCAGGTCACCGCCTACCAGCGCGAACACGGCAAGGAACTGCACTTCATCCTGGCCTCGCGCGACCTCGGCACGTACCGGCATCTGCATCCCGTCCGCGCGGCCGACGGCACCTGGTCCGTCCCGGCCGATCTTCCGGCCGCCGGTGACTACCGGGCGTTCGCCGATTTCACCCCGGCGGCCGAAGGTGCCCGCAACCTCGTCCTCGGCGCCGACCTCGCGGTCTCCGGCGACTACCGGCCGAAGGCCCTGCCCGCCGCGCGCGCCACCGCCGTGACCGACGGCTACCGGGTGGAACTCGACGGCGGGCTGAAGGCCGGACGGGAAAGCGATCTCAAGCTCACCGTCAGCAGGAACGGCAGGCCCGTCACCGACCTCCAGCCCTATCTCGGCGCGTACGGGCATCTCGTCGCCCTGCGCTCAGGCGACCTCGCCTACCTGCATGTGCATCCCGTCGACGGCGGTCCGGGCCCGGCTGTCTCCTTCGCGGCGACGGCCCCCAGTGGCGGCACGTACCGGCTGTTCCTGGACTTCCGGCACGGCGGCAAGGTGCACACCGCCGTGTTCACGGTCGACGCGGGGAAGCAGGCCGGGCCGGACGCGGGCCGGGAGCGGTCCCCGGCCCCCGACGGGCACGCGCACTGACCGGGAGCGGCGTGGTGCCGTGCGGGCCGGCGCGTCGCGGAACATGTCGCCGACGTCGGTCCGTGACCACACGCCTCAGACGTTCAGCAGCCGTTCGGTGAGATCGCGGTACTGCTGCAGAGTGATCCGCAGTTCCTCGGTCCGGGTCTCGGATTCCTCGCCCTGCTGCTGCGCGTTCATCTCGCGCCGGCGCTCCTTGAGGGCGCTCGCGAGGCCGTCGACGGCCGTGTCGAAGACGCTTTCGGCTTCCTCGACCGCTCGCAGGGGGCTCTCGACGAATTCGGTCACCGCATGCTGGAGCCGCAGGGCCAGCTGCTCCTGATCGCTCTCCGGGAAGAGCGGCCGGTTCGCTGAGGCGGCGGCCGAGGCGGCGGATGCGGCGGCCCGCTCAGGGGCTACCGGAGGCTGCTCGACGGCCGGTTCAGGAATGACCGGTGCCCGCTCGGCCGCCCGGTCGGGGGATACCGGCGTCTGCTCGGCGGCTTCCGGTGATTCGGTGGGGAACGAGGATGTGCGTTCGGTGTCGTACGTCATGACGTGCCACTTCCTTCCGCGTGGTGCCGGTCCCGGTGGACCGGGCTCTGCGTACCGGTGGAGACCAGGACGTCGAAGAGGCCGCGAGCCTCGATCATGGCCTCCCGCATCTCCTCCGTGCCGCTGTCGCCCCGCTTCACGGAGTGGACCCGGCGGTAGCCGTTGATGTGCTCGGCATGGTGGACGGAGAGGGCGGCGGTCTGCTCCTCGAAGTCGCTGCCGTCGGGGAATCCCCTCTCGCGTGCCAGCTCGGCGAGGAGGGCGTCGGCCTCGGTGACCGCCTGGTGCGGCTCATCGACGAACCGGCCCTGGGTCTCGGTCCAGCGCTCGGTGTACCGCGCACGGTCCTCGGGTGACAGCGGACGCTCATCGAGGGAGCGGTGACGCTTCAACCGCTCGCTCAACTCGTGCCGAGCGGCCTTGACGTCGCCGTCGTGACGGGCGACCGTCCGGTCGTACTCGGGTCCGAAGCGGCGCTGCAGACCGCGCTCGCCCGGCTGCCGGCCGAAGGCGAAGAAGAGTCCCGCGGCCACCACCAGGACGACCGCGACAATGATTACGACGGTGGTCATCCTCACCACTCCTGTCGGTTCTCGGTCTGCCCTTTGCTGTGCTGCACACTCACCATCCCTTTCGGTCCGTGTACCGGACGAGGTTCCGTCCGGGCGTGTCACTCGTGTACCCCGCCGCACGGATTCATGCCCGAGCGAGGCGAGTTGTCCGCCGGACGAGAAACACGCAGCTACAGGCGGCATCCCTCCGTTCGGCTATCGCCCTGTAGCCCGGTATGCAGATGGCAAGACAGCCACCTACCTGGAGCAGGACCCTGCCATGGTCAAGGTGTTGCAGGAGATGCGACGTCAGATCCTTGCCGGCCAGTACTTCTTCTCTGTGGCCAAGGCTCTGAACGAGAAGGGCGAGCACACAGCACGGGGCAGGGCACGTATCCGCAAGGGCAAGCCTGTCCATCGCCGTGGCGCAGCAGAAGGCGTACCGGAGCAGTGGAGTGAGGCAACCATCAAGGCTCTGCTGTCTGACCCCGCGCTGCTCGGCAGCAAGAAGCACAAGGGTGAAGTTCTGTACGACGGTCAGGGTCAGCCGGTACGGGTGGCTGACCCCATCTTCACTGATGACGAGTGGCAGGCGCTCCAAGCTGCGGTTGAAGCGCGCAGCCGGACCACAGTGCGCCGAGTCAACGGCACGTCACCTCTGTACGGGGTTGTGTACTGCGGGGAGTGCGGCAGTAAAGCAGTACACAAGTCCTCTTACCACAACCCTCGCGGCGCAGGACGCGCAGGACTCCGACCTCTACGGCAACAGCCTGGCCTTCCTCGCCTACAAGACCCTCGCAGACGACCGACGTACCGCCGCCGCTTTCGCGCAGGACTCCTGCGCGACCATCACCGACCGGACGCCGGCGACGGTCCGCGCACTCCTGCACGAGCGGCTGGCCTGGGCCTGCGCCGTCACGGGCGACGCGGGCGGCACGGAGCAAGCCCTCGCCGCCGCCCGCCAGGACCTCGACGACGCGCAGGCCGGCGAGCCTCAGCCCGGGTGGTCCACCTGGGTCGACCACAACGAACTCGACATCATGACCGGCCGCTGCTGGACAGAACTCCGCCGCCCACTGCGCGCGGTTCCCGTCCTCACCGCCGCACTCGACCGCTTCACCGACGACCACGCTCGCGACAAAGCACTGTACCTGTCGTGGCTCGCCGACGCCTATCTCATGGCCGGTGAGGTAGAGCAAGCAGCTGAGACCGTGCGCCGCGCGCTCGGACTCGCAACTGGCGTGGCGTCCACCCGACCGCGACAGCGGATCACCCCACTGCTCGACCGGCTACGGCCTCACGCGGGTATCGCTGCCGTCCGCGACCTCCTGGAGCGGACGGCAGGCTAGGGAGTCTCGACTGAGTCCCGGATCCACTTCAGGCACTGCTCAGCGCCCGCTGTGATCGGGATCGCGTACACCTCAGGGTTGTCCCACGGGTGACGTTCGAGAAGATCTGCCTCCAGCTCCGGGTACCGGTCCGCGGACGTCTTGAGGAGAAGCTGCCACTCCTCGCCGGTGCCGTAGGCGCCGAGGTGCCAGAAAACGCTGGTGACCGGCCCGATGATCTGCGCACCTGCGGCAAGGCGACGCTGAACTGCAGGCCCCGCAAGGTCCACTGCCTGCTGCTTCGTCTCGGTGGCCGTCGACACCTGCACGTAGTCGGTCATGGCAGGGAGCCTAAACAGGTGGGGGAGGGATCCGACAGAGCGCCGATGAGGCGACCCTCGGTGACGCTCGCTTACGATCGCGTCCGTGGGCAATCGAACTGACCGGCGAACTGATGCGGAGGGAAGAAGCGGCACTTGAGGCGCAGCGCGTGGCGACCTCTCCGTCGCATGGTCCCCGGGGCCGGTCACCTTGCCGACAACGGGGAAGTTGGTCAACCATGCGTTCCCAGCCTGCTCGCGCAGCGGCCGTGGCCCCACAGCCGCGAGTCGCAGCACCGCCGCCAGCGACTGCTGCGCCTCGGGCGTCGAGGGCTGCGGTATGACCTGTCGGGTACGTGGGGTGGTTTGGGTTTTGTGGTTGAGAAGCGCGGTTTGTCGGAGTCGGTGAAAGTCATGCGGAATGGCTCTCTCGGGTGACAAACTCCCAGTTCAGCAAGAGCGCTTCCCGCGCGTGCGGGGATGTTCCCCCGATGGACTACCGGGACATGTACCGGTGGGAGTGCTTCCCGCGCGTGCGGGGATGGTCCCCGGGTCGCCGTGGTGACGATGACCATGGTGCCGTGCTCCCCGCACATGCGGGGATGGTCCCTACTGGATCGGCTACTCCAGCCCAGCCCAGCCCAGTTGTGTTCCCCGCGCCTGCAGGGGCGATCCCGCCTCGGCGGGATCGCCAGTGAGCCAGCGCCCCCTGCGCGTCAGGGGATGGCCCTCACATGGCGTCCATGCGTGCCTCGCCCCATGCGCACTCCCCGCGCCCGCAGGGATGTCCCCTGCCTCGGCGTTTTCACGCGAAATGCATTCAGGTGTTCCCTGCAGCCGCTGGGACGGTCCGCGGGCCTTCGGGCTCTACACGACCAGGATTCTGGCACCGCTGGGGCAACCCTGGTTCTTGCACTGCACCATCGCTGCCCTCAGACGGCCGAATCGATCGCCGGGCGGTAGCGCGGTCATTCAGAGGTTCGCGACGCGGTCAGGCCATCAGGTTCGGGGAGACGTGCGATGCGCGTAGGTGGACCATGACGATGTCTCGGACGGCGGCAACCGCTTCAGGGGCGAGACGAGCCAGAACTGGGATCGCGTGATGCCAGCCGGCGGTAGCTAGGGCGTGGTGGAGAAGTTTGATGGGCGCCTCGTTGTCGGGGCGGGTGGCTGGGGTCACCTTCAGTGCCAGGTGCTGGATGGCGTGGGTGAAGCGGTCTGTGCCGATGGAGTCAGGGACGGGGCACGGGCGGGAGGGGACGCGGGCGAGGTGTGATGCCACTGCGGTCAGTGCCGCCGCCCTCTGGTGCGGGGCAGCGGGGAGCGCGGCCACCCGCTGGGCGGTGGCCGTGTCGCGTAGAGCCGCGTGAAGCACTGCTAGAGGGGCAGTGGGAAAGTGCCTGCTCCCGCGGTTGTCCAGGTCTCCTGCCAGCCAATCCAGCTGCCGGGCGGGTTCTTCTCCGGCACCGATGCGCAAGAAGGCGTCCAAGAGGACACTTTCGGGATGCCAGGACTGTGGGCTACTTCGCGCTACTTGCTCACGCGCCCTTTCCATCACCGCGTCGAAGAGCGACTGCTGTGCAGAGGGCAGGTGGGCAGTAGCCGGGAGGAGCTCTGCCAGTGAGGTCAGCGGGCCTTCGCTGTGGATCGCATGCCGTGCGGCGTCCAGGCGCTTCAGCAGTGGATGGATCAGTTCGCCCGCCGCTTCAGGGTCGTGCGTCGAGAGTTCTGCGGCGACTGCGATGCGCGCTGCCTGGTCCGCCTTTCGCCAAGCGGCTCGCCTGCCCGCACGGTCCGGCCGCTTGTGCTGCGCGATGAGGTCCAGGGAGGGCTCCACCTCACCTGCACACGCCAGCGCCTGCGCAGCATAGGCCCAGCTCGCGTCGGACGCGGTCGCGGAGGCAGCCGCACGTGCTGCTTCCCGTGCGTGGTGGCGCGCTGTGGCCGGCTCGAGCGAATCCGCAGTAGCCAGCGCCGCGGCAGCGTGTATGCGCACCCTGTCGGCCGGGTGCTGCACCAGTTCCAGCAGTGGCTCAAGACTGGAGGCCGCATCCGTACGGATCAGCGCACCCGCCAGGTCCGGCAGCCACGCGGGACTGCGGTCCATTCCAGGACCAGCCGTGGGCAGGAGGGCCAGCGCCTGCTCCAGGTGGTGTTCGGCGTCGTTGACGGCGCCGCGATCGGCGAGTTGGAAGGCCTGGTCGGCGCATGCTCGGGCCTCGGTGAAGGCGTGGTCTTCATCCTCGTCGGGGGCAGACGCTTCCGGCTGGTCTGCCACCTCCAGAGGTAGGGCGCGTTGCCCGAGCTCCAGCACACGTGCCGCTGTTTCCGGTGTTGCCCCGACATCGGCGACGGCCTGGGAGAGCCTGGTCAGCGTGTGCCGGAAGCCGAATTCGATATGAAAGGCATCCGCTGCCGAAGGCAGACCGGCGTCCGCGTGCAGCGTGCGCTCAAGGTGCTGGCACGCCGTGGCCACGAGCTGCTCGGCCTGCGCTGGCCGATCGTGCGCCACGAACGAGGCGGCGACAGCGATCACGGAGACGTTCTCCAAGGTCGGCGCGTCCTGCCACACCTCAGCCGCGTGCGCCAGGACGCGGTCGTGGAGACGGTCCGCTCGATCAGGGGCCACGGATACCACCGTCTGCCAGAGCTGAACGGCTCCGGCTGCGACGCCACCCTCGGCCGGGTCTTCGGCGCCGAGTGTCTCAGCCTGCTCTTCCAGCTCGTCCAGGAGTTCTGCCGCGAGCTCCGGGTGGTCAGGTGCCAGCAGGCGGGCGGCCTGCGCCCGGGCCTCGTTGCGGTCCGTACTCGTGCCGTGTGTGGAGCGGAGCAGATCGAGGCCGTCCTCGTACCCGTGCCGGAGGTCGCCGCTCCTGCCCCGCCCTCGGGCCGTCTCCAGCAGCGCGAGGGCCGCTTGCGCTGCTGCGGCTTCCGCTTCGTCTGCGGCGTGGCCGAGTCGGTCTGCTTCCCGCAGTGCCACACGTGCCCACTCGCCCGCCTCACGGGCAGTGGCGGCGGCCTGCTCGTCGTCCATCGCCAGCAGTACGCGTGCCACGCCGGTCAGGTTCAGGGCCTTGTCGACGGCGTTCCCCGACGCGCCCGCCAGGGCGCGGGCCCGTTGCGCGTCGTCGAGCCGGGCGATGGCCCGCGCCACGGAGGCCGGCAGAGGTTGTACGTGGGCCAGCAACATCTCCCGAGAGGCGGCAGCTGCTGCCGCCTCGGCCACGTCCAGCGGCGCCGAGTCGTCCCTGACGGAGGAAGTGATGAGGTCGAGCTGCGCGAGTGCGACATCGGGCCCGGAGCGTTGAGCGAGGCGGAGCTGGCGCTGAGGGTCGAGGACAAGGGCCGTGAGCTCCTTGGTGCGTCGCTTCTCGTGCAGCAGCCGGGCGTAGCCGGTGAGGAGATAGTTCGGGGTGTCCTCGGGCCAGCCCTCCTCCCGATACTGCTGGGCCCATCGGTCCAGTTCGTGGGTACGTTCGCTGAGGAAACGCCTCCCCAGCTCCTCGGAGGCAGTTGCGTGGAGCGTGCTGTGGGCCAGCACGAAAGTCTGCCTGCCGGCTTCGGCCTCAGCCGCTGTCCTTACATCCAGAGGGAGGAGGTCGGTGCGGGTCGGTGCCATGGATCGGGCGACCACTGTACGGAGTCTCTCCTGCACGTCGTGCGGCGTGATGTCGAGGAGTTCGCCCAGGTCCGAGGCGGTGAGCGCGCCTCGCGCGGCGACGAGCAGCCCCAGGAGGCGCCGGCCGATGTCGCGGTCGTCGAGCAGGGTACGCAGCTCTGCCATGGCGGCGTCCCGGATGACCCGTGCAGCGGGGGAGTCGGTCAGCCATCGAACGATGGCGGGATCCCGCAGGGGGTGGTCCGGCGCCAGCTTCACCGGAACGCGCGGGTGGGGCCGCCCGGTGACGATGACACGCATGCCGCACGGGGGGACCTTCGGTAACAGCCCGGCGATGCCCGGCTCGTCGAGGTTCACGTCCGCGTCCTCGTCGAGCCCGTCGATGATCATTACCAGGCGTCGATGGCGCCCCACGCACTCACGAGCCGCTGCCTTGTACAGCGGTTCGAGGTTCGGCTTCTTCAGGTCCAGAGCAGGGCGACGTCGGTTTCCTGCCGCAGCCGCCAGTTGCGTCCCGATCGTCTGTACGAAGCCGTCGCGGCGGTTGGTGCCAAGGCGTCCCGCGATGACGTAATGCGCGACGTCCACCCCGGTGGGCAACGCCTGGGTGGCGAACCAGGCCACCAGAGCGGTCTTCCCCGCCCAAGGGCCCGCTTGCCACCACAGGTAGGAGGGCGCGCCGTCGGGGGCCGTGACGAAGGCCTGCAGCTCCGCCACTTCCTCCTCCCGATCTTCGAGATCACCGGGAAGGACGTCCAGGAGGGCGTGGGAAGGCCCACTCAGTAGACGTCCCCGGGACGCTGCGTGCACTCGTGGGCCGCGGCCCCCTTGTCCGCCACTGCTGACATCCTGCGCTGCTCTCAGCCAACGCCCCCATGCACCCTCAGCCGTTTTGCGGTGGCCCGGTGAACGTTGCGCCGCGCGGTCCTCCAGGCACGGGATCAGCGCCTTCATGACGTACTCGACGTGCTTCGGCTCCTTCGGGGGCGCTTTGCTGAACCAGTCACCAAGACTCGACTTGGAAACCTTGAAGCCGTGCTTCTTGGCAAGGTTGATCAGGGGTGGGTACCCCAGTTCGTCATGGCCGCCGGCGGCTTCGTACAACGCCTTCAGCTTGCTCATGAAGGTCGGCGCCTCTCCGGCACCGCTCGGCCCACTGCCTGCGGAAGACTTCTCCGGACGCATTTTCCTTCCTCCCTTGACCTGTGTAAACGCCGCTGGTTCATGCTTTCGGACATCGCCGGACGCTGTACGGAAGGCGGATACCTAGGGGACCGCGCCCGGCGGAGAAGACCATCGGGCGACGACCCTGAGGGGGATCCGCATGTCCGTTCTTCTGACTGCTTTGGAGTCCGTGTTCCAGGAGGCCGCCACCCTTTCCGCGGCGACCGGCCTCGCCTACACGGGAGCGGTTGTCACGGTGGCGGCGTCATCCGTTCTCTTCCGTAACTCGCAGCGCCGGCGCGACGCCCGGGCGACGCTGGCGATCCTGATGCGTCGTGGCGAGAAGCAGTGACACCTGTGGGTCTGGTCTCGGCGGGGCCATAGGGCCTACTCTCGGCCGCTATTGATGTTTCCCGCCTGTGCGGGGATGGCCCCCGTTAGGAGCAACTCCTCAATGGGCCCCGCGTTTGCGGGGATGGTTTCCGCCAACGCGCGCCATCTGCTGGCAGCTGGCGCCCCTGCGCGGATGACGACGCATCGTTGTACGCCGTCCTGTGGAGCCGGATCCGATCCGGCTCCACAGGACGCCCGCCGATATTCCACTCAGCGGGCCAGCACCAGTCCGCAGCTGTACGCGCGTGCATGGCCGACGCCGTTCGACAGGACTCCTACCAGGGTTTCCGGGTCGGTGACGGTCAGGGAGCCGCGGATCTCGGCGCGGCCGATACGGACCTGCTTGCTCCGGTGGGCGCTTGAGACCGTCGGCAGCATACGGATCCCCAGGGCGTCGGGGTCGGCGGTGGCGCCGATGCGGGCGACGCCGTCCTCGGCGTTCGCCGGGTCCCCATCGGCCTGGAGACGCCGTGAGAACCAACGCTTTACGTGTTCCGGCGTGGTGTGAGCGGTCCGTATGCCACGGGCCTTCTCCGAGGCGGGCTTCCCCGACGGCCTGCTACGGGTGGGGTTGACGACCGTACGGAAGCCGAAGACCTCGCCCGCTTTGAAGGTGCGGTCGACGGTGATGATGTACGGGGCGGCGGTGAAGGCCTCCCGCGGTATACGGGCCCAGTCACCCGGGATCCTGGACTGCACGACCAGGACAAGGGCCGCTGCCTTGAGGTCCACCGACCAGGTCGACAGGACACCCATCTGGGCGCGCGCCTCCGGCACGCCGTCCTCGACCCAGCCGCGGAAGCCGCTCATGACAGTGCGGTGCATCTCCTGGGCATCGACCAGGGACTTCGCGACCAGGGGGTGGCGGGCGTTCAGCGAGAGGACGGAGTGGGTGGCGACGAAGCGGGCCGTCGAGGCCCGTGTGCTGTTCACGGGATGATGTCCCATCCGGTTGCGGTCGGTGCGATGGTGATGCGCGTACGGATCTCCCAGCGCGTGACGTGAGCCCGGTGGGCCGGGTCGAAGCTGACCGGCTGGTCGGTCACCTGCAACGCCCCGCGCGTGCCCGACGGCACCTGGACCCATGCCCAGGGTCGCCGGTCCGAGGAGTCGGGCCCGTCCGGGCCAGGGAGCAGGAGCTTGGAGGCGAAGGCGGTGGCGATGGTGCCGGGCAGGATCTCCGCGGCCAGGGTCCCCGAGGGCGGGCAGGACTTCCGGCCGAGCCACAGCAGCCGCTTCGGGTGCTCCAGGGCGTACGCGATGTCCTCCAGCAGCGCTCGGTCCTGGTGCTCGAGCCCGACGACGAACGCCGCGTCCGACAGATACCAGCGCTCCGTGATCATCGCTGAGCGCGACAGCTCGGCCGAGACGAGAGCCCCGGACACAGGGTCGGCCGTGATCTTCTTCGGAGCCCCGTACCATCCGGCCAGCTCGTGGTGTCCGAAGCCCGGCCCGTCTGCCGCTGCCATGCTCGCGGCGACCGCCGCGGCACGTCGGTAGTCGGTGATGACGTCTCGCGGCCGCAGCGGGAACCGGCCGGCGCCGACCGTGTGGTAGTCGCGCACCGGGGTCCCCGGGTGGTCGGCGCGGACACCGAACACGAGCGCGGCGAGGTCGTCCACGGGGTCGGTCCGATCCCGGCCGAGGGCCGCAGCGCACATGCCGATGACCGCCGACTTGGTGGGGCGGACGTGTGTGTCGCGGTGAGAGAACCGGCTCGCCACCCCCCAGGACTGCAAGGGAGCGGCGAGCCGCACGAGCAGAACATGCGTGGTCACGCCGTCAGCTCCCCGGCCGAGGCCACGGTCACGGCGCCGGTGTCCTTCAGGGTGCCGAGGAGTTCGTTGATCTGAGGGTCGTACGTGAGGACGCGCCCGGCCTGGATGTCGGGCCGGCGGCTGCTGACGAACGCGTGGTGCTTCAGCAGCCGCCTGACGGCCGCCGGACCGGCGGGCCCCTCGCCGTCCTTGTCTAGAGGGTTCTCGTCGATGGGAGCCTGGAAGGCAGCCGCGTAGTTGTACGGGCGCTCGCCCTCGAAGGCGAGAACCAGGGCCGGCAGCGATCCGGTGGAGGCCGTCGAGTTCCTCTTCGCTTCGGGGAAGGCATCGACGAAGGCGGTGACGAACTCGGCCTCGGCCGCCACGGACGCTTCCTCGGCCTCCTGAGCGGTCATCCCCGCCGCCTGGAGATTCCTGCGCAGCCGCAGGCGGTCGAGGACCGCGTGCCGGTAGAAGGTGCCGGTGATCAGGGACTGGTAGCCGGTCATGCCAGCGCCGGCGTCATCCGCTGCGTCGAGGAAGTCCAGGGCGTTCTTCTTGCGGTCGAGCTTCGCGTCGTCGGCCGCGGCGTAGAAGTCGTCGACCTGCTCAGCCTCGTGCACGGTGAAGGCATGGCTGCTCTGAACGGCGCCGTCGACGTTCGGGGAGTCCGCGATCTCGGCGAGGAAACGTCCGTACAGAGCGATGTCGATGGCGTCGCGCGGGGCGAGCGCGGTGAGGACTGCATCCCGGGTTGCCTTCGGCACCGCGGGCAGCTTGGCATCGGCCGCGGGCGCCTCGTCCTCGTTCGGCTCTACCTGTCCGCCGTTCTTGCGGGCGCCCTTCTTCCCCTTGGCCGCGGCCGCCGCGGTCTGCGCTGCCAGGTACTCCTCGGTCCAGGACCGGACCGACTCGGCCTGCTCGTCGATGTGCGCGGCAATCCGTGTGCCCGCGTCCGAGGGGGCGAACAGCAGCACCTTGGTCAGGTTCGCGACGGATTTCTTGCTGGGGTCCCCGAACTTCAGGCCGGTGGCCTCGATGACGGCGCGTGCGGTACGGACGGCTTCCTCCTCCTCCCAGCCGTGCTCGGAGGTGAGTGCACGGGCGGTGATCAGCGCCCATTCACGAGTCCGGACACCGGTGCTGTGGCCGGCAAGGGCGCCGAGGCCCGCATTGGCACGGTCACGGGTGTGGACGCGCTCGGCCCTCCGTCGCGCCTGACTGGTGATCATGTGCCGTTCGGTGCCGCCGTAGACGATCGACTTCGGCGAGCCGTTCTCGTCACGCACGGGGAGGACAGCCACCAGGGTCTCCAGGAGGTGCAGGGAGAGGAACTGGCTGCCGGTGGACGAGGCATTGCTGGTCACGTGGTGGAGTCCTTCTGGGGAGAGGCGGCGGCAGTCGAGGAGGTGGGCGGCCGTTCGGCGGGAGTGCGGGCTGGAGGCATGTGAAAGGCCACACTCCATTCGTACGCAACGCGGGCTTTGCGGTCGTGCCAGCGGTTCAGGTCGTCGACGAGCCGGGCCCAGGACGGTGGCTGCTGGTCGCAGGCGCGCAGACGTGCGACGGCGTGTTGCAGATGCCGCCAGGGAACGCGACGGCTGGACACGATCCGGTCGACCAGACGAGCTGCGCCCGGGTTGTCCGGCCCGCGACCGGTGCCACTGCCGATGCGGCGTGCGGCCTCGCCGAGGTTTCCGTACCCGAAGGCCGGCTTCGACCGTCCCTGGTGGTAGACGGCGAACAGGAAGGCGACCTGGCCGTAGACCTCGCGTTGGGCCTCGGTGGGGCTGTACCAGAGGGCCCGGAAGTGGGGCTCTCGTTGGACACGCGGACGCCGTAGCTCGGCGAGGCTCGCATAGTCGTGGTTGTGGACAAGGCTGGCGAGCCAGGCCGTGAGCGCGGCGCTGTTTTCACTGGTGCCGGGACCTGTGCCGGTGGTGGTCATGAAGTCTCCTCTCGGAGTTCGGCCGGGGCCTTCGGCATGGCGAGCTCGTCGTCGAACCGCCTCAGAGCGGCGGCCCGGGCCTTCGCCCCTTGCGAGTTCCTCGGCAGAGGGTCGAGGCATTCGGCCAGGAACCTGCGGGCGGCGATGGCGACAGTGGCCGCGTACTCGTGGAGGGAAGACTGGACGTCCTCTCCCAGCGTGGTTTCCTCCATCAGCAGGTCGAAGGCCTCCCGCGTCGCTGCCCAGTGCTGACCACGCGCGTCGAAGCGCGCAATCTGGCTCGTCTTGTCAGCCGGTTTAGGGTTCGGATACGCCACGGTCCAGGCCGCGTACGCCGCCTTGGACAGAGCGGATGCCACGAACTCCGCGATGTCCGAACCGCGGTAGGAGGCCAGGTACAGCCTGGCCTCCAGGCCGGGGGCGAACGGGAAGGTGCCGTCCACCCATGCGATGGCCGTGGTCTGCTTGGCCACGAGCCCGACCGTCCACAGGTCGATGCGTCGCGGGGGCTGCTGTCCGGGCTCGGGGGCTACGTCCTCGGCCGGGAAGAGCGCGAGTCTGCGGTACAGGGTGCCACCGTCGTTGCCGCCGCCTTCGGAGCGTGCCTCGACGACGGCCGCGTAGAGGGCGTGAGCCTGTCGCCAGACGGCCCGCGTGGCCGAGGCCCACAACGGCTTGCTGGTGCCGTCGGCCCTCTTGGCATACACCGCGTCCTGCAGGTGCTCGTTCGTCAGGCTGAGCAGCTCGCCCGCGCCGAGCAGCACCCGGTCCACGTGATCCCCTACGCGGGTCGGACGGAGCAGGATCGACCGGCCGAGGTAGCTGTGCAGGTCGGCCGGGCCTGTGACGGCGCGGCCGCTCGGTTTGGCCGTGAACCCCCGACGCTCCTTGCCGGCGGTCCACGTACGGTTCAGCTCTCCCGGAGGGCCGGAGACCGGAGCCAGGTTGAGGCGCAGCGTCTCCCCGAGGCTGGATCCGAGTGCGAGCACCCGGATCCGGGTGCCGAGGCGGGTGGCGGCGAGGTTGGTGATGGTGGCGCCGAGCGTCTCCTTGCCGGAGATCCTGGCTCGTCCGGCCGGACCGTACACATGCTGGGTGAGCATGGCCCGGAACGCCTGGGCGACGGGGAGCGGGCTGGGGTGCTCCAAGTGGTGATGGTCGAAGAACTGGTTGTAGTCCCCGACCCGCTCGATCACCAGCTGCGCCGGCCCGGCCCCGTGTTCGTCGAGGAACGGAGCCAGGAGGGCGTTCTGCCCCAGGGGCTCCACGGGATGGAACAGGTCCCAGACCTCTTCTTCGGGACGCTGGGCGAGCCAGTCGCCGACGGGTCGGAGCGCGTCCTTCTGGTCCACCCAGGCGGGCCACTGCGTTGCCGACTCCGGATACGTGCCGGAGGCGTAGCAGATGGCCAGCAGGAACTCGATGACCGCGACCTTCTCTCCCGGCGTGCCGCCTTCCACACTCCGCACTGAATCGGCATCGTAGAGCAGCTCCACCAGGCTCAGATCGACGAGCCGGTCGTCGAGGGTCAGCACCGGGATACAAGGGGACTCCCGGGGGTCCCACCGGGGGCGTGCGGCCCCGTTGCGCAAGGCGCCTAATCCATCCACGCTCTTCCGACTCCCCCTTGCTCATAACGGTTGCCTGCTTGAACGAGACAGGACGCTAGCAGCCCGAAGTCTCCGGGACGGCAGATTCCGAGAATCCCAAACTCACTGCACGTCACAGCAGTTGACGGTCGCAAGGCATCTGAGAGCGTGCGTCTGCTGGTGCACCGCAGCTGTCCCGGGTGACACACTCGTAGGGAGCAGCGAGAGTGCTCCCGGCACCCCACCCGCACCACGCGGGGATGGTCCTCTGGATCACGGACACCTGGACAGCGTCGGCCTGTGCGCCCCGCACCGGCGGGGACGGGTCCAAGGGAATGGCGCCCGGCGGCCTGGAGTGGGCGAGGCGCCCCCCATAGCAGTGGGGATGGCCCCAACGTCGTCATCAAGATGAGCGAGGGCACGTAGTGTTCCCTGCGTCTGCGGGGGATGGCCCCGAGCCGATGTCGCTGTACGGCACGCGGTCGCTGTGCTCCCTGCGTCCGCGGGGATCGTCCGAGCTGGTGCGCGTAGAGCGCCTGGTCGGTGCCGTGCTCCCCGCGCCGTGGGGATGGCGTTCCATGCGCGCCGGTTCACGGAGCCAGAAGGCACGGTGTGCTCCCACCTCCTGGGATGGCCCCAAGGATCCCCGCGCCGTTGCGGCTCTGATGCCGTGCTCCCCGTAACCGTGCGGAGATGGCACCATGGTGGTGATCTGCTCGACCAGGCCGGTCAGATGCTCCCCGCGCACCCTGCGGGGATGGCCCCTACGACCTCACGTCCTCCGCACCAAGTGCTGGTGCTCCCTGTGCATCCGCGGGGTGCCGGATCCGCGTCTCGTGCGCCATGTGCTCCCTCCCGGGGGAGGCCCGGGACGGACGGGCACTCGATATCGGGGCCGCCGTCTCACCCCAAGCCGGTCTGCGGGTTGCAGATCTGGCAGGCCTCGATGTCGGGTTCGGCCAGCGCGATCAGGGCTTCCTCGCGGCTGATGTAGCCGAAGTCGTTCTTGTAGAGCGTGCAGGCCCCGCGGTGGAGCAGTGCCTTGTCGCTGGAGCGCTGCGGCTGAATCCTCCACGACTGCTCGGCCCGCGCCCGCTCCCGCCGGCGCTTGTCCTGCTTCTCCTCGGCTTCGAGCTCGCGGACCTTCTGATCGGCGCATCGCAGTTGCCACGCGAGGTACTCGCGCGTCGCCCGCCATTTCTCGAGCCGGGATATGGGACCGGAATCCGGCATCGGTTTCAAGCCGCCTTGTCGCCCACGGCCGACTGCTCGTGGGCGTGCTTGAGCGTCATCCGCCCTTGAATCACATCGCCGCGACCCAGCGTCGACCAGAACGGATGCGTGGACACCACGGCGCTCAGCGCCAGCAGCTCGAGTCGCAACCGGGCGACCTCCCGGTGTTGCTCCTCGGTGTATCCGGGGCTGTCGGCCTTGGAGGACCGGTAGCCGCTGTGCAGCTGCTTGTCACTCTCCCAGCCGGACATCGGCTCGGCGGACCAGGGCAAGGTCCGTGCGTACTGCTCGTAGGCGGACCAGGTCCGGTGAAGCGAGAGCTGGGCTTCGCGCAGGTCCTGGGGAAAGTCGTACATGGTCACCACCGAATAGTACAATTGTTCGAATTTATTAAGCCAGCGCCACGCCTGGCGAGATGGATCTGTGGTGATCGTTCAGTCGATTGGCCGCCTGCGCCTACTCAGGCGGCCAGTGGTGCCTGGGTGATGACGGCGGAACTCGCTGCTCACCTTCCGGTGTGCGGCGGGCGGGCGTGGAGAGAACGCTATGGCCGGGGCCTGCTGTGGCTCATGGGCGCGCTTGATTTTCGTGATGTCGAGTGAGGCGTCGCGGACGCCGCTTTCGGCGGCCGGGAGAGTGTGCTGGCGCAGAACGAATGGACGATTTGGGCTCTGCGGGTGAGATAGGCGCTTTGTCGGAGTCGGTGAAAGTCATGCAGAACGACACCCCGGCCTGACAAACTCGCAGTTCAGCAAGAGTGCTCCCCGCACCCGCAGGGATGGTCCCGACCACGGCAGCCTCCGCCGCATGGCCGGCGAGTGCTCCCCGCACCCGCAGGGATGGTCCCGCCTGTGTGACGGGCACCTCCTGGACGACCTTGTGCTCCCCGCACCCGCAGGGATGGTCCCTTCTTGTACCTCGGCACATGCTCCCTCTCTGTCAGCCTTGGGTGAGACATCCCGCTCTGTCGGGTTAGCCTGAGAGGGCGCGACAGGAGAATCACCCCTTATGACCAGCACCGAACCGGCCGGGTCCGACCCGGCGCCGAGGCCGAAGCGCCGCACTTTTTCCTCGGAGTGCAAGCTGCGGATCGTCGCCGAGTACGACGCGGCGCCCGGCGAAGGTATACGGGTCAGGCGGGCCGCCGCCCGGGACGCGAAGCGGCTGACCCGGCTGGTCCGGGCCTCGCGGGCCTATCAGGGCCCGTACGCCCCGATGGTCGCCGGATACCGGGTGGGACCCGACTACATCGAGACGCACCGGGTCTTCGCGGCCGTGGAGGAGGGGACCGGACGGCTGCTCGGCTTCTACTCCCTCGTCCTGGATCCGCCCGAGCTCGACCTGATGTTCGTCGCCGACGACGCGCAGGGCTCCGGCATCGGACGACTGCTCGTCGGACACCTGCTGGACGAGGCGCGGGATGCCGGGCTCACGGGTGTGCGCATCGTCTCGCACCCGCCGGCCGAGGGCTTCTACCGGAGCGTGGGAGCCGTGCGGACCGGGACCGAACGCGCCGCGCCGCCCGCGGTGATGTGGGACCGGCCCGAACTGCTGCTCCCGGTGCTCCCGGTCGGCTGAGGACGGGGAAAGGCCCGGCCGGGCCCCCGGACCGGCGCCCGCCGTCAGGACTCGTAGCCCCCGTACGGGCGCGTGATGATCTCCATCGCATGACCGGCGGGGTCGATGAAGTAGACGCCCCGGCCGCCGTCGTTGTGGTTGATCTCGCCCGGGTGCCTACGGTGCGGATCGGCGTAGTACGCGGCTCCGAGCTCCTGGATACGGGCGTACGCCGTATCGAACTCCGCCTCCGAGATGAGGAAGGCGTAGTGCTGGGGGGTGATGGACTCGGCGGGAATGGCCGCGAAGTCCAGGGTGACCCCGTTGGCCGTGGTGACCGGGATGAACGGGCCCCACTCCTCGCCCGTCTCCAGCCCCAGGATGCCGGCCAGGAACTCTGCGGATTCCCGGTTGTCCCGGGCGTGAATGATGGTGTGATTCAACTCGACTGACACTGTGGAATGCCTCCAACGGGCATCTCACGGGCACCTCCACGCCTCACCCGGACGGTGACCGGCGCGCGATGCCGTACCGGCGATCCTAGGCGCACCCCTCCCGGATCGTCGAGGCATTCCGGTCACGCCCGGTGGCGGTGATCGCGTCCGGGACCGCGGCGCGGGGGACACCCCGTTCGTCAGGCCGGGGCGGTCGTGGCGGGATTGTGGATGTCCGTGAGGGTGAAGAGCCCGCCGTCCGGGTCGAGCAGCGTCGCCTCCCGTACGTCGGGCCGCGACACCTCCTCGACGAGCGAACCGCCGTGCCTGCGCGCCGCGGCGACGGCGGCGGCCACGTCGGGGACGGGGAAGTTGACCTGCCAGTGCGGCCGGAGCAGCGGATCGGGGGCCGCCTCGACCGCGCCCGAGCTGATCCGGGCCAGCTGACGGCCGCCGTAGGTGACGATCACCTCGTCCTTCGCGTACGACACCTCGCAGGAACCGGGCTGCCCGCTCGCCCAGTCCAGCACCTCGCCGTAGAAGATCGCGGAGTCGAAGGCGTTCCTGGTGCGCAGCCGCAGCCAGGCGTGCGAATGGCCGTCGGGCGCGGGCGGCGAGGTCGCGGGCTCGGTCCGCTCCCAGATGCCGAACCCCGCGCCCTCGCGGTCGGCGGCCAGCGCGCCGCGCCCCTTGCCCAGGGCCAGCGGCCCCACCGCCACCGTGCCGCTGCGCTCACGGATCCGGGAGGCGGTCACATCGGCGTTCTCGACGGCGAAGTAGGGCGTCCATGCCACCGCGACCCGGAACGTGGTCGCCACCGCACCGATACCGGCGACGGGTACATCGCCCCGGCGGGCGACCGAGAACTCCTGGCCGAGCTTGCCCGGCCGGAAGGTCCAGCCCATCACCGGGCCGTAGAACTCCTGCGCCGACTCCAGGTCCCGGGTCATGAGATTGACCCAGCAGGGCGCCGCGGGCCCGGTCAGGGGCGCGGTCGCGGATGCCGAACCAGAGGTGCTTGCGGTCATGGTCCTACTGCCTTCATGGAGTGTGCGGCGGATGTGCGCCGGTGGCCGGCGGGCCCTCACCAGCCTCACCGGGGGCGGCCGCTCCCGCAACACGCGGCGGCGGCGGCCGCCGCGCGCACGGTCTCGGGCAGCGCGGAACCCGGCCGGGCCCCGGCCGGGTTCCGTCCCCGCTCCGCTCAGTCGCGCTTCTCGTCGTTCTCGGGGCGGTCCGTCTCGTCCCCGTGTTCACCGAGCTCGTAGGGGTAGAGCCCGCGCCCGTCGGCCGGGAAGCTGTCGTCGGCGTGGACGTCGCGCTCCTCGATGTGGGCGCGGTGGTCCGGCGCCACCGGCTGCTCCTCCGGCCGGGGCGGGGGCGGGTCCTGGGCGCGCCGTCGCTTGCCCAGCCACACGGCACCGATCAGCAGAGCCACCAGGATCACTCCGACAACGCCCAGAACCACCCCGGCCGCGTTCCGCCCGTCCGCGAGGGTGAGGGCCAGGGAATTCAGGGCTCCATGCGATACGTCCATGCATGCGGGATACCCCGGGACCGGGCCGTCACTCGGTAATAGGGTCGAATTCATGTTTTAAGTGGATACACGAGCAAAAAGCGTTTCGATCGGCACGGGACCGGCCGGGGCCCGCATTCGCGCGGCTGCGGGGCCGCTCATGTCGCAGACACCCGGCCGCGGGGAGAGCCTGGAGGTAACCCTCAGGAAGGAACCGCGGTGAACAGCACAAGGGAAGCGCAGGCGGAGGAGAACAAGCAGGGCGGGGAGGTGTCGGTTGTTCTCAGCGGGTGCGCGAAGGACGACGCGGGCACGGTCTTCGACGTGCTGCGGGCCGCATTCGCCACCGACCGGGCCTCGGTCGATGTGCCGCAGGACGTCACGGGCAAGCAGCCCACCGCCTGGGTCGCGACCGTCGACGTGGCCGAGGAGCGGGTGGTGTCGGGGCCGGTGGAGCTCGCCGCACCCGTCACGCTCGACGCGCAGGGCGGCTACTGGGCGGTCGAACGGCTCAGGCACAGCCTGGCTGGAGCCTTCGCGGTACGGGTCGTGGGCACCGTCTCCGGGGACCAGGAGGAGGAAGTGCGGCTGCGGCTGGCGAGCAAGTAGGCCGGCCGCCCGACGCGCCGCGTCCGCCCTGGGCGGGGGCACGGAATCCTGGCGCCTCTCTGGTAGAAAGCAGACAAAGCGACCCGGGGTGAAGTAGGCGACCCGGGGTGAAGCGACCCCGAGCGAAAGGCCCCGGCACGTGGACCCCACCACCCAGCGGGAGGACGGCGGGGGAGACCCGCGGGCGACCGCCGGCCGTTCCACCCTGACCCTGAACATCAACGGAACCGAGCGCACACTGACGCTCGACCACCGCACCACGGTCCTGGACACGCTGCGTCAGCACCTGGCCCTGACCGGCGCGAAGAAGGGCTGCGACCACGGCCAGTGCGGTGCCTGCACCGTCCTGGTGGACGGTCGGCGGGCGAACAGCTGCCTGCTCCTGGCCGTCGCGTACGACGGCTCCCGCATCACCACGATCGAGGGCCTGGCCGACGGCGACCGGCTGCACCCCCTCCAGGCGGCCTTCGTGGACCGTGACGCGCTCCAGTGCGGCTACTGCACGCCCGGCCAGATCTGCTCGGCCGTCGGAGTGCTGGGCGAGGCCGCCGACGGCTTCCCCTCCCACGCCACCGGGCACACCGCCCCCGTCACCGCCCCGGCACCCCTGGACGCCGCCGAGATCCGCGAGCGGATGAGCGGCAACCTGTGCCGCTGCGGCGCGTACCCCCGCATCGTCGAGGCGATCGGGGACGTGGCGTCGTGAAACCCTTCGGCTATCTGCTCGCCGGATCGGTCGCCGAAGCGGTCCGGGAGAGCGCGGCCAACCCCGGAGCCCGGTTCCTCGGCGGCGGCACCAACCTCGTCGACCTGATGAAGCTGGGGGTGGAGACCCCCGGCCTGCTCATCGACGTCAGCCGGCTCCCGCTGGACCGGGTGACGGACACCGCCGACGGCGGACTGCGCATCGGCGCGGCGGTACGCAACAGCGACCTGGCCGCCCATCACGCGGTACGCACCCGCTATCCCGTCCTCTCCCAGGCGCTGCTGGCCGGTGCCTCCGGGCAACTGCGCAACACCGCCACCACCGGCGGCAACCTCCTCCAGCGCACCCGTTGCCCGTACTTCCAGGACACGTCCAAACCCTGCAACAAACGCGAGCCCGGCAGCGGCTGCCCGGCCCGCGAGGGTGCCCACCGCGATCTCGCCGTCCTCGGCCACTCCGCGCAATGCGTCGCCACCCACCCCTCGGACATGGCGGTCGCCCTGGCCGCCCTCGACGCCACGGTCCTGCTGCACGGCCCCGACGGCGAACGCGCCGTGCCCGTCCCCGACTTCCACCGGCTTCCCGGGGACAGCCCGGAGACCGACACCGTGCTCCGGCCGGACGAACTCGTCACCGGCGTACTCCTGCCGCCGCTCCCCGACGGCACGGCCTCCCTCTACCGCAAGGCCCGCGACCGCGCCTCGTTCGCCTTCGCGCTGGCCTCCGTCGCCGCGGTCCTGCGCGTCCGCGACGGCCGGATCGAGCACGCGGCCCTCGCGTTCGGCGGTCTCGCCCACCGCCCCTGGCGGGCCCGCGCCGCCGAGGAGGTACTCCGCGGCGCACCCGCCACCGACGAGACGTACGAGACGGCGGTCGACGCCGAACTCGCCGCGGCCCGCCCCCTGCGCGACAACGCGTTCAAGGTCACCCTGGCCCGCCGGCTGGCCGTCGACGCCCTGGCCGAACTCGCCGCCCGCCCCTGAAGAGCCGAGGACTCCCACCATGAGCCACACCCCCCAGCCCCTGGGCGCTCCCGTCGTCCGCCGCGAGGGGCGGGACAAGGTGACCGGCGCCGCGCGGTACTCCGCCGAACGGAACCTGCCCGGCTGCCTGTACGCCTGGCCCGTGCCCGCCACCGTCCCGCGCGGCCGGGTCACCGCGATCCGCACCGACGACGCACTGGCACTCCCCGGAGTCCGCGCCGTCCTCACCCACGAGAACGCGCCGCGGACCGAGAAACCGGACGACCCGATCCTCGCCGTCCTCCAGGACGACCGCGTGCCGCACCGCGGCTGGCAGATCGCCCTCGTCGTGGCCGACACCCTCGAAGGGGCGCGGGCGGGTGCCGAGGCGCTGCACATCACCTACGAGACCGCCCCGCACGACGTCGTCCTGACCGAGGACCACCCCGGTCTGTACACCCCGCGGACCGCCAACGGCGGCTATCCGGCCGTACGCGAACGCGGCGACTTCGACCGGGCCTTCGCTGCCGCGCCCGTACGGATCGACGCCACGTACACGCTCGGCGCCCTGCACAACCACCCCATGGAGCCGCACGCCTCGACCGCCCACTGGTCGCCGGACGGGCACCTCACCCTGTACGACTCCGGCCAGGGCGCCACCACGGTGCGCGACAGTCTCGCCACCGTGTTCGGGCTGCGGCCGGACCAGGTCACCGTCGTCTCGGAGCACGTGGGCGGCGGCTTCGGCAGCAAGGGAACCCCGCGCCCGCAGACCGTGCTCGCCGCCATGGCCGCGCTCCACACCGGTCACCCCGTCGAACTCGCCATGCCCCGGCGCCACATGGCCGCCGTCGTCGGTCACCGCGCGCCCACCGTCCAACGTGTCCGGCTCGGCGCAGAGGCCGACGGAACCCTCACCTCGGTCGCCCACGAGGTCATCTCCCACACCTCCACCGTCAAGGAGTTCGTGGAGCAGGCAGCCGTACCGGCCCGGGTGATGTACGGCTCCGCGCACAGCCGCACCGTCCACCGGGTCACCGCCCTCGACGTCCCGAGCCCGTCGTGGATGCGGGCCCCGGGCGAGGCTCCCGGCATGTACGCGCTCGAATCGGCCCTCGACGAACTCGCCTCCGCGCTCGGCATCGACCCCGTCGAACTGCGCCTGCGCAACGACCCGGCCGACGAACCCGACTCCGGGAAACCCTTCAGCAGCCGCGGCCTGGCCGCCTGTCTGCGCGAGGGCGCCGCCCGCTTCGGCTGGCACGACCGCGACCCCCGCCCCGCGATCCGCCGGGAAGGGGCGCTGCTGCTCGGTACGGGCGTCGCCTCCGCCACGTACCCCGTCTACATCAGCGCCTCACACGCCTCGGCCCACGCCGCAGCCGACGGCTCCTACCGCATCGCCGTCAACGCCACCGACATCGGCACCGGCGCCCGCACCGTCCTCGCCCAGATCGCCGCCGGCGTGCTGGCGACCCCGGTGGAGAACGTGACGGTCGACATCGGCAACAGCGAACTGCCGGACGCCCCGCTGGCCGGCGGCTCCTCCGGCACGGCCTCCTGGGGCTGGTCGGTGCACAAGGCGGCGACCGAACTCGTGCGGCAGCTCGGCGAGCGCACCGGACCGCTGCCCGACGGCGGTGTGACGGCCACCGCCGACACCGGGAGCGAGACGGCCGCCGAGTCCCCGTACGCCCGGCACGCCTTCGGGGCGCAATTCGCCGAGGTCGCCGTGGACAGCCGCACCGGCGAGGTCCGGGTACGCCGGATGCTCGGAGTCTTCGCCGCCGGACGCATCCTCAACTCCCGTACCGCGCGCTCCCAGTTCGTCGGCGGAATGACCATGGGGCTCGGCATGGCGCTGACCGAGGGCAGCACCATGGACCCCGTCTTCGGGGACTTCACCGAAAGCGACCTCGCCTCCTACCACGTGCCGTCCTGCGCGGACGCGGTCGGTATCGAGGCGCACTGGATCGACGAGGAGGACCCCCACCTCAACCCGATGGGCAGCAAGGGCATCGGCGAGATCGGCATCGTCGGCGCGGCGGCGGCGATCGGCAACGCCGTCCGGCACGCCACCGGTACCCGGCTGCGGACCCTGCCGCTCACGCCGGACCGGCTGCTGCCGCACCTGCCCTGAGAGGCGCTGCCGGGTTTCCCCGCCGTCGGCAAACGCGCCGGTCACCGGGGGCGCGGGGCCGGATGTGTTGCGCAACCGGCTCTACCGGGTCACTCTATGGAGTGACCCAGAAGTGACATCCGCTCACTCTTTGCATTCGGGGGGTCGTTCGTTCAACGGGGCGAAGCACGTGGGCCTCGATGTGAGGAGCCTCGACGATGACCGTTCCACTCGACCGGCACTATCTGGTCGAACTCCAGGTTTCGGCAGAGCGCGTGTCCCAGCTGCGGCGGATCATCGCCGCGCATCTGCGCCACTGGAGTCTCGAACTTCACATCCGGCCCGTGTGCCGTGCTGTGGAGGAGCTGCTGACCAACGTCCAGCGGCACGTCGGTGACGACAACACCTGTGTCCTCGAACTCCGCTGGTCAGGACGGCACCTCACGGTCTCCGTCTCCGACAACGGTGCCGAGATGCCGCGGCTGCTCCACGAGGGCGGTGGCCTCAGCCGGGTGATGGCCCTCAGCGACAGCTGGGGCACCTGCCGGACCGCCGAGGGCAAGGTCGTCTGGTTCACCCGGTACGCGCAGGAGCCGCAGCACATCGCGCTGGTGCCGCTCCCGCCGCTGCCCGGAGTCCGCGAGTTCCGCCGTACGCCCGCCCTGGTCGCGGACTTCCCCACGGCCGAACCCGCCCGGGCCGACGCCCCTGCCCAGGCCCCGGCCCTCGTCTGAGACGCGCGGCACGGAGCGGCGCCGGTACAGCCCGTCCGGCTGCCGCCCCGCAGTCCTCCCGGCCGGTGTGGATCGCCTGCGTCCCGCACGCATGGTCCGCGTCGGCCGGGTAGGCGTGTGACGGGCCCGCGTTGCGCCAC
The DNA here is from genome assembly GCF_044756945.1 of Streptomyces sp. NPDC091387. Classification (NCBI taxonomy): domain Bacteria; kingdom Bacillati; phylum Actinomycetota; class Actinomycetes; order Kitasatosporales; family Streptomycetaceae; genus Streptomyces; species Streptomyces sp. NPDC091387. The sequence goes on along the minus strand of NZ_JBIVTZ010000009.1, from coordinate 172,770 downwards.
CGCGCGCGGCGCGGCACGGTCGGAGTACCGAGGCAAGGAGGCCACAGTCATGCCCATCGCGACGGTCAACCCCGCGAACGGCGAGACGCTCAGGACGTTCGACGCCCTGGGAGCGGACGAGATCGAGCGGCGGCTCGCCGCGGCGGACACCGCCTTCCGGGCGTACCGCACCACCGGTTTCGGCGAACGGTCCCGTCTGATGAACCGGGCCGCGGACCTCCTCGACGAGGACCAGCAGGACATCGCCCGCACCATGACCCTGGAGATGGGCAAGCCGGTCAGGGCGGCCCGCGCGGAGGCCGCGAAATGCGCGAAGGCCATGCGCTGGTACGCCTCCCACGCCGAGGGACTCCTCGCCGACGAGCACCCCGCGCCCGCCGACGTCGAGGACTCCGGCGCCTCCCGCGCCTACGTCCACTACCGCCCGCTGGGCACCGTGCTCGCCGTGATGCCGTGGAACTTCCCGCTCTGGCAGGTCGTACGGTTCGCCGCCCCCGCCCTGATGGCGGGCAACACAGGGCTGCTGAAGCACGCGTCGAACGTGCCGCAGACCGCGCTCTACCTCGGCGATCTGTTCCGCAGGGCCGGATTCCCGGAAGGCTGCTTCCAGACCCTGCTGGTGGGCTCCGGAGCGATCGAGGCGATCCTGCGCGACCGCCGGGTGGCCGCGGCCACCCTGACCGGCAGCGAACCGGCCGGCCGCGCGGTCGCGGCCGTCGCGGGCGACGAGGTGAAGCGGACCGTCCTGGAACTGGGCGGCAGCGACCCGTATCTCGTCCTGCCCTCGGCCGACGTCGCCAGGGCCGCCCGCATCGCCGTCACCGCACGGGTCCAGAACAACGGACAGTCCTGCATCGCGGCCAAGCGGTTCATCGTGCACACCGAGGTCTACGAGGAGTTCGCCGAGCGCTTCACGGTGGGGATGCGCGACCTGACCGTCGGCGACCCGCTGGAGGAGTCCACCGACGTCGGCCCGCTCGCCAGCGAGCAGGGCCGCACCGACCTGGAGGAACTCGTCGACGACGCCGTACGGCAGGGCGCGGGCGCGCTCTGCGGCGGCGGCCGGCCCGAGGGGCTCGGCGGTGGCCTGGAACACGGCTGGTTCTACGCCCCGACCGTCCTCACCGGCATCACGCCCGCGATGCGGATCCACCACGAGGAGACCTTCGGCCCCGTCGCCTCGCTCTACCGGGTGAACAGCCTCGACGAGGCGGTGGAACTCGCCAACGACACCCCCTTCGGGCTCAGCTCCAACGTATGGACCCGCGACGCCGAGGAGAGCCGGCGCTGCGTCCGCGACCTGGAGGCGGGCGGGGTCTTCTTCAACGGGATGACGGCCTCGCACCCCGCGCTGCCGTTCGGCGGGGTGAAGCGCTCCGGATACGGGCGCGAGCTCGCCGGACACGGCATCCGCGAGTTCTGCAACGCCACGACCGTCTGGTACGGGACCGAACCGCAGTGACCGCGTCCCGCGCCACCGGCACTGTTCCGCCCGCTGAGAGGTGACCATGAGCGACGCCCCACCGACCATGCCGACGGCAGGTCCGTCCGACGAAGAGATCTCCGCGCTCGACGCCCACTGGCGGGCGGCCAACTACCTGGCCGTCGGCCAGATCTACCTGATGGCCAACCCGCTGCTGACCCAGCCGCTCGCCCCCGAGCACATCAAGCCCAGGCTGCTCGGCCACTGGGGCACCTCGCCGGGCCTCAACCTCGTGTACACGCACCTCAACCGCGTCATCGCCGCACGCGGTATCTCCGCGCTGTGCGTCTGGGGCCCCGGACACGGCGGTCCGGCGGTGCTCGCCAACTCCTGGCTCGAGGGCAGCTACTCGGAGACGTACCCCGACATCAGCAGGGACGCGGCCGGCATGGGAGCGCTGTTCAAGCAGTTCTCCTTCCCCGGCGGCGTGCCCAGCCACGTCGCGCCCGAGACCCCCGGCTCCATCCACGAGGGCGGCGAACTCGGCTACTCCCTCGCCCACGCCTACGGCGCCGCCCTCGACCACCCGGATCTGCTCGTCACCTGCGTCATCGGCGACGGCGAGGCGGAGACCGGACCGCTCGCCGGCTCCTGGCACGCCAACAAGTTCCTCGACCCGGTCCACGACGGAGCCGTCCTGCCGGTCCTCCACCTCAACGGCTACAAGATCGCCAACCCGACGGTGCTCGCGCGCCTCCCCGAGGACGAGCTCGACGCCCTGCTGCGCGGCTACGGACACGAACCCCTGTACGTGGAGGGCGACGACCCCTTCACCGTGCACCGGGCGATGGCCGCCGCGATGGACCGGGCCGTCGACCGCATCGGGGAGCTCCAGGCGGCCGCCCGCAGCGGACGCGACACCGCACGCCCGCGCTGGCCCATGATCGTGCTGCGCACCCCGAAGGGGTGGACCGGCCCCGCCGAGGTCGACGGGGTGCCCGTGGAGGGCACCTGGCGCGCTCACCAGGTGCCGCTGCCCGGGGTCCGCGACAACCCGGCCCACCTGCGTCAGCTGGAGGAGTGGCTGCGCTCCTACCGGCCCGAGCAACTCTTCGACGCCCAAGGGCGGCCCTCGGCCCAGGTCCTGGCCTGTGTGCCCGGGGGCACGGACCGGCTCGGTTCCTCGCCGTACGCCAACGGCGGGCTGCTCCTGCGCGACCTGCCCGTTCCGCCGCTCGACGGGCACGGGGTCAGGGTGGACCGGCCCGGCACCGTACAGCACGAACCGACCCGGGTCCTGGGTGGACTGCTGGAGGCCGTCATGGCGGCCACCGCCGACCGCAGGGACTTCCGGGTCGTCGGCCCCGACGAGACGGCCTCGAACCGGCTCGACGCGCTCTACGGGGCCACCGGCAAGGCGTGGCAGGCCGGGACGCTGCCCACCGACGAGCACCTCGCCCGCGACGGCCGCGTCATGGAGATCCTCTCCGAGCACCTGTGCCAGGGCTGGCTGGAGGGCTATCTGCTCACCGGCAGGCACGGACTCTTCTCCTGCTACGAGGCGTTCGCGCACATCGTCGACTCGATGGTCAACCAGCACATCAAGTGGCTGCGGACCTCGCGCCGGCTGCCCTGGCGCCGCCCCATCGCCTCGCTCAACTACCTCCTCACCTCGCACGTCTGGCGCCAGGACCACAACGGCTTCTCGCACCAGGACCCGGGCTTCGTCGACCACATCCTCAACAAGAGCCCCGAGGTCGTCCGCGTCTACCTGCCGCCGGACACGAACACCCTGCTGTCCGTGGCCGACCACGCGCTGCGCAGCCGCGACTACGTCAACGTGATCGTGGCCGGCAAGCAGCCGAGCTTCGACTGGCTCACCCTCGACCAGGCCCGTGCGCACTGCGCGCGGGGCGCCGGGGTGTGGGAGTGGGCGGGCACCGAGGACGGCAGCCGCGAGCCCGATGTGGTGCTCGCCTGCGCCGGGGACGTACCCACCCTGGAGATCCTGGCCGCGGCCGGTCTGCTCCGGCGCCACCTGCCCGAGCTGGCGGTACGGGTGGTGAACGTCGTCGACATGGCCCGGCTGATGCCCCACGGCGAGCATCCGCACGGGATGCCGGACTCCGAGTACGACGCCCTCTTCACCCGCGACAAGCCGGTGATCTTCGCGTACCACGGCTATCCCTGGCTGATCCACCGGCTGGCCTACCGCCGCACCGGTCACGCCCAGTTGCACGTGCGGGGCTACAAGGAGGAGGGCACGACCACCACGCCCTTCGACATGGTGGTCCGCAACGACCTCGACCGCTACCGGCTGGTCATGGACGTCATCGACCGGGTTCCGGGCCTCGGCGTCCGGGCCGTTGCGGTGCGTCAGGCGATGTCCGACACGCGCACCCGCCACCACGCCTGGATCCGCGAGCACGGCACGGACCTGCCCGAGGTCGCCGACTGGACCTGGGAGGGCTGAGGCCCGCACCGCATACGGCAGGGCCCGGACGGCCGCACCGTCCGGGACCTGCCGCATGCCTGGGTCAGCGGCCGACCGCTCGGGCCAGCTGGGCCTTCGTCATCGACGAACGCCCCTTGACGTTCTTGTGCTTCGCCTCTTCGTAGAGCTGGTCGCGGGTGGGGCCCTGTGCGCCGCTGTGCGACCGCAGGCCGCCGCGCCGGGAGGACGAGATGTCCTCGGTCGACGTACGGCTCGCGGTCCTCGACTCGCCGGAGCGGGCACGCTCCTTGTTGACGGTCCGGGCCGCGATCTCCTCGGCCCGGTCCTCACCGACCCCGCGCTCCTGGGCGGACTCCTTGATGTGCTCGTACTGCCGTTCCCGCTTGGGACTCGATCCGCGTGGCATCGTGTGCTCTCCTCTCACGGGGGCTCTGTCCGCCCCGGACGTCAGTAGCGCAGCGCCGCCGCGATCCGCCCGTGCTCCTTGAGCGAGTCGTCCGCGACGAACACCACGTCGGCGCCGCTGTCCAGCGCCGCCTCGACCAGCTCGTCGACGATGTCCTCGCGGACCTTCTCGTCCGCCGGGTCCGCGGCATCTCCGCTCACCGGCTCCAGGTGCCCCTGGGCGACCCGGACCGTCTGCTGGTAGTGCTCCTCCACCGCCACCAGACCGGCACGCGCCTCCCGCACGGCGGCCCACACCTCGTCGAGACCACCGGCGAAGGCGCGACGGCCGCGCGCCTCGTCCAGCTTGCCCTCGATCTCGGCGGCGAACCGCTTCTGGCGGGCCTCCAGCGCGGGCCGCAGCTCGGTGAGCAGATCGCTGGGCGTCGTGTCGGCCGGCGCGCCCTTGGTGACCCGCCCGACGGCCACGTCCGCGCTCTCGCCGACCTCGTCCAGCAGCGCCAGGGCGGGGGCGAGACCGACCAGGTACAGCGGCCGCGGATCCGTGGCCAGGACCGCGCGCAGCTTCTCGTCCACCGTGCGCAGGAACTGACGGGTCTCCTCGTCGGTGAAGGTGCTCGGGGTGTCGCCGATCCGCTCCTCGCGCTGCGGGTTGGGCGCCTCGTGCGGAGCCGTCAGCGGGAAGCCGCCGATGTGCTCCTCGTGCGTGGTGTCCGCCGTGCCGCTGAACAGCGACGCGTGGTCGGCGGAGACGGTGAGCGCCCAGAACGGCCGGGCCTGGGCCTTCGCGGCGACCAGGTTGCGGGTGAGGTAGCTGTCGCTGAGCACCACTCGTTCGGGTGCGGTGCGGGGGAGCTGCCAGATCTGGTACTCGTCCGCCGTCGCGAGGACGACCAGGGAGTCGAGGGCCCGGCGCGGATCGATCTCGTCGACCGCCCGGTCGAGCTGCTGCTTGATAGCGGCCCGGGTCTCGCGGTCGACCCGGGGGTCGGCATCGAGCCGATTGCCCGCCGCGGCGACGAGATTGCGCAGCCGGACGGCGTCCTGCGCGTTGTCGGGTGCGCGACGGTGGGTCGGCATGGTCAGGGACAGGGCGGGATAGGGCTTGGCCGCCCGGAGCTCCTGCAAGAGGCCGGCGGTCAGGGCATCCGTGTCCATCTGTTCCCTCCCGGGGACTTGGCGTACAGCCGCGCGAAGCGGGTGATTCGACGAGTCAATTCATACCTTTTGAACCTAATATGGGCGAGTTGGTGCTCCCGGCTCCAGGAGGCATGTGCGATGCCCGCGCCCACCGTGCGGAAACGGGGGCTTCGGCGCTCTTCTCCTCCCTTTCCCTCGTACCCCCGATTCCTTCGTACTTCCGAGCAGACGGAGCGTCCGTGAACCAGACCAGCCCCGTGCGGCGCGCCATCGGCGGCCGCACGGCCCGCAGCCTGACCCCCGCCGTCCTGGCCGCGGTGATCGTCGCCGGTTCCGCCGCCTGCGACAGCTCCGACACCTCCTCGCAGGGCACGGCCAGCAGCACCCGCACGGTGTCCGCGGAACCGGCCGCGTCCCCGAAGGCCTCGGAGAGCCGGCGCACCCAGCAGGAGTTCGCGGCCTCGGTCTCCGCGGAGGCGGAGCGCAACCGGCAGAAGGCCGTCTCCACGCTCAAGGATGTGGAGGGTAAGGGCGACGCGGTCCAGGACGTCTCCGTCAGCGGCATCGCGGTCGAGCCCTCCGAGCAGTTCCGCAGCGCCCTGGTGCGGGTGACCAACCCCAGCGGCAAGGCGGCCTTCTACGCGGTCAAGGTGGAGTTCGTCGACTCCTCGGACAAGGTCCTGGACTCCGTGGTCCTCGGCTTCGCCGATGCCCCGCCCGGCCGCACGGTCAGCCAGCACGCCAACAGCCGCAAGGCCGCGGGCGTCAAGACGTTCCCGCGGATCGCCCAGGCCGAGCGCGGCTGACGGCCGGTCGTTGAACGCCGCCGACGCGGTCACGGACGCCCTGCGCGAACTGCACACCCGGTTCGTCGGCCGGCGCGACGGGCGGCTCGCGGACTACATCCCGCAGCTGGCCCTGGCCGACCCCGAGGCGTTCGGTCTTGCCCTGGTCAGCATGGACGGCCACCGCTACAGCACCGGTGATGCCGAGGTGCCGTTCACCGTCCAGTCCGTGTCGAAACCGTTCGTCTACGCCCTGTCCCTGTCCGTCCTCGGGCTCGACGAGGTGGGCCGCTGGGTCGGCGCCGAGCCCAGCGGCGAGGCGTTCAACGCCATCAGCCTGGAGCCGGGCACCGGGCGTCCCGCCAACGCCATGGTCAACGCCGGTGCCATCGTCACCACCGCCCTGGTCCCCGACACCCGGGACGCCCCGAGGTTCGACCGGATCCTCGACTTCCTGAGCCGCTTCGCCGGCCGGCGGCTGGACGTCGACGAGCAGGTGTACGCCTCCGAGGCGCTCACCGGCGACCGCAACCGCGCCCTGGCCTACCTGATCCGCAGCGCGGGGCCGCTGCCCGTGGACCCGGTGGCGGCCGTGGAGACGTACTTCCGCCAGTGCTCGGTACGGGTCACGGCGCTGGACCTCGCCGCGATGGCGGCGACCCTGGCCAACGGAGGGGTCAACCCGGTCACCGGGGACGCGGTGGTGCCGGAACCCGTCGCCGCCCACGTCCTCGCCGTGATGGCGACCTGCGGGATGTACGACGCCTCTGGCGACTGGCTGCTCCGGGTGGGTCTGCCGGCCAAGAGCGGGGTGTCCGGCGGACTGATCGCCGCCGGACCCGCCCGGTTCGGGCTGGCGACGTACAGCCCGCTCCTCGACCCGGCCGGGACCTCCGTGCGGGGGCACCTCGCGCTGGGCGCGCTGTCGGAACGGTTCGGGCTGCACCTCATGCACAACCCGGCCCTGGCGGGTTCCACCGTCACCCTGGTCACCACGGCCGACGATCTGCCCTCCGCGCCGACCGGGGAGCGGGAACGCGCCCGCCGTGAGCGGGTGGCGGTGGTCGCGGCCCAGGGCGCCCTGGACTTCACCGCGGCCGAACGGGTGCTGTACGCCCTGGACGAGGCGGGCGTCCGGGAAACGGTCGCCGTGGTGCTGGACCTGGAGCGGGTGACGGACATCGACAGGGCGGCGCGAGCGATGCTGAACCGGGGGCTGGCCCGGCTCACGAGCGGCGGCCGGCGCGCCGCCGTGGCCGACCCGGCGGGCCGCCTCGCGGAGCGGGACGCCGCCGCCGGCGCTCCCCGGAACTTCGCCTCCCGCGACGACGCCGTGGACTGGTGCGCGACGGGGCGGACCGGCTGAGGCGCGCCGCACGGGCCGGAGGGTCGCACCGGCCCGTGCCCGGCCCGCCTACCAGATGGCGGCCACCCATTCGGGGTGGTCGACGAACGGATTCCGGTTGTGCTGGTACTGGTCGAATATGACGTCGTTGCGCCGCTTCTCGAAGGTGTCCGGCGGGTCCTCCTGGCTCCATGTCTTCAGCACGGAGAGCCGGCCGATGTTGGGGGCGGAGCCGTTGGACACCTTGTCGTTGGGTTCGAGATCGGCGAAGGAGTCGTCGCCCTCGTACCGCACCGCCATGTACAGGATCATGCGGGCGACGTCACCCTTGACGGCGTCGCGCGGTTCGAAGGAGTCGCTGTCGGTGTAGTTGCCGGGCGCCCCGCTTACCTCGCTGCCGCCGTCGTCGAAGTCCTTGTTGCCGCGGACGGAGTTCACCGACACGTCCTCCGGGCGCAGATGGTGGATGTCGGTGCCCGGTCCGGTGGCCGTGCCGAAGTCGCCGTGGGACTTGGCCCAGACGTGCTCCCGGTTCCACTGTCCGCTGCCGCCGCCGTTGTCGCTCTTGGGCTCGGAGAGGCCGGAGTAGAGAAGGATCACGTTCGAGGAGTTCGCCGGGTCCTCGTCCGTGTCCTTGAGCGCGTCCCAGACCTGGCTGTAGGTGAGGGTGGACTGGTCGCTGATGATCGTGTGCAGGGCGCCCTTGAGCGCGGTGCCGGTCTTGCCGAGCGCGTCCTGGTAGTACGTGTCGTCCAGCGCGCCGAGCGGGGTGGTGGCCACCGGGGCCCGCGGGGTGTCGGCCGGTGCGGCGGCCGCGGTGCCGGTGAGCACCGCGAAGGCGGCGAGAGTGGCCAGCAACGGGCGCCGGTAGGGAAGGTGACGACGGGACATGTGGGGTGTCCTCTCCGGAAATACGGGCACCGCGGCGCCGGCGCAGGGTGGGGGGCGGCTCCGCGGTGGTCGTGTGACAAGTGGTCAGCGGGAGCCTTCCACACGCACCGTGACCGGTGTGTGAACGCTGCGTACCTATCATGTGCAGGTCAAGTGAGGGGCCGGTCCGGGGTCGCCCGGACGGCGCTGCCGGGCATCGGATGCGCCTCCGTCGGCGAGGGGCGAGAATTGCCGCAAGGACGAGGAGGCGGCATGAGCGACGAAACCGTATCCGCATCGCGGGGAGTGACCCCCGACAGCCTCTTGCACACCGGCGCGAGCGACGATCCGTCGCCCGAGGACCTGGTGCTCGCCTCCGGGCGGGACCTGACGCCGCAGACCCTTGAGTGGGCGCGGCGCAGGCTGGCCAGGGAGGGCCGGGCGGCCATCGACAAGCAACTGCCGTAGCCGCCGTCGGGCGCCGCGCGAGGGGGAGCGCGGCCGCTCCTCGCCGTCACCGCGGCCGGAAGTGTTCGGGTGTCTCCCGCTGCTCGGTTAGCCTGAACGCACAATGAACCGTTTGACGACGTCAGGGGCCGGTTACGACCTCGCCCGATTCCCCGAGGACCCCCGCGACCCGTTCCGCGCCTGGGACGCGGCCGACGAATACCTGCTGCGGCACCTGGAGGGGATCGACGGAGCGAAACCGGTCGACCTGTCCGGCAGTGTCGTCGTGGTGGGCGACCGCTGGGGCGCCCTGAGCACGGTGCTGGCCGGCCACCGCCCCGTACAGATCACCGACTCCTACCTCGCGCAGCGGGCGACGGCGGCGAATCTGGAACGCAACGGCGCCGACGCGGACGCCGTACGCCTGCTCTCCGTGCGCGACACCCCGCCGGAACGGGTCGACGTCCTGATCGTACGGGTGCCCAAGAGCCTCGCGCTCCTGGAGGACCAGCTGTACCGGCTCGCGCCCGCCGTCCACCCCGGAACCGTCGTCATCGGCACCGGGATGGTGAAGGAGATCCACACCTCCACCCTCAAGCTGTTCGAGCGGATCCTCGGCCCGACCCGCACTTCGCTCGCGGTCAAGAAGGCCCGGCTCATCCACTGCACACCGGACCAGGCCCCGGTCCGCACGCCCAGCCCCTGGCCCCACCGCTACGAGCTCCCCGACGACGTCGGGGCCGTCGCGGGGCGGACCGTCACCAACCACGCCGGGATCTTCTGCGCGGAGCGGCTCGACATCGGCACCCGCTTCTTCCTGAAGCACCTGCCGGTGCGCGGCGGCCCCGAGCGGGTCGTCGACCTCGGCTGCGGGAACGGGGTCCTCGGGCTGTCCGCCGCACTCGCCAACCCCGAGGCCGAGGTCACCTTCATCGACGAGTCGTACCAGGCGGTCGCCTCGGCAGAGGCGACTTTCCGCGCCAATGCCGACGCCGGTGCCCAGGCCCGCTTCGTGGTCGGCGACGGCATGGCCGGCACCGAGCCGGCGAGCGTCGACCTGGTCCTCAACAATCCGCCGTTCCACTCGCACCAGGCCACCACCGACGCGACCGCCCGGAACATGTTCCACGCCGCGCGTGCCGCCCTGCGCCAGGGCGGCGAGCTGTGGGTCGTGGGCAACCGGCATCTCGGCTACCACACCCAGCTGCGCCGTACGTTCGGCAACTGCACCACGGTGGCGGGCGACCCCAAGTTCGTGGTGCTGCGCGCCGTCAAACGCTGACCCCGGCCACCGGAGCTCCGTGCCCCTTCCGGATTCTTGCAACACGTTCTACTGTGTGCGCCGCCGCACACGGGCGACGCGACCGCGAGACTCCTGGAGGGGCCGTGCACCTCGAATACACGCCTGAGCAGCAGCAGTTGCGTGCCGAACTGCGCACCTACTTCGCCACCCTGGTCCCCGACAACGCCTATGCGCGCTACGCCGACCCCGCGGCACAGAAGCGCTTCTACCGGGAGACCATCCGGCGCCTGGGCACCGACGGCTGGCTCGGCGTCGGCTGGCCCACGGAGTACGGCGGACGCGGCCTGTCGCCGATGGAGCAGTTCATCTTCTTCGACGAGGCCGCGCAGGCCGGCGTGCCGCTGCCGCTGATGGCCCTCAACACCGTCGGGCCGACGATCATGCAGTTCGGCACCGACGAACAGAAGGCCTACTTCCTGCCCAAGGTCCTCGCCGGGGAGATCGACTTCGCGATCGGCTACAGCGAGCCCGACGCGGGCACCGACCTCGCCGCCCTGAAGACCCGGGCGGTGCGCGACGGCGACACCTACGTCGTCAACGGACAGAAGATCTGGACGACCAACGGTGACACCGCCGACTGGGTCTGGCTCGCCGCCCGCACCGACCCGGACGCCCCGCCGCACAAGGGCATCACCATGCTCCTGGTCCCGACCTCCGACCCCGGCTACTCCTGCACCCTGATCAACACCCTCGCCTCGCACGACACCACCGCCAGCTACTACGAGGACATCCGTGTCCCCGTCTCCCGCCGGGTCGGCGAGGAGAACAAGGGCTGGCGGCTCATCACCAACCAGCTCAACCACGAACGCGTCACCCTCGCCGCCCACGGCACCATGGCCATCCGCGCCCTGCACAACGTCCGCCGCTGGGCCGCCGACACCACGCTCGCCGACGGCCGCCGCGTCATCGACCTCGGCTGGGTCCGCGCCCGCCTCGCCCGCACCCACACCCGGCTCGACGCCATGAAACTCCTCAACTGGCAGATGGTGTCCGCCGTCCAGCACAACACCCTCACCCCGCAGGACGCCTCCGCCGTCAAGGTCTACGGCTCCGAGGCGCGACGCGACGCCTACGCCTGGCTGATGGAGGTCGTCGGCTCGGCCGGACCGCTCAAGGAGGGCTCGGTCGGCGCGGTCCTGCACGGTGAACTCGAACGCGGATACCGGTCCGCCGTCATCTTCACGTTCGGCGGCGGGAACAACGAGATCCAGCGGGAGATCATCTCGTGGATCGGCCTCGGAATGCCGCGCGTACGGCGCTGAGCGGGTGGGGCGGCGGGGTTTCAGCTGTCACGGACCGGGGCCGGTCGGCATCTGAGACCGTTCCGCTTCGGCGGACACCGGGGTGTGTGTCCCGCCACGTGGGCCATGGCCCGGGATCCGGCGTGGGCCCGCACCGATAGACTCCTCGCCATGGTTCGAGTGTCCCGTGGTGCGGTGACTCCCGGGATGTGGCGGCGCGAGGCGGGCACTGTGGTGCGGCCGGCCGAGCCGCTCCCGGAGCCGGCGACGGGTGCCATCCTGGCCGGGTCCCGGATCGTTCCCGGCCCCACGGAGTGGTCGCCGCACTCGCATCCCCTGCACGAACTGGTCTGGGTGCGCGGGGGAACGCTGACGTCCCGCGTGGGGGACCGCGTTCTGACCGTGGTCGAGGGGCACGGGCTCTGGATGCCCGCGGGAATGGTCCACGGGGGCCGGGCTACGGCGGGCGCGGAGTTCTTCGACGCCTTCTTCGCTCCCGATCGCACACCGTTCGCGTTCGCGGACCCCATGGCGATCGCGATGACGCCGTTGCTGGAGTCACTGCTGACCCATCTGTCCTGCGCCGGCCTCGACGCGGAGGCCAGGGCGCGGGCGGAATCGGTCGTCTTCGACGTGATCCGGCCCTCGGAGCGTCAGTTCGCACTGCAGTTGCCGGGCGATCCGCGGATCGACGCCATCGCCGAAGCCTTGCTGGACGACCCCTCCGACGCACGCTCGCTGGAGGACTGGGCACAGCTGCTGGGGACCAGCGACCGCACGATCACCCGCGCCTTCCGTCAGACGACGGGTCTTTCCTTCGCGCAGTGGCGCCGGATGCTGCGTGTGCACCGGGCGCTGATGCTCCTCGCCGAGGGCTTCGAGGTGACCACGGTCTCCGAGGTGCTCGGCTACGCGCAGCCCAGTTCCTTCATCGTCGCCTTCCGGCGGGTCACGGGAATCACGCCGGGTGCGTTCTTCGACGCGGCGGCGGGCCCGTCGGGCGATGTCCGGAATTCCGTATCGCGTGACCAGAACTCCTGATTGTCCACGCGGCAAGCGGAATGCTACCTTCACGGAGTTAGGTAACCCTTAGTTGTTGCTCGCCGCGCACGGCGCTGTCCGTGCGTGGGCGAGCGCGCGCCCTGGCCGGTCGAACCGGACGGAGGTTACCGCGGCCCCCGTCCCTCCGATCGTCCGGACATCTTCATGTTCACACGCCCTTTCCGGTCTGCCGGAGAACCCATGGCCGCCCCGGCCGCCGTCGCCCCGGTGGCCGCGCTCATCGGGCACGACCTGGTGCTGCACTACAGCGGCAAGCCCGTCGTCCACGGTGTCTCTGTCGCCCTGGAACCCGGCCGTGCGACCGCCCTGGTGGGGCCGAACGGCAGCGGGAAATCCACTCTGCTGCGCGCGCTCTCCCGACTGCACAGGCTGGACGGCGGCCGGGTGACGCTCGGCACCCCCGATGGAGAACCCGAACGTGACGCGGCCCTGCTCAGCTCCCGTCGGTTCGCCCGGGAGGTCACGCTGTTCTCCCAGTCGAGGCCCGCTCCCCAAGGCCTGACGGTCGCGGAGGTCGTCGCGTTCGGGCGCCATCCCTACCGGCGTGGCTTCGCCGGACCGACCGCAGAGGACCGGGCCGCCGTCGACCACGCCCTGGGGGTCACCGGAGTGCGCGACATGGCCGGGCGGCAGGTCGGAGAACTCTCCGGCGGGGAGATGCAGCGTGTATGGCTCGCGGCCTGCCTGGCCCAGGACACCGGCGTCGTGCTGCTGGACGAGCCGACCAACCACCTCGACCTGCGTTACCAGTTCGAGACGCTCGACCTGGTACGGGATCTCGTCGAGGAACACGGCATCGCGGTCGGGATCGTGCTGCACGACCTCGACCAGGCCTCCCGCGTCGCGGACACACTCGTCCTCATGCGCTCGGGCCGGGTGTACGCGGCCGGCGCACCCGCCGACGTCCTCACCGCCGAGAACATCGGCGAGGTCTACGACATTCGCGTCGAGGTGGGCGCCGACCCCCGAACGGGGCGGCTCCGCATCGATCCACTCGGGCGCCACCTCTCCTGAACACGGCGGCACATCTCCCGGAGCGCCACATGGGCCGTTCCGTCGGTGATGGGCCGACTCGAAAACGCCGACGCACCGTCCCCGCGTCGCACACACATCACCTGTGAAAGAGGAACCTTCATGAACCGTGCCCGTCGCCTGGCGGCGTCAGCCACGACCGGGCTCGCCCTGCTCGCCGCAACGGCCTGCGGAACGACCGACGTCGACAAGGCAACGGCCGGCAGCAGCGCCGAAGCGTCCCCCGCGTCGAAGGACTGCGCCCAGGACACCACGGCCCCCTCGACGGGGGCCGTCTCCTTCAAGGACGGCGTCGGCCGACAGGTGAAGCTCGACAAGCCCGCCCAGCGGATCGCGGTCCTCGAATGGCAGCAGGTCGAAGACGCGCTGACGCTGTGCGTCACCCCCACCGCCGTCTCCGACGCCAAGGGATACCGCACCTGGACCAGCGCGGAGAAGCTGCCCAGTGGCGTGACGGACATCGGCACCCGCGAGGAGCCCGACCTCGACACCCTCTACGCGGCCAAGCCCGATCTCATCGTCGTGGAGGCCTTCGACGCCAAGGACGAGATGATCAAGAAGCTGGAGAAGAGGGGCGTCCCCGTGATGGCCACGCGCGGGGCGGACCCGAAGGACCCGATCGGGAACATGCGGAAGGTGTTCAGCATGATCGGCGAGGCGACGGGACGCACGGACCGGGCGGACCAGGTGCTCAAGGAGTTCGACCAGCACCTCGCGACGGCGAAACAGCAGGTCACCGACGCAGGCCTGCCGACGAAGGACTTCGTGTTCTTCGACGGCTGGCTCGAGGGCGGCAACCTGACCGTACGCCCCTACGCGAACGGCGCCCTGTTCACCGAGATAGGCAAGGAACTCGGCATGACCCCGGCGTGGACCAACGACGTCAACAAGAAGCACGGTGACGGAGGCGTGGACGCCGCCTACGGCCTCGCGCAGACCGACGTCGAGGGACTCACCGCGGTGGGCGACGCCAACCTCTTCTACGCGAACGACGACGGCGCCGGCGGGTACGTCGCGGCACTGGACAAGAACCCGATCTGGAAGAAGCTCCCGGCCGTGAAGGAAGGCCGCGCCCACGCGTTCCCGGCGCGGGTCTGGGGCGCCGGCGGTCCGCGCTCCTGCGCACAGGCGATCGACGCGTACGTCGACGTACTCGACAAGAAGTGAGCACTGTACGTACCGCGGCACCCGAGGCGGGGCCGCTGCCGGGCGCGGGGCGCGGCAGCGGCCCCGCTGCCGGGGCGGCCGTCCTGGCGCTCCTCCTCGTCGCCACCGTCCTGGTCGGCCTGTGGCACCTGACCCAGGGGACGTCGGGCGTCGGTGTCGGCGATCTGGTGCGCCATCTCGCCGGGGAACGCGAGAACGCCCGCGGGGCGCCCGTCGGCGAGATCCTCACCGGCTCGCGCCTGCCGCGCCTGTTCGCGGGCGTCGCGGTGGGCTTCGCCCTCGGCTGCGCCGGCGCACTGCTCCAGTCCGTCACCCACAACACGCTCGCCTCACCGGACACCCTCGCGGTCACGGCCGGGGCCTACTTCACCCTCACGCTCGTCGCCGCCTTCGGCCTTGCCGTCCCGCTGTGGGCGTCGGGCGCCGTCGCCTTCGCCGGCGGCCTCGTCGCGGCGGCACTCGTGCTGCTCCTCGCGGGCCGTGCCGCGGGCACCGCGGGCACCCGCCTCATCCTCGCCGGAACGGCGACGGCGATGGCGCTGGACGCGGCGACCGGCATGCTCCTCATCCTGTTCAACCAGAACACGACCGGCCTCTTCGCCTGGGGGAGCGGCTCCCTGGCGCAGCTGAACATCGACGCGTCGGTACGCGCCGTCCCCCTCGTCGTCGTGCTGCTGTGCGTCGCTCTGGCGCTGTCCCGGCGGCTGGACGTGATGAACCTCGGCGACGATGCCGCGTCCACCCTCGGCGTGCCGATCCGGACCACCCGCGTGACCGCCGTGCTCTGCGCGGTACTGCTGACCAGCACGGCGGTGACCCTCGCCGGCCCGATCGGCTTCGTCGGTCTCGGCGCGCCCGTAGTGGCCCGCCTGATCGCGGGGCGGGTTCCCGCGCTGCGCCGGCACCTGCTCCTGATCCCCGCGGCCGGACTGCTCGGCGCGCTGCTCGTCCTGTTGGCGGACGCGTCCCTGCGCGCCGTGCAGGGGGCGGACGGGGCCGCCGCCATCCCCACCGGCGTACCGACCGCGCTGCTCGGCTCCGTCGTGATCGTGGTCCTCGCACTGCGGCTGCGCGACACGGGCGGTGTCCGGAAGCCACCGCGCGCGCGGGTCGCCGTACGCTCACGCCGCGCCTTCCTCCTCGTCACGTCCGGCGCGGTGGCACTGCTGGCCGGAGCCGCCCTCATGGCGATCCTGGCGGGAAGCCTCTGGCTGCGGACCGGGGACATCGTGCTGTGGCTCCAGGGCGCCGCCCCGGACCTGATAGGCCAGGCACTCGACGACCGGGTCCCACGCGTGACCGCCGCGATCCTCGCCGGCGCGGCGCTCGGACTGGCCGGATGCGCCGTACAGAGCTCGGTGCGCAACCCGTTGGCGGAGCCCGGGGTGCTCGGCATCACGGCCGGGGCCGGCCTCGGTGCGGCGAGCGTCGCCACCTCTGGCCTGCCCGGTGGCCGGCCCGTGCTCATCGCGGTAGCGGTCACGGCGGGGCTGGCCACGTTCGCGGTGATCGTCCTGCTGGCCCGGCGCGGCGGCTTCCTGCCCGACCGGTTCGTACTGATCGGCATCGGCACGGGGTACGGCCTCAGCGCCGTCACCACCTTCCTCCTGCTGCGCGCGGACCCGTACAACACGCCCCGGATCTTCACCTGGCTCTCCGGCACGACCTACGGCCGCACGTTCCCCGATGTCGTCCCGGTCGCGGTGGCCCTGGCTCTCGCCCTGCCCGCACTGCTGTTCATGCGCCACCGGCTCGACCTGCTCGCCGTCGACGAGGACACCCCGCGCATCGTCGGTGTCCGGGTGGAACGCACCCGCTTCACCGCCCTGTCGATCGCAGCGGTGCTCGCGGCCCTCAGCGTGATCGCCGTCGGCGTCGTCGGTTTCGTGGGGCTAGTAGCCCCGCACCTCGCCCGTTCCCTGGTGGGCGCCCGGCACGCCCGCGCGATCCCGGTCTCGATGGTGCTCGGCGGACTGCTGGTGTGCGTGGCGGACGCGCTCGGCCGCACGCTCGTCGCCCCCGCCCAGGTGCCGGCGGGCCTCATGATCGCGCTGGTCGGCGCACCGTACTTCGTGTGGGTGCTCCGGAAGTCCCGCGCATGACCCCGGGGAGGGGCTGGGGTCCACGCCCACAGGTTCGGACTCCAGCCCCTCTCCCCTTCCCCTCGTCCTCTCCGACCCGCCAGGAGCACCGGAATGCTGCCCCGTCAGGAAACGCCCGCGCGGCCCGCCGAGCCCTTGCGGCCCGCGAAGAGCATCGTCGTCCCCTATGAGCCCGACACCCCGCCCGCTCAGCTGGCGGGCCTCGTCGGCCACGACGTGTCGGAGCGCTGGCGTGCGGTCGACCGCTCCGCCCACGCCCCTCACCTCGTGGCCGTTCCCGGAGACGACGGCGAGGGCTGGACCGCCGCGGCGCTCGTGACGGCACGCCCGAACACGGCCTATCTGAAAATCGTCGATGCCGTCGGCGACGTGCGCGCGGCCGTCAGGGCCGTCGTCGCCCACGCGGACAGCCGGGAGCTCGTGCAGGTCAAGTGGGAAGGATGGACGGCACACCCCGACGACGTCGCTGCCACCGGCTTCGCCGCCCTGCGCCCTCCGCTCACGCGGCCGGAGGGCGCGGCCGGGCCGGCTGCCGGTCACATCCGCTGGCTGCGCGACGGCGTCACGAGCGCACCCGCGTACTACGGGCAGACCACGCACTTCACCTGCGGCGCCGTCACCGCTCTGGTCGCACAGGCGCACGCGGGCGCACTGGCGTGGGAGGCACTCGACCGGCAGCGGGAGCTGACGCTGTGGCGCGACGCCACCAACTTCCTCGCGTGCGAGCCCGTCGGGCTGGGCGTGGCCGTGCGCCGGGCCTGGCCCTCGTCCCCGGTCACGATCCATCTGGACAACGACCGGCCGGTGTTGCTCGACCACCTCCCTTCGAGCGACCAGGAGTGGCGTGCCCTGCTCCAGCGGGCCTCCCGGACGGAGGCGGAGCGCACCGGTGTCCCCATTGACCCGAGCCGCCTCTCCCTGACCGCGATCCGGGACGCGATCGGCCGACACGAACACGTGCTGCTCCTGCTCTCGCTCGCCGGGATGCAGGGATTCGACGTGCCGCACTGGGTGCTCTGCCACGGCGCCGTACCCGGCGCCGTCGTGATCGAGGATCCCTGGACCAACGCGACTACAGGGGACACCTGGGTCGACGCCCACCTCCTGCCGGTCTCCGACCCGTCGCTCGACACGATGTCGGTCATCTCGCCGGAGGGCTTCCGCGGCGCGGTGACCATCGGCCGCCCACAAGGGCGGGACGCGGCGCCATCCTTGTGAACGAACACCATGACTCACCGTGCCGGTACTTCGAGAGGGAAGCGACAGCGATGGAGATTCGACCCACGACCGATGAGGACCTGGACGTCTTCGTCGACACGGTCCACACCGCGTTCGGGCACTTTCCGGAACCCCCGGTCGCGGGGGGCGGACGCTGGTGGTCCGCGCTCGAAATGGACCGCGGCCTGCTCGCCCTGACAGCGGACGGCCGGCCCGTGGGCACCGCCGCCGCGTACTCCTTCGAACTCACCCTGCCCGGCCAGGTCCTCGCACCGGTCGCCGGGGTGACTGCGGTCGGCGTCCTGCCCTCGCACCGGCGGCGCGGTGTGCTCAGCGAGATGATGCGACGGCAGCTCTCCGAGGTGCGGTCCCGGGGTGAGTTCCTCTCGGTGCTGCTGGCTTCCGAGTCCTCGATCTACGGCAGGTTCGGCTACGGACCGGCGACCTTCACCACCCGGCTGACCGTGCCGCGCCACCGGGCCGCCCTCGCGGTTCCCCGGGCTCGTGCGACGGCCGGCGCACCGGTGACCGGAGCGGACAGCGGAACGGTCGAGGTCCTGCGGCGTGCCGACTGCGGCAAGATCCTCGAAGAGGTCTACGACCGGTACCGCCGCGCCCAGCCCGGCGCGCTGTCCCGGCCGCACCGCTGGTGGGCCCTGGGAGCAGGGCAGTCGCCGGTCTCCTCCGCACCGCGCTACGTCGCCGTCCACCGGGACGCCGACGGAGCGGCGGACGGGTACGCCAGCTACTCGCTCGGCGAGGCCGGCACCCTGACGGTCGACGAGACCATCGCCACCGACGACGCGGTCTTCATGGCCCTCGCCCGGTTCGCACTCGGACACGACCTGGTCTCACAGGTCGTGTTCCGGCACGTCCCGCCCGAGCACCCGCTGCGCTGGCACCTCGCCGACATCCGCGCCGGCGAGGTCGGCGGACACGCCGACTGGCTGTGGGTGCGTCTCCTCGACGTCCCGCGCGCCCTGACCGCACGCCGCTGGTTCGCGGACGGTGAGCTGGTCCTCGACGTGGACGACCCGTTCCTCGGCGAGCACGGCCGCTACCTGCTGACCGTCCGCGACGGCGCGGCCGGCTGCGTCCCCACGGACCGGCACCCCGACCTGTCGCTGGACGTCCGCGATCTGAGCTCGCTCTACCTGGGAGGCGTCGCCCCGAGCACGCTCGTGCGCGCGGGACACATCCGGGCCTGCCGTCCGGGCGCCGCCGCCCTCGCGGACGCGCTTTTCCGCACAGAGCGCGCCCCGCACTGCCTGCACTGGTTCTAGCGGCGCTTCGTCACCTTGGGTGCGACGTCGAGGCGGAATCTGACACCGCCCCGCGAAAGAGGTCCGGATCGCGAGGGCGGGAGCGATACTGATCGTGACAGCCGCTCCGCTGCCGGGCCGGTCCCGGACGCGGGCCGGCCCGGTGGGGCGCACCACCGGCCATGTCTCCGAGAGGAGCCGTTCATGACCACGGCGAAGGACCTGTTCACGATCGCCACGGACCCTGGGGCGAAGAACTCCGTGGGACAGGGGGACCTCTCGCTCGCGCTCGCGGGAGCCGAGCTGATCGATCTCATCGGGGCGGAGGCGGTCGGTGTGGACGGCGACCGCATCGTGCCGGGTGTGCCGCCGGCGCAGGACGACCAGCTCATGGGAGCGGCCACCGCGGCGCTCGTTCGACAGGCGCCCTACGAGCGGATCGAGGACTGGCTGTGGCGCCGGGGCCGAGACCTCTCGGCCGCGTACCAGAGCGCCCTGGAGGAGGCCGGTGAGCTGACGCCGAAGCGCGGCGGTCGCCTGTCCTTCGGCTCCGAGCGCGTGGAACCGGCTGATACGCCCGCGCGCCGCCGGGCAGCCGAGCGCTGGGAGCGGAAGGAACCCGTCCTGACCGCCCTCGCCTCCGTCGTGGGCATCGACGGCGAATACCCCGACGACGAGCCCGGCTTCGACGACGAGGCGGTGACGACCGTCGTGGCCATCGTCCACGACGCGGTGATGGAGCTGGAAGCCGTACGCCAGCGGAGGTCCATCGAGAACGCGGCGTTCGCCAACGTCTGGCGGGGACCGTGAGCCGAGCGGTGGCGGGCGCCCGGTAGAACCTGGTGGCGAGGGGCGAAGGGCCGAGCGGGAGGCAGGACGAGATGACGGAAGCCGACCCCGGGCTCTTCGGGCCCGAATCGGTCACCTGGCAGATACACGGCGACCCGATGATGTGGGTGGCGGGCGTGCGCGCCCTGTACCTCCAGGCGCTGCACCCGCGCGCCGTGCGCGGCGTCATGCAGAACTCCGACTTCCGCAAGGACGCCTGGGGCCGGCTGATGCGCACAGCCGGCTTCGTCGGAACCATCACCTACGGCACCACAGAGGCCGCCGAGAAGGCGGGCGCCCGGGTCCGCAGGATCCACCGGCTCCTCAAGGTCACCGACCCGCGCACCGGCGAGACGTACGGCGTCGACGACCCCGCGCTGCTGCTCTGGGTCCACTGTGCCGAGGCCGACTCCTACCTCCAGGTCGAACGGCGCTCCGGCTTCCCCCTCACCGACGCGCAGGCCGACCGGTACATCGACGAACACCGCCGCGGCGCCCGGCTCGTCGGCCTCGACCCGGCCGACGTACCCGCCACCACCGCACAGCTGGCCGCCTACTTCGAGCGGGTGCGGCCCCAACTGGCCTCCTCAGACGATGCGCTGGACGTCGACGACTTCCTGCGGAAGCCACCGGTCCACCCCCTGCTGGTGCCTGCCCGCGCCCTGCTGTGGCGGCGCGTCGCGACGCTCGCCTACCAGTCGCTGCCCCCGTACGCCCACGAGCTGTACGGCAGACCCGCACCACCGGCGGCCACCGTCGACCGCCGGCTGCGCACCGCCGGAACCCTCCTGCGGGCTGTCCCGTCGCGGCTGCGCTGGCAGCTCCCGCCGGGTCATATCCTGAAGGCGATGGCGCGTCTGGGGCCCGGCAGCCGCCCCACCCCGTACAAACTGAAGAGGCAGGCGGCCATACTGGAAGGGCCGGGGAGGGCGCAGCAACAGCAGGCGGAATAACGGGGGCGACAGCAGGGATGGCGGAAACCAGGCTGATCCAGAGCCGGTACCGACTGCTCGATCTGATCGGGCGCGGCGGCATGGGCGAGGTGTGGCGTGCCCGCGATGAATCTCTCGGCCGCCAGGTCGCCGTCAAGTGCCTGAAGCCGATGGGTCCCCAGCACGACCCGGACTTCACCCGCATCCTGCGCGAACGCTTCCGCCGGGAGGCCCGGGTCGCGGCCGCGCTCCAGCACCGCGGCGTCACCGTCGTCCACGACTTCGGCGAGCACGAGGGCGTGCTCTACCTGGTGATGGAGCTGCTGGACGGCCGCAATCTCAGCCAGCTCCTGGAGGACAACGAGCAGCATCCGCTGCCCGTCGACGACGTCGTCGACATCGCGGAACAGGTCGCCGACGCGCTCGGGTACACCCACCAGCAGGGCATCGTCCACCGTGACCTCAAGCCCGCCAACATCATGAGGCTGGCCGACGGGACGGTGAAGATCTGCGACTTCGGCATCGCCAGGCTCGGCCACGACATCAGCGTCACCTCACGCCTCACCGGTGTCGGCATCGCCATGGGCACCCCCCACTACATGTCGCCCGAGCAGATCAGCGGCGGCCAGATCGACCACCGCAGCGACCTCTACTCGCTGGGCTGCGTGCTGTACGAGATCGCCACCGGAGCGCCGCCGTTCGACCTCGACGACGCCTGGGGCGTCCTCGTCGGACACCGGGACACCCAGCCGGAGCCACTCCGTTCCCACCGGGCCGAACTCCCCGGATTCTTCGACCGCGTCGTCCTGGAACTGCTCGCCAAGACCCCGGAGCAGCGGCCCGCCGACGCGGGTGACCTGCGCCGCCGCATCGCCGTCGGCCGCACCGGCGCGCAGCCGCACCTGGAGCCGACCGGCCGGGTACTGCTCGCGCCCCCCGTCCCGGTCGAGCGCCCCGGCGGACACACCGGATCCGGACCGCGGCTGCCCGACTGGACCCACGGGATGACGAGCGGAATCAAGGCGACGGGCGCCGCGACGCCGGGACTCCCGCCGCCCGACCACTCGGCGGGCCTGACCGGCCAGTGGACCACCGGCACCGACCCGCGGGCCGGATCCGCGCCGCCCGCCGGGTCCGGACGGCCCACGCCCTCGCCCGAACTCCTCGCGATACTCGCCAGCCGCCACAGCGCCGGCCTCAACCTGAGCCGCCTCGGCCACTGGGACGAGGCGGGCGAGGTGCACCGGGCGGTCGCCGCCGAACGCGAGCACGCGCTGGGCCCCGACCACCCCGACACGCTCTCCAGCCGCTACGAGGTCGGGTTCACCCTCAGCCGCACCGGGCGCGCGGCGGACGCGCTGCGGGAGTTCGGCCGGGTCGCGGAGGGCCGCGAGAGGACCCTGGGCCCCGACCACGCGGAGACCCTCGCGGCCCGCCAGGAAGTGGCGTACGTACTGGGCCGGCTCGGCCGCCACTTCGAGGCCCACCAGGTCTACGCCGCCGTCCTCGCCTCCCGGGAACGCTCGATGGGCCCCGATCACCCCGACACCCTGCGCTGCCGCCACAACCTGGCGTTCAACCTCAGCCGGCTCGGGCGCCTGGAGGACTCGTACCGCATGGCCAGTGACGTGGCGTCGGCCCGCGCCCGGCTGCTGGGCGCCGCCCACCCCGACACCCTGGTCACCCGCTACGAGGTCGGCTACACCCTCGGCCGGCTCGGCCGGTGGACGGAGGCCCTGCAGACCTACCGGGAGATCGTCCAGGCCCGGTCGCACGTGCTGGGCGCCGACCACCCCGACACCCTCGCGGCCCGCTACGAGGTCGGCATCAGCCTCGGCCGGCTGGGCCGCAGCACCGAGGCGCTGGAGCTGTACCGGCTGCTCGTCGACGACCGGACCCGGGTCAGCGGCCCCGCCGACCCCGAGACCCTCCGCGCCCGCCACGGACTGGGCGTCAACCTGGGCCGGCTGGCCCGCTGGGAGGAGGCGCTGGCCGAGTCGCGCGAGGTGTGCGCGACCCGCGAACGCGTCCTGGGCGCCGACCACGCCGACACCCTCGTCAGCCGCCGCGAGGTCGCCGTCGGCCTCGGCTGGCTCGGCCGCTGGGCCGAGGCGCTCACCGTCTACCGCAAGGTCGCCGAGGTACGGACCAGGCTGCTCGGCGCCGATCACCCCGACGCACTCGCCAGCCGCAACGACGAGGCGCACTGCCTCGAACAGCTCGGCCGGGGGACGGAAGCGGTCGAGCTGTACCGGCAGGTCGCGGCGCTGCGACAGCAACGGGGCATCCCGTCGTCCTGACCGGCGCACCCCGGCACCGGCTCTGGCCAGGGGCCGCCGTCCGTGTTACCAAGAGCCATGCCCGTACCCGACAGCTATGACGCAGTCATCGTGGGCGGCGGCCACAACGGACTCGTCGCCGCCGCCTACCTCGCCCGAGCCGGGCAGTCCGTCCTGGTCCTGGAACGCCTGGGCACCACCGGGGGAGCGGCCGTCTCGACCCGGCCCTTCGCCGGCGTCGACGCCCGGCTCTCGCGCTACTCGTACCTGGTGTCCCTGCTGCCGCACAAGATCGTCCGGGAACTCGGCCTCGACTTCGCCGTACGCAAGCGGACCGTCTCCTCGTACACCCCGGCGGTGCGCGACGGGCGCGCCACCGGGCTGCTCGTCGGCGGCGACGGCACCCGCGCCTCCTTCGCCGCGCTCACCGGCTCGGACCGGGAGTACGAGGCCTGGCAGCGCTTCTACCGCCGTACCGGGAAGGTCGCCGAGCGGGTCTTCCCCACCCTCACAGAGCCCCTGCCCACGCGCGAGGCGCTGCGCGAGCGGATCGGTGACACGGACGCCTGGCGGATGCTCTTCGAGGAGCCCATCGGCGTCGCCGTCGAGGAGAACTTCGACGACGACCTCGTACGCGGCGTCGTGCTCACCGACGCGCTGATCGGCACCTTCGCCGACGCGCACGATCCCTCGCTGCTCCAGAACCGCTGTTTCCTCTACCACGTCATCGGCGGCGGCACCGGCGACTGGGACGTGCCGGTCGGCGGGATGGGCGCGCTCACCGACGCCCTCGCCGGGGCCGCGCGTGCGGCCGGTGCGCACATCCGCACCGGGCACGAGGCGATCCGCGTCGACACCGACGGGACACAGGCCGAGGTGACGGTACGGGCGGACGGCGCCGAGCGGACCATCGGTGCGCGCCGCGTCCTGGTCAACGCCTCGCCCCAGGCACTCGCCGCGCTCCTCGGGGACGAACCGCCGGCACCCGCAGAGGGGGCGCAGCTGAAGGTGAACATGCTGCTCACCCGGCTGCCCCGGCTGCGCGACCGCTCCGTGGACCCGCGCGAGGCGTTCGCCGGTACCTTCCACATCGCCGAGGGCTACGGGCAATTGGCCGACGCCTACCGGGACGCGGCGGCGGGCCGGCTGCCGGCCGCCCCGCCGTCCGAGATCTACTGCCACTCGCTGACGGACCCCTCGATCCTCGGCCCGGATCTCGCCGCCCGCGGCTACCAGACCCTGACGCTGTTCGGCCTGCATACCCCGGCCCGGCTCTTCGCCGCGGACAACGCGGCGACGCGCACGGCCCTGCTCGAGGCCACGCTCGCCGAGCTCGACACCCATCTGGAGGAACCGATCGCGGACTGCCTGGCCCTCGACGGGAACGGCGAGCCCTGCATCGAGGCGAAGACACCGCTCGACCTGGAGCACGACCTGCGGCTGCCCGGCGGCCACATCTTCCACCGTGACCTCGCCTTCCCGTACGCCACCGGGACGACAGGCCGCTGGGGTGTGGAGACCGCGCACCCCAACATCCTGCTGTGCGGGGCCGGCGCGGTGCGCGGCGGTGGTGTCAGCGGGGTCCCCGGCCACAACGCCGCGATGGCGGCGCTGGGCCGGTGACCGGTGGCGCTACTGCCCGAACGCGCCGCGCAGGGCTCCGATCTTGCGCGGCAGGTCGTACTCCGCGCCGCCCTCGTGGCCGTTGTACGTGAACACCTCGATCCGCGCCGGTCCCGCGTAGCGGTGGTAGGCGGCGAACACCGTGGACGAGGGGCAGATCCTGTCCATCAGCCCCACCGAGAACCAGGCCGGAGCGGTGGCCCGTGCCGCGAAGTTCACCCCGTCGAAGTAGGACAGGGTCTCCATCGCCTCGTCGATCCGGAACCGGTGCCCCGACAGCCAGCGGGCGATCTCCGCGTAC
The DNA here is from genome assembly GCF_044756945.1 of Streptomyces sp. NPDC091387. Classification (NCBI taxonomy): domain Bacteria; kingdom Bacillati; phylum Actinomycetota; class Actinomycetes; order Kitasatosporales; family Streptomycetaceae; genus Streptomyces; species Streptomyces sp. NPDC091387. The sequence continues at coordinate 147,550 of NZ_JBIVTZ010000009.1, read as the reverse complement.
GGCCCCGCGTCCGTGATCTGCGAGGCACGCCGGTAGTGGCAGAGGAACGGCACATCGGCGACGGTCGCCACGACGTCGTCGCGCAGCCCCGCCACGGCGAGCGCGAGCCCGCCGCCCTGGCTGCCGCCGAGCACCGCCACCCGTGAGGCGTCCACCGCGTCGTGCGCCTTCACGGCGTCGACGGCCCGCACCGCGTCCGTGATCAGCCGGCGGTAGTAGTGCCGGTAGGGGTCCTCGATGCCCCGGGTCAGGAAGCCGGGGGAGGAGGAGCCGTTTCCGTCGGGGCCGATGTCCACCGTGTCGGCTGTGTTCTTGCCGCCGCCGCCCTGACCGCGGTTGTCCATGATGAGGTGCGCGTAGCCCAGGGCGCTCCAGGTGAGCCAGGAGTACGGGATGCCCCGGCCGCCGTTGTACCCGATGTACTGCACGACGGCGGGCAGCGGACCCGAGCGGACCCGGGGCAGCATCAGCCACGCCTTCACCGGCTGTCCGCCCCAGCCGCGGAACGTCACGTCGAAGACGTCGACGGTGGCGAACCCGGCGTCGTACGGGACGAACTCGGCGTCCAGGCCGTGGAGGGACGTCTCGGTGAGGGTCTTCTCCCAGAAGGCGTCGAAGTCGGCCGGCTCCTCCGGCTCCGGCCGGTAGTCGCGCAGCCGGTCCAGTGGCATGTCGAACAGCAAGGGTCTAGCTCCTCTTCAGGGTGAGGTTGAGGGTTGCGCCGTGGCGTCCGGCGGTGTCGGCGGTGATCCGGATGCCGCTGCCGGCCGGCGCGGCGCTCACACCCGGGTCGGCGGAGACGACGGTCAGCCCCCGCAGCGCCAGGTCCAGGACGACGGAGAACCGCAGCTGCGTCGGGTCCGACAGCGACACGGTCACCGTCTTTCCGTCGGGCCTCACCAGGACCGAGGCCGGGCCGTCCGCGGTGAGCTCCTGCGCGGTTCCCGCGGTCCAGAAGTTCGCGGCGAGCAGGCCGTCCGCGCAGCGGCGTACCGCGTGCACGGCGGTGGAGCCGGCGACCAGTTTCACCGGGGGTGCGGACGACCACTGCTTCGTGCGCTCGGCGGATGCCGCCGGGGCCTGCAGCCAGAAGTAGCCCGCCCCGCTCGGCGCGGTCCCGTGGTCCTGCCACAGCGTCAGATAGGGGCGGGTGACGGAGGTGTCCGTGCCGTACTTGAGGTTGATCTCCCGCCAGGTCGCGGTCCGGTCCTCGCGCAGGCCGTTCAGCGTGACGGGCTCCGGGAAGACGTAGCCGCCGGTTCCGGCGACATGCAGCCACCGCACCGCGTCCAGCCGCGCCGACCAGCCGGTGTCCGCCGGGGCGGCCTCGCCGTTGACGAGCAGTGCCGCCCGCGGGTCCCGCAGCTTCCGGTTCTCCACGACCGTCTCGGCCGTACCGGCGTCGGCGGTGATGCCCGAGCCGACGCAGGCGATGACGTCGTCCAGGCAGAACCAGCTCTTCAGGCCGTGCAGCGAACTGCCGAACGCCCGGAGCTCCATGCCGTACGCGCCGAGTGTCGTCCCCGGCAGCGCGGCGCCGCCCGCCCAGTCGGCGGTGCTGGTGGTGCGCTGCCCCGCGGCGTCGTCGGGCTGGCCGGCGATGACCGTGGTGCCGGGCAGCCGTGCCGGGTCGACGGTCGGCCAGTAGTCCTCGCTGTAGTGGCCGAGGTCGTCGGTGTAGAGGAGGACCATGCCGTCTGAGAGGTGCCAGGCGTGCAGGTTCTCGTTCTGTATCGACTCGTAGTTGTAGATCCGGGACGAGTACGCGGAGATGCCGAGGGCGAACGAGGGCCGGTGGTGGGCCGCCTTGTCCATCCTGGGGTGCTGCTTGTGGGCGACCAGCGGACCGCGCGCGGGCACCGGCGAGGCGATGACCTGCCGGGCGGCGACGAGCGAGGCGAGGTCGGTGACGGCGAGGAAGTCCCGGTAGGTGTCCTCGGCGATCCACTGCTTGACCAGGGCGGTGAACCGGTCGGCGGTCTCGCCGGGGAAGCCCGGGATCAGCCGGACCACCGCCTCGATGACCGTCTGCGCCGAGACGTGTCCCTGCTTGCTCGGGCGGGCGATCTCGCGCCCGCACACCGACGCCATCACGTCGCCGCGTGCCAGCAGCGGGTCGAAGCCCTCGTCGACCCAGCCGCGCACGTTGTCCAGGTCCGGATCGGTGACCGTCCACGTCGTACCGGCGAGGAGGTTGAGCAGCCGCGAGAGGTTGTTGAGCAGTTCCTTGCCGTAGCCGCCGTTGTACGGGTGCTTGTAGTGCTGGAGGAACGAGCCGTCGGAGTAGAAGCCCTCGCCGGTCCCTTCGGCCGCCGCGCTCGCGTCGTTGTGGGCGAGGACGCTGTTGGCGCCCGAACCCTCGACGTCCGAAAGAGCGTCACGGACGCGGGCCAGATCGTCCCCGTTGCCGCGGAGCACGGCGTTCACGGCGACGACGGTGGAGATCCACACCCGGTTGGCGCCGGTCGCGATCTGCCGGTCGGCCCGCCACAGGTTCGGGTCGGGCGTGTAGTGCCGGACGGCCGCGGTGATCCGGGCGAGCCGCTCGTCGCCGAGCGCGTCGTGGAGCAGCACCGTCGCGTCGTTGAGCGCGAGCGCGGAGCCGATCTCCCAGTCCCAGTCGTTGTCGAACCGGGTGTGGCCGGGGCCGTAGCGGTTGGCCAGCATCCAGTCGACGCCGGCCAGCAGCAGATCGCGCAGCGCGGTGTCGCCGTACTGCGGGGTGCCGGGTACGGCCCACGCGGTGGCGACCGTGGCGAGCCGCTTGAACGACGTCGTGACGTGGTTGGAGAGCGTGGTGCTGGTCAGGTCCGGGAACAGTCCGTCGGTACGTGACGGGTCCATGCCCTTGACGGAGGTCGTCGCGGCCTTGCCGGCCCTGGCCACGGCCGAGGCGATCTGCGGGTCCGTGAGGTCGAGACCGGGGCCGCCGGTGAGCAGGGTGTGCCACCGGGTGCGCAGGGACGCGGCGTCGTCGACGGCGGTGTCCCCGGCGGCGGCCTGCGCGGTGCCGGCCGGGAGGACGAGCGGCAGGGCGGCGGCCGCGCCGAGCGCCGCCGCACCGGCGAGGACGGTGCGGCGGGTGGTGCCGTTGGTGCTCCGGGTGGTGCCTGGGTTCATGGCGCTGCCCTCACAGGAGGTGTCGGCGGTCGACGGCCGCGGCGAGCGCCGCATGGCCGGAAGGGTTGGGGTGGAGCCCGTCGCCGCTGTCGTACGCGGGCCGCAGCCGCTCCGGGTGGTCCGGGTCGCGCAGGGCCGCGTCGAAGTCGGCCACGGCGTCGAAGACCCGGCCGGTCCGCACCGCCGCGTTGATCCGCAGCCGCGCCTTCTCCAGCTCGGGCGTCCAGCGGGTCCACCCCCCGAACGGGGCGATGGTCGCGCCGACCGCCCGCAGTCCGGCGTCACGGGCGCGCAGCACCAGCTGCCGGTAGCCGGCGAGGACGAGTGCGGGGTCGGTCTGGCTCGGCGGCTGCTGGAGGTCGTTGACGCCGAGGTGGACCAGGACGGTCCGCAGCCCGGGGAGCGACAGCACGTCGCGGTCGAAGCGGGCCTGTCCGCCGGGGCCGAACCGGGCGTCGTCCAGCAGTACCCGGTTGCCGCTGATCCCGAGATCGGCGACCGCCGAACCGGGCAGCCGCTTGGCCAGCTGGTCGGGCCAGCGCAGACCGGAGTCGTCGGGCGTGCCGACGCCCTCCGCGATGGAGTCGCCGAGCACCGCGACCACCGGTCCGTGCGCGCCCGTCACCTCGACGCCCGTCAGCAGGTACACCGAGGTGGTGCGCTCCCCGTCGACGTCGTGCGAGGCATGGGTGTTGCGGTGGAAGGACAGCGGCCCGGTGGGGCCGGGCAGTTCGGTCCGCACGGTCAGCAGGGACGCCTCTGCGGCCCGCAGGCCGGCGACCGCGTCACTGGTCAGCGAGGCGCCGGCGGCGAGCCATGCCTGCCGCTGCCCGCCGAACGTCACGGGCCTGCCGCCCGCGGTCACCGGGCCGATCAGCACGGGCGCCGTACCGAAGGCGTGCCCGTAGCGCAGCCGGAGCTGCCCGCCGGCCGACAGCCGTACGTTCGCCGTGAACGTCGCGTCGGTCAGTCCGGCGCTCGCCACCGGGTCGGTGTCGGTCGGCGCGGTCTGCGCGGTCGCCCAGGAGGTCGTCCAGCGCGAGCGGCGCGCATCGCCGGCCGGTCCGTCGGCGGCCTGGGCGCCGGGCGCCACCACCGCGACGGCTGCCAGACCGGCCGCCGCCGTCAGTACCCCGCGTCTCGCGGGCCCCCGCCCGCTCACTGCGGGCACGCGCCGGTCGGGGCGTACTCGCTGCCGTAGGTGCCCACCGCGTCGCCGCCGGTGTTCCCGCTCATCGTGTTGGTGCAGACGGGGCCCTGCGGGGTGCGCATGAACTTGATGCCGCCGCCCGCGTTGCCCGTGATGGTGTTGCCGTAGACGCTGGTGGCGGTGCCGTCGGTGGCGGTGTCACCGCCGAGCCGGATGCCCGAGCCGACGTTGTCGTGAATGGTGTTGTAGCGGAAGATGTTGCCGCTGCCCCGGGCGTCGAGCCCGCCCGAGCTCGCGTCCCGCTGGCCGCTGCAGTCGTTGTACTCGACGTAGTTGTTGGTCGAGTTCTCCTTCACGTCGACGCACTCGTTGCCCTGGGTGGCGATCGTGTTGTGGTGGATGCGGTTGTTCCGGCTGATGTCGGGGACCGCGTCCGGAGCGCCGTTCGCGCCCTGCTGCTCAGGGGCCGTGCCGAGGTAGATGCCCTCGCCGTTCTTGCCGCCGCCGCCGAACTTGAAGTCCGCGACGCCGCAGTTGGTGATGGTGTTGCCGGAGATGTCGGCGCCCGTCACCAGGCAGCGCACCCGCAGACACTCGTCCGCGGCGTTCTTGAGGGTCATATCGGTGATGTGCAGATCGCCCACCCCGTTGCCGGGAGTCGTGCTCATGACATATATGAGCTTGAGGCGGTACCCGGACACCTCGGTGGACGACCCGTGCAGCCCGTCCACCGTGAAGCCGCTCAGCGTGGTCGAGTCGTGCCGCACCTGAATGATCCGGGTGTCACCGGCGCCCTTCACCACTGCGTTCGACGGGCCCGTGACGGTGACTCCGGCGCGCTTGGTCACCACATCCTGCTTGTACGTACCGGCGGCGAGGTTCACCACCGCGCCCGTCGGCGCCAGATCGACCGCCTTCTGGATCGTGGCGAACGGGGCCCCCGCCGACGTACCGGAGTTCGTGTCGCTGCCGGAAGGCGACACGTAGTACGCGGTGGCGGTGGCGGCGGCCACCGAAGGCGGGGGGAAGACGAGCGGGGCGCCGACGGCGAGCGCGGCGACGAGGGTGGTGCGCAGTGCGTGGCTCATGGGGTGTGCCTCCTGGGATCAGCGAAGGACAGAGCGAGCAGTACGGGAACGCTGGGGCCGAGAAGCAGTGGCCCCAGCGGTACGACGAGAGAGAGCAGTACGGCGGAGACCACCGCGCCGAGCAGGGCGGTGCCCCGGGCGGCCGAGCCGAAGCCGAGCGCCAGCGCGCCGCGGGTCCAGCTCCGGACGGTGCCGCCGGGCGCCCGTCCGGCCTCGGCCGCGAGCGCCACATGGTGGATGACCAGGGCGGCCGCGATGCCCGCCTGGGCGGCGAGCAGCACGAACGCCCACGGCTCGGAACGGCCGAGCAGATAGACGATGTTGGCGGTCAGGACGGCCGCGGCCGCCGTGGAGGCGAGTGCGTGCCGCCACAGGGAGCGCCAGTACCGGGGGAAGGACGCGAAGGTGTTGGCGAAGCAACCGCTGTCGCCCTCGGCCCGCCACCGCTGGAGCCCGTGCGCCATCGCGGCGAGCGCGGGCAGCCAGGTCACCACACCCAGCGACAGCACGACGAACGCGGCCCCGGCGGCTGCCGGGTAGGCCACGAACTCCAGCCGCCGCAGCAGCGTCGGCCACGAGAGGGTTGCCCGCATGGTCAGCCGACCTTTCCTGTGTACGGTTCCGGCACGTCGAGGAGCACCGTGCCGTCCCGTTCGAGCCGGGTCGCCGCCACCACGTACGGGTCGCCGTCCGAGGTGAGCAGTACGGCCGCGGCGTCCGCGCTGATGCCTTCGGTACGGATCCGGCGGGCGACGGGGGAGAGCAGCACGGTCTCCGTACCGAAGCTCACCCCCTGCCCCTGCGCGCACGGGACCCGCACGGCGTCCGCCTCCGTGCCCGGACCGATCGCCGTGAGGAACAGCCCCTCCGTGGAGCGCGCGGTCGTCGAACGCAGCGTGTGCAGGGTGCGGGTGAGGCTCAGCTCCGGCGTGCTGGACGTCGGGTTGGCCACCACCTCGGTGACCTCGCAGACGAAACGGCCGTCGGTGGGCGCGAACTGCCGCACCCGGGCCGTGGCCGCCCCGGACCGGATCAGCCGGCTGCCGTCGGACAGGGCCTCGGTCGGCCGGTCGGTCTGGAGCAGGAACGTCCACTCACGTGCCGCTTCCGCCTCGGCGAGGTCCAGCAGCACCAGCCGCCCCGACGGGGTGAACACCAGCGTCCGGTCCAGCCGCCGCACCCCGAGCGCGGGGTCGTACATCGCGGCGATCTCCGCCGTGGCGTGCGCCCACCCGCAGTCGGGGGAGACCAGCACATCGCGCTGGCGGGCCTGCCGCTCGAACGGGATGTCCCGGTACACGTGGTACCGGCCCTCGTCCGCGTACCCCTGCCCGTCCACCAGCAGCAGATTGTGATGGGCGGCGCGCTTGCGGTTGCTGTAGCCCTCGTCCACCGCGAGGAACGCACCCTGCGAGACCAGCACGAAGGAGCCAGAATCGGGGTGGTGGTGGCCCTGGTTGAGGGTCTCCCAGCCCTGTTCGGCCCGGTGCTTCGCGGCCGTCTTCCAGGCCCGGTGGCCACCGCCGGGGCTGGCCTTGAACGAGACCAGGGTGGCGTCGTCGTCCCATCCGGTACGCGCGGCCAGCAGCCCGAGGTCCGGGAAGAACGCCCGGGTCTCGGTGGGCCGGGCCGCGGGTACCGACGGGTCGTACCAGAGGTACTCGAGGTAGGCCTCCGGCAGGATTCCCGGCCGCACCCCGCTCTCGGCCGCCTCCTTCCACAGCAGCTCGCCCGATGCCAGATCACCCAACCACTGGGCCTCCGGGATGCCGTACTGCGCGCCGAGGCGGTAGTACAGACCCGCGCTGTGGCCGCTGCGCCGGTCGTGGCAGTCGCCGTGGTCGACGTTGAACGCGAAACCGGGCGCCGTCTGGTGCAGCCGGTAGCGGAACGTCTGGGACATGAATCCGCCCCGGTCCCACCAGTCGATGCCCTCCGCCTCCTGGAGGAGGTCCAGGTGGACGGCGAGGAAGGGCACGCCGTAGCGCCAGTACACGACGCCCTCCGCGTGCGAGCCGTCCTCCGGCATCAGGTCGAGGACGGTCCCGAGGTTGCCCTTGGCGCGCTCGGTCCACTCCTCCTTGCCCAGCACGTACCCGGCCGTCGCCAGGCCCGCGTAGCAGATCCAGTTGTGGTTCTGCCAGTACGACGAGGACCACCAACGGCCCTCGCTCGCCACCGCGAACTCGTACATCCGCCGCCCCTGGAGCAGCAGCTTGTACCGCAGCAGCGCCCGTACCCCGTCCGGCAGGTCGTCGCCGATCCACTTGTGGGCCAGGGCCAGATGGTGCAGCAGCCAGCCGGCGTCCAGGTCGTGGTCCGGCATGTGGGCCTTGCCCCAGTGGGGCAGCCGCACCGCGGCCTCGATCCAGCGCCGGCTCTCCGCCAGATGGGCCGGATCGCCGCCGACCCGGTAGGCCAGCGCCGGGTTGGAGGCCGCGGGCCCCAGCCAGGTGATGCTGGCCAGGGGGTGCGTACGGGGCGGGGTCAGCCCGCGGTGACGGGTGGCCTCCTCGTACAGCCGCACCTCCTGCGCGGGGCGCGGTCCGGGCGGCGGGGTCGCCGAGAGCAACAAGGGTCAGTCCTCCGATCGGAACCGTGCGGTGCTGCCGTCGGCCAGCCGGACCGTCAGCGCGTCGTCCTCCAGCCGCACGTCCGTGACGGCGGGCCCGGCCGAGCCGGCCTGGTACACCGAGGCGAAGACGACCCGGTCGGTGACGGCGGTGAAGTCGACCCGGGTCCGCACCCGCTGGGGATCGTCGGCGGGGCCGGGACCCGGAGTGCTCACCGGGCGCACCGGGACCCCGGCGCGGTGCGTGTGCCAGCCGTGCAGGGTCTGGTCGCCGTACCAGGTGGTGCGCACCGGACCGGTGGCCTGGACCTGGACGTCCAGCGCGGTACCCGGCCGCAGCTGCGAGGTGATGCGCCGGTCCGTGCCGGCGGTCACGCTCAGCAGGTCCACCAGGAAGCCTTCGCCCGCGACGATCCGCCGGACCGCGCGCACGCCCTCGTACGCGGTGGTCACCTCGGCGGTCACCGAGCGGTCGTCCGAGCCCAGCAGCGTTCCCGTGCACTCGGCCTGCTCGGCGCCGTCCACCCGGAACGCCGGATGCGCCTCGGTCGACGCGTACAGATCACGGAACTCGGCGTGCGCGTAGGGAACCTGTCCCGGATCGGGCTGCCACGGGGTGGTGTCGCCGTAGAGATAAAGGGACAACTTGTCACGATGGCCGTGCGAGCCGCCGTGCGGACCGAAGTCCAGCACCGCGTGGATGCCCGCGACACGCAGCACCGCGTAGCCCGCGGCTCCGAACACGGTCAGCGCACCGGACTCGGGGCGGGCCGGCAGCGCCGGGCCGGCGAACCAGCCGCCCAGCTCCCGGTCGAGGCCGTCGTCCGCGTCACCGAGCTCCGCACGGGCCCGTCCGGCCACCGCTTCCAGCGCGGCGGACGGCACCAACTGCTCTGCCAGTGACACCAGTTCGAGCCACTCCAGAGCCAGCGGACCGCGCAGATACGGGCCGTCGTGCAGTGCGGGCAGAATGCCGCCCGGCGTCGCGATCGTCGCCAGCACATCCGTCATCCCGGCCAGCACACCCACCACATCGGCCGGAACGGCCGCCGGATCGGTGCCCCGCAGCGCCAGCAGCGCCGCCCGCAGCACGAACCCGTGGTAGTAGGTGCTGCCCTCCCACTCCCAGCCGTCCTCGGCGACCGCGACCCGCAGATGCGCGTACAGACCGTGCTCGCCCTCCAGCCACTCCTTGCCGCCGTCCCACTCCCGGCCGCGCGCCGCGGCGGCGGCGCGGCCGGCGGCCACCCCCGCGGCATTGAGCCACGCGGTGTAGTTCGAGGCGAGCTGTCCCTTCCCGGCCAGCACGTCCCGGGCGTCCTGAGCCGCCCGCTCCAGCGCGTCGAGGAGCGGCAGTACGCCGGCCAGATCATCCGTGCCCTGCTCGGCGAGCGTGATCACGGCGTGGCCGATGTTCACCGCCCAGATCGCGTCGGTCAGCGCCTGGTGGAAGAGCCGGCCGCGCAGCATCCAGCCCTGCGCCTCGCCGTGCTGCGCGGTGGCGAGTTCCTCGTACAGACCCGCGTACTCGACGAGCCGCGCCACTGCCTCCGCGCGCTCGCCGCGATGGGCGAGCACCCGCAGATGCCGCGCCCACGCCTGGTGCGACAGCACCAGCCAGGCGCCGCGCACCGCCTCGTTGTCCACCCGGCAGCCGTACGCACACCGCGCTCCGCCCTCGGGGTACACCCCGCCCAGCACATCGCCGTGATCCAGCTCCACACCGTGCGCCGGGCACACGTACGCGTGCCACCAGCCGCCCCGCTCCCGGGCGATCCGCCTCAACGCGGCCACACGCCACCGTCGATGTCCACCGTGGTGGCGGTCAGGAAGCCGGACGCGGGCGACGCCAGGTGGACGACGGCCGAGGCGACGTCCTGCGGGGTGCCTGCCCGGCCCACCGGGATGCCCGCCTCCATCGCCTGCTGTGCCTCGGGCGCGGTGAACGTCTCGTGGAAGGCGGTGCCCTTGATGAAACCGGGGGCCACGGTGTTCACCGTGATGCCCGTGCCGCCCAGCTCCTTGGCGAGGCCCTTGGTGAATCCCCGGATGCCCGCCTTGGCGGCCGCGTAGGCGACCGAGCCGGGGCCGCCGCCGTTGTGCGCGGCCAGCGAGGACATGGTGATGATGCGCCCGGCCGACGACTTGACCAGATGCGGCAGGGCGGCCCGCACGGTGCGGAACGTCGAGGTCAGATTGGTCGAGATGACCTGGTCGAAGTGGTCGTCCGACATCTCGGCGATCTTCTCCCGGCCGATCAGATGGCCCGCGTTGCAGACCAGGACGTCCAGGCCGCCGAGGAATCCGGTCGCCTCCTCGACAAAGCGGTCCACCTCGGCCGTCACCGTCACATCGGCCTGGAACGCCTTGGCCCGCCGGCCCAGCGCCTCGATCTCGGAGACCGTCTTCGCGGCCTCCTCGGCGGAGGAGTGGTAGTGGACGGCGACATCGGCGCCGGCCTCGGCGAGGGCGACGGCGATGGCACGGCCGATGCCGTGGCCCGCTCCGGTCACCAGCGCGCGGGAACCTTGGAGATCAGCAGACATGGGGGGTAAACCTTTCGATAACCGGTCGCTCACGACCGGGACCGGTCACTTGAGACCGGCGGTTGCGAAGCCCTGCACGAAATAGCGCTGGCCGATGAGGAAGAGGACGACCATGGGCAGGGTGGCGAGCGTGGTGCCCGCCATCAGGAAGTGCCACTGGGTGCCGTTCTCGGTCTTGAAGACGGAGAGCCCGACCTGGATCACCCGGAGGTTGTCCGAATGGGTCACCAGCAGTGGCCAGAGGAAGTTGTTCCAGGAGGATTCGAAGGTCAGCAGCGCCACCGTGATGAACGCCGGCTTGACCTGCGGAGACATGATCCTGGAGTAGATCCGGAACTCCCCGAGCCCGTCGAGGCGGGCCGCCTCCTCCAGCTCCACCGGCAGATCCAGGTAGAACTGCCGGAAGAGGAAGACCGCGAACGGGGTGACCGCGCCGGGCACGATGAGCGCCCACCAGGAGTCCAGCCAGCCGCTGCCGCCCTGGCCGAAGAGGTCGTTCCCGCCGGCCAGCGGCATGAAGCGGACGATCAGGAACTCCGGCAGCACCTTGGTGTACGTGGGGATCATCAGCGCCGCGATGAACAGGTAGAAGATGACCTCGCTGCCCCGGAACCTGATCCGGGCCAGTGCGTACCCCGCCATCGACGCCACCAGGACGTTGATGGCGGTGTGACTGACCGCGATGACGAGGCTGTTGCGGGCGTACGTCGCGAAGGGCGCGGCCTTCAGCGCGTCGACGTAGTTGCCGAACTCCCAGTGCTCCGGCAGGAGTCCGGCGTCCTGCGACGCGATCTCCACGGGCGTCTTGAGCGAGGTCAGCACCATCCAGACGAACGGCACCACCATCAGCAGCGAGACGACGCAGAGCGCCAGGAAGAGCGCGATCCGGCCGGTCGAGCGGCGCCTGCCCTTCGCGACGGGCCGGGGCGGACGCACGGCCCCGGGCTTGTGCAGCTCAGCTGTGGCCACGGGTGCCTCCCATGATCCGCCGGTTGACCAGGGTGAAGCCCATCAGCAGGACGAACAGCACCAGGGACTGGGCGCAGGCGTAGCCGACGCGGAACTCCCGGAAGGCGGATTTGTAGATCTCATACGTCATCATCGTGGTGCTGTTGGCCGGTCCGCCGTCGGTCAGGATGTAGATCTGGTCGAACGACTGGAACGCGTTGATCATCGAGGTGATCAGCACGAAGAACGTCGCCGGTTTCAGCAGCGGCAGCGTGATCGAGAAGAACTGCCGCACCTTCGAGGCGCCGTCCACCGAGGCCGCTTCGTACAGTTCCTTCGGCAGGGACTGCAGGGCGGCCAAGTAGATGAGCATCTTCATGCCGATGCCCTGCCAGATGCCGACCAGGATCACCGAGGGCATCGCCCATGAGGTCGAGGCGAGCCAGGCCGGTCCCTGGATGCCGAGAGACGACAGCAGGGTGTTGAACAGCCCGTTGCCCGGGTTGTAGATCCACAGCCAGACCAGGGCGATGGCCACCGTCGCGGTGACCTGGGGCAGGAAGATCGCGGTGCGGAAGATGCCCCGCGCCTTCAGGCCCGTGTGCAGCGCCAGCGCCACCAGCAGCCCCAGCATCATGCCGAACGGCACGGTGAAGAAGGTGTAGATGACGGTGTTCACGATGGACTTGCGGAACACCGCGTCGTCCAGCATGTCCCGGAAGTTGTCGAGCCCCACGAACTGCGGCGCCGTCAGCACGTCGTACTTCGTGAAGGCCAGCGCCACCGCGGCCACGACCGGCAGCCCGATCCAGAGGGAGGCGTGCAGCAGGGCGGGCGCCACCATCAGCATGCCGGCCCGTCGCCTGCGGCGCCCCGGGCCTGTCGGGGTCCTGCCGGTGCGCCGTTTACCGGGCGCGTACGGCTCAGTCGGGGAAGGCGGCCGCGCGGGCCGCGCCTTCACTACGGATGTTGCTGCCACAGTGACGCCTCACATCCGGCCGATGGCGGCCTCGGCCAGCCGGCCGAGTTCCGCGATGGCATCCTTCGCGGACTGATTGCCCACGATCGCGGGCTCCAGCGTCGGCTTGATCTTCTCGCGGATCTCCATCCAGGCCGCGGTGCCGCCCTCCGAGAAGGCGTCGCCCATGCTGCGCAAGGAGAGGTCGACGAACTTGTTCTCCTTCACGTAGCCGGTGTCGCTGAGGTCCTTGAGCCCCGGCACGGAACCGCGCTGCTTGGCCGCACCCAGAACCGAATCGGGGGTCGCGAGGTACTCGACCAGCGCACGGGCCGCCGCGGGGTGCTTTGAGCTCGCCGACTGGGTGACCAGCGTGCCGCCCTGGAGCATCGCCGGACGGCGGTTGGCCAGGACGAAGGCGCCGAGCTTGTCGTCCTTCAGCAGCTCCGGGTTCTGCTGGCCGACCTGCACCCACATGGCGCTGCTCGTCATCATCATCGACGCCTTGCCCGTCTGGACGTTGGACGGGGCACCGAGTTCCGTCTTCTTCGCGTAGGAGGCGGAGCCGTCCTCGATCAGGTCTTTGAAGAACTGGAGCGCCTCGACACCGCGGTTGTCGTTGAAGAGCACCTTCTTGCCGTCGGCGCTGAAGAGCTGACCGCCGTTGGCGAAGAGGAAGGTCTCCCAGCACTGGCGCAGTTCGATCGAGAACGGGTCGAACCCGATCCGCCCGGCCCGCGTCAGCTGCTTCGCCACGGCCCGCAGCTCGGCCCAGTTGGCGGGGGTCTTCTTGATCCCCGCCTCGGCGAAGTGGTCCTTGCGGTAGACGACGATGCGGGTGTCGAGGACCACCGGCAGCGCGTACAGCTTGCCGTCGTAGCGAGACGGCTCCAGGACCCGCTTCTCGTAGTCGTGCGCGGTGGCGAACCTCTCCGGGAGCGGGGCGATCGCCTTCTTGGCCGCGAACGGCGGGATCCAGCCGACCCCGATCATCAGTACGTCGGGCAGCAGACCACCCGCGAGACCTGTGGTGATCTTCTCGTTGAGCTGCGCGTACGTGGTGTAGTCCACGTTCACCTTGACGTCCGGATACTTCTTCCGGAAGCCGCCGAGGATCTTCTTCTCCAACAGCGTCTTGCCGTCAGCCTTTTCGTAGATCGGGGTGAGCAGCGTGATCTCGCCCTCGGCGGGACCGTCGGCGGAGCCGCCGGCAGCCGAGGACCCGGTGCCGCAGCCGGAGAGTGCGGCCGCAGCGGTACCGGCGCCGATGGCGGCGAGCAGCGACCGTCGTTTGAGTTCCATGGGCACCCCTTTTGAGGTGGAGGCAGTGGATCGATCCAGCGATGGCAACCCGGCCATGGCTGGGAAGCGCTGGTAAATCGATGCACTGAGACTAGGAACGCTCTGAGACGCACGTCAACAGCTGATGCACAACAATTTTCAGGGAAGTTAACTGGTATACCGGTGAAGCGAGTTCAGTAAATCGGTACACTAGTCTGGCTGAACGCGTTCCGAACCGGAGGTGGCATGAGCGGGGTAACGATCCATCAGGTCGCGGAGGCCGCGGGAGTATCCGCGAGCACCGTGTCGAACGTCCTCAACGGGCGTACGGACCGTATGCAGGCGGCCACCCTGGCCCGCGTGGAGCGGGTGATCGAGCAGCTCAGCTACCGGCCCAACCGCGCCGCGCGAATGCTGCGCACCGGCCGGATCAAGGTCATCGGCCTGATCGTGCCGTCCGTCGCCAACCCTTTCTGGGGGGCGCTCGCCCGGGAGCTGGAGGCCATCGCGCTCGCCGACGGCTACCACGTGCTGCTCTGCAACAGCGAGCGCGACCCGGCCCGCGAGCTCAAGTACAGCGAGGAACTGCTGGCCGACGGGGTGAGCGGAGTGGTGCTCTGCTCCTCGCTGCCCTCGCTCGACCACGTCGCCCCGCTGCTCGGTCGCGGTCTGAAGATGGTCGCCTTCGACCGCACCGCCCAGGCGGGCGACCCGCCGTCACTGTCCTCCATCAGCGTCGACAACGCGATGGGCGCCGAGCTCGCCACCCGTCACCTGCTTGAGCTGGGACACCGCAGGCTGGCGTTCGTCTCGGGCTCGGTCAACAGCGTCAACCGCCGCGAGCGGCTGCGCGGCTTCCGGGCCGCCCTGGAGTCGGCCGGCCTCGACCCGGCCGACGCGATCGTCTGGCCCGGCGCCGACACCGCCGAGTTCGGCGACAAGGACGCCGCCGAGCTCGGGCGCAACGCCGCCCGCGAACTCCTCGGCCGGCCGCGCCCGCCCACCGCGTTCGTCGCCATCAACGACATGTGCGCGATCGGGATCTGCCGGGGTGCGAAGGACGCCGGGCGCAGCGCCGGGCAGGACGTCTCCGTGGTCGGGTTCGACGACATCCTGCTCGCCGACCTCTTCGAGCCGCCGCTCACCACGGTCCGCCAGCCGCTGCCGGAGATGGCCGCCGAGACGTTTCAGCAGTTGCGTGCCCGTATCGACTCGGCCCCGGTCGCGGGGCGTTCGCTCCTGATCAGGCCGAGGCTCGTCGTACGGGAGTCGACCGCGCCCGCACCCGCCGGGGCGACGGTCCCGGCGAGCCGTGCGCGCGTCGGCGAGCCGGCCGCCCCGACGGGAGTACGCGGGTGACCGGGGTACGGCAGGCGCGAGGGCGCCGCCACCGGGGCGCGCTCCCGGGGCGGTGACCGGGCGGGCTCCCGGGGCGCGGTCATCGAGTGGCCGCGCCCCGGCCGCGCGGATCAGGAGGCGGCGCAGGCACCGGTGGCGGGCGCCGAGGTGTTGCCGTTCGTCATGACGGTGTCCACCGGCCCGCGCCGGACACCGACGTGGAGGAGACCCTCTCCGCCCTCACCGATCTGGTGCGTGCGGGGAAGGTCCGGGCCATCGGTGCCTCCACGTTCCCGGCCTCTGACATCGTCGAGGCGCAGTGGGTCGCCGAGCGGCGCGGCCTGGAGCGGTTCCGTACCGAGCAGCCCCCGTGCTCGATCCTCAACCGGGGGATCGAGCGCGAGGTACTGTGCCCGTCTGCGAGCGCTACGGCATGGGCGCCATGGTCCGGAGCCCGCTCGCACAGGGTCTGCTCACCGGCCGCTTCCGCGAGGGCCAGGCCACCGACAGCCTCAGGGCGGGCCGCGGCTACCGGCACCTGACCGACGAGCGCCGGCTCGACACGGTCGAACAGCTCATCCCGGTGGCCCGGGGCGCCGGGATGTCGCTGACCCACCTGGCGATGGCGTTCGCCGTCGCTCACCCCGGCGTCACCCCGGCGATCATCGGCCCGCGCACCATGGAGCACCTCGACGACCTCCTCGCGGGCGTGGGGGCCGTGCTGACCGACGAGGTCTTCGACCGGATCGACGCCCTCGTGCCTCCCGGCGCCGACGTCGGGAGGCTCGACATGGCCTACGACCCGCCCGCCGTCGGGCAGGCCGGACTGCGCCGCCGCCTGATCCGGCCCGTCGGCGATCGGTCCGGATCAGGCGGCGGTCCGCGTCGGTTCACGTCAGTTCGCCGAGGGGGACCATCCGTCCGCCTCGATGCGGCGGGCGTCGCCCGGCCGGCTCTCGTCGAAGGCCGTGCGGCCGCCGTCCTCGACCCGGATCGCGTCGACGTAGACCCCGCGGCCGACGTACAGCTGGTCCGTGGCGTACCGCCAGCGCAGCCGCACCTCGGTGCCGTGCCACGCCGACAGGTCCGCGTCCAGCCGGTGCCAGACGCGGCCCGACCAGCCGGAGACGGAGCCGGCCGGATGGGGTTCGGGCCGCGGCCGCTGGTCCTGCGACGTCGGGACGGTGGTGAAGGGCACCGGCTGCCAGCTCGCCCCGGCGTCCGCCGAAACCTCCAGGAGGAGGAAGTCGGAGTCCGGTTCGGTGTCCCACCACAGGGCGCAGCACAGCCGGGCGCGCGAGGACGCGAGAGTCAGCGGCGGCAGTGCCAGTGTGGCCGATGACGCACTGGCGAGGCCGGAGAACCATGCCGTACGGCCTCGGGCCGGCGGGACCGCGACGGCGCGCGCCATCTGGTTGGCGGTGGCGACGCGCGGCGCACTGCCGGAGCGCCAGTTGCGCACCGGGTGGACCGAGTTGCCCAGCACGATCAGGAACGAGTCGGTCGTCGGGTCCAGGACCAGACTGGTGCCGGTGAATCCGGTGTGGCCCGCGGTGCGCGGGGTGGCCATCGCTCCCATGTACCAGTGCTGGTAGAGCTCGAAGCCGAGGCCGTGCGCGTCACCGGGGAACGCCGTGTTGAAGTCGGTGAACAGCAGGTCCACCGAGTGGGCGGAGAGGATTCTCGCGCGCCCGTACACCCCGCCGTTGAGGAGCGTGCGGGCGAGGATCGCCAGGTCCCAGGCGCACGAGAAGACTCCGGCGTGACCGGCGACGCCGCCGAGGCTGTACGCGTTCTCGTCGTGCACCTCGCCCCAGACCAGCCCGCGGTCCAGTCCCGACCACGGCGGTCGCGCGTCCTCGGTCGCGGCGATCTTCGGCTTCCAGGAAGCCGGCGGGTTGTAGCGGGTGCGGTGCATCCCGAGCGGAGCGGTGATCTGCTCGCGGAGCAGTACGTCCTCGGTGCGGCCGGTGATCTTCTCCAGTACCAGCTGGAGCGAGATCAGGTTGAGGTCGGAGTAGAGGTACACCGTGCCGGGCGGGCTCGCCGGCGCCTCGTTCCAGATCAGCGCGAGCTTTCCTTCCCGGGTGGGCGCCGAGTAGAGCGGAATCCAGGCGCGGAAGCCCGAGGTGTGCGTGAGCAGCTGACGGATCGTGATGTCCTGCTTGCCGCCCCCGGCGAAGTCGGGGAGGTACGAGGCGACGGTCGCCTCCAGCTCCAGCCTGCCGCGCTCGATCTGCTGCACGGCCAGGATCGAGGTGAACAGCTTCGACACCGACGCCAGGTCGAAGACCGTGTCCTCTGCCATGGGAATCTGCTGCTCCGGCGGGAACTCCACACCGGTGTCGGTCTTCTCGTCGTACGCCGCGTAGCGCAGCGCCTTGCCGATCGGCCGCTGGAGCGCGACCGTCCCGCCCCGCCCGGCGAGCAGCACCGCGCCCGCGTACCAGGGGTGCCCGGGGGAGTCGGCGAGATATCTCTCGGCCTCCGTGACCAACTGGTCGAGGGGCTCCTGAAGCAGTCCGGCGCGGGCGGCGGACCCGCGCCGCAGCGTCGGCCGGTTCTGCCCGGACGGCGAACCCGCCGCGGTTCCTGTGCGCATGTCCGACGACCCCGCCCCCGACTCCGTGGCAGACGCCCGCTCCGCGAACGGAATCGGCGCCAGGGCGAGTGCACCGCCCAGGGCCAGCATCCCACCGCCCAGCCTCCGTCGGCTGATGCCCGCACCCGCCGTGTCCTCGGTCATCCGGAACCCCTTCCCACCGCGTGAAAGTAACTTTCGAAATCTCTTCCGGTCCTGAAACTTCCTGCCGAACCAGAGGGTACTGTCACCCCCGCCGCCCCGGAGGCCCCTGGAGCCACAAAGAATCTGACACTGCATCAGGAAATCTCTTCCTTCGGCTGTCCGACTGCGGCATCCTGCCGCCCATGGAGACGGAGCTGAGCAAGAAACTGGGGATCGAGCACGCCATCTTCGGCTTCACGCCGTTCCCCGAGGTGGCCGCGGCCATCACCCGGGCCGGCGGATTCGGCGTGCTCGGTGCGGTCCGCTACACCGCCCCCGACGACCTCGCACGCGACCTCGACTGGATGCAGGAACACACCGACGGCAAGCCCTACGGCCTCGACGTCGTCATGCCCGCGAAGAAGGTGGAGGGCGTGAGCGAGGCCGATGTCGAGGCGATGATCCCGCCCGGACACCGGCAGTTCGTCCAGGACACCCTCACCAAGCACGGAGTCCCCGAACTCGCCGAGGGCGAGGCCTCCGGCTGGCGCATCACCGGCTGGATGGAGGAGGTCGCCCGCAACCAGCTCGACGTCGCGTTCGGCTACCCCATCAAGCTGCTCGCCAACGCGCTGGGCTCACCGCCCGCCGACGTCATCGCCCGCGCCCACGGCCAGGACGTCCTCGTCGCCGCCCTCGCCGGCAGTGCCCGGCACGCCCGGCACCACGCGGACGCGGGCATCGACGTCGTCGTCGCCCAGGGCTATGAAGCGGGCGGCCACACCGGGGAGATCGCCTCCATGGTGCTGGTCCCGGACGTCGTCGACGCGGTCGGCCCGCTCCCCGTCCTCGCCGCGGGCGGCATCGGCAGCGGTGAACAGGTCGCCGCCGGGCTCGCCCTCGGCGCCCAGGGCGTCTGGCTCGGCTCCCTCTGGCTCACCACGGAGGAGGCCGACATGCACTCCCGGGCCCTGACCGCCAAACTCCTCGCCGCGGGCTCCGGCGACACCGTCCGCTCCCGCGCCCTCACCGGTAAACCCGCGCGCCAGCTGCGTACCGAGTGGACGGACGCCTGGGACGACCCGTCGGGTCCCGGCCCGCTGCCCATGCCGCTCCAGGGCCTCCTGGTCGCCGAGGCCGTCTCCCGTATCCAGAAGTACGAGACGGGCGCCCTGCTCGGCACCCCCGTCGGCCAGATCGTCGGCCGGATGAACACCGAACGCAGCGTGCAGGCCGTCTTCGACGACCTGACCCGCGGCTTCGAACGCGCCGTGGACCGGATCAACCGCATCGCCGGACGGAGCACCGCATGAACCAGCCGCCCAACGGCTTCTGGGCCCAGGCCACCGCCGACCCCGACCGTACGGTCCTGATCGCACCCGACGGCGAGGAGTGGACGGCCGGACGGCTGCACGCCGATGCCAACCGGATGGTCCACGGACTGCGCGCGGCCGGCCTGGAGGAGGGCGACGCCTTCGCCGTCGTCCTGCCCAACGGGGTCGAGTTCCTCACCGCCTACCTCGCCGCCTCGCAGGCCGGCTTCTACCTCGTCCCGGTCAACCACCACCTCGTCGGCCCCGAGATCGCCTGGATCGTCTCCGACTCGGGCGCCAAGGTGCTCATCGCCCACGAACGCTTCACGGACGCCGCGACCGCCGCCGCCGACGAGGCGAAACTGCCGGCGAGCCACCGCTACGGCGTCGGCACGGCCGAAGGCTTCCGCCCGTACACCGAACTGCTGGAGAACCGGCCGGTATCGCCCCCGGAGGGACGCACCCTCGGCTGGGTCATGAACTACACGTCCGGTACCACCGGCCGGCCGCGCGGCATCCGGCGCCCGCTGCCCGGAAAGCTTCCCGAGGAGACCTACCTCGGCGGCTTCCTCGGCATCTTCGGCATCAAACCGTTCGACGGCAACGTCCATCTGGTCTGCTCACCGCTCTACCACACAGCGGTCCTCCAGTTCGCGGGAGCCGCCCTGCACATCGGCCACCCGCTGGTCCTGATGGACAAGTGGTCGCCCGAGGAGATGCTGCGGGCGATGGACACCCACCGCTGCACCCACACGCACATGGTCCCCACCCAGTTCCACCGCCTCCTCGCCCTCCCCGAGGAGGCGAAGCAGAGGTACGACGTCACGGCGATGCGCCATGCCATCCACGGGGCGGCCCCCTGCCCCGACCACGTCAAACGGGCGATGATCGACTGGTGGGGCCAGTGCGTCGAGGAGTACTACGCGGCCAGCGAGGGCGGCGGCGCCTTCGCCACCGCAGAGGACTGGCTGCGGAAGCCGGGCACCGTCGGCCGGGCCTGGCCGATCAGCGAACTCGCGGTCTTCGACGACGAGGGCAACCGCCTCGCGCCCGGCGAGCTCGGCACCGTCTACATGAAGATGAGCACCGGCGGTTTCAGCTACCACAAGGACGAGGGCAAGACGAGGAAGAACCGCATCGGGGACTTCTTCACCGTGGGCGACCTCGGCATCCTCGACGAGGACGGCTACCTCTTCCTCCGCGACCGCAAGATCGACATGATCATCTCGGGCGGGGTCAACATCTACCCCGCCGAGATCGAGAGCGCGCTGCTCACCCACCCCGCGGTCGCCGACGCCGCCGTCTTCGGCATTCCGCACGCCGACTGGGGCGAGGAGGTCAGAGCGGTCGTCGAGGCCGCGGAGGGGCACGAGGCGGGTGACGCGCTCGCCGCCGAGATCCTCGGCCACTGCGACGGGCAGCTCGCCGGGTACAAACGCCCCAAGACCCTCGGCTTCATCACGACGATGCCCCGCGACCCCAACGGCAAGCTGTACAAACGGCGTCTGCGCGAGCCCTACTGGGAGGGACACGCCTGACGTCTTTGCCGGGGCCCGCCCACCGCGCGGGCCCCGGCCACCTCTGGCAGCGTATGGCCCATGAACACGAGCGCGACGATCCGGTCACTGGCGACCCGGTGGACCGTGGTCGTGCCGCTCGTCGCAGCCGTCGCACTGATCCTCAGCTGGGGGCGCGAGCCGTCGCCGTTCGCCGTCGCCGTGATGGCGCTCTGCCTCGCGGGCGCCGTCCTGGCCGCCGTGCACCACTCCGAGGTGATCGCCCACCGGGTCGGTGAACCGTCCGGGCCGCGCGCCGCGAGCGCGTCCAGACCAGCCTCAACCTCGCACTCGGCTCCGCGATGGCCAGCATCGGCCTGACCATCCCGGCCATCGCACTCGCCTCGATCTGGCCACCGGCCCACTCCACCTCGGACTGAGCGCCACCCATATGGTGCTGCTCGCGCTGACGGTGGTGGTGGGCGCGCTGACCGTCGTACCGGGACGCGCCACCCTCCTCCAGGGCGGCGTCCACCTCTCGATCTTCGCCGCGTTCGTCTTCCTCGCGATCAGCCCCTGAACCTCCGGGCGGACCCGGCCGCACCTCCCGCGACGTCCCGGCCGGTATCCCGGCCCTTGACCACCGGGCCCCGCCCGCACAGGATCACGCCATGACAGGTGTACGAAGCAGCACAGTGGACGGCGTCGTGACCCGCAGCGCACGGCGCACCCCCGAGCGGACCGCCCTGCGGTACGCCGACCGGACCTGGTCCTATCGCGGGCTCGACGAGGCGGTCGGTACCGCGGCCGCCGTCCTCATGGACGGACACGGGCTGCGGCCGGGGGACCGGGTGGCCTCCTACGCCCACAACTCCGACGCGTACCTGATCGGCTTCCTCGCCTGTGCCCGCGCCGGACTCGTCCACGTCCCCGTCAACCAGAACCTCACGGGCGAGGACCTGGCGTACATCCTGAGCCAGTCCGGCAGCTCCCTGGTCCTCACCGACCCGGACCTCGCCGGCCGCGTCCCCGACGGCTACCCCGTACGGGCGCTGCGCGACGCCCCGAACTCCCTCCTGGACGAACTGGCCACGCCGCGCGCCTTCACGGCCGGCCACGAACCGGCCGCGGGCGACCTGGCCCAGCTGCTGTACACCTCGGGGACCACCGCGCTCCCCAAGGGCGCGATGATGACGCACGGCGCCCTCGTCCACGAGTACGTCAGCGCCGTCACCGCCCTCGACCTGCGCGCCGGCGACCGGCCCGTCCACGCCCTGCCGCTCTACCACTCGGCGCAGATGCACGTGTTCCTGCTGCCCTACCTCGCGGTCGGCGCCGAGAACACGGTCCTGGACTCCCCGGACGCGGGCCGGATCTTCGACCTCGTCGAGTCCGGACAGGCCGACAGTCTCTTCGCCCCGCCGACCGTCTGGATCGGTCTCGCCAACCACCCGGACTTCGCCCGGCGCGACCTCGGCGGGCTGCGCAAGGCGTACTACGGCGCGTCGATCATGCCCGTGCCCGTGCTGGAACGACTCCGCGACCGGCTGCCCGGACTCGCCTTCTACAACTGCTTCGGGCAGAGCGAGATCGGCCCGCTCGCCACCGTCCTGGGACCCGACGAGCACGAGGGCCGGATGGACTCCTGCGGCCGGCCCGTCCTCTTCGTGGAGGCCAGGGTGGTCGACGAGAACGGCAAGGACGTCCCCGACGGCACGGCCGGCGAAGTGGTCTACCGCTCACCCCAGCTGTGCGACGGCTACTGGGACAAGCCGCAGGAGAGCGCCGAGGCGTTCCGCGACGGCTGGTTCCACTCCGGCGACCTCGCCGTACGCGATCCGGAGGGCTACCTCACCGTCGTCGACCGGGTGAAGGACGTCATCAACTCCGGCGGCGTCCTCGTCGCCTCCCGCCAGGTCGAGGACGCCCTCTACACCCACCCCGCGGTCGCCGAGGCAGCCGTCGTCGGGCTGCCCGACGAACGCTGGATCGAGGCCGTCACCGCCGTCGTCGTGCTGCGCGGGGAGGCGACGGAGGCCGAACTGATCGGCCACGCCCGCGAGAGGCTCGCCCACTTCAAGGCCCCGAAGAGGATCCTTTTCGTGGACGGACTCCCGCGCAACGCCAGCGGCAAGATCCTCAAGCGGGAACTGCGCGACCGCTTCGCCTGAGACGCCTACCGCAGGACGCGGGCGACTCCGACGTGGAAGCTGTCGGTGACCCCGCTGTCCTGCGGGAGCGGAGTGTCCTTGTGCCACCGGGGGGCCGTGACCAGGCCCGGGTCGACGAGGTCGAGTCCGTCGAAGAACCGCGCGACCTCGGAGCGCGTCCGGGGCCGCAGGCTGATCCCGCTCGACCGGTACTCCTCGGTCTTGTCCTGCTCGACGGAGAGGAAGTCATCGGTGAAGTGCGAAAGCACCAGGCAACTGCCGGAGGGCAGTGCGTCGAGGAGGGTACGGGTGATGCCGTAGGGGTCGTCCTCGTCGGGAACGAAGTGCATCAGGGCGATGAGGGACAGCGCGATGGGCCGGTCGAAGTCGAGCAGTGTTCGCGCGTGGTCGAGGATCTTCCCCGGCTCGCGCACATCGGCGTCGAGGTAGCCGGTGGCGCCCTCCGGGGTGCTGATGAGCAGCGCCTCGGCGTGACGCAGGACGATCGGGTCGTTGTCCGTGTAGACGATCCTGGCCGCCGGGTTGATCTCCTGGACTATCTGATGGAGGTTCGGCTGGGTGGGAATCCCCGTCCCGATGTCGAGGAACTGGTCGATGCCCGTGCGCGCGGCCCAGCCGGCCGCCCGTTGCATGAACGCCCGGTTCTGCGCGACACCGACCTTCGCCACGGGCGGCATCCGCTCGCCGAGTTCCTGGTCGACGGGGTAGTTGTCCTTGCCGCCCAGAAGGTAGTCGTAGACGCGCGCCGGGTGCGGCCTGCTGGTGTCGACGATCGAGGAGTGGGCCGGACCTGGCGTCATGGAGCGCTCCAGAGTGCTTCGGCGCGCAGTGTGCGAGGAGTACGCAGGGTGCGCGAACAGGCGGGACGAGGTGGCGCGGGCCGGACAATCCCCCTGCGGGCCGTCGCCACATCGACGCATACTGCCACAGCAACCACGGGGGGCCCATGGCACGTTGCACCGGAACTTCCGGGGCCCCCGGTCAACTGCCCGGCCGGTCCCGCTCGTCCATGATCCGCCTGAACTTGCCGACCGACCTCTCCAGCGTCTCCGGGTCGAGGATCTCCACCCCGACCGAGACCCCGATCCCGTCCTTGACGGCCGCGGCGACCGACGCGGCGGCGGCCGCCCGCTGCCCCGGTGTCGCCCCCGCCCGCGCCTCCGCCCGCACCGTCAGCACGTCGAGGCGGCCCTCGCGGGTCAGCCGCAGCTGGAAGTGCGGCGACACCGCCGGCGTACGGAGCACGATCTCCTCGATCTGGGTCGGGAAGAGGTTCACCCCGCGCAGGATCACCAGGTCGTCGCTCCGCCCGGTGACCTTCTCCATCCGCCGGAAGACCCGTGCCGTCCCCGGCAGCAGCCGGGTCAGGTCCCGGGTCCGGTAGCGGATCACCGGCATGGCCTCCTTGGTGAGCGAGGTGAACACCAGCTCGCCCTCCGCGCCCTCGGGCAGCACCTCGCCGGTGAACGGGTCGACCACCTCCGGATAGAAGTGGTCCTCCCAGATGTGCAGCCCGTCCTTCGTCTCCACGCACTCCTGGGCGACACCCGGCCCCATCACCTCGGACAGCCCGTAGATGTCGACCGCGTCGATCGCGAACCGCTCCTCGATCTCGCGCCGCATCTCCTGCGTCCACGGCTCGGCGCCGAAGATCCCCGTCCTCAGCGACGTCGTCCGCGGATCGACGCCCTGCCGCTCGAACTCGTCCAGGAGCGTCAGCATGTACGACGGCGTCACCATGATGATGTCGGGCCGGAAGTCCTGGATCAGCTGGACCTGCCGGGCCGTCATGCCGCCGGACGCGGGAATGACCGTGCAGCCGAGCCGTTCCGCCCCGTAGTGTGCGCCGAGCCCGCCGGTGAACAGCCCGTATCCGTAGGCGACATGGACTTTCTGTCCCGGGCGGCCGCCCGCTGCCCGGATCGAGCGGGCGACCACGTCCGCCCAGGTGTCCAGATCGCCCTGCGTGTAGCCGACGACGGTCGGGCGGCCCGTCGTGCCGCTTGAGGCGTGGATCCTGCGCACCTGCTCCTCGGGCACCGCGAACATCCCGAACGGATAGTTGTCCCGCAGATCGGCCTTGGTGGTGAACGGGAACCGGGCGAGATCGGCGAGCGAGCGGCAGTCGTCAGGGAGCAGCCCCGCCCGGTCGAACGCCGCTCTGTAGTGGCCGACATGGGCGTAGGCGTGGTGCAGGGTCGCCCGCAGCCGTTCGAGCTGGAGCGCCCGCAGCTCCTCGCGGTCCATCCCTTCCGCCGCGTCCAGCAGAGCCGTCATGCGGATCTCCCTCTTCCGTGCGCCGTGCAGACGACCGATCATTCGGTCGTTCCTCCCGGGAGCAGTAATTCAGGATCTTCGGCCCGCTGGCAAGAGGTGGGACGCGACGCATGTCGCGCGACCGCGTCCGAACCGGCCGGACCGCCGCGCCGTACCGGTCAGCGGCCGTGCCCGTACCGCGGATACGCTCGTACCGAACAGGGCCGCATCACGAGGTCGGCCCTGTTTGGATGGTTCCATGCCGACTTTCCACACGTACGACGGAACCGAGCTCGCTTACCACATCGAGGGGCAGGGCACCCCCCTGATCTGCCTGCCGGGCGGGGCCATGCGGGCCAGTGCCTATCTCGGACGCCTGGGCGGACTCGACGACCGGCGGCAGCTGGTGCTGCTCGACCTGCGGGGCACCGGGGACTCCGCGGTACCGGACGACCCCGCCACCTACCGCTGCGACCGGATGGTCGACGACGTCGAGGCACTGCGCGAACACCTGGGGCTGGAACACATCGACCTCCTCGCCCACTCGGCCGCGGGCGACCTCGCCGCGCTCTACGCCGCGCGGTACCCACGGGCGCTGCGCAGCCTGCTCCTCATCGCACCCGGAACACGCGCCGCCGGATTCGGGTTCGCCGAACGCGAGGCCCGGGAGGCCGCCGAGCTGCGCCGCACGGAACCGTGGTACGAGGAAGCGCTCCCGGCCCTGGAGGAGATCTGGGCGGGACGCCTCACGGACGAACTCCGTTCTGCCGCACGGCCGTTCCTCTACGGACGCTGGGACGACGCCGCGCAGGACCACGCCGCGTCGTCCTCGGCGCAGATCAACGCCCTTGCCGCCCAGGGCTATTACGGGCAGGGCGCGTTCGATGCGGCCACGACGGTCGCCGCCCTGCGCGAACTGCCCGCCCCGGTGCTCGTCCTCGCCGGAGAGTACGACGGTGTGACGACCCCCGACCGCGCCGCCGAACTGGCCGCGCTCTTCCCGAACGCCGAGTTCGCCGTACAGCGCGGCGCCGGACACTTCCCGTGGCTCGACGACCCGGGGGCCTTCACCCGTACCGTCACCGCCTTCCTGGACCCGGACGTGCACAGCGTGCAGGCCGGCGGGATACGGCTCGCCTACCGGGTGTGGGGAGACCCGTCCGCGCCGCCGGTCGTCCTGGTCCACGGACGCTGCGGCGACAGCCGCACCTGGACATCGATCGCCGCGGAGCTGGCAGCCCAACACCGCGTGTACGCCTTCGACTTCCGCGGCCACGGACTCAGCGACTGGCCGGGCCGCTACTCCTTCGAGCTGTTCCGCGACGATCTGCACGCGTTCCTGGAGGCCCGCAACCTCTCCGGCGCCACGGTCGTCGGGCACTCCATGGGCGGCGCCGCGGCCTGCCTGCTCGCTGCGCGGCAGCCCGGACTCATCGGCCGGCTCGTCCTGGAGGAGGCCCCGCCGCCCTTCCCCCTCGACCCGCCCCGCGGCCCCGCCGAACGCCCCGAAGGGGAGCTCGACTTCGACTGGCCCGTGGTGCCGGCCATCAACGCCCAGCTCAACGACCCCGATCCGGCGAGCCGTGAACGCCTCGGCGGCATCACCGCGCCCACCCTGGTCATCGGAGGCGGTCCGAGCAGCCAGATCGACCAGGAGGACCTCGCCCGGGCGGCCCGGTGGATCCCCGGCTGCACGCTCGTCACCATCGACGCCGGCCATCTCGTGCACACCGAACGGCCGGAGGAGTACCTCGCGGCCCTCCGGTCGTTCGGCCTGGCCTGACGGCGCGGCACAGGGCCGCCCGCCGCGTCAGCCCCGGCGCAGCAGCGACACCATGACGTCGAGCAGCGTCGCCTCCGCGTCCTCGACGCCCGACTCCGAGCGCCAGGCGACGAACCCGTCGGGGCGGACCAGCACAGCGCCCTCGGCGCTCGTTCCGTGCGCCCCGGCCCAGTCGGCACCGGCCTCCGGCTCCAGATCGCCGCCGGGACCGGTGCCGATGCCGAACGCGTCCAGACGCACGCCCAGTTGGTCACCGACCCGCGCCGCCGCCCGCCGCCACGCCACGTCCGCGCCATCGGCGAGCAGCACGAACGACCGCTCGTAGAGATCCAGGGTGGAGATCCGCTCACCCGCCCGTCGGACCCACAAGTGCGGTGCGCGGCTGCCCGGTTCCCCCGTCAGCTGCATCCCCTGCGGCACCACCGGCTGATCCGGGGCGACGCCCAGCACCGCGCCGTCCACGTAGCGGTAGCCCAGCGCCACGTTCAGCATTCCGCCGCGCTTGCCGCCGCCCACGGTCGGCGGCGGCGCGTACCCGGGGTGGCTGTGCTCGCCGGAACGCGCCGAGGCCCGCTCGCTCGTCGCCCGCGCCACCGGCAGCCGCTCCGCCCCGTACGTGTCCAGCAGACCCGGCCCCGCCTCGCCGCGCAGCACGGCGGCGAGCTTCCACGCCAGGTTGTGCGCGTCCTGGATGCCGGTGTTGGAGCCGAACGCCCCGGTGGGCGACATCTCGTGCGCCGAGTCACCGGCGAGGAACACCCGGCCCCGTGAGTAGCGGTCCGCCACCCGCTCCGCCGCGTGCCACGGCGCCTTTCCGGTGATCTCCACGTCGATGTCCGGGTCGCCGACCGCCTTGCGGATGTGCTCGGCGCACCGCTCGTCCGTGAAGTCCTCCAGCGTCTCGCCCCGGTCGGGCTGCCACGGGGCGTGGAACACCCACTGCTCCACGTTGTCCACCGGCAGCAGGGCGCCGTCCGCCTCCGGACCCGTCAGGTAGCACACGATGAAGCGCCGGTCACCGAGCACCTCGGCGAGCCGGCGGGAACGGAAGGTGATACTCACGTTGTGGAACAGGTCTCCGGCCCCCGAACGGCCGATGCGCAGCTGCTCGCGGACCGGGCTGCGCGGGCCGTCGGCGGCGATGAGATAGTCCGCCCGCACCGTGGTGTGCTCCCCGGTCTCCCGGTTCTTCAGGACCGCCCCGACCCCTGAGCCGTCCGGGTCGAACGAGAGCAGCTCGGTGGAGAACCGCAGGTCGCCGCCCTGCTCCCGGGCCCGGTCCAGCAGCACCGGCTCCAGGTCGTTCTGGCTGCACAGGCACCAGCCCGTCGGACTGAAGCGGGCCAGGGCGCCCCCCGGGTCGATCTCCTTGAACAGCCACTCCTGGTCGTCACCGGTCAGCGACCCGGCCTGCAGGATGCCGTGATTCTCCGCCAGCACCGACGCGGCCGCCCGGATCCGCTCCTCCACCCCCGCCCGGCGGAAGACCTCCATCGTGCGCACGTTGTTGCCGCGACCGCGTGGGTGTGTCGAGGTGGCGGCGTGCTTCTCGACCAGCAGATGCTCGACGCCGAGCCGACCGAGAAAAAGGGACGCGGACAGGCCCACCAGGGAGCCGCCCACGATGAGGACCGGTACATGGAGGTCGACGTTCTCATTCATCAGTTGCTCCAGCTCGGACGCCGTACAGATGCAATGTCCATGCCCTGGTGCGAGCGGTTCGGACGCCCGCTCACCTGAACGGTTCATAAATCTCGCGTCAGGCGGACCAGCGTTTCACGATCGGTGACGGAGACGACGCCCGCGGTCCGGGCGGACCGTGCGCATCCGCCGGGAGACTCCCCGCTCCGATCCGACTCGACAGCCACCGGTTACCCAGCGAACCGGAAGGCCGGGCCGCCCCACCGTCTCGAAGGAGTTCGCAAGATGACCACCACCCTCTCGGAACGGACCTCCCAGTCCGCCTTCGACGGATCAAGGCTGCGGGTCATCCTGCTGCTTGACCTGCACGACGGCGCCCAGAAGCAGTTCCTGGAGGCCTACGAGCACATGCGCAACCAGGTGGCCTCCATCCCCGGCCACATCAGCGACCAGCTGTGCCAGTCCATCGAGAACCCGTCCCAGTGGCTCATCACCAGCGAGTGGGAGAGCGCGCCGCCCTTCCTCGCCTGGGTCAACAGCGAGGACCACGTCGCCACCGTCCAGCCCCTGCACAGCTGCGTGCGCGACACCCGGTCGCTGCGCTTCAGCGTCCTGCGGGAGACCGGCGCCGCCTTCGAGGAGAGCTTCGCGCCGCTCAAGGGCGGCCTCCAGTCCGCGCCCCGCCTCGGCGACGGAGTGGTGCGCCACGCGCTGACCTTCACGGTCCGGCCGGGCACCGAGGAGATCGTCGCGAAGCTCCTCGCCGAGTACGACTCCCCGAAGGCGCGGGTCGACGAGCACACCCGGCTGCGCCGCACCTCGCTGTTCATGCACGGCAATCGGGTGGTGCGCGCGGTCGAGGTCGAGGGCGACCTCCTCGCGGCCCTGCGCCACGTCTCCCGGCAGCCGGAGGTCCGGGCCGTCGAGGAGGCGATCAACCCGTACCTGGAGCAGGACCGCGACCTGTCCGACCCCGACTCCGCCCGGATGTTCTTCACCCGGGCGGCGCTGCCCACCGTCCACCACGTGACGACGGGCCGTCACCCCGACCGGGACCTCAAGCGCCACGCGTTGTTCTACCAGGCCAAGGAGGGCTGCGGCATGGCCCTGGCCCGGCTGCTGGCGGAGCACGACGAGGAGGAGGCCGACGACGCCGGCAGCCCCATCGACAGCAGCACGATCTTCCAGCGCGACGACATCGTCGTCCGCCTCCTGGAGGTGGACGGACCGCTCGACGCACAGCCCGACCGCTCGCTCGGCATCCACGGCCCCGGCAAGGCCGCCAGGCTCGCCCGACTCCTCGACGGGGAGGCGAACGCCGTGCCGACCAGCGACCAGGACGCCGCGCGCTTCCTCGCCCGCGCCGAGATGCACCTGATCACCGACCGCCGGGCCGCGGAGTCCTGAACCGCGGATCGGCACCCCGGGGGGTTCTCGCCCGACCCGTCGACACCACGCGCAACGCGCCAGGAGGAAAACAGTCATGACCATGCACCGGCCACGCATCGTGGACCTCAGCGAAACCCAGCCCAACCGCAGGCGCGGAGGTGACCTGCGCGCTCTGCTCACCCCCACGGCGGTGGGCGCCACCAGCGGCTTCATGGGGCTGGCCATTGTTCAGCCCGGAGACCGCATCGGCGAGCACTACCACCCGTACTCGGAGGAGTTCGTGTACGTCGTGAACGGGCTCCTGGAGGTCGACCTGGACGGTGAACCGCACGCGATGCGGCCCGACCAGGGGCTGCTCATCCCCCCGAACGTCCGGCACCGTTTCCGCAACGTCGGCGACATCGAGGCGCGCATGGTCTTCCACCTGGGGCCGCTCGCCCCCCGCCCGGAGCTCGGCCACGTCGACACCGAGCACACCGAATGCGCCGAGCGGGGCGCGCCGCCAGAACGAACCGAGGCAGCATCATGACCCGGCGCGTGGCGGTCACCGGTGTCGGGGTCGTCGCGCCGGGCGGGATCGGCACACGGGCCTTCTGGGACCTCCTCGCCAACGGCCGCACGGCGACACGTGGCATCACGCTCTTCGACCCGGCGGGCTTCCGGTCCCGGATCGCGGCCGAGTGCGACTTCGACCCGGCCGCGTACGGACTGGACGAGGAGGAGGTGGCCCGCGCGGACCGGTACGTCCAGTTCGCGATGGTCGCCGCCCGCGAGGCACTCGCCGACGCGGGCCTGGACCAGGAGCGCACCGACCCCTGGCGGATGGGTGTCTCGCTCGGCACCGCGGTCGGCGGAACCACCCGGCTGGAGCACGACTACGTCGCCGTCAGCGGCAGCGGCGCACGCTGGGACGTCGACCACCGCCCGGCCGGGCCGCATCTGGAGCGGGCCTTCTCACCCAGTTCGCTGGCCTCCGCCGTCGCCGAGCAGGTGGGGGCGCACGGTCCGGTGCAGACCGTCTCGACGGGCTGCACCTCTGGCCTCGACGCGATCGGCTACGCCTTCCACTCCATCGAGGAAGGCCGCGTCGACGTCTGCATCGCCGGGGCGTCGGACTCCCCGATCACCCCGATCACGGTGGCGTGCTTCGACGCGATCAAGGCGACCTCGGCCAACAACGAGGACCCGGAACACGCCTCCCGGCCCTTCGACTCCCGCCGCGACGGGTTCGTGATGGGTGAGGGCGGCGCCGTGCTCGTCCTGGAGGAGCTGGAGCACGCCCGCGCCCGCGGGGCGACGGTGTACTGCGAGATCGCGGGCTACGCGACCTTCGGCAACGCCTACCACATGACCGGCCTGACCCCGGAGGGCCTGGAGATGGCCGAGGCCATCAACCGGGCGCTCGGCCACGCCGGGATCGCCGCCTCTGACATCGACTACGTCAACGCGCACGGCTCGGGCACCAAGCAGAACGACCGGCACGAGACCGCCGCGGTGAAGCGGGCCCTCGGCGCGCACGCCCACGACGTACCGATGAGCTCCATCAAGTCGATGGTCGGCCACTCCCTCGGGGCGATCGGGGCGATAGAGATCGCGGCCTGCGTACTCGCGCTGGTCCACCAGACGGTCCCGCCGACGGCGAACTACGAGTCCCCGGACCCCGAGTGCGACCTCGACTACGTCCCGCGCACCGCACGCCAGCTGAAGCTGCGCAGCGTCCTGTCCGTAGGCAGCGGCTTCGGTGGCTTCCAGTCCGCGGTGGCCCTGACCAGAACCGGTGGGAGGACACCATGAGAACCCGAGAGGACCGGCGCACCGTCGTCACCGGCATCGGCGTCGTCGCCCCCAACGGCACGAACGCCGGGACCTTCTGGAAGCGGACGCAGGAGGGCATGAGCGTGCTCGACCGCGTCACCCGCGAAGGGTGCGAGCAGCTGCCGCTGCACATCGCGGGCGAGGTCAGGGGCTTCGACCCGGTCAGCCTGATCGAGGAGCGCTACCTCGTCCAGACCGACCGGTTCACGCACTTCGCGATGGCCGCGGCCGACATGGCCCTGGACGACGCCCGGCTGGGCCGCGCGGACTACGAGGACGCGCCGTTCAGCGTGGGCGTGGTGACCGCCGCGGGCTCCGGCGGCGGCGAGTTCGGCCAGCGCGAGCTGCAACGGCTGTGGGGCCAGGGTTCCAAGTACGTCGGCCCCTACCAGTCGATCGCCTGGTTCTACGCCGCGAGCACCGGCCAGATCTCCATCCGCGGCGGCTTCAAGGGGCCGTGCGCGGTGGTGGCCAGCGACGAGGCCGGCGGCCTGGACGCACTGGCCCACGCCGCCCGGTCCGTCCGGCGCGGCACCCAGGCGGTGGTGGTCGGCGCGGCGGAGGCCCCGCTCGCGCCCTACTCCGTCGTCTGCCAGCTCGGCTACCGGGACCTGAGCACCGGCGAGGACCCGACGCGCGCCTACCGCCCGTTCACCAAGGACGCCTGCGGATTCGTGCCCGCGGAGGGCGGCGCGATGTTCGTGGTCG
The DNA here is from genome assembly GCF_044756945.1 of Streptomyces sp. NPDC091387. Taxonomy (NCBI): domain Bacteria; kingdom Bacillati; phylum Actinomycetota; class Actinomycetes; order Kitasatosporales; family Streptomycetaceae; genus Streptomyces; species Streptomyces sp. NPDC091387. The sequence goes on along the minus strand of NZ_JBIVTZ010000009.1, from coordinate 115,252 downwards.
AGGAGGAGAACGCGGCCCGGGAGCGCGGCGCCCGGGTCAGGGCCGAGATCGCCGGTCACGCCGCCACCTTCACCACCGCGATGCGCTGGGAGGAGTCCCGCGAGGGGCTCGCCCACGCGATCGAGGGTGCGCTGCGGGAGGCCGGCTGTGCGCCCGAGGAGATCGACGTGGTCTTCGCGGACGCCCTCGGCGTACCCGCCGCGGACCGGGCCGAGGCGCTGGCGCTGGCCGACGCGCTCGGCCCGCACGGCAGGCGGGTACCGGTGACCGCGCCCAAGACGGGCATCGGACGGGCGTACTGCGGTGCGCCCGTACTGGACACGGCCGCTGCCGTGCTCGCCATGGAGAACGGTCTGATCCCGCCCACGCCCAACGTCTTCGAGGTGTGCCACGACCTCGATGTCGTCACCGGACGGGCCCGCACCGCCGAACTGCGGACGGCGCTCGTGCTCAGCCGCGGCCTCATGGGCTCGAACGCGGCGATGGTGCTGCGGCACCCCGCCGGCCGCGGCGCGTGAGCGCCCCACCGACACCCCTCGTGAGAAGGAGAAGTCCCTCATGACCGACCGACTGACCTACGACGAACTCGCCGTGCTGATGAAGAAGGGCGCCGGACTGACCGTCGACCCCCGGGACATGGAGGACCGCCCCGGCACCGCCTTCGACGAGTTCGGCCTCGACTCGCTGGGCCTCCTCGGCATCGTCGGCGTACTGGAGAACCGGCACGGACAGCCGCTGCCGGCCGAAGCCGACCGGTGCAAGACGCCCCGTGAGTTCCTCGACCTCGTCAACAACAGCCTCGTGACAGGAGCCTGACGTGTCCGGACACACCGAGAACGAGATCGTCATCGCCGCCCCCCTGGACCTCGTCTGGGACATGACCAACGACCTCGCGAACTGGCCCGACCTGTTCAGTGAGTACGCCGCGGTCGAGATCATCGAGCGCGACGGCGAGCGGACCACCTTCCGCCTGACCATGCATCCCGACGACAACGACAAGGTGTGGAGCTGGGTCTCGGAGCGCACCACGGACCGGCCCGGCCGCACCGTGCGGGCCCGTCGCGTCGAGCCGGGCCCGTTCCAGCACATGGACATCCACTGGGAGTACTCAGAGGTCCCCGGTGGCACCCGCATGCACTGGACGCAGGACTTCGCGATGCGCCCGGACGCCCCGGTCGACGACGCCTGGATGACCGACAACATCAACCGCAACTCGCGCGTCCAGATGGAGCTCATCCGGGACAAGATCGAGCAGCGCGACCGTGAGCGCCGTTCGGCGTCCGTCACGGCCGGCTGACGCCCCCTCCGCCGACGGTCCGGCCACCCGGCCTCCCGGCCGGGTCCCGGGCCCGGTACCAGAAAGGCACCCCCCGATGCACCACGCCCTGATCGTCGCCCGGATGGCGCCGGAGTCGGCGCCGGACATCGCCGAACTGTTCGCCGCCTCCGACAGCAGCGAGCTGCCGCACCTGGTCGGCGTCACCCGGCGCAAGCTGTTCCAGTTCGGCGACGTCTACCTGCACATGATCGAGTCAGAGCGCCCGCCGGGTCCGGAGATCGCTAAGGTGACCGAGCACCCGGAGTTCAGGGGTCTCAGCGACCGGCTCACCGCCTTCATCAGCCCGTACGACCCGCAGACCTGGCGGGGGCCGAAGGACGCGATGGCCCAGGAGTTCTACCGCTGGGAGCGCGACACCTCCGCGTGACGACGACGATCGCCCCGGGTCCGGCCTTTCGGCCGGACCCGGGGCGATTCGCGTGCCGCCCGGGACAGGGAGGTCAGTCCGGGACCACGCACTCGAACGCGTGGAGGTAGGGGTTGACCGGCCGGATCTCTCCGATCAGCAGCCCGGCCTCCGACAGCCGGTCGACCAGGCTCTGCCGGGTGTGCTTGGCACCGCCGACGTTGAGGAGCAGCAGCAGGTCCATGGCGGTGGTGAACCGCATCGAGGGGGTGTCGTCGACGAGGTTCTCGATGACGACGAGCCGGGCCCCCGGACGCGCCGCGGCGACGACGCTCCGCAACGCCCGGCGGGTGCTGTCGTCGTCCCACTCCAGGATGTTCTTGATGATGTAGAGATCGGCCGCCACCGGGATGCCCTCACGGCAGTCCCCGGACACGATGGCCGCCCGGCCGGCGAGCGAGCCGCCGTCCCGCAGCCGTTCGTCGGCCCGCGCCACCACCCCCGGCAGATCCATCAGGGTGCCGCTCACCGACGGGTGCTTCTCCAGCAGGCTCGCCAGTACGTGCCCCTGGCCGCCGCCGATGTCGGCGACCGAGGACACCCCGGTGAGGTCGAGGAGCGCGGCGACGTCCAGCGCGGACTGCACGCTGGACGTCGTCATGGCCCGGTTGAACACCTGGGCCGACTCGTGGGCGTCCTGGTGGAGGTAGTCGAAGAACTCCTTGCCGTGGACGTCCTCGAAGACGTTGCCGCCGGAGCGCACCGCGTCGTCCAGCCGGGGCCAGACGTCCCAGGTCCAGGGCTCGGTGCACCACAGCGAGATGTACCGGAGGCTGTTCGGGTCGTCCTCGCGCAGCAGCCGCGACATCTCGGTGTGGGCGAACGCGCCGTCCGCGGTCTCGGTGAAGACGCCGTAGCAGGACAGGGCGCGCAGCAGCCGCCGCAGCGGCTCGGGTTCGGCCTTCACCACCGCGGCCAGCTCGGCGGCGGTGGCGGGCGTCTCGCCCAGCGCGTCGGCGACACCGAGCCGGGCCGCGGCACGCACGGCCGCGGCGCAGGCGGCGCCGAACACGATCTCGCGCAGCCGCATCGCGGGCTGCGGGCCGGCCACGGGCCGGAGGGGAGTGCCGGCGGGGGTGGGGGTGGTACTCACGGTGGTCATGCCGTCTCGCTTCTCCTCGTACGGGGGTGCAACGGTCAGCACATTCCGGCCGGTGCGGATGTCGTGCAGACGTTGCCGGTGAAGTCGTTGCCCGTGCCGGTGTCCTCGTCGGCCAGGTCGGCCGGCTGGTTGCCCGTGACCACGTTGCCGCTGATGGTGTTGTCGGTGTTCTTCGCTCCGACGAAGCTCTTGAACAGCACGACGCCGCCCGAGAGCGGTGTGGTGCCCACGTTGTCGCGGATCACGTTGGACCGCACCTGGGTGGTCTCGGTGCCGGTGAGGACGATTCCGGAGCCCTGGATCGCGGGCAGCCGGTCGGTTGCGGCGCAGAACTTGTTGTTCCCGGTGATCCGGTTGGACCGGATGGTCATGGCGCCGGCCTTCGGCGTCCCCTCGTCGCCCACGACGAACACGCCGCTGCAGTTGGCGGTGAAGGTGTTGTCGCTGACGGTCAGATTCCGCACGCGCCGCGCGGTGAACCCGATCCGGTTGTCGGTCAGTGTGTTGCCCCGGACCCGGGTGCCCAGGGTGTCGGTGGCGCCGCCCTCCTCGTCGATACTGTTGGCGACGAAGATGCCCGCGTCGCCGTTGGAGCGGGCGGTGTTGTCGCGGATGTCGGACCGGGTGGAGCGCTGCTGGGCGATGCCCCAGGTGCCGTTGGACCCGGCGGTCACCCCCCGGACCTCCAGCCCGTCGGTCCAGGAGGCCCAGACGCCGTTCGAGGCGAACCCCGTGACGGTCAGGGACCGGACGGACACGTTGTCCACGGTGTGCTGGGCCGTCCCCAGGACACAGATGCCGTTCCCGGCCTTCGCGCACGCGTTGTCCGGCTGTGCGCGGCTCGTGCCCGGCACGATGACCGTACGGTCACCGGAGCCGCGCAGGGTCAGGCCGGGCGTGCTGATCAGCACGCTCTCGCGGTAGGTGCCGGGCCGGACGACGATGGTGTCACCGGGCTGTGCGGCGTCCACCGCTGCCTGGATCGACTGGCCCGGATACACCACATGGCCGCCGGCGGCAGTGGCCGACGCGGACGGCACGGCCATGCCCAGTCCGGCGGCCGAGACGGCCGCGATGCTCACGAGACATGTCAAGTGTCGTTTCCTCATGAGCCGAAGCTATGGGCGATCACCCCCCGATGCCACGCAGGGTGAGCGGTTGAGTACGGGACGTGCCCGAATGGCTTACGCCGCCGCCCGTGCCCCGCGTCCGCCATGGACGCGGGGCCGCGCACTCGGGTGATTCGGTGCCGGGCCCGTACAAGCCGTCAGGCGTCGGCCGGACGCGCGGGCGCGACGACCGAGCGGGCCCACCGGTAGTCGGCCTTGCCGCTGGGGGAGCGCCGGATCTGCGGGGCGATCACCAGGTGCCGCGGGATCTTGTAGCCGGCCAGCCGTGACCGGCAGTGTGCCTGGATGTCGTCGAGCGAGGGGGCCTCCGCGCCCTCGCGCAGCTGCACCACGGCGGCGACCTGGCTGCCCCAGCGCGCGTCGGGCGCACCGGCGACCAGCGCGTCGTACACGTCCGGATGGGCCTTGAGCGCCTGCTCGACCTCCTCCGGGTACACCTTCTCGCCCCCGGTGTTGATGCACTGCGAACCCCGGCCGAGCACCGTGACGATGCCGTCGGCGTCGACCGTCGCCATGTCGCCGAGCAGCACCCACCGCTCCTCGCCCTTGCGGAAGAACGTCTCCGCGGTCTTGCGCGGGTCGTTGTAATAGCCGAGCGGCACATGGCCGCGCTGCGCGATCCGCCCCGGCACGCCCGGCTCCACCGGCTCGTACGTCGCCGGGTCGACGACCGCCGTACGTGAGTTCATCCGCAGCCGGAAGCCGTTCTCCGGCCCGGAGTCGGCCGTCGCGGTGCCGTTGAAACCCGACTCGGAGGAGCCGAAGTTGTTCAGCAGCATCACCGTGGGCACCAGTGCCTGGAACTCCGCCCGGACCGAGTCCGACATCACCGCGCCCGAGCTGGAGACGGAGAACATCGACGAGCAGTCGGTGCCCTTCAGCGGCCCGTTCAGTGCGTCGATCAGCGGGCGCAGCATCGCGTCGCCGACCAGCGACACGCTGGTGACCTTCTCCTTCTCGATCGTGCGAAGCACCTCGTGCGGTACGAACTTGCGGTGCACCACGACCCGCTGCCCGAAGTTGAAGCCGATGAACGCCGTGAGCGTCGAGGTGCCGTGCATCAGCGGGGGAGTGGGGAAGAAGGTGATGCCGTCCCCGCCCGCGGCCACCCGCTCGGCCAGCTCCTGCGGGGTCTTCACCGGCTCGCCGGTCGGCGCGCCGCCGCCGAGGCCGGAGAAGAAGAGGTCCTCCTGGCGCCACATCACCCCCTTGGGCATGCCCGTGGTGCCGCCCGTGTAGATGATGAACTGGTCGTCGGGTGAGCGGGGTGCGAAGCCGCGCCCCGGGTCCCCGGCGGCCTCGGCCGCCGCGAACGCGACGGCGTCCGGGCCCGGTGCCCCCTTCGCGTGAGCGCCCACCCGGACGAGATGGCGGAGCTTCGGCGCCTGCGGCGCGGCGGCCGCGACGCGTTCGTCGAACTCGGCGTCGAAGACGAGCGCCGCCAGGTCCGCGTCCCGGTAGAGGTAGACCAGCTCTTCCTCCACGTACCGGTAGTTGACGTTGACCGGCACGATGCGCGCCTTCAGGCAGGCCAGGACTGTCTGGAGGTACTCGACGCCGTTGTACAGGTGCAGGCCCAGGTGCTCGCCGGGACCGATCCCGGCCTCGATCAGGTGATGCGCGACGCGGTTCGCGGCGGCGTCGAGCTCCGCGTAGGTGAGCCTGCGCTCGGCGCCCGTCCCGGGATGATCGAGGTAGACGAGCGCCTCGCGTTCCGGGACAGCGTCGACGACCGATTCGAACAGGTCGGCAAGGTTGTACTCCACCGTTCCTCCTGACCCCGGTTGCTGAGTGGCTCGGCGTCATTAGAGCGCCGACCGCCACAAGTGGGAAGGGGGCCCGTGAAGAAAACTGACTACCTGTCAGAAAACTATTGAACTGCCTCCCCAACTACTGCAACCTGTTCTAGGTCGTGTTCGAGGAGTCCGTCCGTCTCGCGTTGTCCGGGCGGCCGACGCTGCTTCTCGGACACTCCCCAGCCTTGAGACGGGAGACGGACCATGGGTGGTACGGAACACCTCACCGTGCGGCGCGAAGGCGCCACACTGGTGCTCACCTTGAACAGGCCGGAGAGCAAGAACGCGCTCTCGCTGCCGATGCTGGTCGGCCTGTACGACGGCTGGCTGGCCGCCGACGCGGACGAGGAGATCCGCTCCGTCGTCCTCACCGGCGCGGGCGGCTGCTTCTGCGCCGGCATGGACCTCAAGGCCCTCGCCGGGGACGGCATGGACGGCGAGCAGTACCGGGACCGGATGACGGCCGACCCCGACCTGCACTGGAAGGCCATGCTGCGCCACCACCGCCCCCGCAAACCGGTCATCGCCGCCGTCGAGGGGCACTGCGTGGCGGGCGGCACCGAGATACTCCAGGGCACTGACATCCGCATCGCCGGCGAGAGCGCCACCTTCGGCCTCTTCGAGGTCAGGCGCGGCCTCTTCCCCATCGGCGGCTCGACCGTACGGCTGCCCCGCCAGATCGCCAGGACCCACGCACTCGAGATGCTCCTCACCGGCCGTCCGTACGACGCCGCGGAAGCGGCCCGGATCGGACTGATCGGCCGGGTCGTCCCCGACGGCACCGCTCTGGAAGCGGCCCTCGCCGTGGCCGAACAGATCAACGCCTGCGGCCCGCTCGCCGTCGAAGAGGTCAAGGCGTCGGTGTACGAGACCGCGGAGATGACGGAGACCGAGGGCCTCGCCGCCGAACTGAAACGCGGCTGGCCCGTCTTCGCCACCGCCGACGCCAAGGAGGGCGCCCGCGCCTTCGCCGAGAAGCGCCCGCCCGTCTACCGGCGAGCCTGAATCAAGGAGGCAACCGTGCCCGAAGTCCTCAGCGCACCGCTGGTGGTCGAATTCCCCTTCACCCGCTCTCTCGGCCCGGTCCAGAGCGCCTTCCTCACCGGACTGCGCGAACGCACCGTGCTCGGCGTACGGACCGGCGACGGCAGGGTGTTGGTCCCGCCCGTCGAGTACGACCCCGTCACCGCGGAGGAGATCCACGACCTGGTGGAGGTCGCCGCCGCCGGCACGGTCACCACCTGGGCCTGGAACCCGCGGCCCCGCCGCGACCAGCCCCTGGACACCCCCTTCGCCTGGGTGCTCGTACGGCTCGACGGAGCCGACACCGCACTCCTGCACGTCCTGGACGCGCCCGGACCCGAAGCCGTCCGCACCGGAATGCGCGTCCGCGTCCGCTGGGCCGCGACCCGCACCGGTGCCATCACGGACATCGCCTGCTTCGAACCGTACGCGGGTGAAGCCGGTGAACCCGGCGAACCCGTGCCGCACAACGGCGAGTTCACCGAACCGGTCACCGGCATCGTCACCCCCGCCCGCCTCGACTACACCTACAGCCCGGGCCGCGCCCAGAGCGCCTACCTCGAAGCGCTGGAGAGCCGACGCGTCGTCGGCGAGCGCTGCCCGTCCTGCCGCAAGGTGTACGTCCCGCCCCGCGGCGCCTGCCCCACCTGCGGCGTCGCCACCGACGAACGGGTCGAGGTCGGACCGCGCGGCACGGTCACCACCTACTGCGTCGTCAACATCAAGGCGAAGAACCTCGACATCGAGGTTCCCTACGTCTACGCGCACATCGCCCTGGACGGCGCCGACCTCGCCCTGCACGCACGGATCGGCGGCATCCCGTACGACCAGGTGCGGATGGGCCTGCGCGTCGAGCCCGTATGGACCGAGGGCAGCCGCCATCCCGACCACTACCGGCCGACCGGCGAACCGGACGCCGACTACGACGCGTACAAGGAGCTGGTCTAGATGCGGGACGTAGCGATCGTCGCCTTCGCCCAGACCGACCACCTGCGGCGCACCGACGAACTCTCCGAAGTCGAGATGCTGATGCCCGTCCTGCACCAGGTCCTCGACGCGACCGGCCTCAGGACCAGCGACATCGGCTTCACCTGCTCGGGCTCCAGCGACTACCTCGCGGGCCGCGCCTTCTCCTTCACGATGGCGCTCGACGGCGTGGGAGCGCACCCGCCGATCTCCGAGTCCCACGTGGAGATGGACGGGGCCTGGGCCCTGTACGAGGCCTGGGTGAAGATCCAGACCGGCGAGGCCGACACCGCACTCGTCTACGCGTACGGGAAGTCCTCGCCCGGCCAGGTGCGCGACGTCCTCACCCGGCAGCTCGACCCGTACTACACCGCACCGCTGTGGCCCGACTCCGTCGCGCTCGCCGCGCTCCAGGCCCAGGCGCTCATCGACGCGGGCGACACCGACGAGGCCGCGCTCGCGGCCATCGCCACCCGCAGCCGCGAGGCCGCGTCGGACAACCCGCACGCCCAGCTCAGCGGTTCCGTGCCGGCCGGCGACTACCTCGTGCGGCCGCTGCGCACCGGCGACTGCCCGCCCATCGGCGACGGCGCCGCCGCCGTCGTCCTCGCCGCCGGGGACACCGCGCGGGCGCTGTGCGAGCGGCCCGCCTGGATCCGCGGCATCGACCACCGCATCGAGGCCCACGGTCTCGGGGTGCGCGAGCTGACCGAGTCACCGTCGACCCGGCTCGCCGCCGAACGGGCCGGGGTCTTCGAACGGCCCGTCGACACCGCCGAGCTGCACGCCCCGTTCAGCTCCCAGGAAGTGGTGCTGCGCAAGGCGCTCGGCCTCGGCGACGAGGTCAGCGTCAACCCGTCCGGCGGCGCGCTCGCCGCGAACCCGCTCATGGCCGCCGGGCTGATCCGCCTCGGCGAGGCCGCCGCCCGCATCCACCGCGGTGAGTCCGACCGGGCGCTCGCCCACGCCACGTCGGGCCCCTGCCTCCAGCAGAACCTGGTCGCCGTCCTCGAAGGGGAGAGCACCCATGCCTAAGGAGCCCGTGGCCGTCGTCGGCATCGGCCAGACCAAGCACGTCGCCGCCCGCCACGACGTCTCGCTCGCCGGACTCGTCCGCGAGGCCGCCGTGGCCGCCCTCCGGGACGCCGGCCTGACCTGGGCGGACATCGACGCCGTGGTCATCGGAAAGGCCCCCGACTTCTTCGAGGGCGTGATGATGCCGGAGCTCTACCTCGCCGATGCCCTCGGCGCGGTCGGCAAACCGATGCTGCGGGTCCACACCGCGGGATCGGTCGGCGGCTCGACGGCACTCGTCGCCGCGAACCTCGTGGCCGCACGCGTGCACCGCACCGTGCTCACCCTCGCCTTCGAGAAGCAGTCGGAGTCCAACGCGATGTGGGGCCTCTCGCTGCCCATCCCGTTCCAGCAGCCGCTGCTGGCCGGCGCGGGCGGATTCTTCGCCCCGCACGTGCGCGCCTACATGCGGCGCACCGGGGCGCCCGACACCGTCGGCTCCCTCGTCGCCTACAAGGACCGGCGCAACGCGCTGAAGAACCCGTACGCGCACATCCACGACCCGGACATCACCCTGGAGAAGGTCCAGTCCGCACCGATGCTCTGGGACCCCATCCGCTACTCGGAGACCTGCCCGTCCTCCGACGGGGCCTGCGCGATGATCCTCACCGACCGCACCGGCGCGGACCGTTCACCGCACCCGCCCGCCTGGGTGCACGGGGGCGCGATGCGCAGCGAACCGACCCTCTTCGCGGGCAAGGACTTCGTCTCGCCGCAGGCCGGCAAGGACTGCGCGGCCGACGTCTACCGGCAGGCCGGGATCAGCGACCCGCGCCGGGAGATCGACGCGGTCGAGATGTACGTCCCGTTCTCCTGGTACGAGCCGATGTGGCTGGAGAACCTCGGCTTCGCGGACGAGGGCGAGGGCTGGAAGCTCACCGAGGCCGGAGTCACCGAACTCGACGGCGACCTGCCGGTGAACCCCTCGGGCGGGGTGCTCTCCACCAATCCCATCGGCGCCTCCGGAATGATCCGCTTCGCGGAGGCCGCCCTCCAGGTGCGGGGACAGGCGGGGGAGCACCAGGTGGACGGCGCGCGCCGGGCGCTCGGCCACGCCTACGGCGGCGGGGCGCAGTTCTTCTCGATGTGGCTGGTCGGGGCCGAACCGCCCACGCGCTGACCGCACCCCTTCCCGGACGGACCGCACCACCGCGCCCCGCGGCCTGTCCGGGAAGGAACGCCGGCGATGACCGGGCCGGCCCGGCCCGGTCATCGCCGGCGTTCCTTCCCGCCGCGCCGCGCCTGGAGTGGCCGCAGGACGGCGAACCCGTCGCCCGCGACCACCCGGCCGGGGGTTGTGCCGCGGACGCGCTCCCCGCCGCGCTCGCCCGCGCCGTCATCGGATTCCTGGCCGGCCCCGACCGTACGGCCCTGCGCGCCTGCCACGCCCCCCGCTGCGTGCGCTACTTCGTCAAGGAGCACCCGCGCCAGGAGTGGTGCAAGCCCTCCTGCGGCAACCGCGCCCGTGTCGCCCGCCATCACGAGCGACACCGCACGCCATAGGTAGCGTGGCGGGTGTGACCGCCGAGAGTGATCTTCGAACCCTGCTGAGCGACCTGCGCCCGGAGCTGCACCGCGGCCGCTACGTCTTCGCGACCGTGACCGACGGTGTGGTGCCCGCCGGAGTCGCCCCCGTCGTCACGGTCAGTGAGGCCGAGGGGCTCACGCTGGTGCTCCTTGAGGCACAGGCCGTGGCGGCCGGACTGGACCACTCCTATCCGGCGGGGTGGATCACCCTCCGTGTGCACTCCTCGCTGGACGCCGTGGGGCTGACCGCGGCGGTCGCCCTCGCCCTCACGGACGCGGGGATCAGCTGCAACGTGGTGGCCGGATTCCACCATGACCACCTCTTCGTCCCGCACGGCCGGGCCGCCGAGGCCGTCGCGGTGCTGGGGGCGCTGGCCTCGGAGTCGGACGCGGGGTGACAGGATGCGCTGGACCGGCCTCCCCGGCGGCGTCCGCGCACTCGGCCCGGGGCAGCGGGACATCCGGGCGGGCGTGTGCCTCCGGTGCCGTCCGGGCCCGGCTCCGCGACGTGAGCCCGGCCACGTAACATGTCCGCATGTCCTTCCTCCGCCGCCGTAGCGCCGCCACACCCGCGGGCCCCGACTTCGACGTCCTGGCCATGGACCCGGGGGACTGGCCCGGAAACCTCGGCGCCGGTCTGCTGCCCGCCCCCGACGGGAGCTGTCAGGGCGTCTTCCTCCGTTACGACCTGTTCGGCGGCCGCGGCCCCGCGATGATCATCGGCAACCTCCCGGAGGGTTCGCCCGCCCGCGAGACCGAGGAGGGCCAGGTCCCCTTCGAGGTGGCCCAGCTGCTGCTCGCGCTGGAGAACGACGAGCCGGTCGAGGTCACCGGGACCGAGGACATGCCCGTGATGCAGGGCGACAACCTGCTGATCGTCCGCCGCGTCAAGCTCTCCGAGAGCCGGATCGCCTGTGTCCAGTTCGACCGCAGCGACGGCGTGCTCGTCACCATCGCCAGCTGGGACCGCCCGATCACCGACGATCTGTACACCCTCCTGAAGCCGCTGCCCGCGGAACTCTTCCAGCAGAGCTGAGTCCGCACTCGCGGGCCCGTCGCGCGGCCCGCGCCGTCCGGTCCTTTGACGGCACTTCCGTCCAGGTACACACGGCCTCCGTCCGAGAGGCTGTTCTGTCATGCGTCTTGTCCTGGCAGTCATCGGACCTCTAGCGTCGTCGGGCATGACATCCGGGGTGACGCGACGCACCACAGTGACGACAATGATCGGCGCAACAGGGGCTCTGGCACTCGGAGTTCCCGCTCTCGCCGGTACGGCAGCGGCAGTCGGAGCACGTCCGATGAATCCGCCAAGGTGAGAGGCAAGGAGGAGCTACCGAACCCGGTCCTCCACTACCTCGCACCCGCCGCCGACTGGGAGAGCGAATCCCTGCCCATCGGGGGCGGGGCCCTCGGCGCGAGCGTCCACGGCGCGCTCGCCACCGAACGTCTCACCCTCAACGAGAAAACCCTGTGGTCCGGCGGACCCGGCTCGGCCGGCGGGTAGGGCGGCACGGTCACCGCCGGCGCCGACGGCAGCCTCACCGTCGTCGGCGCCGACAGCGCCTGGTTCTTCCTCGCCGCGGGCACCGACTGCGCCGACACCTATCCCGCCTACCGGGGCGACGATCCGCACGACGCGGTCACCGCGGCTTCACCGGTGTCCACGACTACTCCACCTCGTTCTGGTTCCCCGAGGCCGCAGCGTGGCTCACCCAGCAGATGTACGAGCACTACCGGTTCAACGGCTCCACCGCCTATCTGCGCTCCACCGCCTACCCGGCGATGAAGGAAGCCGCCGAATTCTGGCTGGCCAACCTGCGCACCGACCCGCGTGACGGGCTCCTCGTCGTCACCCCGAGCTACTCGCCCGAGCACGGGGACTTCACCGCCGGTGCCGCGATGTCCCAGCAGATCGTCCACGACCTCCTCACCAACACCCTGGAGGCCGCCCGCACCCTCGGTGACGCGGCAGGCTTCCGCGGCAGGCTGGAGACCGCCCTGGACCAGCTCGATCCCGGCCTGCGGACCGGCTCCTGGGGCCAGCTCCAGGAGTGGAAGGCCGACCGGGACGACCTGGCCGACGACCACCGCCACGTCTCCCACCTCTTCGGTCTCCACCCCGGCCGGCAGATCGAGGCCGGGAGCGGCTGGGCCGAAGAGGCCAAGGTCTCCCTCGGCGCCCGTGGCGACGGCGGAACCGGCTGGTCCAAGGCCTGGAAGAGCAACTTCTGGGCGCGGCTGCGCGACGGCGACCACGCCCACAAAATGCTCTCCGAGCAGCTCAGGAACTCCACCCTGCCCAACCTCTGGGACACCCACCCGCCGTTCCGGATCGACGGGAACTTCGGTGCCGCGTCGGGCGTCGCGGAGATGCTGCTGCAGAGCCGGCACGACACCGTCGAGATCCTCCCCGCCCTCCCGGCCGGCTGGCCGGACGGATCGGTACGCGGCCTGCGCGCCCGGGGCGGATTCACCGTCGACATCGAATGGGCCGCGGGGACGGCCCGCCGTGTGGTGATCACGGCGAGCCGCACCCGCGAGGTGACCGTCAGAGGCACCCCGTTCACCAGCGGCGAGAAGACCTTCAGAGCGAGTGCCGGACAGAGCTACACACTGACCCCCGAGAGCTGAGCGAAGAGCGAGGTCACCCGAGCCGCAGAGGTACCGGGCCCCGTGGGACCACTCAGGTGCCACGGGGCCGCCGTGCCCTGCCGCAGATCCTCCTCGCGGTAGCGCCGGCAGCCCCGGTGCCAGATCAGGATGCCCGCGATCCAGTGCTTCAACTCCTGCACATAGCCGGCGAGGATCTCCCGCTGCTCGTCGTCCAGGTCGAAGTCGTCGTACAGCACCGGGAGTTCATGCTCGGCGACATGCAGGAACTGCCGCAGGCGCGACTTCATCAGGTCGTAGACGAGCCGCATCCCGGTCGGATAGTCGACCCCGAAGAAGTTCTGCACCACCAGGACGCCGTTGTGCACCTCACCCTCGTACTCGATCTCCTTCTGGTACGAGAACAGGTCGTTGAGCAGCGCCGCGTAGTCCGCCGCGGCGTTCTCCAGGGAGCGCAGCGGGCCGCTGTCGTAGATCTCCGCAGGAACCTTCCTGCCATGCGCGAGCCGGCACAGGCTCATCGTCAGATCCGAACCGAAGGTCATGCGCCGCATCTCGACGTAGTCCACCGGGTCGGGGATCCGGTTCTGCGCCTGGTTCGCCAGCTCCCACACCCAGCTCGCCGTCATGTCCTCGATGCACGTACGGAAGGCGCGCCGGCCGCTGTCGTCCAGGGGCGCCGCCGTGCGCTCCCACAGATCGGCCAGCCCGCGCTCCAGCGCGTTGACCGGCTCGGGCACCGCCGTGCCGTCCAGCGGCATGAACTGCGAGAGACGCGCGTTGGCCGTCTTGGCCCCCGAGAGGTCACGGGCCCGCCCGTGCACCACCGGGAACCAGTCGTCGCCGTAGGTCCCCCAGGCCAGCCACTGCGAGGACAGATCGAGCTCGTCCGGGGTGGCGTCAGGGTGGATCCCGGCCGCGCACAGCGGAAGGTCGATCGCCAGCAGCCGTGCCTCGTCCCAGATGTGCGAGCCAGGCACCCCTGGCTGCGCCTCCAGGATGCCCACGCGGGACGACCACTCGACGAGCCGCAGCCGGGCCCCGTCCAGATGCGGACTGAGCGTCGTGCCGAACGGCAGGTCGAAGTCGGGCAGCAGGGACGGCCCGACGTGCTGGTAGGGCAGATAGGTGAGGCTTCGCAGCCTGGCCGACTCCGAACGGGGAGTGAACCGGATCGACGCGGCCGCCATCCCGAAGCCCGGCGTCGCCCGTTCGGCCCCTCCGCCGTTCATGTAGCGGCTGGAGCGCATGTGCCACTCATGGCCGCCGGACTGCCAGTCCTGGAGGCCCTTGATGTAGGCCAGGACCGTCGCGGTCTGCGCGGGATCCAGCCCCTTCTCGGCGCAGAGCGGGCCGAGTTCGGTCAGCGCGGTGTTCTCGAACTGCTGAAGCCGCGACGTCAGGAGATCGTTCACCGCCTCTGCGGCCTCCTGCGTCGAACAGCCCAGGAAGTGCTCAAGGACCAGTACACCGTTGCTGTTCTCGCCCTCGTCCTCGACCTCACGCTGGTACGAGAAGAGGTCGTTGCGCAGATGGACACCGTCGGAGAAGGCGTCCCGCAGCACGCGCAGCGCCCGTTCGCCGGCCACCGCGTCGGGCACCTCGGCGCCGGCCGCGTACTCGACCAGTCCCGCCGACCACGGGGCACCGCCCACTTTGCGGCGCATCTCGATGTACTCGACGGGGTTCGCGATGCGGCCCTCGTTGATGTTCGAGAGCTCCCACAGCGACTCGTTGAGCAGGTTCTTCGTCGACTCGGCGAACCGCACCCGCCAGGCGTCGGACATGCCCGGCACGGTCCGCGCCCACAGGTCGGCCAGCCCCGCCTCCACCGGGTTCGTCGGCTCGGGCGTCGGGGTGCCGCGCTCCATCGGCATGAAGGCGGGCAGCCGGTCCAGATACCGTTTGCCGCCCTCCCGGTCCGGGGTGCGCTTGAACAGCTCGAGGAAGTGGTCGTCGAAGAAGAAGACCCAGACATACCAGTCGGTCACCAGCGACAACGCCTCGGCCGAGCAGTCCGGGTGGGTGTACGCGCACAGGAGCGCGTAGTCGTGGGAGTCGAGGTCCTTCTCCTCCCAGATGCCCGATCCCTCCAGCATCCCTATGGCCCGTGCCCACACTTTGGTGTGCTGTCGGGCCTCCTCGACATGAGGATTGAGCCGCGCCGGATACGGAACATAGAAGTCCGGCAGGGTGAAGGGCTGAGCCATGTGCGTCCGGCCTTTCCGAGAGCCTTCGCGTGAGCGTCACGCGGTTCGGTCGTGTCCGCGCGAGCACTACCCTTCGGCCGTTCGGGGCACACACAACGGCGATTAGTCACACAAGAAGTGCGCTCGTTCGAGGGATGATCCGCCTTTCGCCGGCAAGCCGGCCGCTCCGTAAAACTCAGGTAACGCGGCACTGCCAGAAAGGCGTTGCCCATTTACCCTTCGCAGGTCAGCGGCCCTGCCACTGGTCTGGTCCACTGGCTCGACCCGCGGCCCCCGCCGCGCTCTTGACGTGCTCTCGCCTCAGGTCACAGAGTGTGCGCGCACAACGGAACAGAGAGATCGGAACACGAACACCTCTCGATACGAACAGCTCGGAAAACGCACAGCTCCAAGAAGGGTTGTCATGACGTCCAAGCAGAGGACCGGACTCGCGGTCGCGTTCACCACCGTCGGCGCGCTGAGTCTCGCGCTGCTCAGTCCCGCGGCGCAGGCCGGTGCGGACGGGGTGCGGCCGGAGTGTCCGCGCGGCCTGGAGTGCGACTGGGTCCCGGCGGCCTACCAGCAGACCGGCGACCCGGCCGACAAGGCGACGTACGGCAACTACGACACTTCGGACCGCCCGCACACCAACAAGATCAAATTCATCGTCCTCCACGACACCGAGGAGGACTACGCCACCACCCTGAACATCTTCCAGAACCCGCTGAAGCAGACCTCGGCCCACTACGTGGTGCGCTCCGGCGACGGCCACGTCACCCAGATGGTGAAGAACAAGGACGTCGCCTGGCAGGCCGGGAACTGGTACCTCAACTCCAACTCCATCGGCATCGAGCAGGAGGGCGTCGCCGTCGACGGCGCCAAGTGGTACACCCCCGAGATGTACCGCTCGACGGCCGCACTGGTGCGCTACCTCGCCGCCAAGTACGACATCCCGCTCGATCGCCAGCACATCATCGGCCACGACGGGGTACCGCCCACCAGCGCCTCCGGCGCCGCGAGCATGCACTGGGACCCGGGCACCTACTGGGACTGGAACCGCTTCATGGCGCTCCTCGGCAGGCCCACCGTGCCGACCGCCCGCAAGAACAGCGAACTCATCACCGTCAGCCCGCGGTTCAAGGACAACAAGCAGGCGTTCCGCGACTGCGAGAAGGGCGTCGATCTGCCCGTGCAGGGCTCCGGCGCCGTCCCGCTCCACACGGAGCCGTCCGCCGACGCACCGCTCTTCTCCGACCCCGGACTGCACCCGGACGGTTCGCCCGGCACCAACTGCGCCGCCGACTGGGGCAGCAAGATCAGCGCCACCCAGCAGGCCGTCGTCGCCGGCCACGCGCCCGGCTGGACGGCGATCTGGTGGTCCGGCCAGAAGGCCTGGTTCGAGACCCCGGCCCGCACCCGCACCACCACCCCCACCGCGGGCTACGTCGTGAGGCCGAAGGCGGGCAGGGCCGAGGTACCGGTGTACGGCGTGGCATACCCGGAGAAGTCCGAGTACCCCGCCGGATTCGCGGACCAGCGCGTGGGCACGCCGCTCCAGTACACGATCAAGGCGGGGCAGTCCTACCCCGGCGGCGGCGTGGCCCCCACCGGCTTCTTCTACGCTCCGACGATCGACGCCTCGTACCCGCTGGACCACTCGTTCTTCCCGGGCAAGGAGAAGTACGTGACCGTACAGATCGGCCACCGCATCGCCTTCGTGAAGGCCGCCGACGTGGACATCGTCCGCGCGCACTGAAGGTGCGCCCGTCCGGCGGCGGGCGCACCGAAGAGCGCTGCGGGCCCGGTGTGTCGGCACCGGACCCGCAGCGCGCATCCCTTGGGGAGGAAGGTCAGCGAGTGCCGACCGCGGCTCGTACGGCCCGCCTGGCCATCGCGCAGTCGTCGTGCAGCCGGCGCAGCAGCAGACGCTGCTCCTCGCCCGACGACAGCGCGCCCGGCCGGTCCTGACCGGCCCGAGGGCCCGAGGTGTCCCGCATGGCCCGCTGCACGGCCGTCTCGTAGGTACGGATCTCCCGTGTCAGCACGAGCATCAGATTGACCAGGAACGCGTCCCGCGCCGCCGGACCCGCGACCTGGGCGAGCTGGCTGATCTGACGCCGGGCCACCGGCGCGTCACCCAGTACCGCCCACAGCGTCGCCAGGTCGTATCCCGGCAGGTACCAGCCGGCATGCTCCCAGTCGACCAGCACCGGACCGGTGGGCGACAGCAGGATGTTGGAGAGCAGCGCGTCACCGTGACAGAACTGGCCCGCCCCCTGGCGGCCGCCCGCGTGGGCCACACCGTGGAGGAGCTTCTGCAGGTCACCCAGATCGCGGTCGGTGAACAGTCCCAGCTCGTGGTAGCGCGAGATGCGCGCCGCGTAGTCCAGCGGGGCGTCGAAGAGACCGGACGGCGGCCGCCAGGCGTTGACCCGGCTGACCGCGCCGAGCACCGCCCGCAGATCGGCGCGCGGTGGCGCCTCCGACGGATGCCTGGTCAGCGCCGCCACCCGGCCGGGCATCCGTTCGATGACCAGGGTGCAGTTCTCCGGGTCCGCCGCGATGAGCCGGGGGACCCGTACCGGCGGGCGGTGCCGGACGAACGCCCGGTATGCCGCTATTTCGTGACGGAACCGCTCCGACCACTCCGGGGAGTGGTCAAGTAAGCACTTCGCGACCGCGGTCGTCCGTCCGGTGGAACCGACGAGCAGTACAGAACGGCCGCTGCGCCGCAGCACCTGGACCGGGTTGAACTCCGGACAGATCCGGTGCACCGAGGCGATGGCCATCCTCAGCTGCGCACCCTGGGGACCGGACAGGTCCAGTCTCCCGCTGAGCGATTGACTGCCCGGTCCCGCCATGCGCCGGGCCCGACCCATGCCGGGCGCGGTTCCAGCGGCGCGGGGGTCGAGATACGGCCCGCCGCCCGCCCCGAGGGGACGGAGCGGCCGGGGCGGGGCAGACACGGAGGACGATGCTGTGTACATGGGCGAGACAGATCCCTTCGTGCGCCGACAAGTTGCGTGCGCCGCCCCGGCCGGCGGCCGTTCGGCACCCTGGGGAGTACCTAGGGCTGCCGGGCGGGGTGGCGCTTTCCTACCTGACACCGGATCGCGGGTGGCAGACCATGTGGCGGACCCTGGCGAACCCTGGCGAATAGTCGCAGGGCATCTGACAGGGGGTTACTGTCAACACAGCCGAGAACCTGGGGGCTTGACGTGACCGGAGAACCCAACACCCGTCTGTCGGACCTGTTCGGCCTTGCCGGCTGGTCCAAGGGCGAACTCGCGAGAATGGTGAACAGGCAGGCGGCGGCCATGGGCCACCCTCAGCTCGCCACCGACACCTCGCGGGTGAGGCGCTGGATCGACATGGGGGAGTCCCCCCGTGATCCCGTGCCCGAAGTGCTGGCAGCCCTGTTCACCGAGCGGCTCGGTCGTGTCGTGACCATCGAGGACCTCGGGTTCGGCCGACGCGGGCGTGTGGGGAAACGGCGAGAGACAGGAACGGAGAGCAATCCCGACCAACTCCCCTGGGCGCCCGAGCGGACGGCAGCGGTCCTCACCGAATTCACGGGAATGGACCTCATGCTCAACCGACGCGGCTTGGTGAGCGCGGGCGCCGCGCTCACCGCCGGCTCCACCATCGCCGGCCCCATGCACGACTGGCTGCACACCGACCCCGTACTGGCGGCCGACGCCCCACGCACCGACGACCCCGTGCACGCGGACCCGGCCGGTTTCGACCGGTACGAGGCCGCGCCCATCGGTTCGGAGGAGATCGAGGCGCTGGAGCGGTCCGTGGAGGTGTTCCGCGCCTGGGACGCCTCGCGCGGCGGCGGCCTCCAGCGCAAGGCCGTGGTGGGCCAGCTCAACGAGGTGGGAGGCATGCTCTCCTACCGCCACCCCGACCATCTGCAGCGCCGGCTCTGGGGCGTTGCTGCCAACCTCGCCGTACTCGCGGGGTGGATGTCCCATGACATCGGCCTCGAACAGACGGCCCAGAAGTACTTCGTCATCGCGGCGCACGCGGCGCGCGAGGGCGGCGACCGGCCGCGCGCGGGAGAGGCCCTGTCCAGGGCGGCCCGCCAGATGGTCCACCTGGGCCGCCCCGACGACGCGCTCGACCTCATGAAGCTCGCCAAGTCCGGCTCGGGCGACATGGTCCTGCCGCGCACCCAGGCGATGCTGCACACCATCGAGGCCTGGGCACAGGCCTCCATGGGACAGGGCCAGGCCATGCGGCGCAGCCTCGGCATGGCCGAGGAACTGTTCATCTCGGACAAGGGCGATGTCGCACCGCCCAGTTGGATGCAGATGTTCGACGAGGCGGATCTGCACGGGATGCAGGCACTGGCGTTCCGCACCCTGGCCGAGCACGAGCCCTCGGCGGCCGTCATGGCCCAGCGCCACGCGAAGCGGGCGCTCGAACTGCGGGTCGACGGACGCCAGCGGTCCAAGATCTTCGACTACATCTCGCTCGCCTCGGCATGTTTCATCGCCGACGACCCGGAGCAGGCCGACCGCTATGCCCGGCTCGCCCTGGTGACGATGGGGGAGACCTCCTCGCACCGCACCTGGGACCGGCTGCGCGAGATGTACCGGCTGACGGGCCAGTTCGCGGGCTACGCGAAGATCGAGGACCTGCGCCAGGAGATCGAGCGCTCACTGCCGCGGAACTCCCTCATCAAGCAGCGGACGAGGAGTTCCGAGGTCTGACCCCAGGGCGCCACAGGGAAGAGGCGCCGTCCCTCACATCTCCCGGACACCGCACCACGGGCAGCCGGGTGTATTCCGTATGCCCTTGCCTCTGCGTGCGATGGGTGCCCTACGTCCCGATACGGGCGATCAGCACACATGCGTCGTCCAGTCGCCGGGTGCCGCCGAACTTCTCGGCGACGGTCCGTACACAGTCCTGCGCCGTACGGGCCTCGGCGAAGCGCGGCGCAAGTCCGAGCAGCGCCTCGGTGCCCGGACGGAGGCCGCCCGGTCCGTTCTTGGTCCGGGCCAGTCCGTCGGTGTGGAGCACCAGCACGTCACCGGGCAGCAGGTGCGCCTCGTCCTGCTCGTAGGCGACCCCGGAGGCCGCTCCGAGCAGGACGCCGTCGGGCTGCGGGAGCGGGCGCCCGGTTCCGTCGCGGAAGAGGAGCGGAGCGGGGTGTCCGGCCTGCGCCCAGTCCAGGGTGCGGGTCACGGGGTCGAACCGGCAGCACACCGCGCTGCCCAGGGCGGGCTGGATCGATGTCTCCAGCAACTGGTTCAGATGCCCCATCAGGGCCCCGGGGTCGATGCCGGCCACCGCCATGCCGCGCAGCGCACCGAGGATCATCGCCATGGCCGAGGTGGCCTGGATGCCTCGACCGGTCAGATCGCCGACCGTGAGCAGCATCCTGCCGTCCGGCAGCTCCATCGCGTCGTACCAGCCGCCACCGATCAGGTCGCTGGACTCGGAGGGCAGGTAGTGGGCCGCGATGTCCAGCGCTCCGGGTCCCTGGTCCGGGAGGCGCAGTGAACCCCGCCACGGCGGGAGCACGGCCTCCTGGAGCTCGACCGCGATGCGGCGTTCCGTCCGGTCGATGTGCTGCTGGCGACGGAGCGACTCATGGGTGCGGCGCACCACCTGCTGGTTGCGCCGCAGTTCGCTGACGTCGCGCAGGACCGCCCACATGGAAGCGGTGCAGCCGTCCGCGTCGAGCACGGGCTCGCCCGTCATGTGCAGTGTCCGTGTCCCGCCGTCGGCGCGCTGGATCCGGAACTCGCCGTCTATCGGCTTTCCGTCGACCAGGCAGTCCGTCACCAGAGCGGTGAGCACGGGCTGGTCCTCGGGGAACAGCACGGAAGGGAGATCGTCCAGGGAGAGCGGTCCGGCCTCCGCGGTCCGTCCGAAGATCTGGAGCAACTCGTCGGACCAGCTGACCGCGTCCGTCAGCAGATTCCACTCGGCGCTGCCCGCCCGGCCGGTCAGTGAATCCGCCCGCTCCTCAACGGCGGTCCTGCGAATTGCTCCCAGCGACAGTTCGGCCGCGAGCTGTTCAGCGGCCTCCGGCGGCAGGCCGTCCTTGAGCTGTCCCAGGTGTGAGCCGAGATCGTCCAGGTGATGGACCGCCAGATCACAGAGAGCGCGCTGCCAGCGCATCTGCGGATCGTCCTCGTCGACCAGGACGGAGTCGCGCCGCACCGCGTCCACATCGCCGCGCAGCCGGCGCGTCCGGTTGATCAACGAGTCGACCGCATCGCGCTCGGGCGGCTGGGGGGCGGGGCGGTCCGCGGACAGATGGGACGGCATGACGTACTCCGATACAGGCGCGGTACAACCAGGTCTGAGGGTGGACCGAATACGACTGTTGCACAGCCGACTGGGGCCCGTAAGCGGTTTGGCAACACTCGATGTGTTCTTGCACCTGGCATATGCCAGCGGCTGAGTGTCGCCACGATCTTTCGAACAGCCTTGCTTTTGGCGGGTGTTGACGCGGCTGATCCGGCGCGCGGAAGCCTTCGACGCGCCTGCTCACGCCGGTACAGCGCGGCGTGGACGGAGCGCGCCGGAGAGTGCGCGGGCCGGGGGTTCAGATGGGTCACGTTCCTGGGGTGGTCGTTCGCTGGGCGGGGCACTGCGGTCAACGAGCGTGACGGCCTCGCGTGACGGCGCGGGCGAAGAGTGCCGGACGGGTGCCGGGCTGCTCCGGAGTCCCGGCCGGGACCTGGCGGGAATGCGGCCGGACGGACCGGCGTTGCACGAGCAGAACGAAAACGAATCCCGTTCCCATCAAGGAGCGGGTTCGGTTCACGAGTACGGAGGTACCCATGGCCCGAAGTGAAGCCCGTCCCGTCGTCACGCTCCGTTCCACCGCGGGAACGGGGCAGAGCTACGTGACGCGCAAGAGCCGTCGCAACAGCCCCGACCGGCTGGTCCTGCGCAAGTACGACCCCGCTGCCGGGCAGCACGTCCTCTTCCGCGAGGAGCGCTGACCCGTCCCGCGGTTCGCGGTTCCGCGGTTGGAGGGACGCTCACCTGACCCCTCTCCGCCCCCAGTGACAAGGAAGGTACGCACATGAAGTCCCGCATTCACCCCGTCTCCCGTCCGGTGGTCTTCCGTGACCGTGCCGCGGGGGCGGCCTTCCTCACCCGCTCGACCGTCGAATCCGAGCGGCGAGTGGTGTGGGGGGACGGCCGGAGCTATCCCGTCATCGACGTGGAGACCTCGTCGGCGAGCCACCCGTTCTACACCGGGGCGCGGCAGGTGCTGGACACCGCCGGCCGGATCGAGCGGTTCAACCGTCGCTACGGCACCGGGGCGTCCGTCGGCGGGAGGTGACGCGTATCGCCCGGCCCGCGCGTCCGTGCCCTGGATCACAGTCCGGGGCGTGGATTCCAGGGAACACGCGGTGATGGTTTATCGTTCACCTATATGTGATGGCGCTCTCGGCGTCCACACCAAGAACCGCCCCGGCTGGATTCCCCCGATCCGGCCGGGGCTTCCCTCTGCCCGGACGCGTGCCCGTTCCGGCCCACGTGCGAAGGCTCACCGACGCCGTGGTGCGGCCTCCACCAGCAGCGCCGCGGCCGCGAGCACGGCCGCCGCCACGGCCCCGGTGTCGGGCCGGCCCCGCAGGGACAGCGCGGTCACCGCGGCGCCCGCCACCACGGCGGCCAGCCGGCCGACCACCCAGCCGTCACCCCGCCGCCACGAGCCCACGGCCAGCCGGCCGACGAGTGAGGTCAGCGTTCCGGTGAAGTAGTTCGTCGGCGTGGCACGGATACGGCCCTGGATTCCCATCGCGAGCCCCATGAGGGCCAGCAGACCCAGCCGGTCCGCGTCCGACGTGATCAGACCCAGCCCCCACAGCACCGCGCCCGCGGCGAGCAGCAGCACCTCGACCGCCAGCATGACCGGCAGGCGCCGCCAGACCCGCTCGCCCGTCACCGCGCCCCAGGCCACCCCGAAGCCGTACGAGACGAGCGCCGTGACCACGCGCAGTGCCACTCCCTGCTCGCCCGCCCCGGCGGCCGAGGCTCCCAGCAGGACCAGGTTCCCCGTCATCACCCCGGCGAAGACCTGGCCGACGCAGATGAACACGAACGCGTCCGCCGCCCCGGACGCCGCCGACAGGAGCAGCAGGGCCGCATGGCCGCGCGGCTCGTCCACGGTGTCACGGCCGGACGGGTCGGTGGATGCGGTGGAAGTCGGCATGGCCGCATCTTCGCTGGCGTCCGGCCCGGCGGGGTGCGTTGTCCCCGGTGCGGCGTGCCGCGCCCGCCCTCACGTCCGGCGAGGGGCCGCGAAGCTCACTCCAGGCCGCGCGCCTGCCTGAACCGCGCCAGCCCGTCGGCCAGTTCCACCAGCGGGTCCGGATACCCCAGCCGGGCGCGCTCCGCACCGCGCAGCTTCCACGGCTCGTGTACGGCGGGTCCGGCCAGTGCCGCCAGCTCCGGGACCCACCGTCGGACGTAGTCGCCGTCCGGGTCGTAGCGCTTGGCCTGGAGCACGGGATTGAGCACCCGGTTGGGGCGGCTGTCCGTCCCCGTCCCGGCCATCCACTGCCAGTTGAGCTGATTGTTCGCGACGTCGCCGTCCACCAGCAGATCCAGGAAGTGCCGGGCGCCGACACGCCAGTCCACGTACAGCGTCTTGGTGAGGAAGCCCGCTGTGAGCAGCCGTCCGCGGTTGTGCATCCAGCCCTCGTGGCGCAGCTGGCGCATGGCGGCGTCGACCACCGGGTATCCGGTGCGCCCCTGCCGCCACGCCTCGATCTCCTCGGCGGCCCCTGCCTCGGACCGCCAGTGATCGTGCCGGGTGCGGTAGTCCAGCCGGGCCGCCCCGGGCCTGGCCGCGAGGACCTGGTGATGGAACTCGCGCCAGCACAGCTGCCGGACGAACGCGTCGGCGCCGTCACCACCTGCCGCGCGGGCCCGGTGGATCAGTTCCACGGGGGACAGGGTGCCGAAGTGCAGATGCGGCGAGAGCCGGGACGTGGCGTCTCCCGGCAGGTCGTCGTGGCGGGCCTCGTACGCCGCGAGCCCTTGGCGCCGCCAGGCCGTGAACCGCTTGCGGGCCTCCAGCTCACCGCCCTCGGCGAGCCCCGCCGAGACGCCTCGCACGGCGGACCGGAGCGGCACGTCCTGCGACCCCGGACCGTCCGGCACCCGCACCGTACGCGGCGCACCGAAGGGATCACGCACCCGCTCCCCGGACCAGCGCCTGAAGTACGGGGTGAACACCGCGAAGTGGTCCGAGCCGGCGGGGGTCACGGCACCGGGCGCGACCGCGGTGACCACGCCGTCGTGGACGTGCAGCCGTCCCCCGCCGGACTCCAGCGCCGTCCGCAGCCGCTCCTCGCGGCGGCGGGCGTAGGCACTCACCCCCGCGGCCAGATGGACGTCGCCCGCACCGGTCTCGGCGACGACCCGGCACACCTCGGCGACCACGTCGCCCGAGCGGATCACCAGCCGGCCGCCCCGCTCACGCAGCCCCGCGTCGAGATCCCGCAGACAGTCGGCGAGGAAGGCGCGGCGGTTGGGGGCGCCGAACCCCGCCGCGTCGATCCCCGTGTCGCGGACGAACAGGGGCACGATCTCGTCCGAGGACGCGAGCGCGGCCCGCAACGGCGGATGGTCGTGCAGGCGGAGATCGGCGGTGAAGAGGACGACCGCTACGGTCATGGCGCAACTCCTGGTCGGGGGCGTGGACGTGCCCCTGTTCCGTCCGGAGGCCCTCTGCGGATGCAGCGGTCACCGGGACAGCGCGCCGCGTTCCTTCGCTCCCGGCGAGGACGGCACCGCCGCCGCAGCCCGTGCGATGTTGCGGGCCATCCCGCCGAACACGATCGCGTGGAACGGCGACACGCTCCACCAGTACGCGTGGCCGAGCAGCCCGCGCGGATGGAACAGGGCGCGCTGCCGGTAGTGCGCCCGGCCGCGCTCGTCCCGTTCCGCGTACATCTCCAGCCACGCCAGGCCGGGCAGCCGCATCTCCGCGCGCAGCCTCAGCAGGCGACCGGGCTCGATCTCCTCGACCCGCCAGAAGTCCAGGGAGTCACCCACCCTGAGCCGGTCGGTGTCCCGCCGCCCGCGGCGCAGACCCACCCCGCCCACCAGCCGGTCGAGCCAGCCGCGCACGGCCCAGGCCAGCGGGAACGAGTACCAGCCGTGATCGCCGCCGATTCCCTCGATGACCTTCCAGAGGGCCTCCGGCGACGCGTCGACGTCGAGTTCCCGCACATCCGTGTACAGACTGCCGCCGGCCCAGTCGGGGTCGGTGGGCAGCGGGTCGCTCGGTACCCCGGGCACCGACGCGGAGGACCACCGGGTGGTGACCCGGGCCTCGCGCACCCGCTGGAGGGCGAGGCGCAGGGCCCGCTCGAACGTGAAGGGCTGCCCCGCCCCGTCGGGCACGTACCGCGCGATGTCGTGCTCCTGGCACACCACCTCGTAGCGCAGCGACTCGGCGAGCGGCCGCGCGATCGACCGGGGAACCGGCGTGACCAGCCCGATCCAGTGGCTGGACAGCCGTGGTGTCAGCATCGGGACGGGCACGATCAGCCGGCGCGGGAGGTCAGCGATCTCCGCGTACCGCTGCATCATCTCGCGGTACGTGATGATGTCCGGCCCTCCGATGTCGAAGGCACGGCTCACCTCCCTCGGCATCCCGGCGCTGCCGACCAGATAGCGCAGCACGTCCCGGACCGCGATCGGCTGGATCCGGGTCGACACCCAGCTCGGCGTCACCATGACCGGCAGCCGTTCCGTGAGATAGCGCAGCATCTCGAAGGACGCCGAACCGGATCCGATGATGACCGCGGCCCGCAGGGCGGTGGTCGGGACCCCGGAATCCAGCAGAATCCTGCCGACCTCGGCCCGCGAGCGCAGATGCGGCGAGAGCTCCCGCTCGGGTACGCCGGGCGGTGTGAGGCCACCGAGGTAGACGATCCGGCCGATTCCCCGAGCGCGGGCCGACTCGGCGAAGACCGTGGCCGACGTCCGGTCGGTGTCCTCGAAGTCCGCACCGGTCGTCAGCGCGTGCACCAGGTAGTAGGCCACGTCGATGTCCGCCATGGCCGACGCCACCGAGGCCGCGTCGGTGACGTCTCCCCGGACGACCTCCACGTCCCCGGCCCACGGGTAGTCCCGCAGTTTCTCCGGGCTGCGTGCCATGCAGCGGACCCGGTGCCCGGCCTTCAGGAGTTCCGGCACCAGCCGGCCCCCGATGTATCCGGTGGCCCCGGTCACCAGGCAGTGCAGGGGCTTCTCCGTGCTGTTGCTCCTCATGGGACCTCCGCATCGGCTGGGGTACTCCTCGGTTCACCGTGCCTCGTCGTCGCGCATCACGCTCTCCGGGTGGAGGGGACACTCCGCCGTTTCGGCTACCGTTCCGTGTCGCCGCCCGACATCGAACGCCGGATCCGGTGCAGGGCGCGGCGCACGTGGCTCTTGACCGTGCCGAGCGGGAGCCCCGTCAGCTCGGCGATACGGGTCTGGGGGAGGCCGTCGTAGTAGGCCATGTGCAGGATGCGGCGCTGTACATGGGGCAGCTTCCCCAGCTCCGTACCGACCAGGACGCGGTCCAGCGCCGACTCCGGACGTCCGGCCGTGCCGGTCTCGGTGAGCTGCAGCCGCGCCGCTGTCGCGGCGGCCAGTTCGCCGCGCCGGGTGCGGGCGGACAGCGCGTCGGCGATCTTGCGACGGGTGATGCCGACCAGCCAGCCGGGCAGCGGGCCGCGCTCGGGGCGGTAGCCGAGCCGGCCGTTCCAGGCGGCCATGAACACCTGCTGGGTGACGTCCTCGGCCTCACGGCTGTCGCCCAGGGACCGGGCCGCCAGGGAGTGCACGAGCGCGCCCCACCTCCGGTAGGCGGCGGCGAAGCAGTCCTCGCTGCCGCGCAGCAGACCGGCGGCGAGCTCCTCGTCGGCGAGGTCCTGCGCGGCGCACGGTCGCGGGCCCGGCCCGCCGGCCAGCGTGTCCTCCGGTGCGAGCGCGGTCATGGCTGTCCTTCCTCCGGGCGGCCCGGCCCAGGAGCTGCGTCCCCCTTGCGTCCGGCCGGAGTCGTCGGTGTGTCCTCCGGGGCCCCTCCGACGGACGCCCCTGACCGGAAGCGTTCCAACCGGGGACCCGCCGGGACAACCTGCGTCGATTCTGCGTCGTATGATCAAACGCATGGCGTCCTCCACGGAACGGGCTCGGGTGGGCACCGCCGACCACGGCCTGACCACCGGCACAGTGGCACGTCAGCTCGGCGTCGCGCCGACGACACTCCGGACCTGGGACCGCCGCTACGGCATCGGCCCCGCGCGCAGGCACGGTGGCAGACACCGGCGGTGGACGCCCGAGGACATTGCCGTACTGGAACGCATGTGCGAGCTGACGAGCTCCGGCGTGCCCCCGGCGGAGGCCGCCCGTACGGCACTGAACAGGACTCCCGGAACTCGGGCCCCGGCTGTCGCACCCCACGTCCTCCCGTCCGGCACCGAGCCGGACGGGCTTCCCGTGGACGTCGCACGCCAGGAACGCCGAGGACTGACGAGCGCGGCACTCCGGCTGGACGCGTGGACCATCGACGACCGGCTGACCGCCGCGATCGACCGTTACGGACTGCTGGCGGCCTGGGACCAGGTGATCATGCCGACGCTGCACGCGGTCGGACGCAAGTGGCAGACGTCGGGCGAGCGCTACGTCGAGGTCGAGCACCTGCTGTCCTGGCACGTCTCCAGTGCTCTGCGGCGGGTGGCGGCAAAGCCTGCCGCCACCGACGGCGCCGGGCTCGCGCTGCTGGCCTGCACACCGGGCGAGACGCACACGCTCCCCCTGGAGGCGCTCGCCGCGGGTCTCGCCGAACGGGGCCTGGGAGTGCGGATGTTCGGCGCGTCGGTGCCCGGCGAGGCACTGAGTGAGGCGGTGCGCCGGATCGGCCCGTCGGCCGTGGTGCTGTGGTCCCAGTCGCGGAACACGGCGGCGCGCCCGCTGGCGCACCACGTGGCCTCCGCCGAGTGGGGAGTGCGGGGCGCGAGGACCGGCCCGGCCGTACTGATCGCCGGGCCGGGCTGGGCCGGCACCCCGCTGCCCGGCACCCACCGCCCGCGAGGGCTCGGCGAGGCGATCAGGATGCTCAGCGGTTTCTGCGAACGGTGAGAGGCGCGCCCGCCGGCTGCCCTGACGCCCGTGCTC
Organism: Streptomyces sp. NPDC091387; assembly: GCF_044756945.1. NCBI lineage: Bacteria > Bacillati > Actinomycetota > Actinomycetes > Kitasatosporales > Streptomycetaceae > Streptomyces > Streptomyces sp. NPDC091387. The sequence goes on along the minus strand of NZ_JBIVTZ010000009.1, from coordinate 86,932 downwards.
GGCTTTGGCACCCCGGGCAGGTGTGCTCCGACCGGACGGGGGAACTCGTCGCCCATGAGAGCAGAGGCTGAGAGTGGGACGCAGAACGGAACGCGGCGCAGGACATGGGGAAGTGTTCTCCTGCAGGTGACCTTTCTGGTGCTGGCCTTCCTGGCCATGGTCGGTTTCTCGGTTGTGCTGGCGAAGGTGACGCTCACACCGTCGCCCGCCTCGGAGGAACTGGTGAAGTCGAACCTGCGGCCCGGCCGCTCGCTCCGGCAGTACGCCGAGGACTACACGTTCCTCGCCGCATGCAAGCAGGCGGGCGGAAACCTGGTGCTGGGCATGCCGTTCGGCATACTCCTGCCCATCCTCGTGCCGCGCCGACTGCGGATGATCCGCATGGTCCTGCTGACCGTCCTGGTCATCGCGATCGTGGAACTGGTGCAGGGAGCGCTCGTCGCGGGACGCGCCTTCGACGTCGACGACGTCATCCTCAACACCGCCGGAGCGCTCCTCGGCTATCTGGTGCTGGGCCGTCGGCTGAGCCACCGCTACCACGTGCTCGCGGACGGAACGGAGCCGGAGCCGGAGCCCGCTCCCGTGCGGACCCGTGCTCCGAAACCCGCCGCGTCCGGCACGGTGTCACGCCGGCGCCCGTGGCAGGGGACATGGGCGAAGGTCACGGAACGGACGAATCCGCCGACGAAGGACGGGGCAGCCACGAAGTCCCGGCCCACATCGAAGCCCAAGCCGAAGTCCGCTACGACGCCCAAGCCGAGGCCCGAGGCCACCGCCGATACGGAGCCGAAGCAGAAGCCCGAGCCGAAGGCCGGCGCGAAGGCCAGGACCGCTGCGAAGCCCGAGGCCGCGGCGAAGGCCAAGTCCTCGGCCGCGAGCGGCGGGACCCCACGCGGCGACCGGAGCCGCAACGGTCCGGGCCGTGCGCTGCTGGACCGGTTCCGCAACCGCTGACCGGGTCCGCCCCTCCGGGAGGTGCCGGCCGCGTCATGGCTTCGGCCGGCACCTCCGGATCGTTGTGCGCTCATCGCCTGCGGGAGTGCCCGGCCGGTCCCGGAACGGCGGCACCCGATCGGCCCGCGGCCGTTTGCGGGCCGCTTCCCCCGGCCCGAGCGTGAGGGGACGCCGAGTGCGCAGAGGGCGTACCGATCACCTGCCGAAGGGGAGCACCATGGCCGACGCCCAGTGGAGCCCGGGGCGAAGGGCGGGGGACGCGGCGGAATTCCTGCCCTTGCTGGACCTCGTCGAGCCCGTACGTCAGCGCCGGCTCACCGTCTTCTTCCGGCTGCTCCTGCTGATTCCGCATCTCGTCGTGCTGTTCTTCCTGGAGATCGCGGCCTTCTTCACCGTCGTGTTCGGCTGGTTCGCCGCCCTCGTCCTGGGCCGGCTGCCCGAGCCCGTCTTCCGCTTCCTCGCCGGAGTGCTCGGCTACCGCACGAGGGTCGCGGCGAGCGGCATGCTGCTCATCGACCGCTATCCGCCCTTCGCGCTGAACCCGCCACCCGACTACCCGGTCCAGATCGACGTCCGTCCGTCCAGGCTGAACCGGCTGGCCGTGTTCTTCCGGCTCATCCTGGTGATTCCCGCCGCCGTCGTGCAGAGCCTCGCCACATCCGGCTGGTGCGTCCTGGCGATCCTGTGGTGGCTGATCACGCTGATCCTCGGCCGGATGCCCCGCCCCCTCTTCGAGGCCACGGCGGCCACACTGCGCTACGAGATGCGCGTGTCCGCCTACGTGTCGATGCTCAGCCCCGCCTACCCCAAGGGCTTCTTCGGCGAGGACGCGCTCTCCGTTCCGGAGCGGCAGAGGCGCTCCGCCACCCGGCCGCTGGTCATGACCAGCGCGGGCAAGGCGCTTCTGGTGCTCTTCCTGGTCCTCGGGCTCGTCAGCGCCCTCACGACATCCGTCACCAGGTCGTCGTCCGACGACTCGGATATGTGGATGCGCCAACAAACGGGTCGCGTGGTGCACACGTCAACCGGCATGATCGCGCGATGACATGGACAGCACCTGAGGCAACACGCACCGGCGGATCGTACGTCGCGGGTGAGCGCGAGATGCTCACCGGATATCTCGGATGGTTCCGAAGCACCCTCCTGCAGAAGTGCGCCGGTCTGACCGGCGAGCAGCTCGCCGAGCGGACCGTGGAGCCGTCGAACCTGTCGCTCCTCGGACTCGTACGCCACATGGCCAAGGTCGAACGCACCTGGTTCAGGCAACGCTTCGCCGGGCAGTCGATGGAGCCGATGTACGACCTGAGGAACGGCAAGGACGCGGACTTCGAGGAGCTCGACCCGGCCCGCGCCGCCGAGGACTACGCCCGGCTGGTGGAGGAATGCCGGCTGGCGGACGAGATCGTCGCCGGTGTCTCGTTCGACGAGACCTTCACCCATGACGGCGAGGTCTACTCCCTGCGGATGGTGCACATCCACATGATCGGCGAATACGCCCGCCACATCGGCCACGCCGATCTGGTGCGCGAGCGGCTCGACGGCGTCACCGGGGCGTGAGAGCCGGTCCGGAACCCGCCCGGCGCGGTCGGGCCGTCTGTATCAACGTACGGAATCGGGCGGAACCGCGGTGGACGGCGGCGTGAATCCGCGCGGTCGGGTCACACGGGGAGTATGACCTCCACCGACTTACCGACAGACGCACCGGGCAAGCCCGACGAACCGGCGGGCGGTGGCCACGGCAACCGCTCCCGCCGCACCCGACGATGGGGGAGGGCAGCCGCGATCTGCGCGGGCGCCGTCGTCCTGCTGCTCCTCGGAACGCGGCTCAGCCTGCTGCCCGGGCTGGGCGACATCTTCGGCGAGAAGACCCACGACCGATCGGGTCCCGCCGTGCTCAAGTCGATCCGTGACATGAGCAGGTACGAGGCGGCGGCGGGAAATTTCCAGGTCGTCGTCGATCTGGAGAAGGACACGAAATTCCTCCCGGACGCCATCCGCGGCTCCCGCACCCTGTACGTCGGCGCGGGCACGGTCGGCGCCTCCGTCGACCTGGGCGAGGTCGGGGACAGCGGAGTCGTGGTCAACGAGGACCGGACGACGGCGGAGCTCCGGCTGCCGCACGCCGTGCTCGGGAAGCCCGCACTCGACCCCGACCGCTCCTACGCGGTGTCCAAGCAGCGCGGTCTCCTCGACCGGATCGGGGACTTCTTCTCCGACAACCCCGGCAGCGAGCAGGCGGTGAACAAGCTGGCGGCACAGCACATCGGCGAGGCGGCCAAGGAGAGCGGCCTGACACAGCGCGCCGAGAAGAACACCACCGCCATGCTCCAGGGGCTGCTCGGCTCGCTCGGCTTCAAGGAGGTCACGGTCCACTACGGTGACGCCGGCCGGTAGGCACGGCCGTCGAGCCTGCTCAACGCCCTTCCCCGGGCTCCTCTCCTCGCCTCCCTCGGCTTCTCTCCCCAACTCCCTTTCAACGCGACACCCTTGACGGCTCCGCCTCGGTAGGTATGGTCTAGTCCAAGTGCAGGGACGGCGCCGGACACCCGTATTCCCGGGGTGGATCCGGTCATGGATCCTGCCGTTCCCTTCGCGCCTCTTGGCCCCACACTCGAGAGGCTGGACTGCCGCTACCGGGCTCCCCACAGTCCGCCCGCGTGCAGCGATGCCTCATGTGAAGGAGAAGCATGCACACGAAGAGGAAGACCGCCCTGGCCCTCGGTGCCGTGCTCGCACCGGTACTCGCCCTGACGCTTCCGGCAGGTTCGGCCAGCGCCCACGGCTACATCTCGTCACCCCCGAGCAGGCAGGCGCAGTGTGCCGCCGGAACGGTCAGCTGCGGTTCCATCACGTACGAGCCCCAGAGCGTGGAAGGCCCCAAGGGGCTGACCAGCTGCAGTGGCGGCAACAGCGGGTTCGCCGAGCTCGATGACGACTCCAAGGGCTGGAAGGTCACTCCGGTGAGCGCCAGCACCTCGTTCCAGTGGGTGCTGACGGCACGTCATGCCACCAGCACGTGGCAGTACTTCGCGAGCGGTCAGAAGATCGCCGAGTTCAACGACAACGGCGCCCAGCCCGGTGCGACCGTCACCCACCAGGTGAACTTCGGCAACCTCAAGGGCCAGCAGAAGGTCCTCGCGGTCTGGAACATCGCCGACACGTCCAACGCCTTCTACGCGTGCATCGACGTCAATGTCAGCTGACCCCGCACGCGCTTCCCCGTAGGAGTGGGACCCCTGCCCCGCACCGGGTGGGGGTCCCTGCCGTGGCACCGCGATCCGGCCCCGTCGGACCGTGGTGCGGGACGCGGCGGGCCGGTGCGGTGCACCGGCCCAGCGACACCCGGATGGTCGGCTCCGTCACCCGCCTGCTGTCCGGGCCGCGCCGATTCGGCCGGGCACGGCAACGCTGAGTCCGGCAGCGTGTCTGCAGAATCGGGATCAGCATGCTCATATCGAACCTCCTCGGTGTCGGAGACGGCTCGCGGAGCCGTCGGCGTCACGGATACGTCCTCGCGGCCGCGCTCACCGCGGCGGTGTGCGGGGGAGTGGTGCCGGCCGCGGCAGAGGAGGGTGTGTCACCCGCCGCCGACCGGCCCACGGCCTCGGCCGCAGCCATGGCAGCCTCCCAACTCCCCGCGCCGGAAAGCCTTGAGGCCAGGCGTCCCCACGCGCACACCACGGAGGCGCACTCCTCGCACAGGGTGCTCGCCCCGACGCGAACCAGGACACTGGTGCTCGCGGTGACCGGAAGCGCCGCCGGGCTGGCGGTGTTCGTGGGCGGCGGCCTGGCGGCGGCCGCCCGCAGCCGCAACGGCTTCGGACGCTGACCCCCCGGCCGGCCCGGCGCGACACGTCGGCCGTTGCGGGATTTCTGGGCGGCCGATGTTGTTGAAGCCATGATGAGGAACCGCGGCCGATGAAGTGTCACGGCCGGATCGTCGACGATGGGACAGAAGTCATGCCTCTCCAGGGTGAGTACGAGCCGAGCCCCGCCCAGTGGGTCCGGGACCAGGTCGAGCAGTACGAGAGTTCAGGCGGTACGGAAGGGACGACGATGCGGGACATGCCCGTCATCATTCTGACCACCCGGGGAGCCAAGAGCGGAAAGATCCGCAAGACGCCGCTCATGCGCGTCGAGCACAACGGTGCGTACGCGGTGGTCGCCTCCCAGGGCGGCGCCCCGAAGCACCCGGTCTGGTACCACAACCTGAAGGCCGACCCCCGGGCCGAACTGCAGGACGGGCCGGTCCGCCAGGACATGAAGGTCCGGGAGGTGACCGGGGACGAGAAGGCGCTCTGGTGGGAGCGCGCCGTCGAGGCGTTTCCCGACTACGCCGACTACCAGAAGAAGACCGACCGGCAGATCCCGGTCCTCGTCCTGGAACCGGCGGAGAGCGACCACTGATCAGCACGGAACGGCAGCGCACGGCTCGGTACGGGCACCGGGGCGTCGCGTACTGCTGAGCGCGCTCCGGAGGCCCCACCGGCTCCCTCGGAACCGGTGGGGCCTCCGGCTGTCGCCCCGGCACTCTTCCTCGGGCGGGCCGGGACGACCTGCCCAGCAGCCCCGCACGCGACAGCGGACACACGGGCGGGCGATGAGCTGCTACGGGATGCGGGGCGCGGCGGGATATTCTCCACCACGGCCCCTTGAGGTGCGGGGCCGAGTGGGAAGGATTCAGGACCTGATGGCAGACAATTCCTACCTGGTCGCGTTCGTCCGGGCGCGTCTCGACGAGGAAGAGGAGCTCGCACGAGCGGCCGGCGGCGAGGGGTGGCGGTGTCCGGCCGAGGCGCCGGGCGAAATCCACGACCGGACCGGCGCGATCGCGTTCAGTCTGAGGACGCACGGCTACAACCACCACATCGCCCGGCAGGATCCCGCGCGGACCCTCCAGCGCATCGAGACGAGCCGCGTCCTCCTGGACGAGTACGCCGAGGTGGCCAAGCTGGACACCGACCGGCCCGACCGGGACTTCGCCTCGGGGCGTGCCTTCGGGCTGGGCTTCGTGGTCCGGCAGATGGCCGCGGAGCACGCGGGGCACCCCGACTACCAGGTGAAGTGGCTCCCGAGGTTCACGCAGTAGCGGCGCGGCCCGCGTTCCCGCGGCTTTCGGGCCCGGCCGTCGCACGCCGGCCGGGCCGCCGACCGGATCTCACCAGGGCGCTCAGAGGGGGTTCATGCCCCCGTCGCCCTTGGTGCTCACCTGATCACTCCGCTCCTGGAGGCGGCGCGCCTTGTCCTTGAGGCGCTCCCGCTCCTGTGGATCGGAGGCCCGCTCGGCGGCCTCCTGCATCTCCTGCGCCTTGGCGCGAATACGCTCGGCGCGGCCTCCGGATTCATCCGCAACGCTCATGATCACTCCTGGAGCTCGGGGGGAGCCGACGCCACCAGCGAATCAGCGCTCCCGCGCACCTGCATCTCGAACGGTGACCGACTGCTACGAGTACGCGGCGCACGAGTACGCAGCCAGGGAGAATCCGCGGCCCGGTATCGCGGGTGTTCAGGACGGCCCTGAGGCCAGAGAGGCACGCGCGGGCGGGAGGTGGTCGGGGAGCCCGCCGGAATGCCGTACCGTGGGGATCACAACGACGCGGGGTGGAGCAGCTCGGTAGCTCGCTGGGCTCATAACCCAGAGGTCGCAGGTTCAAATCCTGTCCCCGCTACTTTCGAAGCAGGGCCCGGAACCATACGGTTCCGGGCCCTGCTTTTTTCTGCCCGGCCGCCGGTCCGGCCGCCCGGAGCCTCCCGTCCGGTGGCCCTGCCCGGTCATTGCTGGGACGACCGCTCTCCGACGACGGAGAGGAGCTGGAGCTTGTCGTGGCTCTCGCTGCCGGGGGTGGCGGTGTAGACGAGGAGGGCTTGTGCCTGGTTGGCGTCGTAGAGGACCTGGCACTGGAGTTCCAGAACACCGAGGTCGGGGTGCTGGATGCGTTTGTGGTCCCCCTCACGACGCACGCCGATCTCGTGGGCGCTCCACAGGGCGGTGAACTCCTCGCTCTCCATGTGCAGTGCGTCCACCACCTCGGCGACTCGGGAGTCGGCGCCGTGGCGTGAGTAGGCGGTGCGCAGTTCGGAGGTGAAGATCCGGCTGTGGGCCGGGTGGTCGGCCTCGGGGTAGATCCGGCGGGCGTGGGGGTGGGTGAACCAGCGGTAGACGAGGCTGCGGTCAAGACCGGTGTAGACGGTCTCGTCCCCGAGAAGGGCCACGGCGAGGCGGGTCTGTACCAAGGTCTCGGCGATGGTGCTGATGACCTGCGCGGGAGTGTCGGCCAGTCGGTCCAGAATGCGCATCATGCCGGGGGAGACGTGGTCGATACCGGGGCGGCGGCCGGGGGTGTTGTGGCCGGCCATGCGGAACAGGTGATCGCGTTCGTCCAGGGACAGGTGCAGGCCCCGCGCGAGGGCGGCGAGCATCGGCTCCGAGGGAATCGGGCCGCGCTGCTGCTCGACGCGGGCGTAGTAGTCGGTGGACATGCCGCACAGGGCGGCGACCTCCTCGCGGCGCAGGCCCCGGGTGCGGCGGCGGGGACCGCGAGGCAGGCCGACGTCCTCGGGCTGCAGGGCCTCGCGGCGGGTGCGCAGGAAATCGGCCAGCTGTGTTCGGTCCATGATGGTGATTCTCTCCTCGGCACGGCGGCGGTGGGAGCCTGGTGGGCCGGGCGAGCCGGTGGGGGAGTCCCTGCTGCCGCCGCGTGAGGGGCCGGGCGGCCGGGAAACGGACCACCGTTGCGTTCCTCCGACAGGTCCCGGATCCCCTCGCTCGCCACCGGCGTTGTCCTGGACCTCGTCAGAGCAGGAGGCCGCCGGACGCCTCGATGCGCTGGCCGGTGATCCAGCCCGTGCCCGGGGCCAGGAGAGCGGCGATCACGGCGCCGATGTCCTCGGGGTTGCCGACCCGGCCCAGGGCGGCCTGGCCGGCGAAGTGCTCGCGGATCTGCTCGTCGTCGCGGATCGCGCCACCGCCGAAGTCGGTGGCGATCGGGCCGGGGGCCACGGCGTTCACACTGATGCCGCGCCCTCCCAGTTCCTTGGCCAGGTACTTGCTCCAGGTCTCGATCGCGCTCTTGACGGAGGCGTACACCGACCAGCCCTCCCCGGCGAAGCGCGTCAGGCCGGTGGACAGGTTCACGATGCGGCCGCCGTCGGCCAGCAGCGGCAGCAGCGTCTGGGTGAGGAAGAGCACGCCCTTGAAGTGCACGTTCACCAGCAGGTCGAATGCCTCGACGGTGGTCTGGCCGAGCGGGGTGAACGCGGCCACGCCGGCGTTGTTGACGAGGAAGTCGAAGCTGTCGCGCCCCCACGTGGTGCCCAGCGCGTCCCGGACCTCGGCCGCGAAGGCGGGGAAGGTGTCGAACGCGGTGGTGTCCAGTTCCAGCGCGACCGCCCTGCGCCCCAGAGCGGTGACCGCGTCCACCACCGCGGCGGCCTCGTCCTTGTTCGAACGGTAGGTCACGATGACATCGGTGCCCGCCTCGGCGAGCGCGATTGCCGCGGCCCGGCCCAGTCCCCGGTTCCCGCCGGTGATCAGTGCGATCGTGTTCTGGCTCATCCCGGACTCCTTGCTGCGCGGAGGGCCGTCGTGCGGTGCACACGAACGGGAAGCCCGCCTCCACCCAAGATCGGTCCGCCGGACCCGGGGATGAAGGCACAACTCATCCAGGGACAACTGATCCCCCCATGACCGGCCCGACCGCACGTGCCGGCGGTTGGCCGGCCTGCCGAACGCCTGGGGTGATGCCCCCTACGGTCCGCCGCCCGGTGGGCCTCCACAAGGCGCCTTCGACGTAAGGTCGTTGGGCCCGCGAGCTCAGGCGAGGGCGACGACCAGCAGGGCGAAGGCGGCGATGATGACGGCGACGCGGACGTAGTGGAAGCGGTCCCAGCGGTTCATCTGCTGCTTCCAGTCGGCGGGCCGGTTGTCAGGGGTCCACTTCTTGCCCCGGTTGTTGATCGGGACGAGCAGCAGAACCGACATGATCACGCTGAGGAGCAGCAGCGCGCCGGCGGTGACGACGAGGCCGGTGCCGTGGTGGTGCCATCCTGCGATGGCCCAGACCGCGACGAGGACGAGCGAGGTGATGTACCAGACCGGCATCACGGCGCCGAGCATCCGGCCCCCGTGGGCGCGGCCGAGTTGGCCACTGTCATCGGGGAGTGCGTTGAAGATCGGGTTGAGGACGAAGGCGACGGAGAACTCCACCCCCACCATCACGCCGACGACCACAGTGGTGAACACCTCAAGTGCGTTGAACACGATGACCTCCTCGGTATCTAGTGTTGCTAGCTGACGATGCAACGCTAGTACTGCTGCCGCTTGCTTGTCTAGCGGTGCTAGAATCGAATCATGTCGGTACAAGAACGCAAGGAGCGCGAACGGGCGGAGCGTGAGCGCCTCATCGTGGCGACAGCCCGCGAACTCGCCGAGCAGCAGGGCTGGGACGCGGTCACGACCCGTCGGCTCGCCGAACGCATCGAATACAGTCAGCCCGTCCTCTACAGCCACTTCCGCGGCAAGCGCGAGATCATCGGCGCCGTCGCCCTCGAAGGCGCTGCCGAGATGGCCGCCGGGCTGCGGGCCGCGACCTCCGCCGCGGACGGACCTCGCGCCAGGGTCGCCACTCTCGCCCGCACCTACCTCGACTTCGCCGCACGCCACCCGGCGGTCTACGACGCCATGTTCCAGCTGGACGGTGGCCTGGCGTTCGCGGACGAGGACACCCCGGAGCCTCTCAAGGACGCCTTCGCCGCGCTGCTGGAGAGCCTGGGCGAGGTCGCCGGGGACGGTGTCCACCCGGGGCTGTTCACCGAGGTCTTCTGGGCGTCCCTGCACGGCCTGGCGACCCTGACCCGGGCGGGACGGCTCCCGCCGGAGGACACCGAGTCGCGAGTGGAGCTGCTGGTGGACCGGCTCGCCGTGGTCTGACGCACCGGGCCGGATCGGGCCGGGCTTCAGTCCGGAGGGCCGGGAACGGTCCCGCCCGCCGCTGTGTCGATGACCTGCTCCAGAACTTCACGGGAGCGGAGCAGGTCATCGACGGTCCGGTCGATCCGGTCCCGCTCGGCGGTGAGTTCGGCGACCAGCTCCGGGGTGGCGCGCACCGACGGCCCACCGTCCTCGTCCCGCATGCAGGGCAGGATCCGCGCGATGCCCGAGCTGTGCAGCCCGGCCGCGTAGAGCTCCTGGATGCGGATCACGCGATCGACCGCGGTGTCGGGAAAGTCCCGGTGGCCGCCGGGCGTCCGATTCGCCGCCAGCAGGCCCTGTTCCTCGTAGTACCGCAGCGAACGCTCGCTGACACCTGTGCGCGACGCCAGCTCCCCGATGCGCACGTCCCAGCCCACCCCACCTCACGACTTGAACTTCACATCAATGTCAGGTTTTACGTTACCGGCATGACGAACACAGAGCAGGCACCCGCCGGTTCCCGGCTCTTCGAACCCACCCGCCTCGGCACCCTCGAGCTGTCCAGCCGACTGGTGATGGCGCCGCTGACCCGCAACCGCGCCGGGGCCGACGGAGTCCCGGGCGAGCTGATGGCAACCCACTACGCGCAGCGCGCCGCGGCCGGTCTGATCATCGCCGAGGCCACGACACCCAACGCCGTCGGCCAGACCTACCCCCACATCCCCGGCATCCACACCCCCGCGCAGGTCTCCGGCTGGCGTCGGGTCACCGAGGCGGTGCACGCGGCTTCCGGCAGCCGGATGTTCCTCCAGCTGCAGCACGGCGGCCGGGTCGGCCATCCCGACACCAGCGGCCACATCCCGCTCGCCCCGTCCGCCGTACGGTTCCCCGAGGCACTGCACACCCCCAGCGGACCGCAGAACGCCGTCGTGCCCCGTGAGATGACCGTCCGGGACATCAGGTCCACCATCGCCGACTTCGCCACCGCCGCCCGCAACGCCGTCCGTGCCGGCTTCGCCGGGGTGGAGGTGCATTCCGCCAATGGCCATCTCCTCCACCAGTTCCTGGCGAAGAACACCAACCGCCGGACCGACGGGTGGGGCGGACCGGCGGAGGGGCGGATCCGGTTCACCACCGAGGTGGTCCGGGCCGTCGCCGAAGCCATCGGCCCGGACCGGGTCGGCGTACGGATCTCCCCCGGACTGGGCGTCAACAGCGTCGAGGAGGGCGACACCGAGGACATCTACCGGGCGCTTCTGCCCGCGCTCGCGGGCATCGGCCCGGTCTATCTGCACCTGATCTACGCCGACCCGGACAGCACGCTCTTCGCGGAGATCCGCAAGGCCTGGCCCGGCACGCTGATGGCCAACCCGGCGCTCTCCCGCGAGGAGGTCGCGGCCGACGGCGGCAAGCGGCGCGGTGAGCGCCTGCTCGCCGAGGGTGCCGACCTGATCGCGCTGGGCCGGGGTTTCCTCGCCAACCCCGACCTCGTCGAGAGGCTGCGCACGGGCGCGCCGCTCAACGAAGTCCGCCCGGAGTTCCTGATGCACGTGCACGGGGCTGAGGGATACACCGACTACCCCTCCCTGGGCCGGCCGTGAACCGTGCGGAGCCACGACCGCCGGGCGCGGGCGACCGCGTCGGGCGCCGGAGAGCCGCGCCCGGCGATGATCCGTCAGCGCAGGTCGAGCCGCATCAGGATCCGGGGATGACCGGCGAGCACCGAGGTGGTGTCGGCGGTATGGGTGAACCCGGCGCGCTCGAAGTTCTTCCGGATCCCGGCGTACGCCATCGTCAGGTCGACCTTGGCGTCGCCGTTGTCCAGGGGATACGCCTCGATCGCCGGTGCGCCCTGGGCGCGGGCGAACTCCACCGCACCCGCGATGAGGGCGTGCGAGATCCCCTTCTTGCGGTGACCTGGGCGCACCCGGATGCACCAGAGGGACCAGACGGGCAGATCGTCGACGTGCGGAATCTTCCGGCTGTGAGCGAAGGAGGTGTCCGAGCGCGGGGCCACGGCGGCCCAGCCGACCGCTTCGTCACCGTCGTGGGCCAGCACCCCCGGAGGGCGTCGCTCGCGGCACAACTCGGCGACGTACTCGCCTCGGGCCGGCCCCCGGAGCTCGTTGTTGAGCTTCGAGGAGATCCGGTGGCTCAGGCACCAGCAGACGTTGGAATCGGGTGACTTCGGGCCGAGCAGCGTACGGACGTCCCCGAAGATTGAAGCCGGGCGAACTTCAACGGTCATGGCACCACAGTGCCACGGGCGGTGTGACGAGGGTGCCGTGTGTGACGCCGGGGCTCAGAACTCCGGGGGCACGGACTCACATCCGCCGGTCACGCTGGGCCAGGACTACCTGCCCTCCCGCGTCGGCACAGCCAGCGGGATCACCCTCGGGCTGACCGTCAGCATCGGCGGCCTGGCCAGCCCCCTCATCGGCAGCGTCGCCGAAGCGACGTCCCCGCGTACCGCCCTGACCCCGCTAATCCTGATGCCCGCTCTGAGCTGGCTGCTGTTCCGCACACTGCCCGAACCCACCGCGCCGAAGCTCATGGCGCCGGCGCGGCAGACCGGGGACGGTACGGATGCCGCCGCGTCGTGGCGAGCGGACGGAGCGCCTGGACGTTGAAGTACCGCGGACCGCTCAGGAGTCGCGACTGCGGCCGACGCCCTGGCGGCCCGCCGTGAAGCGGGACGGGGGCAGGCCGAAGGTGCGGGTGAAGGCAGCGGTGAAGGCGGCGGGGGAGGCGTAGCCGAGGCGGCCGCCGACCTCGCTCACCGACGCGGTCCGCAGCAGCGGAACGGCCGCGAGCAGACGGGCGCGGGCCCGCCAGACGGCGGGGCTGTCGCCGGTCTCGGAGCGGAAGCGACGCGTGAAGGCCCGTTCGCTCATGGCCGTCCGCGTGGCCCACGCGGCATTGGTGACACCGGCGTCCGGGGCGGCCAGGTACTCACGGCAGAGCCTCGCGAGGTGGGCGGAGGCGGGAAGCCCGACGTGGAACGGGAGCGGGGCGCGCTCGGCGATCTCGTACAGGAGGAGCGCGGCGACGGCCCCCTCCCGCCCGGACAGGGTGTAGTCGACCTCGAACCCGACAGCTACCAGGAGCATCTCGCGCAGCAGCGGCGAAACATCCACGACCATGCAGGTATCGGGCCACCACGGGACGGCGCCCGGCTCGATGTACAGACTCGCGGTGCTCACTCCCGGCATGTGGACGCGGTGCCGGGTGGCGGCCGGGATCAGTACGGCGCGTTCGGGCGGGACGGTCCAGGTGCCCTCGGCGGTGTCGACGACCATGACCCCGGTGGCGCCGTAGAGGAACTGCGCGCGCCGGTGTTCGTGCCAGTCCAGCACATGGCCGGGCGGGTAGTCGGTGCCGATCGGCAGGACAGCCCGCCCGACGTGGTCGACGTCGGCGAGAGGGACGTTCTTCACCCGCCCACCCTACTGGCCGGGACGCGAAGGAATGGTGCCGACCATCGCATGCGAGAACCCCCTACGCGCTGGTGGAGTGGGACCCATGGACGTTGTGGCACTGACAGGGATCGGGCTCCTCACCGGCATGACGACGGTGTTGTTCGGCTTCGGCGGCGGGTTCGTCGCCGTGCCAGTCGTGGTGTGGGCGGACGCCGCACTCGGCGCGGACGCGATGCGGGTGGCGACCGCCACCTCGGCCCTGGTGATGGTGGTGAACGCGGGGTTCGCGACGGCCGTCACCCCGCGGCGGGTGCTCCTCGCACTCCGGGGCAGCGGCCCGCTGCTCCTCCTGCTGACGGTCGGCGCCGCGGCCGGATCGGCCGCCACACGGCTCGTCCCGGCCGATCCGGCCCGGTGGGCCTTCGTCGCGTACGTCGCTCTCACCATCGCCGACCTGCTCCTGCGCCCGGGATTCCTGCGCCCGGGTACGCGGGACGAGGCGGCCCCCGACGCTCCGCGTCCGCTGCCCGCCGCCCTCGGCGCGCCGGTCGGCGCGGTCGCGGCGTTCCTCGGCGTCGGAGGCAGCGTCATGACCGTCCCCACGATGCGGCGGGCGGGGCACCCGATGCGGGTGGCGACCGCCCTGGCCAACCCCCTCACCCTCGCCATCGCGCTCCCGGCAACCGTGGTGTCCCTGTGCGGCGCCGCGGTCCCCGCCGCCGTGGACGCGCACGTGCGCCTGGTCGGCCTCGTCGACCTCCGCGCCGCCTCGGCACTGCTGCTCGGGGCTCTGCCGGTGATCGCGGTGCTGCGCAGGCGTCCGCCGCGGATCCCCGACCGTGCCCATGCCTGGGCGTACATCGGGCTGCTCGCCATGGTGACGGTCGCGATGCCGCTCGCGGCCTGAGGGCTTCCCGTACGTACGCGCGGAGTCGGTCCGTCCGTTGTTCGCCGTCGGCCGAGCCGGTCGCGGCCGACGGCGGGGCAGCGCCAGGATGCTCACATGCAGCCGATCATCGTACTCGCGCACAGCCCGTCCGTGGGCCCCTCCACGTGGAACCCGGTCGCCGAACACCTGACCGCCAGGGGGTACCAGGTGCGCGTACCTTCCCTGCTGCACGTGGGCGCCGGTGAAGCACCGTTCTGGCCACGGGCCGCCGAAGCCGTCCGGGCCGACCTCCGCGACATCCCGACGGGCCACCCCCTCGTCCTGGCCGCGCACAGCAACGCGGGTCTGCTGCTCCCGGCCATCCGCTCGGGGCTCGACCATCCGGTGACCGGCTCGGTCTTCGTCGACGCCGCGCTGCCGGCCCGCACCGGACCGACACCCGTCGCCCCGCCCGAACTGCTGCAGTTCCTCCGGCCGATGGCGGTGAACGGCACACTGCCGCGCTGGACCGACTGGTGGGACGAGGCCGACATCGCGCCCATGTTCTCCGGTCCGGCGATGCGCCGAAAGGTCGTCGCCGAGCAGCCCAGGCTTCCGCTCGCCTACTACGAGCAGCGCATCCCGGTCCCCGACGGCTGGGACGACCACCCCTGTTCGTACCTTCTGTTCAGCCCTCCGTACGAGGATGTGGCCACCGACGCCCGTGAACGCGGCTGGCGGACCGCGCACCTGCCCGGAGAGCACCTGCACCAGATCGTCGACCCGGTCGGCACCGCACAGCAGCTTCTCGAACTCACCGTCGGAGCAGCCTGAGATCCGCACGGGCGCATCGCCGCCGGCGGGCTTCTGGCTCAGGCGCTCCGGGACGGGTCCGGGAGCCAGGGGCCGGGCAGGAGCGGCACAAGGTCGTACTGGTAACACGGCACCGTGAAGCACTGCTTGGGCGCCGGGACACAGGCGTAGCCGAGCGGCGCGATGACGGTGGAGCACGGGTTCGGGCGCGGCCTCCCGGGGCCCTCCAGGGCGTGGGCGGGGCCGGTCGGGGTGAGAGGCAGGGCGGCGAGAACGACCGTCGCCCCGGCGCACAGCAGGTTCTTGATCACGAGCAACAGGCATAGCCGCTCTGGCAACCCGGAAGAAGGCTCAGGAGGGCCAGGTCACCCGTACGGCCCGATTGATTCACCGTAGAAGTACGAGTTCGAGGCGATCCTGGCACAGCGCTCCACTCGGCCATGCGGAGACACGGCCGTCTCGGCCGGCGCCGCGGCTGGGTCAGCCCGGCTTGACCGCCAGCGTCGCGAAATAGTTCGACATGTACGGGGCGGATGCGCTGGATCGGTCCGGTGCCTCTGTGAATCCGGTGAGGACGAACCCCGCGGCGAGTTGCCCGCCGATCTGGTCGGTGAGGGTGTGGCTGTATTCAAGCGCGGCATCCGCGCCGAACTTCGTGGCGCGTTCCTCGGCGGAGTAGTGCGTGACATCGCTGTAGGGCAGCTTGTGCACGACGATCAGCTCGCCGCGCTCGTCGAGGGCCTCGTGGTCGAACAAGTACACATCAGGGTTGAGGCAGCCCACGAGCAGGGTTCCGCCCGGTCGCAGGACGCGGAAGCACTCACGCCACACCGGTACCACGTCGGGTACGAACAGGTTCGAGACCGGGTGGAACACCACATCGAATGCCGCGTCGCCGAAGGCGCTGAGGTCGCGCATGTCGCCCAGGACGGTGCGCAGGTCGAGTCCGTCGCGTGCCGCCACCATCCGGTCCTGGCCGAGCTGGCGGGGCGAGTTGTCGAACACGGTGACCCGGGCCCCCGCGGCGGCGAGGATCGGGCCCTGCTGGCCACCGCCGGAGGCCAGGCACAGCACGTCCTTGCCGGTCAGGTCCGTCGGCAGCCAGGAGCGGTCGACCGGCTCACGCCCGATGAGAACGATCGACCAGTCGCCCGTGCGGGCGCGCTCGACCTCCTCGGCACTCACCGGCCTCGTCCACTCGTTGCCCTCCTGGACAAACCTGTCCCAGGCGGCCCGATTACGGGCACCGGGGTCGACGACGAAGTCCTGCACGTCTCACTCCCTGCTACAGCCGAGCGGGCACCAGCGGTACCGACAGTTCGGGGCCGCCAGCCAACACGATCACGGGTGCGGGCTCAACGGAATTAGCGGGCATCGAGGTGTCCACGGGCTCGACGGACGGTCGCGAGCGGCTGCGCAAGCTTTGGTTGCCCGCGTCACGTCGTCTGTCCTGTGCGCCGCAGTCAGGCCGCGCGGCGACCCGTGTGGAGCGGGGTGCCGCCCGCGAGGCCCTCCGGGTCCAGCGCCAGCGACAGGGCGGCGGTTGCGCCGACGTCCGCCAAGGTGTGCGCGTCCGGGAGGAGTTCCACGCCGTCCGCGCCGGGCCGGTGGATCAGCACCGGGACGTACTCGCGGGTGTGGTGCGCGTGGCCGATCGTGGGGTCGTTGCCGTGGTCCCCGGTGACGATCAACCGGTCACCGGGGGCCGCGAGCAGCGCCACGAGTCCGGCGAGCCCGGCATCCACCTGCTCCAGCAGGTGCCCGTACCGTTCCGTGTCCTGCTGGTGCCCTGCCAGGTCCGTCTCCTGGACGTTCGCGACCACGAGGGCGTCGCCCTCTGCGCGCACCGCGTCCAGCGTGTGCGACAGGACGTCGGCGGTGGCGACGGCCGGATGACGTGTCGCCGCCTCGCACACCAGGATGTCGGCGGCCTTCCCCACCAGGGCCACCGGGATCCCGGCCCGTGCCGCCAGCTCGGGAAGCTGGCGGGTGTGGTCGAGCGGGGCGCCCAGGTGCTGCACCTGGAGTCCGCCGTTGCGGTAGAAGCCGGTGGCGGGGGTGTCCAGACCCACCGTCCCCCCGTCGCCGGGGCGGACGAAGTCGCCGAGCGGGCCGTCCGCGTGGCCGCCGACCGCGATGACCCGTGCGACCGGGGCGACGGCGCGCACGGTACGGGCGATGGCGAGGATTCCGCCGGGCCCCTCGAACGGGAGGTCGTCGAGGCGGCCGGAGGCGTTCCAGTTGATCCCGGGATCGGCCTCCAGGTTGTCGTGGACCAGGACCGTTCCGTCGACGACGAGCAGCGGCTGTCCGTCCAGCCGCTCGACCCGGTGACCGGCCGCCGTGAGCGCGCCGGACACCTCGTCGAGGTGGTCGGCGAGCCGGGCCACCGTCACGCGGCTGAAGTCGGCGCCCATCATGGTCTGGTGGCCCGCGAAGGTGTCCGCGCCCGGATAGCCGAGCGCGGCCCTGCCCGCGGCCACGGGCAGATGGGTGCGCCGTGCCAGGTCAGGGTGCGGGTGGACCAGCCCGAGCCCCAGCGCACCCAGCACCGGCAGGCGCAACGGGCGGCCGAACGCGGCGCGGCAGTGGTCGAGTACGTGTCCGCAGGTGTCGGCGCTGAGGTCGCCGGGGCGCAGGGTGCCCGCGTCGGGCATGGCGCCGACGCCGAATCCGTCGATGACGACGATGACGGTCTTGGCCATGAGGTGCTCCTTACAGGGCTCGGCCATGGGCGTCGTACAGGCCGTTCAGCCGGGGGTTGCCGGAGGCGAGCCCGGACACGACGGCGACGGTCGAGCGGGTGACGAAGATCTGGGTGCGGAAGGCCAGCAGGGCGGTGTCCCCGATGCGGACGTCCGCATCGCGGGTGGGGGCGTCGAGCAGGCGGTAGTAGTCGATGTTCTCGGCGGGTGCGTGCTGAACGCCCAGCCGGGTGCCGGTGCGTGGCAGGAGGGCGCTGCGGATGTGCGAACGGGTGTAGAAGCCGCCGCCGAATATCGCCGGACGGCCGTCGTCGAGCGTGTGGGCGACCTCGCTGACGTACACGTACGCGGGCATCTCCGGCTGGGCCGGATCGAGGGCGTGCAGGGGGGTGGTGCCGGTGAGGGCGTGGCCCGGCTCGCCGTGGGTGGCTCCCCGTTCGGCGAGCAGCGGGAGGGAGGCCATCGAGGTGGCGCTCGGAGCGCTGAGCTTGAGGTCGTGGTGTCCGCGTGCGGCCAGGAGTTCGCGGGCCCTGAGCGCCAGGCCGAAGTTGGGGGTCGCGGCCGGGACGCCCGTCTCGGGGTCGCACAGGACGCAGGGGAAGGCGGTGACGCCCGCGATCCGGATGCCGTCCAGCGCTTCGGCCTCCTTGGCGAAGGCGTCCAGACGGCCGAGCGGTACGCCGCCCTCCTGGCCGGGGTAGACGGCGCCGTCGGCGCCTTCGAGCCGGATCAGGACGTCCTGGACGATGCCCAGTTCGCGCGCGGCGTCGGAAACGGCGCGGGCGTTTGCCAGGTCGAAGACCGTGACGGTCTCCGGGCGCCAGGCCAGCATCTCCGGCAGCGCGCGCCGGGGAATCTGGACGAGGTGCCCGAGGTTGCCGGGCTGTGCCCCGGCGGCGTGCAGGGTGCGGGCCTCCGCCGGGTCGATCGCGGCGGAGCGGGGGATGTGCCGGGCGATGGCCCTGATCAGTTCGGGGTTGCGGCCGAGCTGCTTGACGACGAACCAGAGACTGATGCCGAGGCGGTCGGCCTCGGCCGCCAGCAGCGCGGCATTGGCCTCGACGGCGTCCAGGTCCACGACATAGGTGTCGGGCGGGATCTCGCCGTTGCGGTGCAGCGCGGCCGCGGCGTCGACGAGCCCGGGGTTGCGGGTGAGCACGGTGTCGAGAAACACGGTCAGTCGTCCTTCGAATCGTCCAGGGCGGCGAGCGAGCGGCGCAGGATGTCGATGACGAGATCCGCGCCCGCCCGCATCGGGTTGATGCGTACGATCCAGTCGGCCAGCTCGGGGGAGTCGTCCAGCGCGGAGCTGGACATCCGGTAGAAGAGCGGGGCGATCTCGTAGCGGGAGTTGGAGCCGACGGGGTAGGGGGCGGCTCCGAAGCGGGCGGCGACGGCGGGCAGTGCCGCGGCGACGGGCCGGTCGAGCCGGACGAGCAGACAGCGGTCCTGGGCGTTGGCGATGCGGACCTCCGCCACCCCGTCGACCTCGCCGGCCGTGAGCCGTTCCGCGACCTCTGCGCCCACCCGGGACTGCACGGACCACATGACGGGAACGTGGGTGAGGGCGCGCAGGGCGTCGAGGGCCTGGTGGCCCTGGACCTGACCGCCGCCGGAGTAGTTGTCGCGGCGGATGTGCTCGACCAGATCGCGGGCGCCGACGACGATACCGACGCCCTCCGGCCCGTGGAGCTTGAAGAGGGAGAAGCAGGAGGCGTCGGCCCCGAGTTCCACACCGGCGGCGGGCGTGCGCATCACGGCGTAGTTGTCGTCGACGATCGTGCGGACCCCGGCCGCCCGGCAGGCGGCGATGACGTCGGCCGGATCGTAGGAGTCCGCGAGGCGCTGGCGGGTGTGCTGGATGTACGCCCACCGGAACCGCCCGGACGCCAGGGCCTCGCGGAGTGCCGGGGCGTCGTTGAAGTCGACCTCGGCCGTCTCCACGCCGATACCGCGCAGCGTGACCTCCGTGGTGCGGTAGACCGGGGCCCGGTGGATGAGCAGCGGATCGCCCGCCCGGACAGCGGCGTTGAGGGCGGCCCGGATCGCTCCGGTGCCCGCGCCCTGGACGAAGGCGGCGTCCTGGGCCCCGAAGAAGTCCGCGAGCACGGCCTCGACGCGGGCGGTGGTGCGGGGCCGGCCGAGACCGGGGACGACTCCTGCGTCGGACGAGAAGAGCTGCTGTCCCTCGAAGTGGGCCGCGGTGGCCTCCAGCAGCCGGAACTGCGTGGCGACGGCTTCGTCCAGACCGACGGTCGCCAGCGGGAACGTGGCGGGCAGTACGGGGTTCATGTCAGTTCTCCTCCACGCTCGCGCCGGTCAGGAAGCGCAGCGGATTGCGGCGGGTCAGCAGGTCGATCAGGTCGTCGTCGGCGCCTGCCGCCCGGAGCTCGGGCAGGAAGCTCCGGAACAGGTGCCCGTAGCCCTGGCCGCCTTCGTCCAGCAGGTAGCCGTGGCGGGAGATGTCGCAGCTGAGCAGGACCCGGTCGGCGTGCCCGGCCTCCACCAGGGCGAGCAGCAGCCGCAGCCGGGTCCGGTCGCTCTGGTAGGACGACTTGCCCACGGTGTCGAAGGCGACGTACGCCCCGCGTGCCGCGAGCTCCCGGTGGACGCCCGGGGCGTCCAGCAGGTCCTGGTGGCCGATGCTGACGCGGTGGGCGGGGAGCCCCTCACCGGTGAGCAGGTCCAGCTGGGCGAGCCCGCCCCGGCCCAGCTGCGCGTGGGTGGCGAGGGAGAGGCCGGTGGCCCGCGCGGCCCGCGCACCGGCGCGCAGCACCTTGGCCTCGGGAGCTGTGGGGACATCCCCGTGACTGCCGATCTCACCGAGGACGCCGGGCCGGATGCCGGTCGTGCCGATGCCCTCCTGGATCTCGCGGAGAAGGACCGCGGTGAGCTGTTCCACGTCGGAGGCGTCGATCTCCGGGGTGTGGAACGGCTCGTAGTACCAGCCGGTCGCGGCGACCACCGCGACCTGTGCGTCCCGGGCGATGGCCGCCAGGGCGCGGACGTCGCGTCCCATGCCCCGGCAGGTCAGCTCGACGACGAGGGAGAGCCCGAACTCCTCCCGCAGCCCGCTCAGCTCGGCGGTCACGGCCGCCGCGTGGCGTCGCGGGTCGAGAACGGCCGCGCCGTCGCCCCGTTGATCCAGGTCGAGGACGAGGTGCTCGTGAGCGAGGGCGGGGCCGCGTACCGAAGAGGCCGGAACATCGCCGGTGACGGTGCGCAGGGTGCGCGGCTCGTGGTGGTTCATCGTGGAGGCTCCTTCTTCGCGTACGGGCCCGGTCCGGTCCGGGGACGTGCCGGCCCCGGTATCGGGGCGGACAGGTCCCCGGACCGGGGGGTGTGTCAG
The DNA here is from genome assembly GCF_044756945.1 of Streptomyces sp. NPDC091387. NCBI lineage: Bacteria > Bacillati > Actinomycetota > Actinomycetes > Kitasatosporales > Streptomycetaceae > Streptomyces > Streptomyces sp. NPDC091387. The sequence continues at coordinate 65,913 of NZ_JBIVTZ010000009.1, read as the reverse complement.
CCCTTGACGGGGGTGAACAGATCGAGCCAGTACAGGACGTTGAGCAGAATGCCGCCGACGATCACGGCCGCGGGTGCGGCGGCCATCTTCACGATCGGCCGGCCCATCGCCTCGTTCAGCAGGTAGAGCCCGCCGACGACGAGGATGCCGAGTCCGCCGCCCATGGCGTTGGCGGCCATCAGCGAGCCGAAGAGGATCGCGAGCTGAAGGGTGTCGCCGATGGCGCTGCGCAGGTGCTCCGAGGAGTCCCGGACGCTGGGCAGCTTGCCGAGGACCTTGCCGATCCAGGAGAGGGCCAGCACCTCGGCGGCGAACACGACCGCACCGACGACAGCCGCCAGGAACGGGTTCGGCATGAGGTAGCCGATCGGGTACACCAGCGTGAATCCGGCGATGCCGTACGCGCCGGAGGCGAGCGCGGTCGTCGCGATCAGCGGGATGAAGCCGAACACCCGGTAGAAGTCGACCTGGGCGGCCTCGGAGTACTGCCCCTTGGCGATCAGGAAGCTGGTCGCCTCACCGCCGCCGAATATGTGCATCTGGGCGAGCACACAGACCCCGGCCCCGAGCACCATGAACAGCGGCAGGTACTTGCGTAGACGGGCCGCGCTGGCGCTGAACAGCGACGCCATCGGGTCGTCCTCCAGGACGACCTCCTCGACGCCCGCCGCCCGGTCGGCCCGGCGCTGCCGGACGTCCTTGGCGACCGCCAGCCCGATGAGCATCAGCACACCGACGGCCATGGCCAGTGCTCCGGCGAACATGTTCGGCCACAGCTTCATGGTCATGACGACGAGGGCCAGTTCGAGGACGCCCGCGATACCGCCCCACTTGCGGCCGAACTGCTTGGTGATGGCGAGCACGGGGAACAGCGAGAAGAGGAACAGGATCGGCGTCGACATCTGCTGCATCGCCGTCAGGAAGTCGACCGGCAGATCGTGCGCGACGTTGTTCGCGCCGTTCAGACCGAACACGACGACCGCGCCCCAGGCACCGCCGAGGATGGGGGCGAGCCACCTCCTGGGCGCCAGCATCCCGAGGATGTCCGTGGGCAGGAAGAGCAGCCACGGGTTCAGCACACCCGTGGACAGAGCCATCGGCGCACCGAGTCCGAAGATGAATCCGGCGGAGAGACCGAACGAGACAGCCGTTGTCGCGCTGCGGGTGGTGCGTCCCTGGATGAAGTCCAGCATGAAGGGGCGTACCCCGTCATTGAAGACGGCCAGGGCCATGTGCGAGATGTAGGCGGTCAGCGCACACAGGGCTATCACGGTCAGTTGCTGGGCCAGCGTGAAGTCAAGGCTGGCGCCGGCGGCGAGTGTGGTGCTCACGAGTCACTCCTTGGTGCCCGGGATGATCAGAACAGGCTGGGTTCAGCCGCGGGCGGCGATGGCGCGCGCCATGAGGGGGGCGATGACGTCGATCTGGTCCATCGAGAAGCCGAAGACCTTCTTGCCGTCGGCGAGCAGTTCGGCGACCTTCTCCTCCGTCGGAACACTCCGGCCGAAGGTGTGGCAGGCGGCGCTGCCCATGAGGCCGACGAGCACGCCCAGCGAGGCGCCGGCGCCCGTGTGACAGGTGCCCAGGTAGTAGTCGGCCTGGCCGACCCGGAGCTTCATCGCGGCGTCCATGTCGCTGGAGGCGACGACGTCGAGCGAGTCGATGCCGAGCTTGCCGATGGCCTCGGTGACCTCGACCTTGCCGACTCCACCGGTGAGGATCTTCGTCATGGCTGTACTTCTCTCTGTGTTCTCTGTGTCTCGGTACGGGGGGCGTTCTCTGCGTCGGTACGGGGGCGGAGGGGGCCGGGGTGCCTGCCGTGACCGGTCAGGACGTGGGCGCGGAGGGGGACTGCTGGGCCAGTACCGCCAGGTGCATGCCGAGGAAGTTGACCTCGGACTCGGGGAGCGGGGCCCCGAGCTCCCGTTCGGCGCGAGCCGATACGGCACGGGCACGGGCCACCGCGTCGGGATGCCCGGCCAGCTCGGCGGCGATCTGGTCGTCGGTGAGGAACTGCTCGATCGCCTCGCCGTCCAGGATCCGGCCGAGCGCCATCATCAGATGGCTGGTCAGCATTCCCGCCGTCGCTTCGGTGACCGTGCGGCCCTCGGCCTCCAGAGAGGTCAGCTCGGTGGTGACGAAGTCGGCCACCTCGGGCCTGACCTGGCCGCCTTCGCGAAAGAGCTGGATCCGCAGTGCGAGCTGGTCGTCCATGATTGATCCTCCTAAAATCAACAGTAACCAGGATTTTGTATTTTCAGGGCGAGTGACGCCCCGGAGTTATGAGACCCCGGTCACTGAACCCGCTGGTCAGTACGAGGGGACGCGCTCACCGCGCAGTACCTCGCTCTGCAGCCGGGTCACCAGCGACAGGTCCAGCGAGTCGCGGACCGCGGCGAGCGCCTTGGCCCCCTCCGACCGGCCGATCACCGCGGCGGTGGAGTTGCGTAGCGCCAGCTCCCGGTTGACCTCGTCCCCGAGCGGAAGCACGTCGACGCCGACCCCGAGCCGGTCCTGTGCCTCGTCAAGGTTCCAGACCGTCGCATCCACCTCGTTCCGCGCGAACAGGTCGCTCAACTGCATGTACGACGCCTCGCGCCACTCGACGTCCTCCCGGCCGGCGAAGACCCGCTCCACGAGCATCCGCAGATCCTCCGAAGCGTGGTCGACCGCCACCCGCAGTCCGGGCGCGTCCAGGTCGACGCCGTGGCGCACCAGCATGCCGTGAGCGCCGACGTAGGTGGCGGGGCCGAGATCTGCCACCAGCTCCACCGGGTGCTCGGCGATCAGCTGGTCGGCGGCGAACCGCGACAGGACGACCAGGTCGACCTTGCCCTCCAGCAGTGCGGCGGTCCGGGCTCCGGCGCCTCGCATGAACGTGATCGCGAACGGTGCGCCGGCCTCCTCGAACGCGCTGCGCAGCCCGGTCGCCAGACCTTCGTACCGTCGTGAGTAGGGGAGCGGCATCGCCGCGAGCAGCGTCCCCAGCCCGGACAGCCGCCACAGGATGGTGCGGTCCGAGTGGACGAGGAACGTGCCGAGATGGCCGCGCGCGGTCGTGGAGATCGCTCCGGCCTCCTCCAGCAGGTGGAGGGCGGCCTGGACGGTACCGTTTCCGCAGCCCAGCTCCTCCGCGAAGTCGCGCACGCGGGGCAGTCGGGTGTCCGGCTCGTGATGCAGGAGCAGGACGGCGAGCTGCCGCGCGGCGAGGCCGTTGCGCGTGAGGAAGCGGTCGTCGAAATCGTTCACGAATCAAACAGTAACCAGGATTCTGGATACTGACAAGGGTCCGGCTTCCGCCCGGCGTGCGCAGCGGGGTGGCGGCGGACAGCATTGGCCCATGAGCAACTCGGCTTCGCAGACTCGTCGGCGGAGCCGCGCACCGGGCAGCACGTTCCGGGCATCACGAACGATGTCGGCGAAGCTCATCGCCGCCGGTCGCGCGGGGGCGGTCATCGATTCCGGCCGTGCCGCCCTGCGCCCCCGGTTCTTGATCCAGGCCATCACGACATTCAGCGCAACGGCGGCCGTGCCGATCAGGCGATCGCCGGGTGACTGTGCTCGGGCGAGCCCTACGACGACCAGAGTCCCGCCCGGTGCCAGGTGCCGGCGAAACAGGGCGAGAGCTTCGGAGAACGGCAGATGGTGGATCGCGGCGACACACGTGATCACGTCGTAGGAACCGGGCGGTATGTCGGTCAGCGCGTCTCCGGCGGTGAAGGTGACGGGCGAGGCCGGCGCCGTGAGCTCCCGTGCCCGGACAACGATCGTGGGATCGGCGTCCAGACCCTGTACGGATGTGGCGCGTGTACCCACCAACCGGGCCAGGTCCCCGCTGCCCGACCCGACATCGAGAGCTGTCCCGATGCGCCTCGGGAGTTGCCGCATGATCCAGCGGTGGTAATGGGCGTTGTGGTCCCACGGACGGGCGGCGTGGAATTGTTCCAGCGCCTTGAGGACGCGGGGTGGCAGTGTCTTCATGGCACGAGTCCATCATCCGCGATCCGCAGCCGGCACCACCGTGCGCCGCGGCGACCGGCCGGGCGGTCCTTACCGCCCGGCCGGTCGCCAGAAGCAACACGGTGCCGTCAGCGCAGGAAGCTGCCGAACAGTGCCTTGGTCACCGGACCCCCGACATCGCCCGGACCGAAGGCCGTCGCGAGCTTCGTGGTCAGGCCGTCGGCGGTGCCGTTGAGGGTCCACACCGCTCCGGCCGAGGCGTTCTCCGCAGTCGAGGAGACCGCGAGGTCGCGATGGCCGTCGCCGTTGATGTCGAGGAGCGCGCAGGCAGCCCCGAACTGGTCGTTCGTCTCTGCGACACCGGGCACGCCTTCGGTGTTCTGGTGCATCACCTGGCTGCCCTCACCGGTGACACCGGAAGCGGTGCCGTGAAGCAGCGCGAACGAGCCTGCGTCGGTCAGACTGCCGAAGTCCTCACCGTCGATACCGAGGGCGATCTCCGCGCGGCCGTCCCCGGTCACGTCGGCGACCGAGACGCACGAGCCGACGTGGTCGCCTTCCTCCTCGGCGCCGTAGAACCCGGGCAGGGACTGGTCGAAGCTCTGCACCCGGTCGTACGACGGGCCGGAGGCCGAGCCGTACAGGACGGTGACCTTGCTGGTCTCGCCGCCGCTGCCGATCACCACGTCGCCGTAGCCGTCGCCGTCCACGTCACCGATGTCGGTGGCCCTGTCGTCGCCCTCGGAGCCGATGTCCCCGAGCGTGCTGGACTCCGTGAATCCGCCGGCGCCGCCGAACAGGACATGGGTGGCCCAGACTCCGTCGCCCTCATAAGCCCAGATGGCGATGTCGTCGCGGTGGTCGCCGTTGACGTCACCGACCGACGTGGCTGTGTTGGGCCCGCTGAGCGAGTGGGGGCCATTCACGCACGAGTCGTCGGCCGCGCAGCCCGCACCGGAGCCGTTGTCGCCCCACCACTCCGACTTGTCCAGGAAGTTGAGCCGGGCGGCCGGCTTTCCCGCGCGTGAGATGGGGCCCTTCCACAGGTTCGCCGCCTGCGGTACGGAGTCATCGCCTTCGGTCTCTGCGGCACCGAACAGCGCCAGATCGGCCTTTCCGTCACCGTTGAAGTCGCCCACCTGCGGGGTCAGCCCGTAGTCGGCGATGGCGGTGCCGCCGGTGAGTCCCGAGGCCGAACCCCATACGACGACGCTGCCCGCAGACCCCTTGGCCGAGCCGATCACGAGGTCGCTGTAGCCGTCGCCGTCGAGGTCGCCCTTGCTGAAGGTGTCCCCGAACCCCTGCTTTGCGGTGGCAGATCCGGGCACTCCGCTCGTCGAGCGGTTCAAGAGCGTCTTGCGCGTGGGATCAATGCCGGTCGCCGAGCCGTACGTCACCGCCACATAGCCCGCCTGCGCCTTGCCGGAGACAGTCGCGCCAGGGGCTGCCGTGACGAGGTCCGCGTAGCCGTCGCCGTTGAAATCCTCCGCCGGGGCCGCGCGGCCCCCGGCAGCGTGGGCTACCCCCGGGGTGAGCGATACAACGGTCAGACCGCCCGAGACCAGGAGCGCTGCGGCCAGCGGCGCTGCCGCACGGGCGCCGTGCCGTCTGCCGGTCCGTCGCGCATGGTGGGTGTCAGGGCGTCGTATCCAGAGCATGAAATCTTCTTTCGGTCGCCTGTTCACATCCACTGCGTATGACGGCGATCCCACGTAGATGGTTGTGTCCCACAGGACATCCAACGTTTCGTGTACGGGAGTTGTGGCCGTGGACACCGTGAGGTACAGCTGCGCCGCAACGCGATGAGCCAGAGCGTGTGATGTGAGTCACCGTCAATGTTTGCTGGATTCGCGCAAATTTATGCAGAGTGCTGCTCGTGGAGCGTGTGCGCTGGTGACGGTGCCGACGTGCGCGTGGCGTGGGGTGGCTAAGGGTGCCGGATGAGCAGGAGGGAACATCTGTGCGTCACAAAGGCTGTCGCTCCGTAACTTCCTTGAATTGCCCCTGCACACTTGTTCGTTCTCAGGTGTTGTTGAGAGTGAAGGGCGCACAACCCGCGCACTTCCCGGGCTCGAAGAAGCGCCCGGCTCTTCGCACGAACAGAGGCTCTCGCCTGTGACGACCCACCTCGTAGGTGACCTGATGATCCTGGCGGTCACGATCCGCGTCTTCGGCAAGGACGCCCACACCCTGCTGCGCCATCTGGCGGCCGCGGGAGTCCGGGCCGGGGTGAGCGAGATGAGCCGCCGTCCCCACGAAGGGAAGGAAGGCCGGTGACCGAGTACCGAAGCCGCACCCGTCAGGGCACCGATCCGATGACCCAGCAGCTCCCCGACCTCTCCTTCACCGCCTTCCACCAGATGAACCGCCCGCGCTACATCCACTACGCCGAGACGTTCCTCCACAACCGCCACGACGCCGAGGAAGCGATCGACAGCGCCTTCGAGCAGCTGCTGCGCACCTGGGACAGAGTCCTGCTCGTCGAGAACCCCGCCGGCTACGCCTGGACCGTCATGCGGAACAAGGTCAACGACCACAGCCGCGCGCGCAGGCGCCGGCCCCCGCTGCTCGACGACGAGGCCTTCAACACCTTCGCCCTGCGCGACGCCGTGGACCCGTACGGGCAGATCACCGAGTCCCTCGCCCTCATGAGGGCCATGCGTCAGCTCACCGAACGTCAGCTCGACGTCATGGTGATGACCTACCTCCACGGACTGAACGCACCCGCGGTCGCCGACGTCCTCGGCATCACCAGCGCCACCGTCCGCTCCACGGTCCGCCACGCGACACGCCGGCTGCGGGACATCCTGGGACCCGACCGCGCCATGGAAGGACGGCGATGACACGCCACATCACGGAGTTCCTCTCCCGCGCACGCCTCGTCACCACCCCTTACACCCAGGACGACATCAACGCCGCCGAGACCCGCCTCCTCGCCCGGCTCCACACCACCGGCCCGTCCTACGCCCCACCGCCGCCGTCCGCCCCCGTACCGGAGGAACCGACGGAGCACGCAGCGGCCCAGAACCTGCAGACCCTCTGCGAAACCGTCGTCACCCGCAACACCGCCCTCAGCACCCTGGACACCTTCCTCACCCCGCAACTCCCCGAACCCTCGGGCGCACGGGTCCTCGGCTGCATCCTCCAGCTCGCCGAATCCGAGGAGAACGCCCGCTTCTGGTGGCAGTACGCGGCCGGCGCCGGCGACCCCGCGGCCTCCTACTGCCTCTACCTCCACCACCTCGCGCTCGGAGAGCACGGTGAGGCCCGCTGGTGGTACGAACAGACCGAGCAGATCCAGAGCGCTCCGCCCTCCACCGACGACTTCACCGACGCCGTGCCCGACGTCACCGCTGACGACGTGCCAGGAATAGTCAGCGACGCGCTCAACGCCGTGACGACCACCGACGCGAGCCTGCTGCCCACGGCGCTGCGCATTCTCGGCGCGCTCAAGACGGATCCGGCCCCGGTGCCCGCCATGGTCGGTGCCGTGCTCGATTACGTTCCCGCGGCCGTCGGCCACATCGGCGACTTCGAGCTGCCCCTGCCCGCCCCGGGCTTCACCGACCACATCCGCACCCTCACCGCCGTCAGCGCGCCCGCCCCCGGGCGGCCTTCCGCACGCAACCGCCTCCAGCCCCGCCCCAAGCCCACCCGGCCGCTCATCGCCGCCGCCCGCCGGGACCCCAAGTGGTGCTGGGGATAGACCGCGGAGCACCGGCGCGGCACGTTCTGCTCGCGCGGCTCCTACCTGCGGGCGTGCTGGTGGCCGTCGCGGTCATGGGCCCGGAAGGCGCGGGGCAACGCCTTGAGCCGGATCACGCGGTGATCGAGTGCCGATAGCCCAGCCGCGTTTCACCGATGGGCGGCCAGCACCGCCGCGAGGCCTTCTTGAACATCCTTGACGAAGTACTCGGGAACCTCCAGCGACGGAAAATGTCCACCGGTTTCGGGCGAACTCCATCGGACGATCTGTCGGAACCGCTTCTGTGCCCAGGGGCGCGGACACTTCTCGATGTCGCGGGGATACGTACTGATTGCTGACGGGACGTCGACGCGAAGTCCGGGGTCGAGCGAGTTGTGGCTTTCGTAGTAGATGCGGGCTGCCGAAGCGCCGGTCCTGGTCAGCCAGTACAGGGTGACGTTGTCAAGAACGGTGTCCATGGAAATCGCCTCGAACGGGCTGTCCTCGGTATCTGTCCACTCAGCGAACTTGTCAAGGATCCAGGCGAGAAGCCCGACGGGGGAGTCGACGAGGGAGTACCCGATGGTCTGCGGTCGGGTCGCCTGCTGCTTCGCGTACGCCGCGTGGTGGCGCCAGAAATCGCGGGTCTCTTCGGCCCATGCGCGCTCGGCTGCCGTCAGCCCGTCCGTTGTCAACCCGGGCGGTGACTGCGCGGTCGTTGTGTGGATGCCGAGAACGTGCGCCGGGAACCTGCCGCCGAGGACCGTGGTGATTACACCACCCCAGTCGCCGCCCTGCGCCACGAACTTGTCGTAGCCGAGCCGCGCCATCAGTTCCACCCATGCGGCCGCGATCTTTTCGGTTCCCCATCCGGTGGTGGCCGGCTTGTCGCTGTAACCAAAGCCTGGCAGCGACGGGGTCACCACGTGGAACGCCGGCGCGTCTGCATCCTTCGGATCTGCCAGCTCGTCCACTACATCGATGAACTCGGCGATGCTGCCTGGCCAGCCGTGCGTCAAGACCAGAGGAGTGGCCTCTGCGCGCGTGGACCGGCGGTGCAGGAAGTGGATTCCCAGACCATCGATGGTCGTGCGGAACTGGCCGATCCGGTTCAGGCGCTCTTCGAACGACCGCCAGTCGTACCCGGTGCGCCAGTAGTGCACGACCTCGACGAGGTCGGCGAGAGGAACACCCTGTTCCCATCGGCGAGGGCCGGGCGCGGCCCGATGGACCGTCTCGGCCTCCGGTAGTCGCGCCGCGGCCAGTCGCGCGCGCAGATCGTCGAGGTCGGCGTCAGTTGCGTGGGCTTCGAATGCTTGCACGTCGCTGGTCGGACGGGGCATGAGACCTCCTGGCCATCGTGGAACCGGCTAAGACGGTTCTACCTGCCTTCCTGTCGGCGTGCAACCGGCTAAGGTGGTTCCATGCGTGATGGGTTCCCTGATTTCCGCCTCGGCAGCGTGCTGGCGACCAGCTTCACGGGGACTCTGTCGGAGCGTCATGGTGACGCCGTGGAGCGCATTCCCGTGCCGCACCGACTCGTCGACTGGCTGACGGTGAGCGGCCTCGCCGTTGAGTCCTGCACCACTGCTCAGCTCGACCTCGCTCGGGAACTGAGGGAGTCGATTCACGCCGCCGCGACAGCGGCCGCGATCCATGACGTTCTTCCCGCGTCTGCTGTTCAAGCCATCAATGGCTTCAGCGCTCAGGGCCGGGCCGCGGCCATCCTGACGCCCGAGGGCAAGCGGCGATGGCTCCTTGGCTCGGCTTCCTGCGTGGAGGATGCCCTCGGCGTGATCGCCGCCGACGCGATCAGCGTCATCGCGGGCGAACGAGACGGAAAACTGGCCTTGTGCGCATCACCAACCTGCCAAGCCGCCTTCTTCGACACCAGCCAAAGTCGCACCCGCAAATGGTGCGACATGAACACATGTGGAAATCGTCAGAAGAAAGCGCGCTTCAACGCCAACCTGCGCAAAAGCTCCAGATCGGCGGATTGATCGTTACCTCGACCGGCCGGGCCGGGCCGGGCTGGGGCGGGCTGGGGCGGGGCGAGGCGAGGCCCCGGCCCGGCCGGAGGTCAACTACAGGCGCCGATCGTTCCGGAGACCTGCAGCCGTGGCGGCAGAGTATTCATCTTGCCGTCGGCTGCTGCCTCAGCGCGTAGGCGCTCGATCTCCAGGTGCTGGGCCGCTGTCCGGGACGGGGCTGGAAACGCACAACTCACTGTTCAGACCGGCTCGCAGGCGGGATTTTTCTGCAGCGGGCCGAAGGATTCTGCCCTTGCGATTCAGTCGGCCCGCACGGCATGGAGCGCGGTGAAGGCCAGGAGAAGTGCGGCGGTGCGCGACGGGTCCTCCATTATCGGCGTGTGGCCGGCACCGGCCAGCAACTCGACTTGCGCACCCGGAACAGCCCGGTAGTCGGCGGCGGACGAAGGCCGCCACCTGCGGTCCTCGTCGCCGAAGATCACCTGCAGCGGTTTGCCGAGGACGGCCGGCCGGTCCGGGAGCGCCTGTTCGTCCAGATAGGCGCGGGACGCCTGCATGGACGTGGCGACCGAGTGGAAGGTCATCCCGCGCAGATCGTCCACGACCTCTTGGGGAATCCGGTAGCCGGCGGGGAAAGCCGTGCCGGCGAACCGGCGGATCTGTTCGTCGGCCGGTGGCCACTGCGCCGGTGTGAACGCGGCGGGCTCCGGCGCGATGAAGGCGTTGAGACCGGGGCCGTGTTGATGAGCGAAAGGGCGGCCACCAGGTCGGGCCGCTGTTCGATGAGAGCGGTGGCGGCATAGCCGCCACTGGAATGGCCGACGACGAGGGCGCGCTCGACGCCGAGCCGGTCCAGCGCCGCGCCGACGGTGCGCCCCTGCTCGGGGACCTCGTAGCCGCGGTCGGACGGTTCGGCCGAGCGGCCGTGTCCGGGCAGATCAATCCGGATGACGCGGTGGGACCCGGTCAGCAGCGGAACCAGCTGGTCCCACGAGCGGGTCGAGGAGGCGGAACCGTGGATCAGCAGGAGCGCGGGAGCATCGCGAGGGCCGTCCTGGCACACGAGGATATCGCCGCCGGGCAGGGGCAGAATCGAAGCCTCGGTGGCCTCGGAGTCGGCGTTCACATCAGGTTGTCCGTCAGGGAGAGCCATGGGCCCACCGTCGTCGCGGGTGTGCGTCGATGGCTTGGACAAATGTTCCCGGCCGCACTTCCGTAGTGTCCGCTGCCATCCAAGCGAGGCGTTTGACAGTGAACCCAGTCGTTTCGGCTTCCTTGCCGGCGAACCCAGTCGTACGAGGTGACGCTCGGGGTGCTGGGTTGCCCTACCGGTCGGGGTGGATCTTGCGCTCCGTGTCCAGTCTGGGCGTGCTGCGCGGATGCTCGTGCGGGCCAGGCGGAATGCCGCGGGCGAGAAATCGCCCGCGGCAGGTCGGGGCTCCGCGTGGCGGGGTCAGAACTGGTTCTCGCCGCCGTTGACGTGCAGGGTGGTGCCGATCATGAAGCTGCTGTCCGCGGAGGCGAGGAAGGCCACGGCGGCGGCGATCTCCTCCGGGCGCCCCCTGCGGCCGATCGGCACTCCCGCCGCGAGTTCCGCCTTGACGGCGGTCGCGTTCTCCTCGCCGATGGCGATGTCGACTCCGGGGGTGTCGATCGCGCCCGGCGCGACCGTGTTGACCCGGATGCCCCTGCCTTTCAGCTCGTTGGCCCAGGTCCGCGCGAGGGACCGGATCGCGGCCTTCGACGCCGCATACAGGCCGAAGGTCTCCCTGCCGTCGTCGGCGCGGATGGAGTCGTTAAAGATCACCGAGGCGCCGTTGTTGAGCAGCGGCAATGCCTTCTGCACGGTGAGCAGTGTGCCCCGGACGTTGACGCCGAAGATCTGGTCGAACTGTTCCTGGGTGGCCTGCTCCAGCGGTGCGAGTGCGGCCATACCCGCGTTGGCGAAGAGCACGTCCAGACCCCGGCCTCGGTCACGGATGGCGTCGTACAGCCGGTCCAGGTCGGCCGGCTCCGATATGTCGCCCGGCACCGCGGTGACCGCGGAACCGATCGACTCGACGGCCCTGTCGAGCGCGTCCTTGCGCCGACCGGTGATGAACACATGGGCACCCTCGGACGCCAGCCGCGCGGCGGTGGCCAGGCCGATTCCTGTGCTGCCGCCGGTGACGACGGCGGTCTTGCCTTGCAGATGTCCCATTGCTTGAACTCCCGAAATTTAGATACCGATCGGTGCAGAAAGAAAACGTAGCACTTCTGCACCGATCGGTATCGAGGCGGTAGGATGAGCCCGTGGAGATCACCCGGAGAGCGCCGATCGGCCGGCCGAGAGGCTTCGACGCAGACGAGGCCCTGGAGCGGGCGATGATGGTCTTCTGGCAGCAGGGCTACGAAGGCGCCAGCCTGACCGACCTGACCAGCGCCATGGGCATCACCCGCAAGAGCATGTACGCGGCCTTCGGCAACAAGGAGACGCTGTTCCGTAAGGCCCTGGAGCGCTACACCGAAGGCCCCGCCGCCTATGCGGCCCGCGCGCTGGAGAAGCCGAGCGCCCGGGAGGTGGCCACGGCGTTCCTCGCCGGCTCGGTCAGCACGACCACCCGCCCCGGCTGCCCCGCCGGATGCCTGGGCGTGCAGGGCTCGCTGGCCGCCGGCGACTCCGGACGGGCGGCCCAGGATGCCCTGATCGCCTGGCGCGACGACGGCCGTGCTCGCCTCCGCCACCGGTTCCAACAGGCCGTCGACGAGGGTGATCTGCCCTCGGGCGCGGACCCGGAACTGCTCGCCCGCTACATCATGACCGTGGCGAACGGCATCGCCGTCCAGGCCGTCGGCGGCGCCAGCCGCTCCGAACTCCAGCAGGTGGCCGACGCGGCGTTGCGAAACTGGCCACCCGTCTGACAGCAGACGCCCGCAGGAGCGTGTCGCGACCTCGGAAGCGAGGAACCGCACCCAAATTGACATCGCCAGCCCACCAGCTTGGACAATGAAGTTAGTCGCCGCAGGTCACAGGAGCGTCGTCGACTGACTTCGCTGTCCACGGAGACGTAGCAGCAGCGTTGCGGATCTTGGGGACCGTGGATGTTCACGAGAGAGAGCAGCAGGCGGGCGGTGGTCGGTCAGCGAGGCGGTCTCCGGTGGAGATCTGTCGCTATCGTGTTTCCGTGACCGGCCCTGTGCAGCGTCCCCTGTTGTTTCTCGATGTCGATGGGCCCCTCATCCCATTCGGCGCGGTGTCCCATCCCTATCCGGTCTATGCGACAGGTCCTGAACCGCTCGGTGCCGACGCGAATCCGCTTCTCACCAGGATCAATCCCGAGCACGGACCCCGGCTGGCGGCACTCCCGTGCGAGGTGGTCTGGGCGACGACATGGATGGCTGACGCGAACGATTGCATCGCCCCCCGCATCGGTCTGCCACAGCTGGCAGTGGTGGGCTGGCCGGAGCCGTCCGACCTCGATGACCAGGACGAGCGGAACGGACTGCACTGGAAGACCCGCGCACTTGTTGAATGGGCTGCGGGGCGCCCGTTCGCCTGGGTCGACGACGAGATCACGGACACCGATCGGTCATGGGTCGCTGCCCACCACCAAGGACACGCCCTGCTGCATCGTGTCGATCCCCGCCACGGTCTGAGGGACAGCGACTACGTGGCTCTCGACTCGTGGCTGCGGCAGCCGCGCTGACACGGTCGGAATCGCTCATCCAGGGGCCGGGAGGCGCTCTACCGGCGGACCGCCGAGATCAGCCCGCCGGGCCGTTCCTCGCGCTGCGGCGGGGTACTGATCGGGCGGCCGTAGGCGGCGGCGCGTTCGCGCAGGGTGTGGCTGTCGGCCTCCCAGCCGTGCCCGGCCAGCCAGCCCACCGGGTCGTCGGGCATCTCCGAGATCCACATGGACGCCGCCGACCCCGGTGCGGCGTCCGCGCCGAAGCGGTCGATCACGCCGCGTGAGCCCAAGGTCAGTCCCGTCCGACCGCCTGCCGCCGACTGCGCGCTGATCCGGGCCATGAGTAGCTCCACCGCATCCTCGGGCAGATAGATCAGCAGTCCTTCGGCGACCCACGCGGTCGGCACGGCCGGGTCGTGTCCTGCGGCGGCCAGTGCGCCCGGCCAGTCCTCACGCAGATCCACCGCTACGGTGATCCGCTCGCAGCGTGCGACGGCCTGCTCCTGGCGCAGCACCGAAGCCTTGAAGTTCAGTGGCGCGGCGGTGTCGACCTCGAACAGCCGGGTGCCTGTGACGCGCGGTTTCCGGTGGACCCGGAGGTGGCCTGAGCCTGGAACCGGATCGTCCTCAGCCGCGGCCGCGTCCGGGTCGGCCACCTGGCGGCCGAACTGGGATGGAGCCGCAAGCCCCTGTGGTCCCGGTTCCACGCGCAGACCGGTATGCCGCCCAAGCGCGCGGCGAACCTGGTCCGCTTCGACCACGCCGCCCACCAACTGGTCTCGGCCAGGTGAAGGCCGCTACGGCCGAACAGCGACGGCATCGATCCCAGACGCCCGCAGCTTGCGGGCCAGGAACTCCATCTCGGGCATCGTCCCTGAGTAGGTTCCCGCCGCGACGTCGCTCAGCACGGACTTGACGTCGGCCAGACCAAGGCCGAGCTCTGCCCGCAGAACGCGCATGATCTCAGCGTTCCTCGCCGATGGATCCACCTGAAGGCGCGCCGGCCCACACTCGGAGAGCAGCCGGTCCCGCAGCGTGGCAGGCAGGTCACCACTGCACGAGGCCACCGCCGATCCGCAGGCTGGACAACTGGACTCCGTGTCCCAGCACAAGGAGCCATTCACCAGGGCCTGGACGCCCCAGCACTCCAACTCCGCACCACAGTCCGGGCACCCAGCCGAGTACCTGATGGACTGGACGACCGTCTGCTCCATCCCCGCCCCCTCAGGGAAACGAGGTTAAACGACAAGCCGGGAGATGGTCCCGGCACTTCACTGTTCTCCAAGGCTGCGGAGAGGAGCGGGCGATGGTCCTGGCCCCACAGTGCCGGCTGGACTCCGGCGCGTCTGCGGGCCCAGTGGCGGTTGCCGGGCCCGCAGCGTGATCATCACGTACGGTGATCGGGAACGTCGGCCGCTGCGCCACGAATCCCGTCATCGAGTCATCGAGTGACCGAGGAGGACTGAGTCCCCATGACAGCAACTGTCGGCAAGGCCGCTCTGATCATCGGCGCGTCACGTGGGCTGGGCTACGCGCTGACGGCGGAGTACCTGGCCCGGGGCTGGCGGGTGACCGCGACCGTGCGGGGAACAGGGCGGAGCGACTTGCGCGACCTGGCAGGGAACGCCGGTGACCGCCTCGTGGTGGAGACGGTCGACATCACGGTTCCTGAGCAGGTCGCGGCGTTGCACGAGCGTCTGGCCCAGACGACGTTCGACTTGCTGTTCGTCAGTGCCGGGGTGACCAATGCCCCCGAGGAGACCGTCGCCGACGTGCCCACGGAGACCTTCGTCCACCTGATGGTGACCCATGCGCTGAGTCCGATGCGCGTGGTCGAGACGCTGCAGGATCTCGTCGCCCCGGAGGGCACGATCGCGGTGATGTCCTCGGGCCAGGGCAGTGTCGCCAACAACGACAATGGCGGCTTCGAGGTCTACCGGGCGAGCAAATCCGCGTTGAACCAGTTGATGCGCAGCTTCCCCCGTCTGCTGGTAGGGCAGCCCTGGAGGGCGGCTGCACGGTCGGCGGGGTGCGTTCGTCAGGCCTGCGGAGCCGCGTTCCGGGCCCGGGGCCTCAGCTGTTGGTCAGAGTGCGGTCGAGGAGGGGGAGCAGGCGTTCCCAGTGGTGCTGCAGTGCGGAGGGGCTGAAGGCTGCGGTGTCGGACATGGTGAAGCCGTGGACGGTATCGGGGTAGATCTCACAGGTGTGGCTGACACCTGCGGCGTCCAGGGCCTGGTTGAGCTCGCTGAGGGTCTCGGGGGACATGTCGCCTTTGGCGAGGCCGAGGTGCACCTGGGCGGTGACCTCGGGGAAGTCACGGTGCGGGCTGTCGGGCGCGTCGGTGACCAGGGGGCTGGGGTGGAACCCGGCGACGGCGGCGACCTGGCCGGGGTGTGCCGCTGCGGTGCGCATCGCCAGGGCACCGCCCATGCAGTAGCCGACCGCGGCGACCGGTCCGGCGCTGACCTCGGGCTGGGCGGTGAGGAACCTGAGGTAGGCGTCGGCGTCGAGCAGGGCACGTTCGCTCGTGTGCGCCTTGACCATGGGCATCACCTGGGCGAAGACCGCGGGCCGGGTCTCCGCTCCGATGTGCTCGGGGAGTTCGATCACCGGTGCCCGGCCGTGGCGGTAGAAGATGTTGGGGACGAGCACGTAGTACCCGTGCCCGGCCAGCTCACGGGCCATCTCCTCCACCACGGGCCGTACGCCGAAGGCGTCCGGGTACAGCAGCACCCCGGGGTGCTGCCCGTCACGGTCGGGGAAGGCGGCGAAGGCGTCGGCCTGGCCGTCCGGGGTGGGAATCAGCAGCGTCTTGGTCTTGGTGGGCACGTTGTTCCTTCCTCGGGCCGATGCGTGTGCACAGGCCCTTTGCAGAACAGAGTCGAGGTCGCTCACAGCGGTGTCGGATGTCCGCCGGGTCCTCGCCTTGATGCTCGCGCGCTTCGCGATCGCAAGTACGGTACAACCAGCATGGTAATCAACGCAATGATCGTTGTACTTTATCCTCGGCGCATACCTTGACCAGGGCAGTAGCGGCAGAGAGGGAAGCCACCCATGAGGCAGGGCATGGCGGAGAAGCGGTCGGCCATCGTGCAGGGCGCGCGCAAGGTCTTCGGGCGTGACGGCTACACGCGCACGAGCATCGACGCGATCGCCGAGCAGGCCGTGGTCTCCACCCGCACGATCTACAACCACTTCCCCGGCGGCAAGGTCCAGCTCTTCAGGGCCGTGGTGGTCGAGGGTTCGGAGCCGGTCGTCGAAGCGCAACTCGACGCGATCGACCGGCGGTTGCACAAAGTGACCGCGGCCGACCTGGAGCAGGACCTCGTCGAGTTCGTGGCAGCCTGGATCGCCGCGTCGCACCGATTCGCCGACCACTTCGCGGTCATCCGGCAGTTGCGGGCCGAAAGCGCTCATGTCCCGCGGGAGTTCCTCACGGCATGGCGGCGGAGCGGGCCGCAACGGGCGTCCGACGCGCTGTCCGGGCGGTTCGCGGCGCTGGCCGCCGACGGCCTGCTCGCGACGGATGATCCGGCGCGAGCGGCCCGCCATTTGCTGCTGCTCACGGTGGACGAGATCAACGAGGTCGGTTTCGACGGGGCGTTGCCGCTCTCGGAGGAGGCGGAACGCGCGATCGTCGAGTCGGGCGTACGGGCCTTCCTGCGGGGATACGCGCCGCGTTGACTTGGCTTTCGCCGTGCGTCCGATCGACATGCCACTCGCACAACACCACACCTTGGCACGGTACTTGATCGCCGGAGGGTACCGGTTCGCGCCGGTGCGAGACCCGCTGCATGCCAGGCCGTACGGGCTGGTGGGCGATGAGTGTCGGATCACGGAGGTACCGTGTCCGGACTTGAGTTCGAGCTGGCTGTGGCAGCCGCGCGAGGAGACAAAACGATGAACGAGAACACGCTGTCCGCACCGCATCCCGCGAACGCGCATCCAGCCCGCGTGTACAACGTCTGGCTGGGCGGGAAGGACCACTATCCGGTGGATCAGGAGGCGGCGGAGCTCGCCGCTCGGGCCAACCCGACGATCGTGCCGTCGGTCCGCGCCAACCGCGCCTTCCTCGGCCGCGCCGTACGCCACCTCACGGGGGCCGGGGTCCGTCAGTTCCTCGACATCGGTACGGGGATTCCCGCCGCGGCGAACACCCACGAGGTGGCGCAACAGGCCGCCCCCGAGTCGCGTGTTGTCTACGTCGACAACGACCCGATCGTGCTCTCCCACGCGCGGGCGCTCCTGGTCAGCGGCCCCGAAGGGCACACCGACTATGTGCAGGCCGATGTGCGGGACGTCGACACGATCCTCGACGCGGCCTCCCACAACCTGGATCTGAGCCGGCCGGTCGGCCTCATGCTCATCGCCGTCCTGCAGTACATCAAGGACGCCGAGGACCCCTGGGACGTCACCCGCCGGCTGCTGGACCGCCTCGCGCCGGGCAGTTACCTTGCGCTGTCGCATCCGGCCGCCGACGTCACGGCTCCCGAGGTGGCCGAGTCCATGCGGATCTACAACGAGCGCGCCGCCAACCACGCCTCGGCCACTCCTCGCACCCACGCAGAGGTGAAACGATTCTGCGATGGCCTGGAGATCCTGGAACCGGGAGTGGTCACGCTGACCCGCTGGCGTCCGGGCCCGACCGACGCCCCCGACGACACCCTTCCCATGTGGTGCGCCGTCGCACGCAAGGCGTAACCGGGACGTCCTCGGCGACCGCCGTACCCGGCCACCAGCAGTAGAGGCTGAGGCTCCCGTGAGACCCCCCGTCGGCCCGCCGCAGCGGAGACCGGCGGGGGCTCTTCGTGTCGTGAGCGGGGTCCTCTCGTTGGTGGAGCTGTGACCCGGTTCTGTCCGGCCGGTAGCTGTTTGTACGGGTACCGGGACGCGGTGCCGGGGATGAAGGAGGAGCACGATGGGCGTGGAGACATGGGGCGCGGGCGGCGGCGCCGGGCGTACGGGTGCGCGGGCGGCCGCGGTGCTTGGCGCGGTGGCCGGGGCGGCACTGCTTCCGGCAGGTGCCGCTCACGCGAACGTCATCGGGATCGGGAACGCGGCGTTCGGCAACACCTGCGTCAGCCAGGGCAGCGCGCGGACCGCGGGAGCCACGGTGAGCGGGAGCGGGCTGGGGAGCGGGAACCAGGCCGGTCTGCCGCTGAGCCTGCCGCGCAACCACTGCGGCAACAGCGGCATCGTCTGCACCGCGGTATTCATGTCAAGCGTGTGAACGGGACGGAGAGCGGGCCGGTGCGCGACCGGACGGTCGCCGGCGGGGCGGCAACGGTCACGCCCGTGGGGGAGCGGGCGGTGGCTGCGCTTCTGTCCCTGAGCGGGCAGGCGCTGCCTCTGCTGCGCCAGTGGGTCGGCGCGGAACCGGACTGCGGTGTGGCACGGGCACTTCTCGCGCTGGCGACCGCCGACCGTTGGAGCGATGCCGAGCTGAAGGCGCAGCTGACGATCGCGCACCGGGACGCGCGGTCCACCGGTGAGCGGGAGGCGAGCCTGGCGTACGGGGTGTTCCTTCATACACACCGGCAGTACCCCATGACGGCCGATCACCTGGTGGAGCACTTCGCCCGCTGGCCCGCCGATGAGCTGGCCGGACTCATGCTGGGCGCGTTCTCGTCCTGCGGGGATGCCGCCTACCGCGCGCACGGCGACGCCCTGACGGAGCGGCAGGCTGCGCTGGCCGGACCCGAGAGCTGGCCGTGGCTGAGCTGGCTGGCGTCGGCCAGGGCGGAGCAGGGCCGGGTGGAGGAGGCGCACGAACTGGCGGAGCAGGCCTTGGTCCTGCATCCCCGCTCGGGTGTGGCCGCGCACGCCCTCGCCCACGCGGAGCACGAGCGGGGAGGCGGCGGCGCTTCCGTGGCGTTCCTGGACGCGTGGCTGCGGGCGGATCCCGAAGCGGTGCAGTCACGGCACCTGAACTGGCACGCCGCGCTCCAGGCCATCGCCTGCGGCGATTTCCCGGACGCGCGTCGGCGCGCGGACACGGCACTGGCGCGTACGGATGTCGGCATGCGCGCCGCGACGAACTGGCGCCTGCTTCTGGTCGGACAGTCTCCGGCCGACCGAAGCGATACGGACCACGTCCGGGCGCTGCTCGCCGCACCGGGCGGGATGGCGGAGATCTTCCACACCTTCAACCTCGCCCTGGCGCTGGCAGTGGAGGCCGCCACCGACGACCTGCGCATCCTGGCCCGCAGGGCTGCCGCCGACGAACGTCCCGACTACCGCGACGTCCTGGCTCCTGTCGTCCTGGCCCTGGCGGAGATCACCGCGGGCCGCCCCCGCGCGGCGGTGGACCTGCTCAGCCGCCTGGGCGACGACGCGGAACGGATCGGTGGTGTGCGGGTGGAGCGCGAGATCATCCAGGACACACTCGCCCGCGCCCTCGTCGACGCGGGCGAGCACGTTCGCGCGGCCGGGTTGCTGCACCACCGCACCACCACCCGCCGCCATCACACGTACGAGGACCTCCTCCTCGTCGCACGGGCGTCATCCGCACCTGCTCAGGCCGCGGTCGTGAGCGCCGCGCGGGTCACGGGGTGAGTGAACTCCTGCCCGGCCCCGTAGCGTTCGACCGCGTGCAGAGTTCCACCGCGCGGCGCGGCGTGAGACGGCGCGGACGTACGTCAGGACGTGCGCTCGTGGACCATCTGGCGCCGGAGGCTGAGAGCCAGATGCTCCGTCATGGCCTCGGCGGCGCGATCCGCCTTCCTGCGGAGGATCGCGCGCACGACACGATCGTGTTCGGCCAGCGTCGGATCCTCGGTGGCCTCGGCGCTGGTGAGCCGGAAGATGTGCAGAT
This sequence comes from Streptomyces sp. NPDC091387, assembly GCF_044756945.1. Lineage (NCBI taxonomy): Bacteria > Bacillati > Actinomycetota > Actinomycetes > Kitasatosporales > Streptomycetaceae > Streptomyces > Streptomyces sp. NPDC091387. The sequence goes on along the minus strand of NZ_JBIVTZ010000009.1, from coordinate 45,795 downwards.
GTGAGTGAAGCCTCTCGACCGCGTCGGTGAGCAACGGCCGGTGCGACGCTGCGGCGATCGCTTCGTGGAAACGCTGGTCCAGAGCGGCGAAGTCGCGGTAGTCCGCGTACCGGCCCGTGGGTCCGGGAAGCGTCCTCATCTCATCCGTGATCCGCTCGATCGCGTCGAGCTGCTCCTCGGTGGCGTTGGCCGCGGCCAGTGCCGTCGCCCTGGGCTCCAGCAGCATTCGCATCTCGAAGAGTTCCTCCAGCCCCTGTCGCGTCAGCAACTCGGTCGCGCGGTACCCCGAGAGCGACCGCTTCACCACCAGACCGTCGGATTCGAGCCGGGCCAGGGCCTCGCGCACGGGCGTCGGCGACACGCCCAGGGCCCGTGAGAGGGCGTCGATCCCGACGCGGGCGCCCGGCGCGATCTCATGGTCCATGACCATGGCCTTGATGTCCTCGTAGACACTGTCGGAGAGCACCTGCCTGGCGGGCGCAGCGCTCGGCGTCTTTCCGCCCGATCCCGCGGAACGGTCCTGTGGTGGCATCCGTTCTCCTGTTGCTCGGGACTCTTCGGGACATACGTAGTTTAGCCAAGCGGCGACGGGGGCCGGGCCGAACTCCGAGGTGGGGGCTGCCGGACGCGATCGGGCCGGTGCCGGCCGGGCCGGGAACTCCCGTCGTGACGGCACCCCCGGCCATGACCGGTCACTCCATGAGGAACACCTGCTCCATCGACGCCCACCGTTCCCCGGGAGCCGCTTCCGGCACCGGCTCCTGGCACGGATCGGTGAGCCGCCACCACGCCTGGGTGGACTCGTCCGCGGCCATCAGGGCGAGATCGACGGCCAGATCGCGGCCGTGGTACTCGAAGTATCCGAAGAGGCGGTCGCCGAGGAGATGGATCGAGTAGTTCGTGATGTGACAGGCACGCAGCCGGTCCAGCACCGGCTGCGGCACCTGGCGGTGCAGCTCGCGGTACCGCCAGCCACTTCGCCAGGCTCACCCTCTGCTGGTTGCCTCCGGAGAGCTCGCCGGCGTTCTGCCCGAGGCCCGAGGCCCGAGGCCCGAGGCCGGATACGCGGATACGCGGATACGCAGACGGTCGACGAGATCCTGCGCGACACCCCGCTCCTCGCGCGCGGAGACGAACCCCAGGGCCCTGGCCGGCTTCCGCCACACCGTCACCGTGATGTTCCGATGGATGGGCTGGTCGAGGAAGACGCCCTCCTCCTCGCGGTTCTCGGTCAGGTACCCGATACCGAACCGGTGCAGCGCCTGCCGGGGCGAGCTGATCCGGACGGGTTCGCCGTGCACCCGGATCTCCCCACCGGTGCACCGGTCCAGCCCCAGTACCGCCTTGACGAGTTCACTGCGACCGGCTCCCACCAGACCGTACAGACCGACGATCTCGCCGGGACGGACATCCAGGGAGATCTCCTCGTGACCGTCCGCGGTGGAGAGCCGGTCGAGGGAGAGCACCGGGGGCGCGGACGTGTCGACAGCGCGGGGCTCCATCTCGGTGGCCGAGTGGGAGCGGCCCACCATCAGGCCGACCACGTCGTCGTGCGTGTGGTCCGCGAGCGGTGCGGACTCCAGCACCGACCGGCCGTCACGGAGCACCGTGACGGTGTCGCAGACGGCGAAGACCTCTTCGAGCTTGTGACTGACGAACACGACACAGGTCCCCTCGGCGGTGAGCCGCCGCACTACCTCGAACAACCGGTCCGCCTCCTGCGGGGAGAGCGAGGCTGTCGGCTCGTCGAGCAGGAGCACCTTGCTGTCGGTGTGGAGCGCCTTCGCGATCTCCACCAACTGCAGCTGTGCAAAGGAGAGTTCGATGACCGGGTGGTGCGGATCGATGTCCGGGCCCAGCTCTGCCAGGCACCGCTGCGCGGGCGCTGTCATGCCGTCACGGTCGACGAGCCCGCGGCGTGGGGGAGGGGCTTGCAGCGTGATGTTCTCCGCGACGGAGAACCCGGGGATGAGGTTGCGCTCCTGGTGGACGACGCCGATGCCGGTGCGCGTGGCTTCCAGCGGGGAGCGCAGCTGGACCTCCTCGCCCCGCCAGCTGAGCCGGCCGCCGTCGGGGGCGTGCACACCTGTCACACGGCTGGAAGTACGGGTGCGCCCCGCCGGGAACGAGTGCCACCTTGGTGCCGGATCCGTCGGCTGGGCGGGCGCCGCCGCCGGCCTGGCCCGCCGCCTGTGTCCGGTCACCCGCGGGCTCTCCCGAGGTCCGTACGGTGCACGCGGAGGAAGCCAGGAGAACCGCGACGGCGAGAACGCCCGGAACAACAGCTGTGGCTGGGGTACGCATCTCCACCACCTCCTCAAGAATCAAATAGGAAATTGCTGTGTGATGGTTGACGAGAGGGGGCGCCCCGTCAAGGTCTGCGACGCGATTCGTCGGCCCGCTGGAGCGCGGCGCCGTCGACCTGAGGGCGAATGGCGCACCAAAGTCCCCAAAAACCGCAGGTGAAGGGCGTGTTCTGATGGTTGGCCACTGTGTGACGCACCTGTCCGGCATCGCTGTGGAGGTCTAGTCGGCGGCTGCCTCAATTGAATCGATCGATAAAAATCGTATAGGAAAGCTTGTCAAAATCATTGACAGGACGTGCCCGAGCCGCTGCACTTCTGCCCAGGCGCCGCCCCGCGGCCGTCGGACCCCCATGATTCGAGCACCGCTGCCCCTGAAGGAGCCGCAGTCCATGTCCCGTCGTTCGCCTGCTCAGCCCCCCGCCCAGGACGAGATCGGTATGTCGCGTCGCGGCGTGCTGCGCGCGGCAGCCTCGATGACGGCGCTCGTCGCGCTGTCCGCACTGCCGGAATTCAGCACGGCCGCTGCCGCGGTGACACGGCCCCAAGCCCTCTCGTTGGTGCCCGAGAGCGAGGCGGTGACCCTCTGGTACACCAAGCCCGGCGCCGAGGACCACAGCGTCGAGCAAGGACTGCCGATCGGGAACGGCCGGCTGGGCGCGCTCGTCACCGGCGATCCCTCCCACGACGCGATGATCCTCACGGACGCGACTCTGTGGACGGGCCACGCCAACGCGGCGCTCCAGGCGGACGGACAGTTCCCTTACGGCGCGGGCGACTTCGGCACGTTCGGGATGCTGGCCAAGACCGTTCTGAAGATCCCGGCCCACACCATCGGGGCGATCAGTGGCTACCGCCGCACGCTGGACATGAGCAACGGCCTGGTGACCGCTTCGTACCAGGCGGGCGGTGTGACCTACCGCCGCGAGGTGTTCTCCAGCCATCCCGACGATGTGATCGTGGTGCGGCTGTCGCAGAGCGGCGGCGGCTCCTACACGGGGTCCCTGGCCCTTTCCGGGACGCGCGGCGAGACCGTGTCGGTGAACGCGGGCTCCGCTGAGGCGTCGTTCTCGGCCGCGCTGCCGAACGCCCTGAAGTACGCCACGGTGGTGAAGGCGAGCGGGAAGGGCGGCACCGTCTCCGCGTCCGGCACGGAGGTGACGTTCAGCAACTGCACCGAAGTGCTGCTGGTCCTCTCCGGCGGCACCAACTACAAGGCGGACGCGTCCGTCGCGTACAAGGACACCTCTCTCGTGCCCCTGGACGTCGCCCGTACCAAGGCCTCGCGGGCGGCGACGGCCGGCGGACCGGCGCTGCTGGCCACGCACGTGTCCGACTTCCAGCGGCTGCAGCAGCGCATGACGGTGAACGTGGGCACGTCGTCCGCCGCGCAGCGGGCGATGGACACGCCCGCCCGACTGACGGCCCGCGCTGCGGCCGGTTCCGCACCCGACCCGGAACTGGAGGCCTCGTACCTTCAGTACGGCCGCTACCTGACGATCTGCGGCTCGCGCGGCAGCCTTCCCACCAACCTCCAGGGGCTGTGGCTCGACAGCAACGCTCCGTCCTGGATGAGTGATTACCACACCGACATCAACGTCCAGATGAACTACTGGCTGCCGGACCGCGCGGGCCTGTCCGAGTGCTTCGACGCGTTCACCGACCACTGCGTCGCCCAGCTGCCCGGCTGGCAGGCCACGACGAAGGACCTGTTCCAGGACTCCCGCAACCGGTTCCGCAACACCTCCGGCAAGGTGGCCGGCTGGACCCTGGGGATATCCACGAACATCTGGGGCGGCAACGGCTGGTGGTGGCACCCGGCCGGCAACGCCTGGATGTGCAACTCCCTGTACGAGCACTACGAGTACACCCTGGACGCGGCCCACCTGGCGAAGATCTACCCCCTGCTCAAGGGCGCCTGTGAGTTCTGGGAGTCACGGCTGATCACCACGACCGTGACCGACCCCGCGACCGGTGGAACGAAGCAGGTCCTCGTCGACGACCACGACTGGTCACCGGAGCACGGACCGGAGGACGCACGCGGCATCACCTACGCGCAGGAACTGGTCTGGCAGCTGTTCCAGAACTACCGGGCCGCCGCGGCGGCACTGGCGAAGGACGCCGCCTACGCCGCCACCGTCTCCGGGCTCCAGGACCGGCTGTACCTGCCCGAGGTCAGCGCCACCAGCGGCTGGCTGGAGGAGTGGATGAGCGACGACAACCTCGGCGAGACCACGCACCGCCACCTGTCCCCGCTCATCGGGCTCTTCCCCGGCGACCGCATCGACCTCGAACACGCACCGGCGGAGCTGATCGCGGGGGCCACCAAGCTGCTGGAGGCACGAGGCATGGCCAGCTTCGGCTGGGCCAGCGCCTGGCGGGCCAGCTGCTGGGCGAAGCTGAAGCACGCGGACAAGGCCTACGAACTCGTCCTGGACGTGATGAGGCCGTCGGTGAACTTCAGCAACGGCAGCGCCATCAACATGTTCGACATGTACAGCTTCGGCAACAGCTCCGTCTTCCAGATCGACGCCAACTACGGCACCCCCACGGCGATGATCCAGATGCTGGTGGAGTCCCGTCCCGGCCAGGTGGAGTTGCTGCCGGCGCTGCCGCGTGCGTGGGCCGCCGCCGGTGCCGTCACCGGGATCGGGGTCCGCGGCGGCCTCACGCTCGACCTGCGGTGGAAGGACGGACAGGTCACCGAAGCGACGCTGCACGGGGCGGCGGGCACGTCCACCGACGTCGTCTTCGGGGACTGGACCGGTCACGTCACCATCCCCGCCGCCGGCTCCGCGACGCTCGCCCCGCCCGCTCAGTACACCGTCTTCCAGCTGGTCAACCGCAAGACGGGCAAAGCGGTCGACGTTCCCGGCGCCTCCACCGCCAACGGCACCGGACTGATCCAGTACACCCCGAGCACGGCCGTGAACCAGCAGTTCAGGTTCGTCCCCGTCGGCGAGGGGCGGTACGAGATCTACACCACGCACGGCAGCACCCCCCTGGTCTGGGCGGTCTGGGGCGGCTCCTCGGACGCCGGCGCCAAGATCACCCAGTGGACGCCCGAACACAGCACCAGCCAGCAGTGGAGGATCGCCGACGCCGGCGACGGATACGTGACCCTCACCTGTGCCCGTAGCGGCAAGGTCCTCGGGGTCACCGGCGGCTCCGCCGCCGACGGCGCCACGGTCGAGCAGCAGACGGCCGACGGCGGCACGGGCCAGCAGTGGCGGCGCGTCGGTAGGTGAACCCCCGGGCAAGGCGGTAGCCGAACCACCGTATGGCGGTAGCCGAACCACAGGAGGGGCGGTCGGTGACCGCTGCGGACGGACCTCAGGAGGAATCAGTGCACCCCCCCCACGCACGCGGCGGAACACCGACCGTCCACCGACACCGGTCGGCATCGGGTCGTCCCCGCTCAGGAAGGGCGGTCGCGTCGGACTGTGGGCGGCGTTGCTCGTCGGCGCCGTGCTCGCCTCGCTCGTAGCGCCCGCGCCGACAACGTCTGCCCGGCGCCCGGCACCACCACGCAGGTGCGCGCCGTCCCGTCCGCCGCGCCCTACTCCACCTCACTGTTCTTCTACCGCGGCTCCTCCGGGGTCCTGATCAAGGACAACACCTTCGACAACGGGCTCAACCTGCGTGCCGACCTCAGCTCCACCGACGCCGCCCAGGTCAGCACCGACGAGGTGACCAAGGACGGCACCGACCGGATCCTGCCGCTCGTGCCCTCGGTCACCTACGTCAGCGGCGACCGCCACGTCGCCACCGTGGACCGGAACGGCAAGGTCACCGCCAGGGCGGCCGGCACCGTCACCATCACCCCCGTCACCAGCAGCCGGTTCGGCGACACCCGTGGCACACCGGTCACGCGCGACGTCGGCAAGCACGACTGCGGCACGCCCGCGACCACCGCCGCCGTCGGGAACGGCAGCCGAGCCGCGGGACCGGCCTCCGCCCCTGCACGAGCAACTCCCTGACCACCGGGGGAGCGGGCGTGTCGGTCAGGCGAACCTGGCCGACACGCCTCCGTCGACGGCCCAGTCTGGGAGGCGTTCATCGCCGGGGACCTGGCCTTCCACCAGGCCGTGGCCGCCCTCGCCGCGTCGGGCCTCTTCTCCTTCGTCCTCACGGCGATGAACGGGATCCTGCTCGATTCCCGGCGCGCGAGCTACCGGGGGAGGGAACGCCGCGGCGCCACGCACGAATCCACCATCGAGGCACACCAGCACATCGTCGATGTCATCGCCGACGGCGACGGCGACCGTGCAGCCGAGGCCATGACCGCCCACCTCGCGGAGACCGGTCACGACCTCGGACTATGACGCCGCCCGGACGGCTGTCAGGGCAGCAGCCTCAGCCGTGCGGTGCCGCTCCAGCCGGCGGGCAGGGTGATCGCCGGATCGACGTAGTTGCCCCAGGCCAGGTCCGGGTAGTTGAGGCGGGCGCTGACGATCAGGCCGACCCCGGGGGCCCGGCTCGGGAACGCGTCGCTCGTGAGCGCCTCGAACGCGTCGAGCACCACATGAGCCCCGGTGGCCGCCGTGTTCCTGCGGCCCGTCACACGGAGGGTGACGGTGTGTTCCCCCTCGGCCAGCCCCGTGCGTTCGAAGACCCGCTGCTGGAACTGCTTGCCGGAGGCGTAGAGGTCCACCTGCTTGGCTGCGCCGCCGTCGACGGAGACCTCCGCGATGCCCTCGCCGGGGCCCTTGGGGGAGATGACGCGGATGCCCGTACCCCAGAACGTGGCCGTCGCGCTGTCACCCGGACCGTCGTTGAACGACTCGGTACGCCCGAGGTCGCCGCTCGTCCATGAGGCGGACGAGTCCGCATGCGTCCACGACCCGCTGTAGGTGACCTGTTCCGAGACGTCGTCGATGACCGCGTTCACCACCTGGAAGGCGTCGACGAGCGCATGGGCGCCCTTGGACGAGGCGTTCTTGGTACCGGTGCACTCCACCGTGACGACGTGCTGACCATATGTCAGCTGTGCGCTCCGGTAAACGAGTTGGGCCGGAGTCTTGCCCGGTCCGTAGAGGTCGACCGTCGCCGCGGGCTTTCCGTCCACGGAGATCTTCACGATGCCGAGGTTGTCCGCCTTCGTGGAGTACAGCCCTACGCCCGTGCCCGTGAACTTCAGCTCCGCCGTCGCCCCGGCCGCGTCGGTGAAGGACTCCGTGCCGAACAGATCGCCGGCGGTGTAGTCCGCGCTCGCGTCCGCGTGGGTCCAGGCGCCCGTGTAGACGACCGCCGGGGACGCGTCGTCGATCAGGGCCGGATGATCCATGGGTGGCAGCCGTACCGAGTCGGTGCCGTCGGACTCGACCTGAACCCCTGCTCCTGCCGCGCCCGTTGTGGCCTTGGCGACCCTGATCCGGGCCTTGGCGCTGCGGAAGTCGTTGGTCCAGTGTGCGGCGCCGTCCTTGCCGAACAGGAAGTAGCTGCGGGTGTCCTTCGCCCACGCCCAGTCGGGCCGCGTGCGGTATCCGTCGGTGCCGGAGGCCCGGTTCTTGGTCGCTGTGCCGCAGGCCCGTCCGATGTGGTCGTCGGGGTACGCCGTCCACTGGGCGTCCCGCTGCCAGCTCAGGGTGTCCGTGCGGTCGGCGAGGACGTACCGGACGCCGACGTCGCTGACCTGTCCGGAGGGCGGATTGGCGATCGTGTAGGCCGTCGTCAGCAGGCCACGGGGGCTCACGGACACCTTGATGGTGGTGTCGATGGTGCCGAAGCGCCCCTTGAGGGTGATGACCGCCTGGCCGTCGGACGTGGCGGCGGTCGCCGACGTGCCCTTCCGCTGGCCCGGAACCGAGCGGGAGACCACCAGGTCGGGGCCGCTGGAGAGGACCTTGTGGCCGTCTGCGGACGCCTCGGCGAGACGTGCGGTGAGCTTGTCGAACACGACGGTGAACGGCGCGTCGACACCCGTGACCGTGATCGCGTCCGTGGTCTCCTCGACGGTGGGCGCCGCGCCGCTGTCCGACGGGAAGGACGGCGTCGTACGGGTGTTGAGCCACAGGCGGTACTCGTCCACGAGTGCCGTGCCGCGCCGGAAGGTGAGCCGGAGCGTGTCGCCCGGTGACCAGGGGCCGGCCGGGACGGTCAGGGTGCCGCTCTGCCTGGGAGCGATGTCGATCCCCTGGAGGGTGCCCGATCTGCTGCCGATCTGCCAGCTGACGGCCAGTTCGCCGAGGTTGCTGTGGTCGTGCCAGTTCTTGACGGGCACCGCGATGGCCTTTCCGGCGGTCAGACCGGTGAGCACCCCGTCGGCGATCTGCACGGGGGAGAAGGCCTTCTGGGTCAGCCAGAACTCGGGCTTGCGGCGCCGCCACAGGTCGATGATGCCCCATTCGCCGTACCCGACGGGCCCGTTGGACAGATGGAACACCTCGTCGATGGCCGCCCAGATGGCGCCGCCCACGACGCCGTCCGTGTCGCGGAACCTGGCCGCCAGCTTGGCGATGCTGTGGCCCCAGAAGTCGCGTACTCCCGGGTCGGCCTTCAGCGTCTGCGTGTTGTAGCACGGCACATGGGCGAACTCGCCGTACTGGATCGGCTGTCCGGGGTTGCCGTTGGCGTTCTGGAGACTGGGGTAGTGGCCGCTGTGGATGTCGGTCTGGTCGCCGCCGTTGTGCTGTCCCATGTCCTCGAAGAGCGTCGGACGCGACGGGTCGGTCTCGTGCGCGTAGGTGTTCTCCGAGGCGAAGTTGCGCCCCATTCCGCTCTCGTTGCCGACGGACCACTCGATCACGCACGCGTGGCCGCGGTCGCGCTCGATCATCTTGGCGAACTGCGTCATGTACTGCTCGGTGTAGGCGGGATCGTCGACGGTCGCCTGCTCGAAGCAGACCGGCGCCTCGACTTCCACGTAGAGACCGAGGCGGTCGGCCGCGTCCAGCAGCGCCGGTGTCGGGGGATAGTGCGAGGTCCGGATGAAGTTGCAGTTCGCCTCCTTGTAGAGACGGGCGGCCTGCTCCTCCATGGCCGGGTTCGTCGAACGGCCCCGCTCCTCCGTGATGCTGTGGTGGCAGACCCCCAGCAGGTGTACCGGATTGCCGTTGACGACCAGGCGGTTGCCCTCGACCTTGACCCGGCGGAAGCCGACGGCCCGCGTCACGGTCTGCGACATGCCTCCAGCGGTGAACTTCGCCTTCAGGGTGTAGAGGTTGGGGTGCTCGGCGTCCCATTTGAGTGGCGCCTTGACCGGGATCACGGCTTGTTGCTGCGGATCCGTGCCGGTCGGGGTGATCTTCGACGGCGTGATCGCCGCCGGCCGGCCGCTCGGGTCGGTGAGCGTGAGCTCGGCTATTCCGCTCTGGCCGGTCCGGAACGCGGCCGCCGCGGTCACGGTCAGCGTGGCGTCCTTGTAGGCGCTGTCGAAGGCCGTGTCGGCGTGAAGCCTCGTGAGATACGAGGCGGGCGGCGCCACGAGCGTCACATCGCGCAGGATGCCGCCGATGATGTGGTGGGCGTAGTCGGGCTGGCCCGCGATGCTCGTCGGCCGGTCGGTCACGCCGAGCGTGACGACAGCCTCACGGCCGGGGACGACCAGCGAGGTGATGTCGGCGTACCACGTGGTGAAGCCGCCGTCGTGGGTGCGCACGGCGGTGCCGTTGACCCACAGCCGGGCGTAGTTGTACACGCCGTCGAAGCGGAGCGTGACGCGCTTGCCGGCGAAGTCCGTAGGCACGGCGACTTTCACCGCGTACGTAGACGTCGCCGGCGAGGGTTCCGGCTGCTGCCAGGCCCTTCAACGCGCTGCGACGGGAGAACGTGCCGGTCGGATCGGCGGGGTCCGGGGAATCTGAAGGCTTACTGCGGTGAGGGAACGTCACGTCAGGCCCTTCTTGGCAACTAGGCTGCTAAGTGGATATAGGGGTGTTCGAAGCGGGTGGCAATACCTGGGGGAACACCGCTGAGGATTCCCGGGAGGACGTGCACTCCCGGCCTGCCCAGGGGGAAGCGACCCCTGATGCGGTGGCAACGGCTAATTCTGGGTGATCGGCGGATTCCCACTCCGCGCTTTCCGGCGCAGGCCTCCGAGGGCGCTGCGACCGTCACGGTCGCAGCGCCCTCGTCCGTGCCCCGGCCCGGGAGGGTTCTCCGCGCGGGGGCGGATCAGTGCGGTAGCCCGACGGCCCTCTCGCCGCTGCGGCGCTGCTGGATGACGACGGCGACCACCAGCAGGGCGCCCTGGGCGACGTTCTGCCAGAAGGAGTTGATGCCCTGGACGGTGAGGCCGTTCTCGAGGGCCCCCAGGAGCGCGACGGCGAGCAGGGTGCCCCCGATGCCGCCCTTGCCGCCCTTGAGGGCTGCGCCGCCGAGTGCGGCGGCGGTGATGGCCTTGAGTTCGAGGCCCTCGCTGCCGGAGGTGGGCTGGCCGGATCCGGTGCGTGCGGTCAGCAGGATGCCGGCGATGGCGGCGACGATCCCGATGAGGGCGTAGACGCAGATCAGGTACTTGTTGATGTTGATGCCGGCCAGTCGGGCGGCGGTGTCGTTGCCGCCGATCGCGTAGATGTTGCGGCCGATGTCGGTGTACCGCAGCAGAAGATGGACGAGCACGGCGACGACGATGAGGATCCAGACCATGACGGGCAGTCCGGCGATCTTCCCGCGGCCGAGGAAGATGAAGAAGTCGTTGTTGAGGACATAGCCCTGGGCCCGGCCGTCCGACAGGAGCTGGGCGAGGCCCTTGTAGGCGGCGAGACCCGCCAGGGTGGCGATGGTGGGGTTGACCCGGCCGTAGACGATGATCAAGCCGTTGAGTATGCCGATGAGCAGGCCCACGCCGATCGCGGCTGCCATGCCGAGGAAGGCGTTGGTGTTGGTGCTGGTGAAGACCATGGCACTGACGACGGATGCCACACCGGTCTGCGAGCCGACGGAGATGTCGAGCCCGCCACAGATGATCACGACGGTCTGCACGATCGCGAGCAGGCCGGTGATGGTGGCGGCCTCGGCGATGACCTGCATGTTGGACAGGCTCAGGTAGTTGTCGTTGAGGATCCCGAACAGAACGAGCACGAGGATCAGCGCGCCGACGAGGCTGATGTTTTGCCCGCTGATGCGGGAGAGCAGCTTCGGCCGGGAGGAGGCCGGTCCTTCCGACGGCTCCTTGACTGCTGGGGAAGGGGCGCTGGTGGTGGTCATGTTGTGGCTCCGGGGGTGCGGGTGCTGATGATGTCGTCGGCCATCGCGAGGGCGAGGATGGATTCTTCGGTGGCCTCGTCGTGGTTGAGCTCGCCGGTGATACGGCCTTGCTGCATGACGACGACCCGGTCCGCGAGACCGAGGAGTTCGGTGAGTTCGGAGGAGATGACCAGCAGGGCGACGCCCTCGGCGGCGAGGTCGGCGATGATCTGGTAGATCTCGGCCTTCGCGCCGACGTCGATGCCGCGTGTCGGCTCGTCCAGGATCAGGACCTTCGGCTTGCGGGCCAGCCACCGGGCCAGCACGACCTTCTGCTGGTTGCCGCCGGACAGTTTGCGCACCTCGTGGTCGATGGACGGTGTGCGCACGCGGAGCCGGTCGGTGTAGTGCTGGGCGAGTTCCCGCTCGGCGGCCCGTCGCACGAAGCGGGAGCGTCGCAGCCGGTTGAGCACGACCAGGGAGATGTTGGCCCGGACGGACTGCTGCAGGAAGAGGGCCTGGGCCTTGCGTTCCTCCGGTGCGAGTCCGAGTCCGGCCCGGATCACCGCGCCGGGGCGGCCGCTCGGCAGGGGGGTGCCCTCGAGGGTCGCGCTGCCGCTGTGGACGGGCTGGTCGCCGGCGAGGGCCAGGGCGAGTTCGGAGCGTCCCGCGCCGATGAGGCCGGCCAGTCCGACGACCTCGCCGGCGTGGACCTGGAGCGAGATGTCGTGCACGTCGTCGGTGGTGAGGTTCTTGACGTCCAGTACGAGCCGGTCGGTGGCGACCCGCTGACGTACGAACATGGTGGACAGGTCGCGGCCCACCATGAGGCGCACCAGCTCCGCTTCGTTCGTCGTGTCCGCCTGCTGGACGCCGACCAGGCTGCCGTCGCGCAGTACGGCGATACGGTCGGCGAGCTGGAAGATCTCCTGCATGCGGTGCGAGACGTAGACGATCGCGATGCCCTGGTCCCGCAGCCGCCGGATCAGGGCGAACAGGGCGTCCACCTCGTGCTCGGCCAGGGAGGAGGTGGGCTCGTCGAATGCGATCAGACGGGCCGTCGTACTGCCGGTGAGGGCGCGCATGATCTCGACGAGCTGGCGTTGTGCCGGGGTGAGTTGTGAGCCGAGGAGATCGGGGTCCAGGACGCCGGCGAAGCCGAGCCGGGCCAGGTCGGCGTTGATCCGGCGGCGGAGCTCTGCCCGGTCGAACCGCCTGCCCGCCTTGCGGGGCAGCGCGCCCGCGTAGACGTTCTCGGCGACGGAGATGTGCGGGATGATCTCGGGTTCCTGCGGGATGATCCGGATCCCCGCCGCGCGCGCCCTGGCGGGGGAGTCGAGGGTGATGCTCTCGGCACCCTCGACGACGTGGCCCTCGGTCGGCTGGTGGTCCCCGGTGAGGATCTTGAGCAGGGTCGACTTGCCCGCACCGTTCTCGCCCATCAGCGCGGTGACCTGACCCGGTGGGAAGTCGAGCGTGATCCCGCTGAGCGCCTGCACGGCACCGAACCGCTTGGTGACGTCCGCTATCCCGATGGACCCGGAAGGAGGTACGGCGTCGGGTGGTCCGTCGGAAGGGTCTGGGCCGGCTGTCGAGTGGGGGGCACTTGTCATCTGTCGATTCACCTCGAAGGCATGGCGCGCAGTGTGGTCAGGGTGCTGGGCCGGCGTGGAGCGCGGCCGCTTCGGCCCGTGGCGGCGAACACTGGTGCGACCACGGGCCGAAGCGGGGCGGGCCGGGTCAGCTGCAGGTGAGTCCGGAGGACTTCCAGTTGGAGTGGTCGATCATCTTGGTGGGGGCGAAGGCCTCCTTGGGGAAGTCCTTGCCGTTCTTGAGCTTGTCGTACATGGTCTGGACCGCCAGGGCGCCGACGTCCTTGCCATTGATGAAGAGGGCGGCCTTCATGCCGGTCTTCTTGTCGGTCTGCCATTCCTTGCAGGCGAGGTAGGCGCCCAGGCCGACGCCGATGACGTGGTCGGGACCGATCCCGGCGTTCTGGAGCGCGGTGACCCCGCCCATGGTGTTCTCGTCGTTGCAGCCCCAGACGACCCAGTTCTTGACCTTGGAGTTCGCGGTGATCGTCGCGGCGATCTTGTCCTGGGCGCCGGTCGGCGTGTTGTCGGTGGCCACGTTGATGGTCTTGACACCGGGAACCGTGGCGTCGAATGCCTTCTTGGCGGCCTTGACGCGGTCGCCACAGACGGTGACGTCCTGCTTCCAAGCCGAGACGACCCGCGTGTCGGCGGCCTGCCAGCCGGCCTTCCTGTACTCCTCCGCGGCGCGCTTGCCGACTTCGGTGCCCATCTGGGCGCCGCTGAAGCCGATGCGGGACACGAGGTCGTCCTTGCCGCACTTGGCGGGGTCGGGACCGGTGGTGCAGATCTGGTCGTCGGAGGTCAGCAGGGCGACCTTGCCGTCCTTGGCGGTCTGCGCGACCTGAGGTCCCACGGCCGGGTCCGGGACGACGATGATGACGCCCTTGGCCTTCTGGGCGACGGCGGACTGCACTTCGCTGACCGTCTTGTTGGCGTCGTTGCCCAGGTTGACCACCTTGAGGCTGATCCCGAGCTCCTTGGCCTTCGCCTTGGCGCCGGCCGCCTCGCCCACGAAGTACTCCTGGTCGCCCTGCTTCTGCAGGTACGTGATGGAGATCTTGCCGTCGACCTTGCCGACGGAGTCCTCCCCGGAGTCCTCCTTGCCCGATGAACACGCGGTGCTCAGGGCGAATGTGAGCAGCAGGCCGGTGGCGACGGCGACGTGCCGACGGGATGAACGGGACATGGAACGCTCCTTTGAGCTGAGGCGACCGCCGCGCATCGCGCTGGAGGGGTCGTGTGGTGACGGTGTGGCGTTGAAGGCCGCCGGAGGTGCCGACGAGCCGTCGATGGAACAGCACCCCAAAAGGGCCCACAAAACAACAGAGTCGAACGTGTTCTGTGAATAACACGCTTGTCTCGGGGCTGAGTCAAGGCCGCGTGCGGGGGCGAGACGAGCCTGTGATGTTTCAGCGCCGGATCGCGCGTGTGACCGGGCGGGGGTTCCCGTCATGTGGGGGTGGCGTCGGCCGGCCGGAGGCCGGCCCTGCTGTCCGGCGTTCCGCGCGTTGCTCAACGGCCGCTCCTTGGAGACCTGTTCGTCGATCTTCCTGAATTCGTCATTTGATAGCATCATTAAATTCGTCGAGGCAAGCCCCCGCGTGGTCACAGCGCGATCGCGAACGGCCCGCCCAGCGCGGCATAAGCGCGTCGAAGGGACATACATGGCAGAGCCAGAAACGCCGTCCGCCGCAGTTCCCGCGGTTCCCGCCGCCCCGCGAGGGCCGTTGCGCAGCCGCGCGTGGTTCGGCGACGGCGGCAAGAACGGATTCATCGCCCGACACCACCTGCGGGCCATGGGGCGCGGAGGCCACAACTTCGACGGGCGTCCCGTCATCGGGATCTGCAACACCTTCTCCGAACTGACGCCGTGCAACGGCCATGTGCAGATACTCGCGGACGCCGTGAAGCGCGGGGTGCTGCAAGCGGGCGGATTCCCACTGGAGTTCCCGGCCATGTCGCTCGGCGAACCGTTCCTGCGGCCGACGTCGATGCTCTACCGCAACCTCGCGGCCATGGAGATCGAGGAGCAGATACGGGCCAATCCGATCGATGCCGTCGTGCTGCTCACCGGCTGCGACAAGACCACGCCGGCCGCTCTGATGGGCGCCGCCAGCGCGGGCGTACCCGCCGTCGTCCTCACCGGCGGACCGATGCTCAACGGCCGGTTCCGGGGCCCGGGACGTGGGCTCGGGAACCGACATCTGGCGGATGACGGAGGAGCTGCGCGCCGGGACGGTCTCGCAGGAGGAGTTCACCGAGTTCGAGTCCTCGCTGAACCGTTCCGCGGGCCACTGCATGACCATGGGCACGGCCTCCACCATGGCCTGCCTGACGGTGGGCACGATGCTGCCGGGCGGCTCCGGGCTGCCGGCCGTGGACGCCCGGCGTGGCACGCTCGCAGAAGAGACCGGCGCACGCGCCGTGGAGATCGCGGGCAGCGAACTCGCCCCGCAACGCATCATGACGCGGCACGCCTTCGAGAACGCGATCCGGGTCAACGCGGCCATCGGGGGATCGACCAACGCGGTGGTCCACCTGCTCGCGCTCGCCGGCCGGCTGGGCGTTCAGCTGGAACTGGACGACTTCGACCGGCTCGGAGCCGAACTGCCCCTGCTCATCGACCTCATGCCCTCGGGGCGCTTCCTCATGGAGGAGTTCGCCTACGCCGGTGGACTGCCGGCCCTCATCAACGACCTGCGGGACAGCATGCACGCGGACGCCATGACGGTCACCGGCCGTTCACTGGTGGACAACTGCCTGGGCGCGGAGGTCTACGACCGCGAGGTGATCCGGCCGTTCGGCAACCCGGTGCAGCCGGCCGGGCGGGGAACGGCCGTCGTCCACGGCAACCTCGCCCCGGACGGCGCGGTCATCAAGCAGTCCGCCGCCGCACCGCACTTGCTCGACCACACGGGCCCCGCCCTCGTATTCGACAGACTCGAGGACTACCTCGCCGTCGTCGAGACACCCGACCTCGACGTGTCCCCCGAGACCGTGCTCATCGTGCGGAACACCGGGCCCCGCGGCTACCCGGGCATGCCGGAGGTGGGCAACCTGCCGTTGCCGAAGAAGCTCCTCGACGCGGGGGTACGCGACATGGTGCGGGTGTCCGACGCCCGGATGTCCGGCACGGCCTTCGGGACCTGCGTCCTGCACGTGGCACCCGAGGCCGCGGTCGGCGGACCGCTGGCGTTCGTCCGCACCGGCGACCCCGTCAGGCTCGACGTACCCGGAAGACGGCTCGACGTACTGATCGACGACGCCGAGCTGGAACGGCGGCGCGCCGCGTGGCAACCGGAGAAGCCGCCCGTCACCCGCGGCTGGACCCACCTCTACACCGAACACGTCACACAGGCGGACACCGGAGCCGACCTCGACTTCCTCGTCGGCGCGACCGACTCGGCCCCGCCCCGACAGGCCTTCTGAGGAGCCTGCATGGCCGCACACACGGACAGGTACACCGACATCGACACGCTCGTCCGCGGAGTCTCTCCCGTGCTGGAGGTGCCCTTCCACCGCGACGGGGCACTCGACCCCGACGGGTTCATCACCGTGGTCGACCGGGTACTCGCCACCGGCGTCGGCTCGGTGATGTTCCCCGGCTTCGCAGGTGAGTTCCACAAGCTCGAACCCGCGGAACGGAAACTGCTCACCGGCCTCCTCCTCGAACGGACCCGGCAGCGCGAGGACGTCGCGGCCATCGTCTCCGTGCCGGACCACGCCACACGGGCCGCGGTCAGCCAGGCACTCCGGACCGCCGAACTCGGCGCCGACGCGCTGAACTTGCTTCCCCCGCACTTCCTCGCACCGTCCGCCGGCGCGGTCTCGGCTCATCTCCGCGCGGTACTCACGGCGGTCGACCCACTGCCCGTCGTGGTCCAGTACGCCCCGGCACTGACCGGGACGGCACTGGACGCACCCACACTGCACCGCCTCGCGTCCGGGCATCCCAACCTGCGCTGGGTCAAGGTCGAGTCCGCCCCGCCGGGAAGGCTGATCGCGGCCCTGGCCGCCGGCGCCCGTCCACTGCCCTCACTGGTCGGCTACGCCGGGCTGCAACTTTCCGACGCGCTGCGCCGAGGGGCGGTGGGCGTACAGCCGGGCTGCTCCTTCACCGAGCTGTACGTCGCGCTCTGGGACAGCTGGGAACGCGGGAACGAGGCGGAGGCCCTCGCACTGCACACCCGGATGCTCCCGTACCTCTCGTACTGGATGCAGAGCGTGGAGCTGATCATCGCCGCGGAGAAGGAGATCTCCGCGCGCCGCGGCTGGTTCGCGTCCGCGCACTGCCGGGCGCCGGGATACCCGCTCGACGACGAGGAGCTGAGGATGATCGACCGCTTCTGCGCGGAGTTCGCCCCGCTGGTGCCGGAGCTTGCCCCATGAACGCCGAAGTCGTCGTCCGCGGCGAGGCGATGCTGCTCATGCTGGCCGAACCGGGCGTGCCCCTCGAGCGCGCGCTCTCGTTCCGGCGCTCCGTCGCGGGCGCCGAGAGCAATGTGGCGGCCGGCCTCGCGAGGCTGGGGCATACCGTCCGCTGGCTCGGCCGGGTCGGCGACGATCCGGCGGGACGCGCCGTGCTGGCGCAACTCCGCGCCCAAGGCATCGACACCGCACACGCCATGACGGACCATCAGGCTCTCACCGGAGTGCTCATACGCGACAGCCACCCGGCTCGCGCGATCGATGTGCAGTACCTGCGCACGGGTTCGGCCGCGTCCCGGCTGTCGCCGCACGAACTGGTGCCCGGCCAGTTCGAAGGGGTGCGGCTCGTGCACATCACCGGGATCACCCCGATGCTGTCGGAGTCGGCGCACCGCGCGACACTGCGCCTCGTCGAACTGGCGCGAGCCGCCGGGGCACGGCTCTCGTTCGATCCGAACATCCGCCACAAGCTCGGCTCGCCGAGCCGTTGGCGTGAGGTCGTCGGGCCCCTGCTGGCTCAGGCGGACGTGGACGCCGTCTGCCGGACCGGCGCGGCACACCACGAGAGGGAGTACAGGAGTCATGTACCGATGGGAGACGGTCCAGGCCGTCACCGCGCAGCGGGTGTTCGGCATCGTCCGTACGGCGGGGCCCGACGAGGCGGTCGCGGCTGCGGAGACCCTGCTGGAAGCAGGCCTGCGCGCGGTGGAGGTCGCCCTCACGACTCCGCGCAGCCTCACCGCCCTGGCCCGTCTCACCGAGACGCACCCCGAGGCGCTGCTCGGCGCGGGCACCGTCATCGACGGAGCGGCGGCACGTGCGGCCGTCGAAGCGGGCGCCCGCTTCCTCGTGTCGCCGAGCCTTCACCCCGAAGTGATCCGCACGGGCCACCGCTACGGGGTTCCGGTGTTTCCCGGCGTCGCCACACCGACCGAGATGGTGCGGGCCCTGGAGGAGGGCGCCGACGCGCTGAAGCTGTTTCCCGCCTCGGCGTTCTCACCGGCCTGGCTGCGCGACGTACGCGCCGCGCTTCCCCAGGCACCGCTGCTGCCCACCGGGGGCGTGACGACCGGGAACGCGCCGCAGTGGATAGCGGCGGGTGCGGTGGCCTGCGGAATGGGTTCGGCCCTGTCCGCGGGAGGGGCCCGCAGCGCGGGGGAGCGGGTCAGTACCCTCCTGCGCCGGCTCGCCGGAGCCGGGTGACCTCACCGGACGGCAGAATTGACCGTCATCGGCTCTATGCGGAAGCGACGAGGAGTGGCATGGAACTACACGGACTGCATGGGCAGGTGCTGAGCCGGATCGGGAAGTCCCTCGCCGCTGAGGAGATCCGCGCCGGTGAGGTACTGCGGCTCGAGGACGTACAGGACAGGTACGGGGTCTCCCGTACCGTGGCCCGTGAGGCCGTCCGCGTCCTGGAGTCGAAGCGGGTGGTGACCAGCCGGCCTCGCGTGGGAATCACCGTGCGGCCGATGAACGAGTGGAACCTGTACGACCCACAGGTCATCCGGTGGCGCCTGGCCTCCCCCTCCCGAAGCGCCCAGCTCCGCGAACTGGCCGAGCTGCGCGCCGCCGTGGAACCATCCGCCGCGGCACTCGCCGCGATGGGCGCTTCCGCCGATGCCCGGACGTCACTCGTCGCGCTCGCCCAGGCGATGGCGGGTGTCGCGCGGGATGACATCCAGGGCTTCATAGCGGCCGACCTGGCCTTTCACCGGGCGCTCCTGAACGCCTCGGGCAACGGCATGTTCGCCCAGCTGTCCGAGGTCACGGAGGAGTTGCTCGTCGCCCGCCGCGACCTGCCGCTGATGCCCGACCATGTGGACGCGGACGCGGTACGGCGTCACCTGGAGGTTGCCGAGGCCGTCGCCGAAGGACGCCCGGAAGCCGCGGCGCAGTGCGTCCGCGTGATCGTGGATGCCGCCCACCTGGAGGTGGAGCAGCTGTTGGGCGGGGGCGGGCACTGCGCCCTGGGCGGCGGCTGACGGGGGACACCGGCGTCCGCTCCACCCTCCGGTTCCCGTCCGGCCCGGCCTCGGTCCCGTCGCGGATACGCCCGCGTGCCGTGTGGCTCCGTCGTGTGAGGCGGAGGCCACGCACCGGCGCGGTCAGCGGCTCCGGGGGAGCGCTCTCGGTGATGCTGGGCGGATGGTCGACGAGCACGAGTCCCCGCAGCGGTCGCGAGTCCGGCCTCCCCGCCGGTTGCCCGGCCTGGTTCCGCGGACTGTCGCGGGACAGGTGTTCCTGCTGCAGTTGGTGGTGGCGTTCGTGCTCGTCGTCGCCACTCTGCTGGTGCTCGTGGTCCAGGCGCGGCACCGTGCCACGGGCGAGGCGCGGGACAAGTCGCTTGCCGTGGCAGTGGCCTTCCGGGACGCACCCGGCACCGCCGCTGCGATGCAGTCGGCGAACCCTACCCGGGTGCTGCAGCCCAGTTCGGAGAAGATGCGCAAGAACGCCGGCGTCGGCTACGTCGTCGCGTTCGACCCGAACGGCATCCGCTGGTCCCACCCCGACCCGAGCCGTATCGGCGGCCACGTCACCGGCAACTTCGGCCCCGCGCTCACGGGCAAGCCCTTCCAGGAGACGTTCGACAGCGCCCTGGGGCGAGCCGTCGACACGACGGTCGCCGTCTTCGACGACAAGGGCCGGGTCGTCGGACTGATCTCGGTGGGCATCTACGTCAAGAGCGTGAACGAGATGGTCTCCCACCAGATGCCGGCCCTTCTCGGCGTCGCGGGTGCGGTACTCCTGCTCGCCGCGGCCGGGTCGGCGGTCGTGAGCAAGCGGTTGCGCCGCCAGACCCGTGGGCTGGGGCCCGCCGAGATGACGCGCATGTACGAGCACCACGACGCGGTCCTGCACTCGGTACGGGAGGGTGTGCTCATCATCGACGACCGAGGCGTGCTCACACTGGCCAACGACGAGGCGCGACGCCTGCTCGACCTGCCGCGCGACGCCGAGCAGCGCGAGGTGACCGGCCTGGGCCTGACTCCGGACACCACCGAACTGCTGGCCTCGGGCAGACCGGCCAGCGACGAGGTCCACTCCGCGGGAGACCGGCTGCTCGCCGTCAACCTCCGTACCGTCGAAGGCGGAGGAGTCCACCGGGGGAGCGTGGTCACCCTGCGCGACACCACCGAGCTGCGTGAGCTGGCGGGCCGGGCCGAAGTGGCACGGTCACGGCTGCAACTGCTCTTCGACGCCGGGACGCAGATCGGCACGACGCTCGACGTGGTGCGCACGGCCGAGGAACTGGCGGCCGTGGTGGTGCCCCGGTTCGCGGACTTCGCCACCGTGGAACTGCTGGATCCCGTACTGCACGGCGAGGAGCCCGGAGCATCCGCCGCCGGCATGCGCCGCACGGCAATGGCGGGTATCCACAGCGATCACCCTCTCTGCCCGGTGGGGGAGACGCTGCACTTCCCTCCCGGCAGTCCCGCGGCGCTCGCCGCGACCGGCGGCCGGGCCGTCCTCACGGCCGACCTCTCGGCCTCCGAGGGATGGCTGGCCCACGACCCGCCACGGGCCCGAGAGGTCCTGGACCACGGCATTCACTCCCTGGTCTCCGCCCCCCTCCAGGCACGCGGTGCGGTGCTGGGCTGCGTCAACTTCTGGCGCAAGGACAAGAGCCCCTTCGAGCCCGGGGACCTGTCCGTCGCCGAGGAACTCGCGGCCCGAGCTGGCGTGGCCATCGACAACGCGCGCCGTTTCACCCGCGAGCACGCCATGGCGGTAACCCTTCAGCGCAGTCTGCTGCCTCGCGTCCTGCCCACGCACTCCGCCCTGGAGGTGGCCCATCGCTACCTCCCGGCCCAGCCGGGCGTGGGCGGCGACTGGTACGACGTGATCCCGCTCTCCGGAGCCAGGGTCGCCCTGGTGGTCGGCGATGTCGTCGGCCACGGCCTGCACGCCGCGGCCACCATGGGCCGGTTGCGCACCGCCGTGCACAACTTCTCCGCCCTCGACCTCTCACCCGACGAACTCCTCGCCCACCTCGACGACCTCGTCGGCCGCCTCGACACGGAAGGGGACCGCGACGTCGAGGTCTCCGGCGCCACCTGCCTCTACGCCACCTACGACCCGGTCACCGGGCACTGCACCGTGGCCAGGGCCGGCCACCCCGGACCGGCGCTGGTGCTCCCCGACGGCACCGTCACCTATCCGGAGATCCCCGGGTCCCCGCCGCTCGGGGTCAACGAAGGGCTGCCGGTGGAGACCGCCGATCTCGTACTGCCCGAAGGGAGCACGCTGATCCTGTTCACCGATGGGCTGGTCGAGCGGCGCGACCGCGACATCGACGCCGGAATGGAGCTCCTGCGCACCACGCTGGAACGCTCGGGCGGCCTCGGTCCGGAGGCCACCTGCCAATCGGTCCTCGACGCGCTGCTGCCCGACCGGCCCACCGACGACGTGGCCCTGCTCATCGCCCGCACCCGCCTCCTGGACCCCGGCCGCGTCGCCGACTGGGACGTGCCCGACGACCCGACCGCCGTCTCCGGAATCCGCGCGGAAGCCGCGCGTGTGGTGAACGAGTGGGGTCTGCAGGACGCCGCGTACTCGGCGGAACTCATCGTCAGCGAACTGGTCACCAACGCGATCCGCTACGGGTCGCCGCCGATCCGGCTCCGTCTGCTGTACGACGACGACATCCTGATCTGCGAAGTCGCCGACGCCGGCAGCACCGCCCCGCACGTACGCCGGGCCGCCGTCACCGACGAGGGCGGGCGCGGCCTGTTCATCATCGCCCGGCTCGCACACCGCTGGGGCACCCGCTACACGGCACGTGGCAAGGTCATCTGGGCCGAGCAGTCCCTCGGCACCGGGGTACCCGCCGGCAGCCTCGACGGTGAAGCGCTCCTCGACCAGTGGACGGACGAAGCGTGGTGAGCGCTTACTCACCTGGAGTGTGAGCGTGGGTGAGCGCTCACTCATGCTTGGCACCGCGCCGGCGACCCGACGTCAGGAAGCGCGACGGACCCGCCCTGACGGAGCGCCGGCCCGCAGCGCCGGAATGCGGCACAGCAGTGCCGCGGCCACGCCACCGGCAGCCCAGGCCGCCAGCGTCCACAGCGGTCCGCCGGCGCCGTTGCCACCGAAGTAGGCGACCGAGCGTGCGGCGTCCAGGCCCGCGCCCGGCGGCAGTGCCGGGCCGATCGTGCGCCAGAACGCGGGCAGCAGCTCGGTGGCGTACACCCCGCCCGCGCTCGGCATGCCGAGGACGACCACGACCAGGACGACCAGAGCGACAGCGACAGCCGGCACTCCGATCAGCTCGTGCAGAGCGAGGGTGAGCGCTCCGACCGCCAGAACCAGCAAGGACCCGATTCCCCACAGCGCCCAGAAGCTTCCCGGTACCGCGTGCAGAAGAGGCCTGGCGACCAGCGCGCCGAGCAGTCCCGCAACCACCGAGTACAGCACCAGCACGCCCATCGCGGCGGGCGTGCGGCGTGCTCCGCCCTGACGGCCACCGCCTCCGAACGACAGTGCCCAGCCGCACAGCATGCCTCCTCCGCACCAGCCCACGACGAGCGAGAAGGAGGAGACGGAGCGTGCGTCGCCCGGTGCGAACGGAACCACGTCCTGGACACGCACCGTGCGCCCGTACCGCTCTTCGGCAGTGGCGACACGCGCGGCGAGTTCCTCGGCGAGCGACGGGCCCGCCCCGCCGGCGACCAGCAGCAGATCGGCGCCGCCGCGTGGGGAGAGAAGAAGAGCGCCGTCCACCTCACGATCCCGGATCTGTTCCCGGGCGGCGGCCTCGTCGGCCACCCGGCGCGGATCCACCGGCTCACAGTGGAGCAGCGCGAGCCGGTAGAACGCGTTGTCGGCGATCTCTGTCGTGGGGGCCGTGACAGCCAGTGGAACGCGGTGCGCGGTGGGATCGCGGAAGGCGCCGACGCACGACAGGACAAAGGCTGTCTGCAACACCAGCACCCCGATGACCAGGAGTGCCGACCGCCCGCTCACCATGTCTCTGATGCCGCGGAAGCCGTCCGGCGAACGACCGCCGAGACCACCGTCCGATCGCTGCGCCGCCATACGCCCAACCTCGACGCAAGCCGCTCGCCGCGCAGCCGGGGCGGGTCCGAACGGCTGATGAAGCCCGGTCGAGCAGACCCGAGGACGGCACGGCCGGGGTCAGCCCGCGGGTGCCCGGCCGGCCCCGGCGGCTTCTCTCATTCGGTGTGTGACGTGCGGGTGGCGATGTGGATGTACTGGACGTCGAGTTGGTTCGCGATGTTGTCCAGGGCATGGGCGAGAGCGCGGACGGTGACGGGTTCGAGGCTGACGTCCGCGTCCTCCTC
Source organism: Streptomyces sp. NPDC091387 (assembly GCF_044756945.1). NCBI lineage: Bacteria > Bacillati > Actinomycetota > Actinomycetes > Kitasatosporales > Streptomycetaceae > Streptomyces > Streptomyces sp. NPDC091387. Next base: position 22,035 of record NZ_JBIVTZ010000009.1, on the reverse strand, counting down.
CATGACCAGTACGGGCATGCCGTCACCGGTGCTCGCCTGCCAGGTACGGGCGATGGACCGCAGGAGCGCGGTGACGTGATCGGCGGGCACCGTCAGCCGCCCGTCGGATTCGACGCTGACCTCGGGCGCCGCGAGTTGCGCGTCGTGACCGTCGCCCTCAGAGCTCATGCTGCCCATTCCGTTCGGCCGATCGGTGACTGAACTGCGGCGCGGGGGTGCGGATCCGCAGGGAGCGGAGGTCAAGCCCCTGCGGGAGGGCCGAGCCCGGTGTCGGCGTCGATGATGACCCGCACGTGCGCGGGACGCAACTCGGCTGCGTCGGGCGCGGGGACCCGAGGACGAGCGGCGGGCCATCACGGCGTCCTCAGGAGACCGGCACCCCGTCACGGCCCGATGCGGACGGCGTCGCACCGTCGTCCTGCACGGAGGGAGCGGCGTCCGCGGTGCCGGGCGTCACCGGCGCGGGTGCGGTGAGCGTCTCCACGTTCCGCATCTCGGGCACGGGGGACTCGGCCGGCGCCACCGGCGCGCGGCCCAGGCCCCGTATCGCCGGGATGGAGAGCATCACGGCGATGCAGACGAGACCCGTGCCTGACGAGAAGAGCAGGACGCGGTCGGCGCCGGCCAACTCCGCCGCCGGACCGGACAGGGCCCGGCCCAGCGGAATGACCATGATCGATCCGGCTACGTCGTACGCGGAGACCCGGCTGAGGACGGCCAGCGGGATGTGGGACTGCACACTGGTCGCCCACATCACCCCCCAGAAGGCGAAACCGCAGCCCGCGATCATCCCGGTGACCGCCGCTACCGGGAAGGACCAGCCCAGCGCGGGAGCCAGCGGGTTGAGCGAGAAGAAGAACATCGCGCAGGCCCCCGCGACCAACGGCCGCCGCGGCCGGACCCGCATGCCGAGCAGGCCGCCGACGATGGTGCCGGCGCCGTCGGCGGACGCGATCCAGCCGAAGCCGCCGGCTCCGTGCTGCTCGGTCAGGAGCGCTGCGCCCAGGGGCAGGGACGGGCCGAAGACGAACAGGCCGTAGACCGCCCATACGGCGATGACCCCCCACAGCCAGGAACGGGAACGGAACTCCTGCCATCCGGTGGCCAGGCGCTGCCAGATCGGGTCGTTCCCCTCGTCCCGGGCCGTGCTGAGCTTGCGCAGGGGAATGAGGCCCAGCGCGCTGAGGGCGTACGCGGCCGCGATGGCGAGGTAGGAGCCCGCCACGTCCCAGTAGGCGACGAGCAGTCCGGCGAGACCGGGGCCGATCAGTGTGCTGATCGCCTCGGAGATCCGCAGCAGCGCGTTGGCGCGCTGGATGTCCTCGGCGACCTGGGGGATCATGCTCGCCAGCCCCGGCTGGAACATGGCGGTCGCCGCGCCGCTCAGAGCCATCAGCGCCATGATCTGCCAGAGCCGTATGTCGGTGGTGACCAGCAGCGCGGCCAGGGCGAGCATGGCCAGCATGCGTACGGCGTCGGCGCCGACCATCATCACCTGCGGGGTGAACCTGTCGGCGAGCACGCCGCCGAACAGGACCAGCAGGGCGATCGGGGTCATCCACGCGGCGAGCGCGTAGCCCACGCCGCCGGCGCCGTAACCCGCTCCGAGCACGGCGGTGGTGAGGGAGACCATCAGCATGCCGTCGGCCAGCAGCGAGGTGCTGCGGGCGGTGAAGAACAGCCGGAAGCGGTGGGAACTCCACGGGCTGGGGAGGGCGTCAGGTCGTGGCTGTTCGGTGGAGTCGTCTCTGGTCATGTCACATCGTCCGGTCGCGGCCGGTCCCTTCCATGAGAATGTTCCGGCTGAGCCACGCAGAGGTGAGGTCGGTCCGGGCCGGCGGGTCCTGGACGATCACGTACCGGTGCGGGGCCAGCCGTCCGGGGTTGCCGGAGAGGGTCTCCATCAGTGCCGCGTGGACCCGGCCGGGTGTCAGCGAGACGTCGCCGGACGCGATGAACGCCGTGAGGGTCCGGGAGTCCGGGTCCTGGCCGTCCACGGACCCCGTGGTCACGTGCACAGGCAGCCCGCCCAGCGCCGCCGCCAGGCCGTCCGCCACATCCGCCGGTGAGACCCAGCAGCCGTCCACCTGCTGCCAGCCGGCGGGACGGGTGGGAGGCCGCACGCCCGTCACCTCGGTGAGGGTGTCAAGCGGTATGTCCGCTTCGGCGGATGCCTCCAGGAGCTTGACGAGACCGGTCAGGAAGCCCTCGGCAGCCGTGCCCGGGAAGAGCTGCGCGTCCGTCCACAGACTGAGGTGGAGCAGCGGCGTGGTGGTGTGGACGAAGCTGAGGAGGCGGGTCGGCAGTACCTGCTCCGGGCCCAGTTCCAGTTCCAGGTCCGGCGCCTCGGTCTCCCGTGCCACGACGGGCGCGAACGTCGTGGGCAGAGAGCTGATGTCGTTGAACACGACATCGCGTGCGAAGTGGCTGCCGCGCTCGGACGTGACGGACCCGATCATCTCCCACAGGGCCACGGCATCGAACTGGCTGTGCCGGTAGGCGTTCAGGCCCGCGCCCCACGCCTTGCGGAGCAGCGCGTCGAACGAAGGCACCTGGACGTCGAGGAAGAGCAGGGCGTCCTGGGATACGGGGGCGACCGACCGGGCGAGACGGGTGGTGAACCGGTTCGACGTCGGCACGGCGGCCACGCACGAGGTCTGGCCCGCCCGGTGGGCGACGAGCACGCACCACGCCGACAGCAGCACGGTGGACGGCAAGGCGCCGGTACGCTCCGCGGTCCGGGCCAGCGCCCGGCCGCCCCTGAGTGAGCGGAGCGTCAGCCGGCGCTGCACATTTTCTGAGCCCACCGCGCCCGGTTCGGCGAACATCGCCTGGGGTCCGGTGCGCAGGACCCGCTCCCAGTACTTCAGGGACGCCGCGGACTTCCGTCTCCCGGCCGGTGCGGCCTCCTCGGCGGCGAGGTCCAGTGGCGTGAACGCGGTGACGGGAGGCAGGGATTCGCCGGCCAGCAGCGCCAGCCACTCCTCGCGCAGGACGGCGAGGGCGCTGCCGTCGGTCGCCGCGTGACTGGCCGCCAGGGCGACGAAGCGCGGTGCGCCGCCGACGAGGAGGACCGTGATCCGCAGCGGGAAGTCGCGGTCGAGGCGGAACCGCTCGGAGCGGGCGGCCTGGGCCACCTGCTCGGCGTACCGCGCAGGTTCGACGGAGAGGTCGGTGTGGTCGAGGACGGTGATCTCGAACGACCCCTCGGCAGCAACCCGCTGCTCCCGGTGTGCGGGGCCGGGGGAGCGGGGGAACGTCGTGCGCAGAGCGTCGTGGCGTAGGGCCAGGAGGCGCAGCGCGTCGGTCACCGCGTCGAGAGCGGTCTCCGGGGGCACGGGCCACACGTCGTGGATGTTGATCTGCTCCGGCTCGTCCCGCAGGATGCAGCGGATCATGTTCGCCTGGCCCATGGTGAGCGGCCCGCGGCCCCTCGCACCGTCCGCGTAGACGACGGTGAGGGTGCGGGTGCGGGTGCCCAACGGCCGCACGGAGGGAGCGACCGCCGTCACCGGCGTACCGTCCGAGGAGTCCGGCGCGTCGTGGGAGCGGTGCCCGGTGGGTTGTTCATGTGATGCCTTTCGCGCCCTGGGGCGGTTCAGAGGGACGGAGCCGGCGAGGCCGCGGTCAGCCCGGTGCGGCGCGCGGTGCGGGTCAGGGGCTCCCATGCGTCGATCAGCAGCGCGAAGTCGTCCATGTCCGTGCGTGCGTGGTCGAGGAGGCTGCTGCGACGGGCGGCGAACAGGTCTGCGGCGCCGGTGTAGCGGCCGCCCAGCGAGCGGTAGCAGCGCTCCAGCACGTCCAGGCGCCCGGAGTTCTCCGCCGGATCCAGCGCTGCGGCCTCCCGGACGTAGCGGGCGACTGCCGGGGCGCGGACGTGCCCGGCGTCGTCGAGCAGGGTGCTTCCGGCTGCTCGCATCCGGGTGTACACGGCGTCCAGGTACGGCGTGGACAGGATGAACTTCGCCAGCCGCAACTGGTAGGCGAGGAATCCGCTCTCCGAACGCCGTTCTCCGGTGTGGTAGTTGACGATGTGCCGGTTGTGCAGGACGCCGGGCAGCCCGGCGTCCTGCACCACATGGATGAGGAAGTAGTCGCTGCCGATCGTGTCGAGGGCGGGCGGCAGCGGCACCCGGCCGTACACCTCGCGGTCGAAGGCGATGTTGCACATGTCCACCCGCGTCGCGGCGACGAGCGTCAGTGTGGTCAGGTCGTCGGTGAACGGGGTGGTCCCGGCGCCCCGGAACGAGCTCTCGACGAGACTGCGTCGCCAGATCTCGGGCTGTCCCGAGGGTATCGAGAGGCCGATGACCTCGTGGTACACGGCAGGGTCGAGCCGGCGGATCTCCTCGACGTCCACGGACATCTCGCCGACGAACGACCCGCCGACCAGGGACACACGCCGGTGGGCGTACGCAGGGTCCAGCCGCCGCCGGGTCACCAGGCCGGCCGCTTCGGACGCGGGGAGGCCCAGCGACCGCAGCTCGTGGTGGAGGGGGAAGACGGGGGCGCCGTCTGCCGTCTGGTAGCGGCTGTCGGAATCCCTACGGTGGGTGGACGCGCAGCCCAGGGCCTCCGCGATCAGGAACGCGCGGTTGGTGCAGGCGCCGTAGGAGACGCCCTGCGGGAGCAGCAGGTCGAGCACCCGCTCCGGCCGGGCGACTCCGGAGCGGCTGATCACCGCCCGCAGCAGGGCTCGTTGGGCATCCTCGTCCATGTGGTGGACGATCACACCGGGCGCGGGGGCCAGCGCCTCGACCCCCTCGCGATGAGCGGCGCGCACCGGGGCGTCGGCGGAGTCGAGGATCAGCAGATGGACTTCTGCCCCGAACTCACGGGCGCCGTGCGCCGCCTCCTCCGCGACGGCGGCGATCGTCGCCTCGCAGGCACGGTCGGTGGGAAGGGTCAGACAGACACGACGCACGAGGACGCTCCGCCCCGCTCGCCGTCCGCCGGGTTCGTGGCGCTGCCCACCGCGGCGCCGTCGTCCCGGGCGTCCTGCCACGAGGCCAGCCCGAGAAGGCGGCTGCCCAGCGGGGTGAGCGCGGCGGTGGGGTACCGCTTGGACTCGTGCAGTACGGGATCGCCGACGAGCGTGCGGTTCCAGCGCGGCGTGCGCAGGTGCCGCCAGGACTCGACCCTCGACTGCCGCAGCCGGGAGTGCTCCTCCAGGGCGGGCATCATCGACAGGTACTGGACCGCCCGCACCCCGTCCGGGGAGATGTTGCGCGCCACGCCGTGCGCGAGGAGGCCGTTCCAGATCAGCAGGTCGCCCGGGTGCAAATCAGGCCGTACGACGGGCAGTTCGGTGCGGTCGATGGACGGGCGCAGCGGATCGCGGCCGGGGCCCTGGCGGATCCTCCACTCGTCGAACTGCCTGAACAGCTCCGGGCAGCACTGGAATCCGCCCGTCTCCGGGCTGGTGTCGTTGAGCGCGATGATGCCCTGCACGCGCTGCGGCGGGACGCCGAGCGTGGTGTCGATGTCCCAGTGCAGCTCGATGTCGAAGCCGCGGTCCGTGGGTTCGATCAGAGCACGGTCGCGGTTGCGGACGTTGGGCGGATTGAGGTTCAGCCGGTCCAGCGTCACCCACAGCTCTTCGCAGTCCCACACGTCGGCGAACGCGTCGTACACGCGCTGCGCCTGGCGGTTGTCCCACAGCAGTTGGTGGTGGTACGCCTCGACGAAGCCGTAGACGTGCAGTTGCTGGTCGAGCTCGGAGCGGAAGGGCCGGTCCTCGTACCAGCTGTCGGGGCGGTCGGGGTCGAGCCCCTGGAACTTCCAGGTGAAGTCCAACAGTTGGCGTGCCGCCTCCGCCGGGACGGCCTCGCGCACGATGACGTACCCGTACGTCTGCCAGTGCGCGAAGTCCTCCTCGGACAGCACCCGCAGGGGTTGCGTCTTCTTCAGCTCGCGCAGGGTGCTCTGCGCGAGGTAGGCCTCACCGTCCGCGCTGAAGTACGGAGCGTCCGTCGCCGCCCGGTGTAAACGGGGGCGTCGACGGTGGGTAACGGGGGGCGTCATGGGGTCCCTTCCAGCGGAACTTCGGTGGATGCCACATGGGGGCGCGGCGGAGTGCGGCCCCGGCCGAGGGCACGGACGACGGCAGCACGGGGCGGCCCTCGGCGGAGCGATGGCGTGAGGCGGCGTGTACGGATGGCTGCTGCGGGCGGAGATGAGCGTCCACGTCGCTGAGCAGAATTGGTCCAGACCTGCTCTGCTGTCAAGTGGATGCCGAGTGTCGCGACGGATGTCACAAAGGCGCACGGCCGCATCCCGAAATGCCCTCATGCCGAGCCAAGTTGAGTCAGCACCTTTGGTCTAGACAAGTCGTCGGATGCTGGCCTAAGGTCCCACTGCGCGGCTCCGGCCCCTGCCTGTTCGACCACCCCAGAGGAGCACTTCTTTCATGAGCACAACCGGCATCACGGTCCTGCCGGACGGCGGTCTCAAGAGCCCGGGGCCCGGCCTGATCCCGCTGGACCCGGTGCACACGGCCCTGTTACGCGGCCTGGACACACTCCTCACCCGCCTCGCCGGACGCCTCGGCGCCCCTGAGGTGGTGGGCCCGCCGCTGCTGCCCGCCGACGGGCTGACCAAGCTCGACTACTTCCGCAACTTCCCTCAACTCGGAGTTTCCGCAGGGGCCTTCACTCCGGAAGCGCTGGACGTCCTCGCCGACGGCGGCCCGCCCTCCGGCCTCCCCCTGCGGCCCACCGGCTACCTGCTGCCATCGGCGACCTGTTACGGACTGCTGCTCTCCCTGGAAGGGAGCGATGTCGGGGACGAGGGGCTGCGCCTCTCCGCCACCGGCCGCTGCTTCCGCAACGAGACCCACTACGACGCCCTGCGCCGGCTCTGGGGCTTCCACATGCGCGAAGTCCTCTACCTCGGCACCAAGGACGGCGCGGTCGAACACCTTGAGCAGGGAGCGGAGTTCGTACAGGAGACCGCAGCGCTCCTCGGCCTCGAACTGACCCGCGCCGCCGCCGACGACCCGTTCTACGACAAGGGTGGCTCCCGGGCCCGCCTGATGGCGCTCGACCCGGTGAAGCACGAGTTCAGCGCTCCTGACGGGACGGCCATCGCATCCGTCAACCGGCACCGCAACTTCTTCGGCGAGCGGCTGGACATCCGCGCGGGCTCCCACGGACCGGTGTACAGCGCGTGCGTCGCCTTCGGCGTCGAACGCTGGGTCCACGCCATGATTCTGGCCCACGGCAGCCCCGAGCAGGCGCTCGAAAGACTGAGCGCCGCCGGCATCTGAACCCCCGGAGCCTGGGCTTCGAACGGCCACAGGAATCAGGAAATCCGCGAAGAGCAAGGAGCGACCGCGCCCCATGGAACGTGTCATCGCATGGCTGTACGAGAAGAACCCCGGACTCGACGAGGAGATCGCCCCGGACGAGGACCTGATCGAGGCACGCCTCATCGACTCGATGGACTTCCTGGAGTTCATCGACCTCCTGGAGGAGATCTCGGGCAGCAGCATCGATCTCCAGGAAGTCACCATCGACGACTTCCGTACGCTCGACCGCGTACGGGAGCGCTTCCTGACCCCCTCCGTCGCGGCCGCAGGGTGAGCGCCCGACCGTGACTGACACCGCGCCCGCGCCACAGCCCGCACGCCAGCCGGCTCTGGTGACGGTCGCGGCGACCGGGGAGGTTCTGGACCACCCGGACCTGGACGAGAGCCTGCTCCTGCCGTGGGAGCTGCGGCGACTGGCCAGGATCCGGGTGCCGAGCCGCCGCGACGACGTGGTGGCGGCCCGCCTGCTGGTGAGGCTGTGCGCCGCGCGCTTCACAGGGCGGGCCCCGAACGACACGGCACTGGAGCAGCACTGCCCGGAGTGCGGCGGACTCGGACATGGCCGGCCGTCGTTGCGTACGCATCCCGGCGTCGGCCTCTCCTACAGCCACGCCGACGGCAGGGTGGCGGCCGCCGTGGGGCCGGGGCCGATCGGCGTCGACGTCGAACCCATGGACCGCCGTCCCGGCCCGGTACCAGTACTGGCCCGGCTCCTCCCGGAGGCCGAGGTCCGGGCGGCCGCAGACCACGCCGACCCGTGTTCGGCGCTGCTGCGGCTGTGGGTCCGCCACGAGGCACGCCTCAAGGCCGGCGACGACACGCTCCTGGTACGGGACTGGACCGATCGCCGGTGCGGGGCGTTGGTGGCGGTGGCGACCGCCGGACCACTCCGACGCGGCTGAACTCGACGCACGGTCTCGGCGAATGCCCACGGCATGTGCTCGAACGGTTGCCCGTCCGTCCCCCGCTGTCGTCGCACCCATGGTCCGCATCGGATCTCCGATGGCCGGGATCGGTATCTCCACCGGTAGCTCTATTGGCACTGCTGTGGCGTGCGGGTCTAACGTCGTGGGTGTCGCCCTGGTGGCGCCCGGCGAAGGCGCCTTTGCGGGGCGGCGACCACGCAGGCCGGAACCCTCCAGGAGAGCACATGGCGAAGATCCTTTTTGTGATGACCGGCGCTGACCAGCGGACGCTGGCCGACGGCGGCAAGGTCCGCACCGGCTTCTGGGCCGACGAGGCGGTCACCCCGTACCAGGCGTTCAAGGCCGCGGGCCACGAGATCACCGTGGCCACTCCCGGCGCCGTGGTTCCGCCGGCGGACCCGTCCAGTCTCAGCGCTCGGGCCAACGGCGGCGAAGCGAACGCTGCCGCGGTCCGTGCCGTGGTGGAAGGCGCTGCGGAGTTGCGCAGCCCGCTGGCCCTCTCCGACGTGCGGGCGGGGGACTTCGACGCGGTGTACGTTCCCGGCGGCCAAGGCCCGATGGAGGACCTGGCGGTCGACGCCGACTCCGGTCGCGTCCTCACCGAGGCGTTGGAGGCCGGCCTGCCGGTGGGTGTGGTGTGTCACGGTCCGGCCGCGCTGCTGGCCGCACTCAAGGAAGACGGCACCAACGCCTACGCCGGCTACCGGATCACCGCCTTCACCAACACGGAGGAGCAGTTGGCCGGTAACGCCGAGACGGCGAGGTGGCTGCTGCAGGACCGGCTTACCGAGGCCGGTCTGAAGGTCGAGGTGGGCGAGCCGTGGGCGCCGCACGTCGAGGTCGACCGTAACGTCGTCACCGGCCAGAACCCTGCCTCGTCCCGCCTGCTCGCCACCGAACTCCTCAAGCAACTCGCCTGATACCTGGGGAGCTTGAACCTTTCACGGCCCGAACGTCGAGGGCACCTGATGTGGTTGACCCGGCCGCAAGGGCTGAAGGGCGGCGCGAGCTCGTAGCGTTGCCGCCCGTCGCACAAGAGAGCCCGGAGGCGGTTGACGCGGCGGCGGGTGAGGGCGCGGAAGGCCTGAGTGCGGTGCCGATTCTCCCTGCTCGGACCGCACTCAGCTCTCCATAAGCGTCCAGTCGCGAGGAAGGTCGACGGACAACATGGCCTTGACCTCGGCGGGTGGGAAGTCCGGCCGGCTGCGCTCCGCTTCGTGCCGGCGGTTCAACCGCCGGTCCAGGAAGCGTTGGGCGCGGATCAAGCCGTCCGCGGCCGCAGCAGGGCTCACTTGACCGTCGGCCATGGCCCTGCCGTATTCATTCAGGTCGAGGAGACGGTAGGGGTGGTCGGGCGGCCCGACGATGACGTCGATCCACAGGTCGTCGACCCGCAGCAGCTCGCTGTCCTGGACCACAGCCACCAGGTCGCAGTACCACCAGCCTTGCTGCTCAGGAGGGAAGAGGACCGGCTGATTGATCTGAATCCCGTCGTCGAGCAACACGAAGCTGCGATGGATGTAGTGCTGACCTTGCTGCTCGAAGCCCCAGTCATAAGCCACGACACCACCACCTGGGCCCGCCGCCAGGTCACCACCGACCCGGTGCCCTGCGGATGATCCGCGACCCTCGTCGCTATTGGTCTCACGACCCTGTACACGTCCAGCAACGTGATCATTCTGGCCCGGTGCGCCGCGTAGGGAAGCACTCACGCGGCGGATTTCCACGAGGGAGGCATTGTCATCGCGCGGGACAGTTCGGCGTCGTATTGATCGGCGTCGAAGTGAAAAGTCGGAGGGCGCGACTCCCCAACGGGCACTTGCCAGTCTGACCACTCCACGATTTCGCCATGGCGCTGTACGACCACGGACAGGTAGCCACAGCATCCGCCCGTGCACTCGGGCTCACCCAGCACTACACGTCGTTCCTCGCCGGTTGCCCAGAGGGGACTCAGGCCATCGGCAGGCAGCGCCTCCTCGGCAAACGGGCCGCGGCCTCCCTCTCCGACCACCGCTGCCACCACATCCTCGCCATCGACCCGGCAAGACAACTGGGCAGCCCATCGGGGGCCCGGCCGGCCGCGCACTGACCTCAAGCCGATTGAACACCCAAGCACCCTACGGGAGTAAGGGCCCGCCACAGTTCTGTTTGTACGGCCGGATGCGGGCGTCCGGCCGGCTATCAGGCAACGTCCGAAGAGACGGACGCTGCCTGATGCGGCACTAGCATGGAGGAGGGCGGACGGACAAGGCGGAGGGACGAGACGGTGGCACCACAGGACACGATGGCGGGCGGGGGAGCGATTCCGCCCGGTGGACGTCGGTTCGTGGCGGACACTCTCGGCTATCTCGCTGGACGATGGCGAGTCGAGCGGACCGTGTACGACCTGGCCCAGGACCGGTGCGGCACTTTCCGAGGTACGGCCGACTTCACACGCGAGGAGCCCGGCGTCGAACTGCGGCATGTGGAGCGGGGAGAGTTCACCTGGGGTGGGGAGACCCGGCAGGCCTCCCGCGAGCATCTCTTCGAGCCAGCCGGTGGCGGGGCAGCGTTCGTACGGTTCGCCGACGGCCGCCCGTTCCACTCCCTGGACCTGCGTGACGGACGCTACGTTGCCGACCATCCGTGCGCCGAGGACGTCTATCGGGGCGAGTTCAGTGTGCTCGCCCCGGACTGCTGGCGGGTGGTGTGGACGGTACGCGGCCCGGCCAAGGATCTGCGGCTGGAGACACTGCACCACCGGATCTGAGACCGCCGCAGCCGATCGTCCGGAACGCCTGGCTTGATGGCCCTTCCGCAGGCCGCGGGCCCGCCGCGGATTCGGAGTGGAGCCGAGGCGTGTATAGGGACACAGGGAATGCAGCGGGACTGTGGGCTGTCTCGACGTCGTCGGCCGCATCATGACGTTGAATTTCTGGCGGGCCGCCCTTGGGAATCGCTATGAGCATGGTGGTCTCCAGCGGGGCGGAATCTTCTCGGAAACCATGAACTTTCATGCAGGTCGCACGCAGTTCGTCCCCGACTTCTCTTGCGGGCTGTGGCCACTACGGGCTTTACGGCTTCCGTGCGCTTTCGGGTTGACGTGCTGTTGGCGTCGACAGCCAGCACGCCCCCACTCCGAGAGGCCGGGGAGTCGGTGTTCATTCGTCCGGATGAACACCGAATGAAGCCGACTCCGCTGCTGGCGTGGCGGGCGATGGTGTTGCGGTCGGTGCATTCAGGGGAGGGAACATGATGGAGCGTCTGCTCGCCCCGCACGAGGCGGCCATTGCGCCACTTCTTGCCGGTCCGCACGTCGATGCCGGCGATCCGGCAGGCTTCCTTGCTGCTGTAGCCCTGCTGCATGAGCTGGAAGTATGCCGCCCGCTCACGGGTCAGCTTCTTCCGTCCCTGCGGCTTCCGGTCCTTCCGGATCTCGAAGTCCATCGCACCCCCTCAGCTGGGGCGTTGCGACGACCACTGGAACCCAAGCTGGGAGCAGGGCCCCTTGCTCCGTATCACTGTGCTCCGCGAGCCGGGCCGCCCCGGTCACAGCCGGGTGGTCATGACGCTTCCCCGGGCCTTCGCCGACGCCATGAGTTACCTCGCTGTCCACCGACGCCTGTGGGCTCTCTACACCGCGCTGTCCACCGGCCGGCCCGCACCCGACGAGCTCGTCCTGCCGGTGCTGGGCCCTGCGCTCGACGATCTGCTCGCGGCGCGATTCACCCCGCAGTAACTGAGTGACTTCGTCGGGGAGCGCGCGGCTGGACACCGAAGCACCGCCCACACTGCTGCCCACCCCGGCCTCCCGCAATGGTGGCCCCGGCCCTGGCCGGAGCTTCGGAACCATCACTGTCAGTCGATCAGGCAGTGCAGCTCTACCGTGCAGCCCCCGGCAGCGCAGCCGATTCGGCAGTCGGTGGACGGCCGGGTGAAGGACACCCCGTTCCCGGACGGCGGCGGGGGACCGCGGCCTCCGGTACGCGGCGCCGCCGGGTTCACAGACGAGTCCGGCGGTCCTCCGGTCGCGGCTGCACGGTCCCGGCGTGACGATGGTTGAAACACCACCATGAGGAGGCCTGGTGAACCACGGAATCAGCGTTCTGTTCCGGGCAATACCTGTGCTCATGGGTGCCGTATCAGCTGGATTGGGCGCCTATGTATTGACGCATGCCTCCGGGCCGAGTGCGCGCGTCGCCGGCCTGGTACTCATCTTCCTGGCGGCCATCTGTCTCTGCCTCTTCGCCACGGCGGCAACGATCATCAGGCAGCTCATCGGCCGCTACACCAGACTGGACCACCTGCTCTACCCGGCGTTCGGCTTCGCGGTCGCCGGTACTACCGTGGGCTACGGGCTCAGCCTGCTGATCGGGAACCCGACACCGCCTGATTTCATTGCCGGACATGTGATCTTCGGTGTAGGCATGATTTGCTTGTGTGTCTCGTGTGTGGCCACAGCCTCTACCCGATTCGTCCTGATCGCCGAGAACTCGGCGCTGCCGGAGGGTTCACCACCGCGCTCGCCGGCACCTTTCGGTCCGCCCACCGTGCTGATCCTGCTGACGCTTCCGATCCTCGCGGCCCTGGCCACCTGGGCGTGGGCCTTCACCCTGTTGGCAGGCGGGGGCGGCGGAGTCGCGGCGGGACGGTTCACCGCCGGGCACGTGATGATCGGCCTGGCACTCGTCTGCACCTGTCTCATCGGACTGGTCGCCAGCATCCTGCGGCAGATTCAGAACACCTACACCGCGCAGGAACGCATCCTCTGGCCCGGATCAGCCGCTGTCCTGGGAGCCATCGGCATCATCTGGGGCCTGATCGTTATCGCCGCGCACAGCCGGCCCGCCCAGCTGTCCGCCGGGTACGTACTCATCGGACTGGGACTCATCTGCTGGAGCATCCTCAGCAAGGTGCTGCTCCTTGCGCTCGTCTGGCGGCGGAAGGCCCCCCTGGCGAACCGGGTTCCACTGATTCCGGTCGGTACCGCTCTGCTCTGTCTGTTCCTCGCGTCATTCCTCTTCGAAGCGGCTGATCCCGCAGTGCTGGTCGCAGCCCGGGTCCTGGTCGGCCTCGGCGGCGTCTGCTTCTCGCTCTTCTCCATCGTCTCCATCCTGGAAAGCGGAACCGGTGGCGAAGGAGACAACGGGAAGGGCGGAACCACGCCGACGACCCGGGCCGGAAGGCCATCGCCCGGCACCGGCAGCACGGTCTCCGCCAACGACGGTCAGAATTCCACGTGACGCCTCACCGAACCTCGTCGAAGACGCCATGGGCAAGCAGCGCTCGCCTGCTGCAGTTGGACGCGGCCTGCCAGGCGGTCGGCGACCCGCGTCTGGTTGCGTTTGGCCTCGCGGAGCGCGCCGGCGCGCAAGCAGGCACCGCTGCTCGCTCTCGACTTTCACCTTCCGGCCGCAGGCATCCCTGATCGTGTGGTGGGCGCTGGAAGACGACGGGACGCGCCGGGTCATCGAGCGGGCGCACGAGCCGGCCAGCGCCAGGGCATTGCGCTGGCTGGAGGATGAGGTCGCGGAGAGCTGGTGGTCCTCGGGCGCGCGAAGACGCCGGCCCTCGTGGTCGCGGCGTTTAGGCACTTCGACAACCGGGACGGGGCCCCGCTCCTGCGCGACCACTGCCTGGTCCTGAATTGTGTGCAGCGCCTGGACGACGACGGGGAGCCGGTGTGGGGCGCCGTGGACACCCGCCGCCTCTACCACCATGGGGTGGCGGACGGGACGCTTTACACACTGGCGAGGTGCGCGAATCCTTCGCTCGCCGCCACGTCCTGGTTGCAGCGCGCCGGTACCTCATGGAGACCCTGCGCGGCCGTGGGTTCACGCGCGGCCTGGACGACTACATCGCCCACGCGACCCTCTCGCGGCACTCCCGTCAGGTCCCCGTGCCGCAGAAGGGCCGTCGGGCCCCGGCGCCGGACCGGGTCAGTACACCGCCGACTTCGTCGAGCCTGACCGGTGGTGGATCGTCGGCGCCGACGGGAAGCCGGAGTCGAGCCGGTACGAGCGGGCCCGGGTCGCCGGCCTCGCCTTGCAGAACGCGATCCGCACTGCCCGCATCGCACCCGCCGCGCAGGACGAAGCCCAGGCCGCGACACATCGGCCACCGACGCTCACTCCGGCGCAGTGGGCCGCCGCCGTCCACGTCCATCAGCAGGCCGCGATACCCGAGGAGTACTTGGGGGCCGTACGACCGATCCCGCGACGTGGGTGCACACGCCGAAGAACCTCGCCCGGCTGGCCGCCTTCACCCTGGCCGCCGAAGCCCGGGGCCACGTCGTCGCGGACGGACCGCAGCCGAAGCAGCCGGCCAAGGACGGCCGACCCCGTCCGCCAGCAGCGGCACCACACCACGCAGCCCGATCAGGGCAGGGGAGCGGGCCCCAACCGCTGCCTCACCGGCACCGGACTCACACTCACCGCATAGCCGACCACAACACCAAGAGCTCAGCAGTCGTCCTTGTGAACCGCGTCGGTTGAGACGTCAGCTGGAGCGCTGATCAGCTGCTGGAGGTGGTGAATGAAGTCCGGATCGTCGAGACGGGAGTCGGTGACACGGTCGCGCACATCGGTGAGGAGCCATTCCACCAGCTCCGCGGTGGCGTGATACTCGCTGTAGAACCCCAGGCTCAGGTCGGTGATCTCGTACTCGAACAGCACGTCGGCCAGTTGCCCCGACCCGGGCGGAACGATGAACGACTACATGATGAAGGCAGTGCTTCACGACCGCTACGGAGGCCCTGACGTGCTCTGCGCGCGGGCTGTGTGCCAGGCCCTCCGGCGATCATGCCGAGGAAGATCATGGTGGTGGCGGGCCGAGTTGAGGTGGGGAGGCATGCCGGGCCGCTGAGGATCCCGTCCGGTCAGCGAGTGCTGTACCCGGTTTCGAGGAGGTTGCGCAGGGTGGGGAGGGCGTCGTCCCCGATCGGGGCGTTGCGGGTCCAGGCGAGGAGGAGGGTGGCCAGGAAGAGGTCCCTGCCGCGTACGGTGGGACGGGCTGTGCCGTGCCGCTGAGCGGCGTCGACGAAGTCGTCCGTGATCGCGACCAGCTTCTCGCAGTTGGCGGCGAGGGGAGAGTCGTAGGAGGCGAGTGCCGTGAGGACGGGTTCGGGCAGGCCGCTGAAGGTGCTGAGGTAGTCCTCCAGGGCCCGCATCCAGCGGCGCAGGGCCTGGTCGGCATTGGCCGCGTCTTTCAGGGACGGCAACTGTTCCAGGAGTGCCTCGCCGTGCACGTCGAGGGCAGCGGCCAGCAGTGCTTCCCGGGTCGGGAAGTGCCGGTAGAGCGTGGCGGGCCCGACGCCAGCGTCCTTGGCGATGGCCTCCAGTGAGGTGCCGACGCCATGCTCGGTGAAGTGCCGTAGCGCTGTGTCGAGGACGCGGGCCCGGTTGCGAACGACATCCGCCCGGGGTTTGCGCGCCACCGGCTGCGAGGCGCTCACGGCTGTTCCTGCGGGGTGGGGCGGGTGATGAGCAGCACTCCGAACATGAAAAGGATGCTACCTCCGTTTTTTCGTGATAGAAAACGGATGCGGCCTCCGGATTATCAGCCGGAGCCTGTCGGCCGCCGGGCGCAGCCGTGCTCACGTCCCCTCATGTGCGGTGACACACCGAGGTGTCCCCCCGTCCTCCAGCGCCGAGAGGCGCCCGCAGGGCTGCGCCGGCTCGCGGCCGCCTCCCACCGCAGAAGGAGAAATCGCAGTGCCTCGAACGCTCGGCCTCATCGGCAGCGGACTGATCGGAACCTCCCTGGCACGCCTTGCTGTGGCGGCCGGAATGAATGTCGTCCTCAGTAATTCCCGCGGGCCCGACACACTGGCTGACCTGGTGACCTCGCTGGGCGAGGGGGCTCGTGCGGCGACCCCGGACGAGGCCGCCCGTGCCGGTGACCTCGTCGTCGTCACCATCCCGCTCAAGGCCTACGACCGGCTGCCCGTCGCGGCGCTGCGCGGCAAGACGGTCCTGGACACGATGAACTACTACCCGCAGCGCGACGGCCGCCTGGCGGAGCTGGACTCAAGCGAGCTCACCTCCAGCAGCCTCGTGCAACGCCACCTCGCGGGCTCGCGTCTGGTGAAGGCGTTCAACAGCATCGGCTCCAACCAGTTGTTCACCCTCGCTCGCCCCACCGGAGCGCCGGACCGCAGCGCCCTGCCCGTCGCGGGCGACGACGAGACGGCGAAACAGGAAGCGGCACAGCTCTTGGACTCCCTCGGCTACGACACCGTGGACACGGGCACGCTGGCCGAGAGCTGGCGCAGCGAACCGGGCACGCCCGTGTACACCAAGCCGTACCTCGGCGAACCGCCCGCCGCTCTCACCCCTGCCGACTACTTCCCCTGGTTCCTGAGCACTCCCGGGGTGCCCGTTCCGGCGGCCCGGGTCCGCGAACTGGTCGCCGAGGCGGAACGGGGGCGTGCGGGCGGGGTACTGCCGCAGGGCGCGGGAGACAGCCAGGCCAGCCCCTGACCGGTCCCCTCGGCGCCCCTTAACCGGGCCCTGGCCTAGGTCGGCGGCCAGGACCAGCCGGCCGTCCGCCGCCCGCGGCAGAGGCACCCCGGCCAGGGCCCGTCGCGGCCGGGCCACATCGACCCGGCCTGCGGACAGGGCGTCGTAGAGCCCGCCGTGGCCGCGACGGTGTTCACTGAGCGTTTTCAGCGTTGCCTCTCCAGGGTGAGGACGGCTTTGGCGATTGACGTCATGCGGTTCGGGCTGCATCGCGATCTTCGGAAGATTCGCCAGGACTTGAGTCGTGCCATACGGCGTTCGGCGGGAGCTCGGGACGCGGCCAGTGCCCGGTTGACCGTCCGTTCTGTCGGGGTCAGCTGGCCGTTGGGTGGGCGTCTGCGTCCGGTGGTGACCCAGGGGCCGGCGCCCGTGTAGGCGCGGTCGGCCAGGATGGGGACGCCCTGGCGTTCGCAGATCCGGATGATCCGGTGGGTGCGGGCCGCGGTCAGGTCGTGACACCGGCCGGGCAGGGCCGGTGAGATCCACAGGATCTGGCCGGCAGGGCATGTCACGACCTGCACGTTCACGCCGTGGCGGCGGTGCTTGTGCGAGTAGTCGGCCTGGCCGTCGCCCACGCGGTCGCACTCGGCGAGCGTCCCGTCGAGCAGCACGTACGCCGGGTCGGTCTCACGCAGGACCTTCAGCAGGCCCGGGGACCGGTCGGCCGGGAGCTCGATGACCACGGTGGTGTAGGCGTGGGCGGTGCCGACCGATAGGCCGAAGGCCGCGGCGATCTGGGCCAGGGTGTCGTGCTTGCGCAGGTACACCAGAGCGACGAGCGCGCGTTGGTGCGGCGGGAGTTTGCAGCGGCGTTCACCCTCGCGGGTGACGATGAGCATCGTGACCCACTCGACCAGCGCATGAGGCAGGTCGAGTGCGGCAGGATAGGGAACCAACGAGGCACCAGCACTGATGAGTTGAGACTTCGAACACCTCCCTCAACGGCACGGGTGCCTCGTGCGTTGCGGCCTCACCGCCGTCACCCGACCGTTCAGACTCGACTCGGCCGCGTGGCCCCTCGTCGGCGGCCGCGCAGGGTCTCCACGAGCGCTCCAAGAACGAACGACTGTACCAACGCGCTGACGACAACCCCGCCGACCAAGAACCAGACGGATGCGTGTATGCCTCCGATCGCACCGACTGCCCCCGCTGCCAGCAGGGAGCACGGGGCGGTGAGAAGGAACGGCCAGATCCCGACGATGCCGGGATCGGAGACCAGTGCGGCCACCCCTTCGAACACGACGGACACCCCGACGAGGCCCAGGTAGACGGCGGAAGCAGTATTGGCAAAGGTCAGACGCAGCAGAGTGCGAGAGTTCATCGATTCCCCCAAAGGATCTTGTGATCCACATGCTCCCGGCGGAACCACGGCACGGTGTGAGTACCAGTACTCAAGTCTGGTACTCACCAAGCAGGTCAGGACAACCGCCTCGCGAATTGCGGGACGTGCTCCGAATCCGAGACCAGGGCCGTCAGCCGGATCGATTCAGGAAACGCGGCTCACCATGTAGGCGGTGCCTACCCCGTCTTCCTCGGGTGAGTCCGCCTGGATCGCGAGACTCGGCCCGGCCGTAGTGAAGTCGAACCCTTTCGTCATCGGCTGCGTGCAGTCGACGCGCTCAGCTGTCCTGGCGGCGCCTGAGGAGACCGTGAAGGTGACCGAGCCCTCCCCTGCACACGCCACCTCCACCCGCAGGGCCGTGCCGGACTCGATGCTCTCGTCCAGGTTCTGCCCGGGCACTGCGAGGGTTCCCGCCGAGACCAACCCCTTCTCGTCCGACTCCAGGCGCT
This sequence comes from Streptomyces sp. NPDC091387, assembly GCF_044756945.1. Lineage (NCBI taxonomy): Bacteria > Bacillati > Actinomycetota > Actinomycetes > Kitasatosporales > Streptomycetaceae > Streptomyces > Streptomyces sp. NPDC091387. The sequence continues at coordinate 3,511 of NZ_JBIVTZ010000009.1, read as the reverse complement.
CCGCCATGCTGAGCAAGTCGCGGGCCTCCTCGTTCAGCTGCTCCCTGCCGGACCGGGAGGGCGGCTGCACTACGGGAGCCACGGTGGAACTCGCCGCCCTCTCGGGCTGCGAAGCCTTGGACGCCGGAGGCGAGTCAGAACAGGCGGATGCCATGCCGGTAATCAGCGCGACGGCAGTCAGAGCACTGCCAGTGCGGCGGGTGAAGCGGTACAAGAGGTCCCCCGAAGTGCACTCAGAAGCCAAACAGGTGTACAGAACAAGGTGATCATCCCGTGTGCACACCCGCATCACCCCTGCGATCTGGGGCATCGGCACCAGATCGGTACACAGGTGCGGCGCGCTTCTCCCGCAAGAGGCTGTCCCATACTGGCCGCAGCCATCCTGGGGGCGACGGCGATGCGGGGTGAGAGTGTCGTGACGGTGCAGGTACTCAATTGCGACGACAGCCCGTTGGTGCGGTGAGAGCTTGCAGCGGCGGTCACCCTCGCGGGTGACGACTGCTCCCTCAACGGCACGGGAGCCTTGTGCGTCGCGGCACCGCCCACGCCTACAGCCCCGTCACCCGATCGGTGGCCACACTGAAAAGGCTCACTGACCAGCGACAGTTCCACGAGCGACCGGACCGGGCCGTCCGCGCACAACACGCGTCCGGGAGTTCGAACAGCGCGTCCGCACGCTTCTTCAGACAGGAGTAGAACTCACCCCGGAAGCGGGACAGTCCCGCAAACAGATCTTGTCGGACAGCATGATGCGACAGTCTCATCCCCACGGCCTTCGTGCTGAGCTGGTGTGTTCCTTGGTCGGATCACATGCTCAGCCGAAGGCCGCCCGCACGTACAGCAGTTACCACTCCGAGTGATCAAGTACGACGCACCGTGTAGATCCCGGCCCGCGAAGGAAGATCACGCAGTCGTCTCTGCACAGAGCGGGTCTCCGCCAGGACCGCGTCGACCAGCTCGAACGGCACGACGGCCGTCAGCTCGCCCAGATGCCCGGGCGTGAACCGGCCCGCGGCCACGGTGACCGGACGGGTGATGGCCATCACCGGGGCCGGCAGGACCTGATGAAACGGCAACGGAGCTCCTCGAGTACAAGCTGTCTTGGACGACTGCCTGTCCCAACGAGCTCCGTTGCTCTGCGTCAAAGATCCTTCAACTGGCTTGCGTGACCTGCGGAAACGTTAACTACCCGGCCTTGGGTCAAGGCCCGTTGGCGGGTACGGGCCATGCTGGTTTCAGTTCCAGGTTTGGCCGGCTGGTTCTTTGGTGGTGCGGTTGAGCCGATTGAAGAAGTTGGTCAGTGCGATCTCTAGGTTGATTGCGTTGATCTGTTCCTCGGTGAAGTGGGTGTTGGCGTCTTCCCAGATTTTGTCGGTGACGCCTTCTGCGCCGTCTTGCAGTCGGGTGGCTCCCTCGGTGAGTGCCAGTGCTGCGCGTTCTGCGTCGGTGTAGAAGGGGGCTTCGCGCCAGGCTGCGACGTTGTGGAGCCGCTCGTCGGTTTCACCGGCTTTCTTCGCTTGGGTGACGCCGGCGTAGATGCATGGCGAGCAGCTGTTGATCTGGCTGGCGCGGAGGTGGACCAGGGCTAGCAGTTTCGGGTCGACGCCTCCGGCGGCGATTGCCTTGTGGAGGTGCTGGACTGCGGTCCATACGTCGGCGTTTTTCGTGTTCTTGTTCTTGAGTCGGTTTTCCATGTGGAAGTGCGCTCCTTCATCGGGTTGCGTTGTGGGGTTTTCGCCTGTCACTCCTATGACGGAGCAACTTCCGGAGAGGTAACAACATGCCAGTCGCACATCTGGATGAATCGTGCGGCTTTTTCGGAGGCTTCGATGTTCAGGGTGCCGTGTGTGTTTGTGGTTGGCTGGCGGTGATGGTGGTGTGGCTGCCCTTGGCGTGCTGCGTGTCGGTGGCTTTTTCGCTGGGGCCGCCGATGGCTTGTGCGTGGACCGTGTGCAGTTCGGCGGTCCGTGCGTGGGCGTTGGCGAGTTCCTCGCTGGTGTCACGGGCTGTCTGTGCACGGGCTGTATGCGGTTGGGCCGTTCGCGGGTGGGCGTCGGCTGTCTCCGCGGAGGCCTGAGATGGGTTGTTCACTGCTGTCACGACACGTCCCTTTCGCTCTCCGGGTGCTGTCCGGTCGGAGTCCCGCCGTACGGAGTGCCGCTGGTGCGGTGTGTGCTGGTGGGGTGTGGCGCGCGCGTGATTCAGCGGGGTGGAGGGGCCGGCTGCTATCGCCAGCTGTACGGGGAGTGGTAGACAGTGCGGGCCCGTTCCGGTTCCCACCGGGGGGCCGGGGGTGGCCGTACGTCGCTGTTCTTCTCGTCGCGTGCCGCGAGCAGTGAGCACAGCACGGCGGTGACCGCGGCCAGTTCCGCGTCGGTGGCCCGCCCGCGTTCCACCCGGAACGTGGGCGTGGTGCCGGTATCGCCCATTTTTTTCTCCCTCTGGGTCAGGGTCACGGTCCGCCACTTGCCTGGAGGAGCGCTCCGGCCCCGCTTGAGGATCGCCCGGGACCGTCATCGGGGGTGCTGGCCGTGGCGTGGGGCCGGGGGAGGGCCGGTGTGCCGGTTTGGAGGGGCCGGCGCTGGGCCCGGGCTGTTTCCCGGGGCGGCTGACGGGGCGTCGGGTGTGTTCCCGGGGTATGCCGGTGAACGCCGGGAGGTGTCCGGACCGAGGAGGAATCGAGACGCACCGTTCACGCGGCCGTGTCCAGCGTGTTTTCCATGGACGTCACCATTTACATGACGGCTCTGCCGCATGACAGCCCGGACGCGTCGTTGGCCTTGTGCCGTGACGTCCTTGGCTTCGAGGTCCGCAGCGATGTCGGACAGGGCAGGATGCCGGATCACGGCCGGTCCGGCCGGTCAGCCCGGTACGTCGGTCTTTCGGGCACTGTCTGCCGCCGATCCGGGTGTCATGCGGGATGAGCGCCGTAGTGTCACCGGGATGATGGCCAAGGGTGCCTGGGGGTGGATCCTGCCGGCCACCGCGGGCCTCGGCGCCACGTTGTAGGAGGTGCAGGCCGGTGACAGTGAGGCCGTTCAGGAACCGGCCGGGCAGCCCTACGGTGTCCGCGGCTGTGCCTTGCGTGATCCCGCGGGCAACCTGGTCCGTGTCCGGGAGCTGTGCTGAGTCCTGCGGGCAGCGGTGCGGCTGCGCGGGCGGCGTCGCGACCGTCCATGAGGCGCACCGGGTGTGCGGGTCCGGGTCCGGGTTTGGTGGGTTGGTGTGTGTTCTTGGGTGTTTGGGGTGTCCGGCCTCGGCCGGATGCTCAGGTATCCGGGGGTGTGGGCCGGTGCGGGGAGACGAATGGTGAGGGGGAGGGTTTTCGTGTGGAGGCCTGTGGGGTGGGTGTGCCTGCCGGGTTTCTCGGCCGGCAGTTCCGGGCTGTTTGCGGTGTGGTGCTGTACGGGTATCTGAGCTTGATCTTTAACCTCGGGCTTCACTCGACCTGCTGATCTGGAGTTCTTCGCGGGACGGCCGAGACGGCCGTTCTCCACGCTTCGAGATGTCG
>NZ_JBIVTZ010000008.1:0-387285 GCF_044756945.1 Streptomyces sp. NPDC091387 | reverse complement strand
CGCCGTGCAACCGGCGCTCGTTAACAGCCCTGGTCTGCACGCCAATCCCGTAGCAGAGTCAGATGCAAGGCAAAAACTCGCATACCGCCCTCTCACAGCATCGTCATCTGCCCGGGCCCCTGCAGCGCTACCGGCCCCGCGCGGGAGGGACTGGCTCTGCTGAACCTCTGTACCTATTGGCTGACTACCTGCATGACCGCAGTCGGGACCTTCGGGAGAAGGTAGTCCCCCCTGCTTCTTTGTGGACAGCAGCAGCCAAGTACGCACCCACGGAAAGTGACGTCCGCGCGATGGCACGCGCCGCCCATAAGCACAAAGCACTCGGCTGCGAGCCTCTGTACATTCGGGCTGACGCGACGGGCTACTCCGGCCCGCTTCACTGGTTCATCCGCCAGCTGATCGCCGCCGCAGACTACGCACGGGCGCGGCATCTGATCGAGGCGCACTGTCCGAACCATAGCTTCCTGCTGGGTGAACTGGCCGCTGCCCTCGCTTCTGCTGGACGGCGCCGTGAGTACGAGGAAGTCAGCCAGCTCGCCCGCTCGGCAAGCGGCGACCTGCGCGGTAGTCGCCGCCTTGCCCACCATCTAGTGACTGCGGGGCTCGACGAGGAAGCTGAGCGCCAGTACTACTGGGCTGCGGAGCGAGGTGACGCGTTCGCTGCTGAGTGGGTCACCCTGCGAGCAGCGAGGCGCGGCAGGCATGCGGAGGCGGCACAGGTATCAAAACAGGCCTTGCTGAAGCACTACAGCCACGGCCCGCTCCTGGCACTTGCGCGACATCACGCTGCGGCAGGTGCCGTATCCCAGGCAGGCAACCTGTGCAGAACCCTGGCGGAATGCGGCTTTGCTGACCAGCTTGTCGTAGCGGCCAAAGAGCAGGCCGATCGTCGCGACCACGCCGGCGCTCAGGTCTTCTATCAAGCTGCTGCTGACGTATCGCACCCTGCAGCTTTGGAATGGCTGTCGCACAGAAGTGAAGGGAATGGAGACGAGAAGCTTGCCGAGCGCCTTGCCCAGGATGCGTCAAGGGCTGGCAACAGCGGTGCTCTACACGCACTCGCACACCTCCGGATGTCGAAGGGGCGGTGGGCCGACGCATACCGCCTCAACCAGGCAGCAGCAGAAGCAGGATCTTCGCTCGCTTCTGACTGGCTCGCGCGCTATCCGCCGCCGTCAACCTGCAACTCCCCAGACATCTAAGCTCAGCAGCAGCTTCAGGCGCCTCGCGTCCTATCGGATGAAGAACTCGACTCATGTGAGGACCCCGAAGCGGTGACCCAGAGCTGGATCGACGCCGTTGCGGAGCACCCCGGCTCGTTCTACCACCAGGTCGATTACGCAGTCATAAATTGCCGTCACCGAACAGCCGATAGCAGCCAATGTGCCTGGCCCCGGACCGCTCGCGGATCGTGATCGAGTCGACGGAGTCCAACACTACGGGCGGAAGAACCCGCCCGACGAGCACGGCAAGGCCACCTGGACCGCGGTACCGCGGTTGTATGTGGAGATGGTCGCCGAGGACCGTCGGCTCAGGCTCGCCAGATACGAGATCTACGGTTCTGGCGGATACGAGCTCTCTGCCCCAGGCGGCAGGCAGCTCCTGGAGAAGTTCTTCACCGAACTCCTCACCCGGCACCAGAAGCCCACGCTGTGAACCGGTGCTTCACCCGGCCCGGTGGTACGGCGGTGCCGCCTGGCCTGAGCAGTTCGGCCCGGCAGGGGTGCGAGGCGTAGCGCCGGCGGGGAGTGTCAGTGCCGGGTGGGATCATCGCCTGGGGTGGCTGCGAGGGCAGGGGGTCGGTTGTGGCGGTGGAGTGGGACCGGGTCGGGCAGCCGGGGTTCGACCGGATAGTCGAGGCGCTGGTGCACCGGATGTTCGACGCGTCCGCTCGCGTGGAGGTGGTGAACGGGCGCGGCGGGGATGACGGTATCGACATTAAGGTCACTCACGGGTCGAGGGTGCGGATCTTCCAGTTGAAGTACTGATGGCGCTCTTTGAATCTCCTCAGGTGCCGCTCTTCAAGTGGCCAAACCTGCTCAGGTGATCTCCCCACCCTTTGCGTGATCCTCCCGGCGTGTCGAGATGGTGTCGGCGTGTCGTGGAGAGCCTGCGTGAGCACGGAGTTCGGCCTGTTGAAGGGCCCTGGATGCTCACTTGGGAGGAAGACGTGGATGCTCACGCACTGCGTCGCCAGGGCTGGTCGATCTCGGCGATCGCCCGGCACCTGGGGCACGACCGCAAGACGATCCGCGCTTATCTGAACGGCGAGCGAGTCTCCGGATATCGCCGCCAGTCGCCGGACGCGTTCATGCCCTTCGTGGAGTACTGCCGCCAACGGCTGAGCGATGACCCGCACTTGTGGGCATCGACGCTCTTCGACGAAGTGGTGGAACTGGGCTATTTGGGCGGCTACTCCACCTTCACCCGTGCCTTGCGGAGATACAAGGCACGACCGCACTGCGAACCGTGCCGGGCTTCGAGCGGTCGCGACGTCGCGATCATCGCGCATCCTCCGGGCGAGGAGATCCAGTTCGACTGGGTTGAACTTCCGGATCCGCCCGCGGAGTGGGGCGTCGGTGCCAACGCGCATCTCCTCGTCGGTGCCCTGGCTCACTCGGGCCGATGGCGGGCCGTGCTTGCGGAGGCGGAGACTTTCCCGCACCTGGTGCAGTCCATCGACGCCGTGCTGCGGCGCCTGGGCGGAACCGCCCGAAGGTGGCGGTTCGACCGGATGGCCACCGTCTGCCACCCGCCGACCGGACGGGTTCTGCCGACATTCGCCGCCGTCGCGAAGTACTACGGAGTCGGCGTCGACATCTGTCCGCCGCGACGGGGCAACCGCAAGGGTGTCGTCGAGAAGGCCAATCACTCAGCGGCCCAACGCTGGTGGCGAACGGTCCCGGACGGCATCAGCATCGAGGCAGGCCAGAACGGCATCGACAAGCTGGCCGTGCAGATGGACAGTCGTAAACGCAAGCTCGACGGAGCTTCGACCACGGTTGCCGCGCTCGCTGAGGCCGAGCCGCTGCTGGACCTGCCGACCCGACCGTTCCCCGCCGAGTTGGAACAGACGCGCGTCGTCAGCCCGCAAGGACTGGTTTCCTTCGCCGGCAACCAGTACTCGGTCCCACCCGGGCTGACCGGCGCCCACGTCACGGTCCGGATCCGGCTCGGCGAGGACGATCTGCATGTGGTCACCGCTGGCCGCGCGGTCATCGCCCACCATCGCCGGGCACCGGACGGAGCCGGGCAGACCATTCGGGACGCCGGACACGTCGTCGCCCTCGAACGAGCCGTCCTCGCCTCGTTCTCCGACAAGGCGCCCTGTCGCACCAAGGTCCGCCGGCCTCCATCGGCCGCAGCCCAGGCGGAAGCCGAGAAGCTTCGCGGCCGACCTGAATCGGACGTCGCGAACCGGGTCGTGATCGACCTGTCCCACTACGCCGCCGTCGCCGACCGGCTCCGGCAGGCCCCCACCCACGAAGACCAGGAGCGCGAGAGTGAGTGACCCCATGCCGATGAGCGAGGCCCGCCGCTACCAACAGCTACGAGGCCACCTGTCCTATCTGAAACTCAACGACGCCGCCGAAGCCCTTCCCCGCGTCCTGGACCAGGCCCGAGCCGAGCGAATGACCCTCACCACCGCCCTGGAGAAACTCCTCGAGATCGAGGTCGAGGCGACTGAAGCCCGCAAACTCTCCTCCCGGCTGCGGTTCGCCTGCCTGCCAGAACCGTGGACCTTGAACGACTTTGACTTCGCCGCCCAGCCCGGCGTCGACGAGAAACTCATCCGCGACCTGGCCACCTTGAGGTTCCTCGACAACGCCTCGAACGTCCTGCTCGTCGGACCGCCCGGCGTCGGCAAGACCATGCTGGCCGTCGCACTCGCCCGCTCCGCAGTCGATGCCGGCCACCGCGTCTACTTCACCACCGCAGCCGAACTCGCCGCCAAGTGCCACAAAGCCGCACTCGAAGGCCGCTGGTCAAGCATCATGAGGTTCTTTGCCGGACCCCGCCTCCTCGTGATCGACGAACTGGGATACCTCCCGCTGCCGGGCGACGGCGCTTCAGCCCTCTTCCAGGTGATCAACCAGAGGTATCTGAAGTCGAGCACGATCCTCACGACCAATGTCGGTATCGCCAAAGCGCACATGTTCCGGCGAACCTGTGCGAGGCGGTGCCTGAACAGCACGGGTTCTGCCGCGTCTCGACGTGTCAGACGGCCTTTGGCTGTCCACCAAGAGCGGTTGTGAGCTCAGCTTGAAGCTGGGGGGCGTCCGTGACTGAGATGAGGCGGGAGGCGATGAGTCCGATGCGCCATCCCGAGTCATGGTCGAACGGGGGACGTATACCGGCAGCGTTGTGGGCCACCTTGGCAACCAACTCAGCGAGGGTGAATAGCAGGGCCTGCTCCTCGTTCAGCGGGGCGTTTTGATCCAGGCTCCGTCGCCGCAGTCGGTCGAAGACTTCGCGGGCCTGCGGCCACTGCTCTTCGGTCTCGGCCAGGAACAGAGCGTTGTCGACTTCTGGGAAGTCCCCGAGGTTTCGGTTCGCGGCTCGAAGTACGTTGCCGGCCCAGGTCACGGGGGCGGGTTGGCTCTCGAACCGGGAACGTCCCCATGCATACAGTCCCTGGGCGTTCGTCTGATCAGCCATGATTGCTCGCTTCGTCTGGTGGTGTTGCTGGCCCGGGGCTCCCAGCGGAGGGTAGACGTCCGCTGGCTATCCGGCACCGGAGTTTGTGCCAGTCGGGAGCCGACCGGCGTCGACGTGATCGGCGAGGTAGATCATGACGCCTTCGGGCTCCATGCCGAGGGCAGCAGCGACGAGCTTGGGGTCGAGGGTGTTGACCAGGTCGGCGAGTCGGGTGCTTCGCAGGGTTCGGGGTGGGATGCCGCAGGGGTCCAGGAGGTGACTGACGTAGGCGGTCGAGGCCGATGCCCGGCCGGTCTTACTGATCCGGGTGACGATCACGTGGGGGTTGTCGGTGCGCTGGTCTGCGCGGTGGGCCAGGCAGCGCTGGAGTGACGTCCAGCTGGCCGGGTCCATGGGCACCGGGTGCGGTCGTTTGCCCAGGCGGATGGTGCGGTTGGCAGGGTTGAGGTCGTCTACGCGCAGGAGCCGGACCTCCCTGCTGGAGGCCGCGTGGAGGATTGCCAGGATTCCGAGCAGTGCCTCGTGAGGGTGCGCGTCGGTGCCGGTGGTCCAGCGGCGGAACAGCTGTCGCTGTTGGTCGACGGCGAGGGTGGTGCCGCTGAACCCGGACGGGCCCTTGGCCTTCACCTCCCGGGTGGGATCGATGAGCACGACCTTGCGGGAGCGGGCGAAGCGGAAGTACTGCCGCAGCACGGTCAGTCGGCGTTGGCGGGCCTTGGGCATGGTCGCCAGGAAAGCCTCGACGTCGTGGACATCGGTCAGGGCCCAGTCCTGCTTGCTGCGCGTGCCGGTCAGGAAGAGGGCGAGGTCGCGGACGATCGCCAGGGCCGCCTCGATGGTGCTGTCGGTGCGAGGCAGGGTGCCGGCCTTCAGGGCGCGCTCGCGTGCTCGCAACATGGACTCGGCGAACTCCTGGACCTGCGGTCGAAGCGCGGGTGGGGTGGCGTCGATGCGGCCTCGGCGGCGTCCGGCGGCGAGCCGTTGCGCTTGGTCGGTGGGAAGGGCGAGGCCGCGCTGGGTGAAGAAGTCTTCGAGTGCGCGGGCGAGGGAGCCCATCGAGCGGCCGGGGCGGCGGGCGCGGTCCAGCAGGGCCTGTGGGTGGTTGGGCTGTTCGTCGTCCAGGAGCCTTCCCAGGGTGCTGATCATGGTGCAGACGCGACTCGCGCAGTGCCGGTCGGCGAGATGGCCGGCGAAGTCACCCAGCCAGGACACGGGCTCGGCGAGGCGTGCGGCCAGATTCTCGGCGGCAACAAAGGGGCGGTCGGGGTGCTTCTGCCAGCAGGCCGAACAGAGCCCGAGTCCGGCGTGGCGCCGCACCTGACCGCAGTCGGCGCACTGCCGCGGTGGCTGCTTGCTCTGCCGCTGGCGCGAGCAGTGGCCGCACCATCCGGTGCCGGCCTGCAGGAAGCCGGGCCGCTGGCAGCGCGGGCAGACCTGCTTCGCGGCCTGCCGGTCGGCTTCGCGTCGGCAGATCCCGCAGTGGCTGGCGGTCGGCGAGCGAACCGGGCGTCCGCAGCCCGCGCAGGTCCGCGAGCAGGTGATGCACCGTCCGGTGTCGGCCTGCAGGACGCGTGACCTTTCGCAGGCAGGGCAGGACGCACGGGCGGCTTCGTCCTTCATCCGGGCCGTGCAGCGGCAGCAGTGCTGCCGGTCGATGAACCCGACCGGCGCCCCGCAACCGACGCAGTCCCGCTGCCTCTTGCCCATGTCTCGCCCGCACCTCCTTCGCTCAGATCGGCGGCATCGACCGGCCCCGGGCCGAGGCGACCCGGGGCAGATCGGCTGCCGGTCGAGGAGGAGCCGCAGGGCGTTCGGCGGGGGTGGTGTCGACCTCGATCAGGTCGTTGGGGGTGCACTCCAGCGCGGTGCACAACGCTGCGAGCGTGGACATCTTCACCTGCGAGGGTTCCTTGGTGAACAGGGCCGACACCGAAGCGGAGGACAGTTCCAGGCCGGCTTTCTCGGCCAGGAGCCGCCGCAGTTGGGCTCCGGTCCAGACCTCGCGCTGGGCGGCGGCCATCCGCAGCTTCCACTTGATGTTCACGGCGTGGGTTCCTCTCCGGTGAGCTCGCCGAGCGTGCTGGTCACGGCGCGTCGATAGGCGTCCTCGATGAACGTGGCCGAGGGCCGGACGTATCTCATGGTCGAACTGACTGTCCAGTGACCGAGTAGCTGCTGGATGGCCACCAGATCCACTCCGCGCTCGTAGTTGTGGGTCGCGCAGGCCCTCCGCAGTGCATGGGGGCTGAACCGGTCCGCGGCCGGACGGCCCTCCAACTCCATCAGATAGCGCAGGCGGTTGCGGACGGTGCCCTGGTGCAGGTGGCCGCCCGACTCGTCGGCGAACAGCGCGAGCGAGCTGGGGAACTTGCCGCGGACGTCGTCGAGGAACCAGCGCAGGACCAGGTCCAGATGGTCGAGCATGGGCACCCAGCGCGGCCGGGGCCCGGAGGTGTGGGCGCCCTTGCCGAAACGCACGTGCAGCTTGCCAAACGGTCCGCGACCGAAGTGCACGTCCGGGCGGTCCAGGAGCGCGGCCTCCTCCGAGCGCAGGCCGGCGTGATACAGCGTCCGGAACAGCGCGTAGTCGCGGGCCGCGGGCGCGTACTTGCGGGCGGTTGCGATCCGGGCCTTCAGAAAGTCGAAGAACTCCTCGACCCGCTCGGGGGTCGGCGGCGGCAGCAGAGCCGGGGAGTCGTCGCCGACATGCCGCGAGGCGTTGAACTCGTCTACCGGACAGACCAGTCGAACCCCGAACGCGGCCTCGATCTCGACGGCCTTGCGGGCCTGCAGGAACCGGTGGAACCCCCTGAAGATCTGGACGTATCCACGGCGTGTGGACGGAGCCCGCCCCTCCACCGCCAGGCCGCCGACCACGCGATCAATGTCCTCGGGCGTGACATCCCACGCTGGCCGCCCCAGCGCCTTCAACGTCCGCTCCAGCAGGCCGATGTCGTTGTCGACCGTCACCGGACTGAATCCCCGGGCCCGCCAGGAGGCCACGAATGCCTCCACGCACAGGGCCTGGAACTCCCACGGATCCCAGGCGACGGGTATCTCAGGCACGGTCCGGCCCTCGATCACCCGCAGACGCGACTCCACCATCCGACACACCTTCCTCGCACCTGACGAATGAAGGTAGCGCCTACAAAACATCGCTGTCAGCTAGACAATCAAAGAGACGCCCAGACCCCTGAAACAGGCAGGTCGCAGGGCCGACGTCTCTCACGGAACAAGTGCCAGCCCCAGTTGACTGGGCAGGCGCTTTCGGCGACGCGACCGTTGCCGCCGCGATGCTCGACCGGCTCCTTCACCGCGCCGCCGTCGTCGGCATCGACGGACCCTCCTACCGGCTCCGATCACACCAGTCCCACGCCGACAACCTCCGCAAAGGAGTGACTGGACGTGCAGGTTGAATTCCGGGAGTGCCCCATCTGCTGGACGTCATTCCAGGTCAACCGCAATGCTGCAGCCCGGCACACCTACTGCACCCCCCGCTGCAAAGCAGAGGCCGCTCGTAGCCGACGCCGCGAACGCGACGAAGCCGCCGACGTCGCTGAGGGCGAACCGATGAAGCCAGCGTCGCCAGACCCGACACCACTCGCGCCCACGGCCGTCCGGAACTGCCCGCACTGCGACAAGCCCGTCACCATCGTCGCCCTACTGGCCACTCCCGAGGCCGCGCGACCCACCATCCCAGCAGCAAGTCGGGACGTGATCCCGATGCGCCGCAACTGAGCTGACGCAGGTCGCTGACTCTGCCGACCCGCTGGCCGGCAGAGTCAGTCGGCGTCTTCAAACAGGGTGCTGATGTTGTTCCACATGAAGGTGTCCTTCCATTCCGGACGCCCCTCAGACCAGCCACTCAAGGCAGCAATCACCCTTTCCTGGGAGATCGTCCGGGTCTGGTAATGCTCCGCAGCGGTCCCATCGCGGAACTCCAGCTGATAGGTGTTGTCATCCCTCAGCCACACCTGCACATACCAGTCGCCATCAGCCTCAGCGCCGACTCGCTCGACGATCACGAAAGCATTTCCCCTACCGAGGTTCGCCACCATCCGGCTCAACGCTGACGTCTTCGGGTTTCCCACCCGGCGACCATGTTCGTCTCTCGCTTGCAGCATGGCCCGATCATCGCCGACGGGTCTGACACCAGCCGAAGAGCAACCCAGTCGTGCTCAGCCTCGCTCCCCGCATTCCTCAGTTGGTTCACTTCGTGAACCAACTGAGGCGAAGAGCAGGTCTGGGGAAAATTTCAGATCCGCATCAGTACTACCTGGACGGTTTCCCGACCACGGCGCACAAGGGGCGACGCAAGTCGATCAGGCAGTCGTTCGCGCGGGCCGTGCAGCACTACCCGTGGGAGTGGATCCTGGTGGTGCCGTGCACCCTGACCACGGCGGAGCGGGAGTTTGTCACCTCTCTGGCGGTCGGGCAGGCGGTACGGGTCGGGGTGTGGGACCGGGCGAAGCTGGACGGACTGCTGGCCACGCACGCGGACCTGGAAGCCTCCTTCACCCGAAAGCAGTTGTTCGAGGCGGCGCAGGTCTACGGGCAGGAGCGGGCGCTGCTGATGGACGGGATGCGGGATGTGAGTGCCCGGGTGGCGGCGCTGGGGCGCCAGGCCGACGGACTGGACGACCATTGGACGGTGGACTTCACTCGGCAGGGCGAGAGGGTGGTGCAGACGCTGCGCGGCAAGCACCCTCGGGCTCACGAGGTTTCGCCCGTGGAATTCACGCTGACCGGGAATGGCCCTTGGGTCCCGGAGCTCGCCGCAGCGGTACGGCGCAGCCTGGGGTTCGGGCTGCCGGAGGAAGTGGTGCTTCCGCGCGAGGCGGTGGAGAGCATGACGGTCTCCGGGCCCGAGTGGCTGTCCGGGGAGCACCGGAACGTCGAGGTGCGGTGGCGGCCGGTGGTTTCGGCCCCGCCGGGCGAGACGGGCGTGGATGTGGTCTTCCTCGACGGTGGGCAGGTCATCGCCTCCTACCCGGGCACGCTGGGCCACTTGGGTCGCGGCAGCATCGGCCGGTCCGTCAAAGTGGAACTGAGCGGTGGGGAGATGCAGTTGATGATCCCCCGGGCGGCCGGCGTGCCGGCTTCGATGCGTTTCGCGTTCTGGCTGGAGCGGCTGGAGCCCGCCGCCGCCCTGCGTCTGTTGCGGATACGCCAGCGCATCGTGGCCGGCGGCGCCTTCGAGGTCCGCACGAGCACGGGGGTGATCGGGGGCGGCCAGCTGCCAGCAGAGTCCGGGGCAACCCACCAGGAGGTGACGGAGTTGCGCCGCTACGTCGAGGACCTGGACGTCGTCCAGCGCCACTGTGAGCAGTACTTCCCCGTCCCCACCGAGCTGACGCCGACCGACCGGATCGCTCTGCGCATGGCACGCCTCCTCCTGGACGGGCACTGCGTGATCTCCCCGTTCCTGCCCCGGCTGTCTTTCACGCTGACCGGGCAGAATTCCCCCTCTCTGCGAGCCCTGCTCGGTGGCGAGCAGCAGTCCGTGCGGGGCGGTAGCGAGGAGTTCGCTATCACGCTCGCCGGGCGGCGTCTGAATCTGGGGCCTGTGCTCTTCTTCCATCCCCGTGTCGCAGCCGAGGAGGCAGATGGCCGAAGGGCTCTGGCCGCTCTCGATGCCGGGCACGGTGACGGGTATGTGGTCGAGGTGCGGCCCGCCGACGGCGAACGCTTCCGGCTGCTGCTGCAGGACGCCGCGGTCGGCACCGGACAGGATCCCGTGCCGCTGGGCCTGCCCGGCTTCCCCGAACCGCGCTGACGCAACGCGCAGCACGCAGGCACCTGGGTGTCGCCGGGCTGGCCTCGTCCAGTGAGCACGCAGTGGGAGGGACGGAGTGGTGATGAGCCGGGAGATCCAGGACATGGCCCCATGGACGGACTGGGTGCCGTTGATCAGTGCTGATCCGCCGCCCTGACCGGGTGTCTACCTGGCCAGGCAGGGCACGGGTGGGCCCGTGGTGTACGAGGGAGTGGGACGGGGGATCGCAAGGGCGGAGGGCTGCGCGGGCGGCTGCGGCGCTACACCAGCGGCAAGGCGCTGACCTCCGGGCTGGGTGAAGGGCTCTTCGACCGGGCTCTGGCCGATCGGGACTGGCTGCGTGAGCGGCTGACGAAGGTGGAGAGGGGCCGACCGATGCGGGCTTCTCAGTGGGGCAAGGCCGCACTGTCCTGGGCTGACTTGTACGTGTGCTGGGCTCTTTCCGAAAACCGTGAGCAAGCTATGGCCTTGGAGAGCAGGGTGCTGGCGGTTCCCGGCGTGGAGTGGTGGAACCGGGCGCGCTGATCCGCTTACCAGCGTCCAGGTCTTCGACGCCGTCAGCCAGACCGCATCCGGCGGCAGAGAGCTTCGCAGCACGTACAGGGCCGACAGCGCGCAGGCCGGATGGGGAGTCGCCCTCGGCCGCACGTGGTCCTTCTTTGCGTCCACCCGGGTGGACGCAAAGAAGGAGCCGGTCATGCCAGGACGAACCGGCAGTGCTCCGGCTCGAGTTCGAGTTCGAGTTCGAGCCCTGACCCGGACAGGCTACGCAGGGTGGCGGCGGTCGGATAGGTGTCGCCACCCTGCAGCCGCTCGGTACCGGGCCGGTCCAGGACGAGAACTCTGTCACTGTGCGAGGCCATGCCGTCCGGCAGGTGCGCTGCGGTGACCGGCTCGTCCGGGTCTTGCGCATCGGTGGTGAGGACCTGTGAGGTCACGAGCACCGCCAGGCAGTGTGCGCGGGCGAGGGCCCTGAGTTCGGCCATGGTTGAGGCGGTGTCGCGTCCCTCGTCCGTGAGGTCGCTGAAGTGCCATACCGAGTCGACGACCCACAGCCGCAGTGTCCGGTTCCTACGCGCCGCGGCCACAAGGCCGGCGCGGAGGCTGTCGCGTGCGCTGGTGCCGACCCGTGCTCCGTGCCTGAGCAAGGGGGCGGCGGTCAGTTCAGGCATTGCGGTGGCCTTAAACGCCTCCCAGCCGCCGGGGGGTTCCTGGGATCGCGCGTCGAAGCCGTACCGGGCGGCGAGGACCTTCTGCCCGAGAGATTTGCTGGTGATCTCCCCCGAGGTGAACAGGGCGGCGATACCCTTCATGGCGTTGTGCAGAGCAACGTTCAGCGCCAGTGTGGAACGGCCGGCCGTGGGCAGCGATACCAGACTTGTCACCGTCCCTGGGGCCAGGGAGGCGAGCCCGGCTGCGCCGCTCCAAGGCCAGTCACACCGCACCTGTCCACGCGGTTCCGGCAGCGCAGGGGTGGCGGTTGTCCGGTTTCCTGTCGCCATCGTCGCTTCGCGGGCCAGAAGTTCGACGGCCGCTGCCCGTCCCTGGGCGTTGAGGGGGCTGGGGAGCCGACCGGCGGCTGCGGCTTCCCTCACGCGGCGTAGGGCCTCTTGGTGGCCACAGCCCAGAATGGCATGCAGGTGTTTGGCGATGCGTTGCTGATGGGTGGTGTTCCGGCTCGTCATGACAGCTCCTGCGCGCTGGCGGTGCCGTCCCACCCCGGCGGTGCCAGGTGCGCGGGACATCATGGACATGTCTGCGAACACACCAAGATGTTCACGCCTTCCGAGCGGCCGCTCAGGTTCGCTCTCGGCCAAGAGGTGGGCCCCGGCCGCAGCACGTGCAGGCGATACACGTGGAGCAGACGATACCGGCACACCAGGGCCGTACGGGCCGGATTCCGCTAACACGAACCGCCACAAGCTGGCACGCCGATGCACCTCGTGCTGGTAGAAACCTGCCACCGTACGCCTGCAGGCCCGTTCCGGCCATGCTCGCGTAGGCGGGTGCTCCGGTTGGCGATGCTGGGCTCCGGCGACGCGTGCAGTCCTGGAACGGGAGCGCGACCGCTACGCGGTTCCGCCTTTAGTCCAGGGAAGCCACCGCTTGCGGCCGACCGCCGGGATCTCGCGCCCTCCGGCAGGGGGCTCGTCCCGTTCGCCTCCTGAGTGGGCCTGGCCGAGCACGGCGGCCTGCACGGCCGACCAGTCCTGCGTGCGCCACCAGCGGAACAGGTCGCCGGAGGCGATCACGGGAAACGGGAGGACGTCGACGACCCTGCGCTGATACACCTCGGCCGGGCGCTCGGCGGGGTCGAGGCGATGCTGGTGGTTGACGATCAAGGCAGCGCAGGTGACAGGCTGACCGGGCCGCAGCTGTGGCCATTTGTCCAGATGACGTTGAAGCTGCGAGATCAGTTTCTCCCCCGCAGCCCCTGCGGCGGCCTTCACTTCGACCAGACAGGTAGACCCGTTCCGCACGGCAAGCAGGTCCGCCGACAAGGTGCCGCCCAATTCCTCGTCAAGATCGATGACGACGAAGCCGGCGGCACGCAGCACCACGGCCACGGCGTCTTCCAGCACGCTGCCGGTGCCGTACAGCAGACCGGCCCGCACGGGTTCGGCCTCCTGCCGCGCCCGCTGCAGTTCGTCTTCCATGCGGGTCTTGTCCTCCAGGTAGCGGCGCTCCAACTCTTCCAGGTCGCTGCGTGCTTGCGTCTCTGTGAGGGTCTCCAGGGCGGGATCGAGATGGTGGCGTGAGCGGACGCGGCGCAGTGCGGCCGGTACGTGCTCGGGAAGGGCGCGCTGGACGAGCCAGTCGACGACCTGGTTCCAGTCGACGGCGTCAGGGATCACATACCAGATCTGCTGGCCGTCGGCGGATGTCCAGCGTGCGACGACGGGCTTGCCCAGGCTGTCGACGAGGATCGGCAAGAGCTCGCCCTCGGGCTCGTGAACCGTCGTTCCGCGCGGGCTCGCCAAGGCGCTCGCCTGCAAGGTCATCGCCCACCAGGGGGCGTCCTTACGGTTGAGCAGTCTCAATCCGAGGTCGTGGTCGGCCGCGTCCAGACCGGGAACCAGGGAGACCTCCGCCCCCGCGAGCAGCCGCTCGCCGATGATCGCGCCGTTGAAATGGCGGAAGTCCACGCGGCCGCCGGGCCAGCCGAAGACCGACCGCACGCGGTCCTCGTCATCGTCCGCCGTGCCCATCGTCGCAATGATGAGCGCGGGCTCGCCGCGCAAGGCCACTCCGGACAGGAACCTGTCGAACTCGTCGGCGCCGTGACCAGAGAAGTGGCTCGGGTTGATAGCGGCGGCGCAGGTGCTGGTGTCCATGTCGAGCCAGCGCGGCTCCGCCCCATACCTGGTCCAGGAGATGTCCGCGTACTTGGCCGAAGCCGCGAAGAGCTTGCGCGCGTAGTCGGCGGCCCGCGGATCAGGCTCTTCCATCTGCGCGGGATCGTGAACAGCGACGTGTACGGGGACGAGTCCGTTGGGACCCGTGGTGTGCGCGGCCATAGCCGAACCGTAGCGGCCCGGTGTGACACCGCCGCCAGCAGAACACTGCCCTACTCTCACCGGCGGTAGGAGTCTGGCGGGCATCTCGACCGCTGGGTTTCCCATCCGGTCGGCTGCCTTACTCTCGACGAGTGTGGGGCCCGCGAGGCGCGTGGCTTTGGAGACCTGCCTGGACCGCCGTGAAACGCTGACCCGGCACCTGCACGGCAGGGGATCAGGCGGCCGGTGTGTAGCGGACGATGGTGTCCTCGCACGGGCCCTCGGCGTATACCTTCAGCGCCTCGAGCTCACGGTCGTCCGCGGTGAGCTGCCAGCGGAGCTTGGTCGACACCCACTCCCCCACATAACACCGCCCGATCGGATCGACGGACCAGGACCGCATCCGGCACCTGACCGTTGCCCTGCCGCCCCACTTCGCCGCCCGCCTCTTCGACGTCCAAGACGCCGGCGCCAGCGGCACCCAGCTCCGGGAAATCGCGGCCGAAGCCCTCGATGAGGTCTACTTCCAGGACGGCGGCCGCCGCGCCGGCTCCCTGGAAGAGGTTCGGTTCACGGACATCGAACACCTCGAGTTCGACCTGTAGCCCGGCGCCTCGTAAAAAACGCCTGGTCCCCTGTGACTGAGCGCTTCAGTTGGCGGGGGGAGCGGTCGAGATGGCGAGCTGAGCGCGTCGACGTCTGGTCGTCGCTGAGCTGTAGCCCGGCATCAGGTGGGCCACTCCCGGGGCGGCTCTCGGTGGCACCCCCGTCATTCCGCGCCCGTCCACTGCCATGGGAGGCTTGGCGCCGTGAATTCGAGGAGATATCTGGGGCAGGCAGGTATGGAGGCAGCCGTCCTCCCCTCCCGGGCGGCCTACCTGATTGCGGGCGGCAGCGCGGCCGGGTTCCGTACGGCCGTGACGCAGGCCAGCAGCCGGTGGGGCGGCATGACCGAGCCCATCGTCGAAGCCCAGGCTTCGGGCCTGTCCCCGCTGCACGAGCAGACCGTCCGCGTGGCCAAGGTCGAGGCGCTCGTCAACATCGACGCCGACTTTCAGACTGCCAAGAAGATCGCGCAGGGCCTCGGGCTGCCCATCGTCGACCTTGCGGTCATACGGAAGAGCGACGTGGCGTTCACCTGCTCCCTGGCCGAGGTCACTAGATTCCAGGACCCGGCTTACCCTCCGATCGCAGCGAGCCCGACCGGAGCGCTCTGGCAGCTGGCGGCAGCCGGCTGCGTAGAGCCGCCGCACCACCTTCTCGAACACGTGAGAGTGAGCGGGCGGGAGGACGAGTTCGGCCGATACCAGCTGCATGACGACACCCGGATCCATAGCACGCTCGCGCAGTTCGGCGAGTACCCGAGCACCCCCCTGAGGCGCACCCCGACGATCCTGTGGGTCGTCGAGGGCGGGGGCTTCACCGACAGCATCGACTTCTGGAACACCAGGGCGCTGCGACCGGTCTACATGATGGAGGCGCCCATGCTGCTGCTGCCGGGCGCCGAAACGGTCAAGCACTGGGTCGGCTTCCCCGAGCAGGTAGCCGGTTCCCTCAAGTCTCGCCTCGGCGAGTTCACCTCCGACGTGGCGCTCGTCAGCCGCTCGGCATCGCCCGAGCAGCTGCTGGAACTCGCCTCGGCGCTCGGCCTGGAGCCCACCGAGGAGGAGCCGCGGGCCGGAGCTCGCATGCCCGCGTCCCCGGCCCGGACCGCCCCGTTCACCTTCCGGACGGACCTGGACCCCACGGCGTGGGTGACCTTCGAACGCCACTACGGCGTGCCGACGTCGTTCGACGTTCAGGTCTTCGCGGACGGGCCGAGCACCCTGCGCTTCATTCAGCCCGTCCGGTTCAACGGGTATGCCGGGGCCCTGGTGAGGTTCTGGGGCGAGCCCCTGCTCGGATTGCCGACCCGCCCGTCCATCGCCGAGCTAGTTCATCCCGATGCCCAGTGGCGGGACGACAAGCTGCAACTCGCGTTCCAGACGATGCCCCATCAGCTCGCCGTTCAGATGACGTTCCCCCTGCTGCCCCAGGCCACGGAACGGCTTCTGGACGATGTCGCCACCGGGCACCAACTGTCCTCCGCAGGACGGCTGGGAACAGCCCTGGCCGAGCGCGCCGACAGCTCCGCGCTTCTCGAGCCCGGTGTCTACGAGGCGGCCATAGCCCTGACCACGCCGCGGTCCAAGGAGCTGTTGAGGCGGCTGCAGGAGCTTCGGGCGGACGGCGATCCGGACGCCGACCTTGCCGAGCTGGCCGCCACGTGGGGTGGCCGGTCCGAGCGTCGCTATCTGCCCGCCGACAAGCTGCCGAACGTCAAGGCGGAGGACCGGGCGACGGCGCTGGAGCGGCTGTGCGCGCTGGGCTGGGCCGAGCGCGGACTGGAGAGCGTCTGCCCCTCGTGCACCAGCCGGTCGTTCGTTCCGCTCGTCCAGACCAGCGGTTCCCCACAGTGCCCCGGGTGCGGCGCCGTGTCCGCCTACCAGTCCGGCGGCACGCTGACCGCCGTGCACTACCGGCTCGACAGCTTCACCGACCGGGCCAGCGACAACGGCCTGCTGCCGCATCTGCTTGTCATCGCCGAGCTCTGCCGACGCAAGCCCCGTTCTCACTTCCTCCCCGGCACCGATGTGACCTTCGCCGACGGCACCCAGGAGGAGGTGGACATCTTCGGTGTCTGGGACGGGAAGGTCCTCTCCGGGGAAGTGAAGACTTCAGCCTCGGAGTTCACCGAGGCCCAACTCCAGCGCGACGTCGCCCTGAGCCAGCGACTCGGAGCGGACGTGCACCTGCTCGCCTCGATCACCCCAGTCGACGAGGCCGTCCGGAATGCCGCACGGGAACTGTGCGACGCAGCCGGACTGGAACTGGAGGTACTGGACCAAGCCGACCTACGCCCAGTCGCACACAAGCCCGTCCCTGCGACCGCGGCCGACGGCCTCGGCTGGCTGCGTACCGCAACGGCTGACCTGACCGCGCTGATCGAGAAGGGCAAGCCCGTCAGCCACGGCCAGGTGGCGCGCATCCTGAAGACCGCGTCCGGCGGAGCCGCCCCGGTGCCCGGACATATCGCTGCTCTCTCCTGGGCGCTGACCGAGCACGGAGATCATGCCGCAGACCTGGTAGTCCGAGTTCTCGGGGTGCTCGATGCTGCGATCCACGAGCACGGCGCGGGCGGCCGGATGGCGTAGAGGCAGCTACCGGCCTCCGCTCTGGCGCTCACTCGCCAGCTGAAGCGCTCAGTCACACCGGATGTGACTGAGCGTTTCAGTTGGCCAGTGAGCGTGTCGGTTGGCCGGTTGAGTCGAGGAGGAGCTTCATCTGCTGGTAGAGAGGCACTTTGTTTCGCCTGAGCCACTGACGGAAACCTCACCGGCCGGTGCCCCTCTGAAAACTGAGGCTCCTACCGCCGTCCCGGTGCGGGACCACCCGGCCTGCGCGGGAACTCACTCCCCGCGCGCCGTCTACATCTTCGTTCGTCGGACTGGTCGGCGCGCTCGTACGACCTGCGGTACAACGGTTGCTCACGCAACTGGTGCCTGCTGGGGGGAAGAGCATGGGACACACGACAGCCACCGTCGTCCGCTATCGAGCAGGCCGGTCCAACAGAGTTCTACGTCTGGCCTTGTGGGAAGCGTGGGATTCGAAGTGCTACTGGTGTACCAAGCCCGTGGAGTTCAGCTTCTCCGAGATTGACCACATCATCCCCAAGGACGTCACCGAAGCGGACCTGGCAGAGCTCAAGACGGCCTACGGACTACGGGCCGATTTCGACCTCCATGACCCGCGGAACCTCGCTCCGATCTGCCGCCCGTGCAACGGAGTGGAGGGCAAGAGTAACTCCGTACGCCAAGCGGGCGTCACGATGAGCTATCTGGCCGGCGCGGAGAAGCGCCGTCCTGCCGTGCTCAAACGAGTTCAGAACCTCGGCAGGTCGGGCAAGGTGGCCGCCCACCTGCTTGCTGCTGCCACCGCCGATCTCAGCCAACCCGACATCCGGCGGGAGTTCCTGGACACCGCCCCCGCGGTCGTCCGGGTCCTGGCAATGACAGAACAAGGCATCGGCGACTACCGGTCGTTCCGGGAGGCAGAGGTCTGTATCGACGACGAAGATGGGCTGTGGCAGCGCATCGAAGTGGCACTGGACGACCGAGGACGGCTCACGATCGCTCTCCTGGAGAACCTGTGCGCCGCCGAACTGGAGGAAGTTCTCCAGGATCCGGTGAAGCAGCTCATCCAGGAGATCCGCAGCCGCGTCACAGCCGGGTTCGAGTCCATGGATACGAGCGACCCGATCACCGCCGGGCCGCCCACCAGCGACTTCATCACCCTCAACATCGACTCTCTCGACTTCCTACGCTACGCCGGGCAGGTCGAGTTCACCTTCCAGGGCGCTTTCGAAGCAGGCTTCGCAGCGTCCGTGGTCCGCAGCAGCTCGGACGGGGGCGGGACGGACGACCTGCAGGGCGACGCTAGGGTCAGCGGAACGTTCTCCTTTGTGGCGGACTGGGACCTCGCCGATGACCCGGCGCAGGTACACACAGGCGACTGCACCATCGAGGACTGGGATGCGGACCTCAACGTCGGGTAACGCGATGTCGGTCGGCGGGGCCGCGCACTGGACGGCACAACGCCACGCTCAACTGGCCAACTGAAGTACTCAGTCACATCCCCCGGCATTCGAGCTGCCGAGGGGCCAGGCGTTTCGAATCCTTTGCGCTACGTCTTCGACCGAGTCTCGGCCCGGCAGTGCTCGACCAGGTTCTCCATGCCGGTCAGGCCGAGCTGGCGGAGCCAGTCGTCTGCCTGCTCCTGGCGGTCGGCGGCGTCGCGCAGGTCCAGGGCCGGGTTGGCGCGGAAGACGCCGCCGTGCGACGCCCCGGCGCCCGGGATCTCCTGCAAGCTGTCGGAGCGGAGGAGTTCCTTGATCTGCCGATCCGCAACGAGATGGAGCTCGCGTGGCTGCGCTACCAGAGAGGAGTCAATGTCGGTGATGCGGGCGATCTCCGCGACGACCTTGGGGTCGGCGGTGGTCTTCAGGATTCCTTCGAACAGATCCAGCAGATTCGGTACCGGGTACCGGTACTCTTCCCCGGCCAGGCCCACCCTGTCGAGGGAGCTGGCGTACCGCCGGACCCGGGAGAGGACGTCGATGGTGACCGTCGCCACCGCCGTGGAGGAGCCGTAGATCTCGGGCAGGGCAACCGTCACGACGGTTTCCACAGGATGCGGCACTGCGGACCTGCTGAGGGCTCGGTACACCAGCCGGGCCGTGCGCGACCTGTTGTACCCATGCTGACGAAAGCCCGTGGACGAGGAGTACGACGAATGCCCGAGGGTGTTCAGGGCGGCAGGGAAGGCCGAGTTGTTGAGTGCCTGGGCGAGAGCGGCAACAGACCTCTCCGACAGGGGGCGCCAGGCGCCGGCCTCTCCCATCGTGAGGTTGATGCCGGTACGGAGGATGAAGTCAGCGACGGGGTTGCCCTCGTTGTCCCTGTCCAGGTTCGGGGACATGACGTTCTGCCCCGTGGGCAGCACCCCTGCGGACGGCTCTTCACGGGCGAGCTTGAGAAACCGGTCGCGGTCCGCGGTGGAGTTCTGCCCGCTCAGTCGGATCGGCGCCTTCAGATCTATCAGCAGGGGCCGGGGCGCGACGTTGGCGTCGACCCGGATGACCACCACGCTCCTCCCGGAACCGTCGTCGAACGGGACGGGGATGAAGGTCGGCTCCCAGGGCGGGTCGAACTTCTCGCGGCACCCGCTGGCAGTCTTGTCGATCGTGTCCTGGGCGTCGACACCGACGACTCGCTCGGTGCCCGGCTCCACCTTGTCGTTGATACCTACCAAGATCATGCCGCCGTAGGTATTGGCCATGGCCGCGATCGTCGTCACCAGACTCTTGGAGTACTCGCGCTTGAACTCCAGCGTCAGGCTCTCCACCTGGTCCGGACGCGCGGCGAGGGCACGGATGCGCTCGATCGTCAGGTCCGCCGCCGACGCGGCGAACAAAGAGTTGTTCATCACTTCATACTCCACCAACAACCTTATTTCTACACTGAATTACCGTGTGCGTTAAAGACCGTGTCCTACATGGTCGGTTGGCGGTTGTGCTGGGTATGGGGAGTGGGCGGTGGGGATGGATCGTTCCGGACGGACTGTGGGAGGTAGCGCGGCCGTTGCTGCCACCGGCCCGAGTTCGTCCGCAGGGCGGCGGGGTCGCGAACATCGATGATGAGGCCGTCTTCGCGGCGATCATCTATGTGCTGGTCAGCGGTTGTGCATGGCGGGCCGCACCGCCGTGCTTCGGGGCGTCGAAGTCGACCGTGCACCGCCGGTTCGTCATCTGGTCGAGAGCCGGGGTGTGGGGCCGGCTGCATCAGAAGATTCTCCACCTCCTGGACGAACAGAACTTGATCGACCTGTCCCGGGCGGTCCTGGACTCCGCGCACGTCCGCGCTAAAAAAGGGGCGAACTTGCAGGTCCGACCCCCGTGGACCGGGGCAAGCCAGGTTCCAAGATGCACGTCCTGTCCGACGCGGACGGACTGCCCCTACGCGTCGGGCTCTCCGCGGCCAACACCCACGACAGCCAGGCCCTGAAGCCGATGCTGTCCCACTTCCACATGGGACACGAATCCCACGCGACCGAATCCAAACCGGTCCGCCTGCATGCCGACAAGGCGTACGACATCCCTCATCTGCGGCGATGGCTCTGGGGCAAGCACATCGGGGTCCGCATCGCACGCAAGGGCATCGAGTCCAGCGAACGGCTCGGCCGACGCAGGCGGGTCATCGACCGCACCATGTCCTGGCTGACCGGTTACCGCCGTCTCAACCACCGCTACGAACGCTCCCCCCGCAACTACCTGGCCTTTCTCGGACTCGCCGCCGCTCTCTGCTGCTACAAACGGTTCCTCAAACTGACCATGTAGGACACGATCTAAGTCGGTCGCGACAAAAGGCGAGGTCAGGCGCGCGGCTGATCGACGCTCTTCGCGGCGTTCGAGTGCCGCCTGGTTATCGCGTAACCGAAGGCGGTGGCGAGGGTGTAGATGAGGACCCCGTAGACGGCGCTGGGGACGGCGACCTCGGTGCTGTCCAGGACGCTGAGCGCGATGGTGAGTGCCACGGTCGTGTTGGGCATCGGAGTAGCGATCCCCTGGTACCACAAAAGCACGGCACGCCCAAACCATGACTCGTCAGGGACTCTTGCAGCCGGTCGATTCGACAGGCAGGAGCACACCATGGACGAGAATACGATCCGCGTGCCCGAAATAGCATTCCTCACGTTGCACAAAGCAGCGGTCTATCTCGGCATATCTCCCAACACCCTCTACGTGTGGCGCCATCGCCGACAAGGGCCGCCCAGCTTCCAGATGGGCCGACGCGTGATGTACAGGATCTCTGCGCTTGACGAGTGGGTGGCCCGGCAAGAAAGGGCAGACTCTCGATCGAATCCTGCCTTGAATCCACTGAATCGCAAGCCGCTGCGTCGCACATCGTGACGTTCACAGCAGCACAGAGCATCGACACCAACCCGACATCAATTCCACCTGCCACAGCGGGATATGACCTGTCGCGAAGAAGCGTTCCCAACACCGTCAAGCACTCGGGACGCATCATTCGTACAGGCAGGAGGCCCTCATGGCGGGCTACATCGAGGATCGTTGGCTCAAGAAGAGGCCGGACAAGACGTCCGGCAAGCGAGAGCGTACTTCCATCTGGGGGAAGGGAAAGCGGTACCGTGTCAAGGGAATTCCTGGTATCCAGGACAGGTCCTTCGACACAAGCGAAGATGCCAAGCGCTGGCTCGCTGAGGCGCAGACGGACTCCAGCAGGGGCGACTTCGTCGACCCACGGAATGGTGCCATCTTGCTCACCGAGTACATCGCCGACCACTGGTGGCCCAGCCGAACGGATGAGCCGTCAACTGCGGGTCCCATGCGGAGCCGGATCTGGAACCACCTGATTCCTCTGCTCGGCTCGTATCCTCTACGCGAGATCGACGCCTCGGCCCTTCGCCGGTTCAAGGCCGACTTGCTCTCTCGAGTCGAGGAGTCTTCCGCCGAGATCATATGGATACACCTCACCACCATCCTGAATGCCGCGGTTGATGACAAGCGCCTACTGAAGAGCCCCGTCGCTGTCCACCGATCGATCAAACGGCCCAAGCCGGTCGGCACGAAGGCGAAGGCGTGGTCTCGAACCACAGTCGACGCGGTGCGGAACGGAATACAGGAGCGGTATCGGATCGCCGTTGACCTCGGGCTCGCACTCGGAGTTCGTCAAGGTGAGGTACTCGGGCTCGCAGAAGAGGACTTCGACTTTGGGGCGGATGTGGTCCACATAAGGCGCCAGCTCCGCTGGGACGGGAAAGGACGGCCCTACTTCTGCCTGCCCAAGGGCCGCAAGACCCGTGATGTTCCCCTTCCGCCGAACCTCGCTCGCCGCGTTCGGCTCCACTTCCAGCTCTTCCCGCCGGTCGAGTGCACCCTGCCGTGGCGTAATCCCGAGACGCCGACGACCGAGCTGGAGGAGCGCCAACGCAAGCCGATCACGGTGCGGCTTGCGCTGAGCACCTCCCACGGCCTTCGGATCAACCCCCGGACTTGGAACGAGCGCAGCTGGAAGCCCGCGCTCGTAGCCGCAGGGGTACTGCGCCAAGTCGGCGAGGAGGCGGAGAGTTACGGTTCGCGCATCCACCTCTACCCGGTCTACGAGCGCTCGCGGCCGGACATGTTCCACGTCCTGCGCCACACCTTCGCGAGTGTGCAGTTGGAGGCCGGCGAGTCCATCGTGAGCGTGGCGACCTGGCTGGGGCACTCCTCCCCGAAGGTCACGCTCGACTACTACGCTCACTTCATGCCTGGCGCAGGCAAGCGCGGGCTGGCCGCGATGGATACATGGCTCGTGTGATGCAGGCTCGAAAGTCCCCGAGAAGTCCCTGGCGCCGTCAAAGCCGCCACACAACCGACGAAACCGCAGGTCACAGGGCTACACGCAGTGCCGACCAGTTGTACGCCGAGTACAAGGAGCCGCTGTACGCCGCTCCCCCGCTGCTCCAGCGCATGGTGGACGCGGGCCGGCTCGGGCGGAAGACGGGGTCGGGGTTCTACCCGTACGGCTGACCGTCCGCCCGCGGGCCCGGCGCTCACGCCGCCGGGCCCGCGGGGGCGCGTTCTTCGAGGTCAGGGCCGCGTGCGGCCCCGAAGGGCCTCTTCTTCTACTGCCGCCCCGGCGCCCCTTCGGAGCGCTACGGAGCGACTGCGCGGATGCGCGAGCCCGAAGCCCTGGACCGCGCCGGGCCCGCGCCAGGAGACGGGGTCCGGCGGCGTCCGGTGCCGCGGCCGGACCCAGGGGTTCCGCATCGGGGCTGCACTGAGGTACAAAAGCCGGTGCGGTGTTTGACTGCACCCCATCGGGTCGGGCCGCTGGGCGGAAGCAGTCGCCGTTACGGACGAGGTAGTCGAACGCGGCGATACGGCCAACGACGGTGTCCGGGTCGTCAACCGTCGTCAGGTCGACGGGCGCTTCGAGCCGGTAGACGTGGCCGCCAGGGCCTACAGCCAGTGCACGTACCGGTTGTCGTACTCGCCGCCTTCGCAGACCTCGCGGTGGGTGCCGGGGTCGGTGGCCACAAAGCCGCCGCCCGCTTCGCATTGCCAGAACGCGACCGGCGGCCCGGAGGGGAAGTCCGCCGGGGCGGCGGCCGCCCCGGCGGTGGTGGGGACGAGGGCGCAGGCTGCCAGGGCGAGCGTGGCGGTGGCGAGTGCTCGGGTGATGCGGTGCACGAAGGGTCTCTCTTCCGGTCGGTTGACGCCGGGGGCCGGGGCGGGGCCCCGGCCCCCGGTGGCGGGTTAGCTCCACATAGCGGCCCGGCCTGTGGGCTCGCGATGGGGGGGCGGGCCGTCTTCGGGCCTGCCCCGGGCGAATCGTGTCCGGCGCCTACTTCACGCCGAGGACGATGCCGCCGACGGCGGCCTGCGCGTCCGGGTTGGTCAGGAACTCGCGGACGCTGCCGATGAATTCCTGGCGGCTGATCGTGTCGTCGCCATCCGTGTCGATCTGGGTGAAGGTCTCCTGCGCGGTACTTCCGTCGGCACCGCCGACCGCCTGGACGAGGTGGCGGAACCGGCCCCTGTCCAGCTCGTCGTCTCGCGTGCTGTCCGCGATGCCGAACAGGGCTTGGGGCAGAGCCTCGATCACGTCCAGGCGGATGCTGTCGTTGACTGTGGCACGCAGCGCGGTGACGAACTGGTCCTTGGACAGGAGACGGCCGCCGTCGATCTGACTCATCAGTGCGACCTCGAACGTGTTGTAGGCGATCTTCACCGCCTCCGCACGTCGGTCGCTCGCAGGGATGTGGTAGCTCTCGATGACGCGCTCGCTCACACGCTGGAAGTCGGCCGACTCGACGGTGCCGTCGTTGTCGGCGTCGAAGGCGTCGAAGGCGTCGAAGGCGTCGAAGGCGTCGAAGAGCTTCTCGTACCGGGTGGTCAGGGCATCGGTGGCCATCATGCCGTCCTCTCGTTGCTGAGCGCCTCCGGCCGTAACGCCGGGCGGCAGGCCGTCCGCACCAGACCTATCCGCGCGCAGGACGGCAGGCAACGACCCCGGCCGACGGAGCCGTTGGGACCACCCATCAGAGTGATGCACCCTCGAATTGGCCCTGCGCGGCCGGCCGCGCACCTCGTCCCCGGCATCGAGTTCCCCCGCCGGTGCGGCGCAGGGCGGTAATTCCTTCGGGCCGCCCGGCCCGTGCGGCAGGCGGCCCGAAAAGTCTCGTCACGCGGTCGCGTCCTGGGCCGTGCGGTAGGGAACGGCGGCGAGGAGCCAGCGCTGCGGGGCTCGGTCCGGTGCGGTGAAGAAGGCGTGGGCCGCCGCCTGGACGTCGTCGGGGGTGAGGAATCCGTCATGGTCGCGGTCGAGTTGCTCGAACTCGTAGCTGACGACCTCGGCGTGGGCGTCGTCATGGTGGGCCTTCAGGTACTCCTCGAACGCGGCCCTGTTGACCTTGCCGGACTTGTCGGTATTCATGAGGGCGAACACTGTGGAGACGAAACCGCGGACGTAGTCGGGAAGGGTCTCGGGAGTCGTGTCGGCCATCGCCTTGTCCACGTAGGTGAGCATTTCGTCCTTGCTCACCTTGCGGTCCTTGTTCGCGTCGCTGTGTTGGATGAAGCCCTGGACCAGCCTCACGGTCATGAGGGCCTGTGGCGTCGGCTGGGAACCCGAACTCCTCGCGAGGAACGCCAGATCGTCCGGGCTGATGAAGCCGCTCCCGTTCTTGTCAAGCCGCTCGAACAGGTCAAGAACCCTCATCTTTTCCGCGCTCATGGTCATCATCCTCAAGTGTGAAGGGTGCTGCTGCCGGTCTTGCCGACGAACGTAGCCCGGTGATCACCGGCGTTACGGGAACTCCCAGCCATATTCCACCGATCGGGTGGAGGGGCAACGCTCCGCAGGGCCGGGCGACGCGCCCTCGAGCTGGCCGAGTTCGCCGCGCTCGGCGGGGTCCCGGTGCCGGGAGTGCGCCGCACCCTGGACGGCGACCTCATCCCCGTCGACGGCGGTGTCCGTCGCCGCGTTCGCCGAGGGAGCCCGGTCCGGATGAGCTGCCCGTGTTCATCGACCCGGGACTGCAGCGCGGGCCCGCGCACACGGATGCCGCCAAGCTCGTCTCCCGTACCGTCCTCTCCCTGATCGCAGCACCCCCGCCGGACGGGGCGGCGGCGATCCTCGAAGGCATCGACGCCTTCGTCCAGGATCAGCTGCGGCCGATGCGTCGTGCGACGGGCGGGCTGTATCTGCGGCGGCTGCTGGTGACGTGGCTGATGGACACCACGAACATCACCACGACCTATCTGTCCGCTCCCCGTCGGTCTGCCGCTGCCCGAGCACGCCGCGGCCGTCATCGACCGGATCGAGGCGGTCTGCACGCTGCTGGACCGGGTCAGTGCCCTGCTGATGGCCGACGCCGAACCTGCGGCCTCCTGGCGCCTGGCCTTGAGCCAGGCGGCGAAGGCGGCCACGCGATGAGGGGCTTCACTGTGGGGATGATCGGCGCCGGTGCGGTCGGACAGAGCACGGCCGTGCTCCTCGTACAGGAACGCTGGTGCACCCGCGTCATGATCGCGGCGCGCACGCAGGAGTCCGCGACAGGGCTCGTCACCGATCTTGAGGACATGCGGGAGATCACCTTGTCCTCCGTACATGCGGAGTCCATCCCGGTTCTCCGAGATGCGCACCGCGGACGCCATCATCGTCTGCCCCCGGGCCACCTTCACCACCACTGCCACGAGTGACGTCCGTATGGCGGGACTGACTGCGAACGCCCCGCTGATCACCGGATTGGCCCGCGATCTGGTCGGCTGCGCCGGTGTCGTCATCGTGGTCACCAACCCCGTCGACATCCTGATCCGCCTCTTCGCCACCACCGTCGGCGAGGCCGCGCGGGTGTACGGCATCGGCTCCAGCACGGACTCCGCCCGCTACCGCATCGCGCTCGCAGCCCGCCACCAGGTCCCGCCAAGCGCCGTACGCAGCTGGGTGATCGGCGAACACGGCGACGGGGCCGTCATCTGCGCCTCGACCACCACCGTCAACGGCTGCCGTGCCGACGTCCCGCTGACGTTCGTACGCTCCCAACTCTCCTACCGGACACGCCAGATCAACGCCGGCATAGGCCGGACCCGCTGAGGCCCGGCCGGTGCCGTCCTCGCCGCGCTGCGCAAGACCCTTGGCGTCAGCGACGGCACCGAGGTGCTGTCCGTCAACCACGATGGCGTCTGGCTCGGAATCCCGTTGCAGTTCACGGCCGCCCACCCCACCGTGTGCCTGCCCGACCTCAACTCCGGTGAACAACAGCGGTTCGCCGCCTCCCGCTCCAAGCTCGACTCCGCCTTCCACCAGATCCTTCAAGGAGACCCCACATGCTGAGCGCCACCCGAATCACCGCCGATACCGCCACCGTCACGGTCGTCAGCGACACCAAGAAGATCACCGACTGGGCCCTGCGCTATTTCGGCAGCTGGTGGAACGCCACCGCTGTGACCGTCCCGGTCGAACGCAGTGGAAGCATCGCCGAGGGCGGCTCCCTGCTCCTGGTCGACGTGGACAGCGCCCGCCTCGCCCGCGAACTCATCCGCGGACAGCTGCTGCGCACCGGGTTCCACATCCTGCACGCCTCCTGCGCCGTCCGCGGCGGCAGGCGATCCTCACCTTCGGTCCCAAGGGCGCGGGCAAGACCACGACCGCGCTGCTGCTGGCCCGCGAGGGCTTCGAGCTCCTGGCCAACGACCGCGTCCGAGGACGCCGGTCTGCGGATCCTGCCCTGGCCGTCCGCTGCGGCGATCGGCTTCGGCCTGCTCGACTCGGCCGGCCTGTACGAACCGCTGCGCGCCCGCGTCCTTGACGGCGAACAGATGCACCCCACCCAGGACCGGCGCGTCACCGACGCCCTGCACGCCGGCAGCACCAAGCCCATCTGGAACGCCAAGGGCAAAGAGCTCAAGCCCCAGTTCTTCCCCGACCAGCTCTCCTCCCTGCTGCACATGACGCTCGCCACCCAGGCCCACGCCGCAGCACTCCTGTTCTCCCAGGTCGACAAGGCCGCTGAACCGCACGTGCTCGACACGCCCCGCGCGTTGGGCAAGGAGGACTTCTTCACCGGCAAGACGGAGGATCGCTACCCCGACATCTTCCGCCTCGCCCCCGACAAGGCTGCCCCGGACACCGACCTGGCCGACCGGCTCGCGCAGTTGCCGCGCCGCGCCCTGGTCCTCAACCACAACAGCCATACGTCCGCCGAACTCCTGGCCAAGACCGCCGCAGGACTCCTCTCCGAGTAGAAGCGCAGAAGAATCCGCGACCGGCCCCCTACCTGATCTGACCGCTCTCCACCAAGGCCGTGCCTCAACCTCGCCACGGCCCGGTCGGCCATGCCCCACACCGGAGCCCCGGCCGGCACGGCAATCCCCCGAAGGAGTGACCCGGCCGCGTCGAACAGATTCCAAGGCCCGTTGCCGCATCCGGCCCGCCCCAACGCCTCGATCAGAACATGTGTTCACGAAATGAGCCGTTACGGAGCCTGATCCACCGCGTTCATAGAGCACCAGTGCCACTTTGCCGCCCGGATGGAGCAACGCCATGAATCCCGCCCCCGCCCCCGTGCATCAGCCCTCCGGACTCGAACGGCGCCCTGCCGCCGCGACGATGCTCCTCATCGACCGCACCCGCTGCTCAGCAAGTCCGGACACGGGGTGGGTGGCATGAGTGAGCCGACCGATGAATCGACCGGGCGTGTCCCGGGGCCGCGCCCCACCCCGCCGGCCGCGTCAGCAGGACACGCGAAGGCCACCGGCTCCGAGCAGGCCTCCGCCGTCCCGGAGATGCGGTATGTGGACCTGACGGGCAGCCGTGAAGCGGCCGGGCGGTCGATCCGGATGCGTGACATGGCCCGCCGCCTGCCCCAGCTGGTCCGGCGGTCCCTGGCCCTGGCCAGTCGTGTCGACCGGCGGGCCACCATCGGCCTTCTGGTGTGCCAGACGGCGGCCGGCGTGATGCAGGCCTTGGGCCTGATCGCGATCAGCGGCACCCTCACCGCGCTGCTGACCAGCGGGGACGTCTACCACCGGCTCCTGCAGGCATGGCCGTCCGTGGCCCTGCTTGCCGCAGCGTCCGGGGTACGGGCCCTGCTGGGCATCACCGTCAGCTGGCTCTCCTCCCGCATGAGCCCCCTCATGTCGCGCGAAGCCGAGCAGATGCTGCTCACCAGCTGCGCCACGGTGGAGCTCTCCGCCTACGACGACCCCGATTTCAACCGCGACCGCGAAGCGGCCGACCGGGGAGCGCAGGTCACCGGCGACCTGATCAACGAGGGTCAGGACCTGATCGCCTCGACGGCGTCCTTCCTCGCCGGTGCCGCCGTGCTCGCCGGGGTGAACTGGATGCTTCTCCCCCTCCTGGTCGCGGCCAGCCTGCCGCAGGCCCTCGCACAGGTCAGCGCCGCCCGGGTGCGCTACCTGGCGAACCTCCGCAGCAACGGCGACAACCGCATGCTGTCGGTCCTGCGCTGGCACATCTTCACCCGGGAGGCCGCCGACCAGATCCGGGCCGGCACGATGGCCGCCTTCCTTTCCGGCCGGTACCGGCAGACAGTCGCCCGGATCAACCGCGAGGACCGCACCGCGGCCGACAAGGGCGCCCGCATGTCGCTGCTCGGCGCACTGTGCGGCGGCCTCGGATCGGCCGTCGTGTGGGCGGCGGTGGTGTGGCTGCTGGCCACCGGCCGCATCAGCGTCGGGCACGCCGGAACGGCCGTCTTCGCGCTGCAGACGGTGGGCCAGTCGGTGCGCGGGCTCGTCGCCGTCGGAGCCAGGGCCGTGCGCACGGGCCTGTACATGGACGACTGGTCGCGGTTCCTCGACCTGGCCGGCGGATACACCATGCGCCGCGGCGAGCACCACCCGCCGCCGCCAGAGGCGATCGAGATCAAGTCGGTTTCTCACCGCTACGCCGGGAAGGACCAGGACGCGCTGACCGACGTCTCACTCACCTTGCGCCGAGGCGAGGTCACGGCCCTCGTCGGTTTCAACGGCTCCGGAAAATCGACGCTATCGAAACTGGTCAGCGGCCTGTACCTGCCCACGGGCGGGCAGGTGCTGTGGGACGGCGTCCCCACCGGCGAGGCCGACCCGCAGGCGCTGTGGGAGCAGGTGGCCCGGGACCGAGTGGTTCTCCTGGTCACGCATCGCATCACCAACGTCGCCGTGGCCGACCGGATCGTGGTCCTTGACGAGGGCAGGGTTGTCCAGGAGGGCACCTACAAGGTCCTTGCCGAACAAGACGGCTTGTTCAAACGGCTGTTGTCCTACCAGGTCACCTCCGAGGCGGACGGCGAGAGGCACGGAACCCGTGCGTGAAGGATCCCGGCGCCGCTTCACACGCGCGCGAGCACGACGAGGCCCGCGTCCTGCCCCTGGCCGAGTGGGAGGCCTTGATGCCGGCCCGCGACTTCACGCGGCTGCGCGCCGTGGAGGAGGCCCGCCGTACCGGCGTGGCCGCATACGTCGACACCTGGGGGAACGCATGACCACCACCAGCATCGTCTTGATGTCCGACCGGAGAGTCGCCGCGATCCCCGTCCAGGAACGCGGCGAGGCTCTCCTCGACGCACGCGTGCACGGGTTGGTGGTCGACGACCGCAAGCAGGACGCTGCGGGCGCCTGGGCCCACGTCCGCCAGGGCGTGCTCAAGCGGCTCCAGCGGGCGCAGGCGCTGCTCCCCGGCGGTGTGCAGTTGCTGTTCATCGAGGGCTACCGGCCGCCGTCCCTGCAGCGCCGGTACTTCGAGGAGTACTCCGCCCAGCTAGCACGCGCCAACCCGGACTGGCAGGCCGCTGAACTCCGTGAGGCCACCAGCCGCTTCGTATCGCCTCCGGAGATCGCGCCACACTCCGCCGGTGCAGCCGTCGATGTGACCCTGATCGACCACCAGGGCCGCGAACTGGACATGGGCACACGCGTCAACGCCTCCCCGGAGGAGTCCGACGGCGCCTGCTACACCGACGCCCCCAACCCGAGCGCCCGGGCCCGCGCGAACCGGGCCGCCCTGGGCGGCGCGCTGTCCACCGCAGGCTTGATCAACTACGGCACGCAGTGGTGGCACTGGTCGTTCGGCGACCGGTACTGGGCGCTGCAGACCCAGCAGCCCGCCGCCCTCTACGGCCCCGTCGAACTGCCCTGACACCGACCACCCCACCCTTCACGAACATGGAGCGATCTATGGGAACCACCCGAACCGGCTGGTCCGAGCACTACACCCAGGGGCGAGGCTGCCGGCGGCTCGGGAGCGAGGAGAAGACCCTGCTCGTCAAGCACGCACCGGCACCCGAGGGCGGCCGCGCGCTCGACGTCGGCTGCGGAACGGGCGAGATGTCCGTCTACCTTGCCGCGCTCGGGTACGAGGTGGACGCCCTCGATGCGGTTGACGCCGCGCTCGCGCGGGCCCGCACGGACCACCCCGACGTGAAGGTGCGGTGGCTACGCCTGGACATCGAACGCGACGGCCCCGCCCCGCTGGACGACACCCTGTACGACCTGGTGGTCTTCCGGATGTCGGTGGCCTTCGTGAACGACCGCACCCGTGTCCTGCACGCTCTCGGACGTCGGCTGCGCGAGGGCGGCACCGTACTGGTCATCACCCCGCTGGCCGCGCGCACTTCCGCCGAGAAGCGGCACATCGCACTGGACGAGGATGAGATCAGCGCCCTCACCTGCGGATGGACGAGCGTGCAGCGCATCGCCGTCGGCGACTCGGCGGCACTGGTCCTGCGCGGGCCGTGCGCGGGCACGGTCGCCACGGAACGGTCCGTGCCGGCCACCGGCTACGCCGTTGCCGGGGCGCTGGCCGTCGTCACCGACGAGCACGGACGCGTTCTGCTCGGCTGGTCCAAACGCGGCATGTGGGAAATTCCGGGCGGGAAGATCGAGGGTGCCGAACCGCTGGACGGAGCCGGGGTGCGCGAACTCGCCGAGGAGACCGGCCTGCACGCCACCGGCGCCACCGTGGTGACCATCCTCACCGACGCCGCCCAAGGTGTCCCGCGGCTGACCGCCGTGATCCGGATCGCCGGCTTCACCGGCACCCTCACCACCGCGGAGCCGCATAAGTTCACCCGCTGGGAATGGCACGACCTGCACGGTCTGGGATGTCTCGGCCCGGTGTTCACACCGAGCGCCCAGGCCCTGAAGGCCGTCTGGCCCGGCGTCATCCCCGGCCTGCCGCCAGTCCACTCCTATCCGAC
Source organism: Streptomyces sp. NPDC091387 (assembly GCF_044756945.1). Classification (NCBI taxonomy): domain Bacteria; kingdom Bacillati; phylum Actinomycetota; class Actinomycetes; order Kitasatosporales; family Streptomycetaceae; genus Streptomyces; species Streptomyces sp. NPDC091387. The sequence continues at coordinate 355,545 of NZ_JBIVTZ010000008.1, read as the reverse complement.
CGCCACCGAACCGGCTCCCACCCCCGGTCGGCGTCCCAGTACGCCCGAATACGCCACGCAGTCCGGGTGAACGCACCGGTCGCGGTCACTCATCCGCTCGGCCGGATCCTGCTCAAGCGGGTGAGGCGGACAGCTGATCTCCTCCGAGCCAGGGGCAAGGCCGCTAAACATCGGCGAACGGGTCACCCTGCACACCAGCGAGTCGGATGAGCCCCGGGCTGTCACCGTCGCGGGTTGAGACGTAGACGGTGTAAGCCCATCCATGCTCGGCCGCGTATGTCGAAGCCCAGGGCAGAACGTGGTCGATGTCGACGTCGTCCACTACCTCGTACTCGTGTGCAGTGACGCCTGGCCGGTCCCAGAAGTACACGCGGTACCGGGCGTGGTCCTGTTCCCAGGCAGTGTCCCGGGGATCGATGGCGCGGATGTCCATGTGCCGAGCGTAAAGGAGAGATACCTACTTCAGTGTGACGGTCTTGCTGTGACCGTCGTCGAGATTGCCCGGAACAGGTGCGGTGATCTGGCCAGTGATCAATCCGGTGTACTCGCCTGGAGTGGAGATCTGCTTCCCGCCGGCTTGCGGTATGTAAAAGGTTTCCGTCTGGCCGGACTTGATCACCTGGGACTGGGTGGAGGTTGCCACGACCACCTTGGGACCGATGTGGGGGCCGCGCTGGAGGCTGCCGCTGAGCCGGACGGTGACAGAGGGATAGGTGCCCTTGCAACTGACGCGTGTCTTGAACAGGATCCTGCGGTCGGATGCGCCGGAGGACCAGTGCGGATTCTGGGGCGTCACGTCGCACGTCGCCCCGCCGGCCTTGAACCGGACGCCGGCTTCCTTACTACTGAGATTGAACTCGTGAAGTCATAGGGGCTGACGAGGGGTGTCTGCCTGCGGTATCACGAGAGGATGAGGTATCCACAGGGTGGCGGGTTGACTGCTGAACGGCAGTGCAAGCGCGAGGAGTTACGGCTCCAGGCAGCTGAGCGGTTCGCTCGGGGCGAGGGCAGTACGCTGATCGCCAGGGATCTGCGGGTCAGTGTCCGATCGGTGCAGCGGTGGCGTCACACGTGGGCCGAGGGCGGCCCACGATCCTTGAGGTCGCAGGGGCCCGCGTCGCTGCCGCGACTGAGTGAGAAGCAGTTCGCGCAGCTGGAGTCCGAGCTGGCCAAAGGGCCGGCCGCGCACGGCTGGGAGGACCAACGCTGGACTCTGAACCGTGTGAAGACGGTGATCGGACGGCGCTTCCACCTCACGTACACGATTCAGGGCGTCCGCAAGCTGTTGGTGCGCAACGGCTGGTCCTGCCAGGTCCCGGCCCGTCGTGCCATGGAACGGGACGACGACGCGGTGGCCGGGTGGGTCAAGGAGGTGTGGCCCCGCGCGGAAGGCCAGCGGCGGCCCGTGGAGCCTGGTTGGTCTTCGAGGACGAAGCCGGCTTCTCCATGACGTCGTCGCAAGCCAGGACCTGGTCCCAGCGCGGGCGGACCCCGGTGGTGCGGGTCCGCGGCCGCTCGCGCAGACGGATATCGATCGCCGCGCTGACCTGCTACAAACCCGGCCGCCGATCCCGGCCGATCTACCGGCCGCGACGGGACGACGGCAACCGTGACGGGCGCAAAAGCTTCTCCTGGCGCGACTACCGCGACCTCCATCCTCCAGGGCGTGCCCGCCCCCGGATTCACCGCCGCCCTCGCCTACTACGACTCGCTGCGCGCCACCCGCCTCCCCGCAGCCCTCACCCAGGGCCAGCGCGACTACTTCGGCGCTCACACCTACCGCCGCGTCGACCGCGACGGGGTCTTCCACACGCTCTGGGGCGGTGACAAGACCGAGGTCGAAAGCTGACCGCACCCGCGACCGGCCGGCAGCGGGGCCTCTTCACCCGGATCCGATCGCGTCATGGCGGCGCACGGGGCGCGAGCCGGCCCGTGACCGGCCGGGCTCACTGCTTCGCGCCGAAGTCCTGTGTCCACCACGGTCCGCCGGGGCCCTTGTGGACGCCGATGCCGATGTTCTTGAAGGAGCAGTTGAGGATGTTGGCGCGGTGGCCCGGACTGTTCATCCAGGACTCCATCACCGATTCGGGGGTCTGCTGACCCCTGGCTATGTTCTCGCCGTACGTCGACCAGCGGTACCCGGCGTCGGTGATGCGCTGCCCGGGGTCGGCGCCGTCGGGGTTGCTGTGCTCGAAGAAGTCACGGGCCGCCATGTCGTCGGAGTGGCGCTGTGCCGCGTCCGTGAGCTGCGCGTCCTCCGTGACCGGCCCGCATCCGGCCGCCGAACGCTCCTGGTTGACCAGGGCGACGACCTGGGCCGTGGTGCCCGCCGGGGCGGGCTGTGTGGCGGGGGCGCTCGACGGACGCGGCGCGGCTGCCGTCTTCTTCGGCGCCGGGGCGACGCTCTTGGTCGGTTTCCGGACCGGGGCGGCGGAGGTGCTCTTCTTCGCGGACGGCGAGGGGGAGGCCGACGCGGACGCCGACGGCGACGGCGACGCTGAGGTGGTGGCCTGGTTCTCGGGGGCCGCGAGGTCGGTGATCGGATCCGCCGACGCACGCCAGGCGCTGTCGCCCCCGGTCTCGGTTCCGGGCCCGAGGGACCCGTACCACAGGCCCCCACCCGCCATGCACGCCACCACCACGGCGCCGCCGACCGCCCGGCGCCGGATCCGGCGGCGCCGGCGCGTGGCGGCGCGGGAGGCCGTCCGGCCGTCCGTGTTCCGCCCGCCCGGGGAACGGTGGCGGCCGGGCCGGACGGCTGCCGCGCCGTCGGCCGCCGTCTCGTCGAGCGCGTGTGCGGCGGCGACGGGCGCCGTCACGTCCCGGGCGGGCCACAACGCGAGGAGTGCCGCAGACACGGGGATGAGGGCCAGCCCCGCGAGCAGGCCCTCGGCGGGCAGCAGGCCGCTCCACAGTCCGGCACACCGGAGACAGTCGCGGGCGTGCCGGGCTATGCGTTTGCGCCACAGCGCCGAGGGGTGGCCGTCCCATGCCACGAGGAGGCCGCGGAGTTCCTGGCACGGCGGCTGCGCGCCGAGTGCCCGCACGACGACGCGGGCCGTCTCCAGCTGCGCCTTCATCCGCTGCACCCGGACCGCCGCGTACTGCGGCGAGAGCTCCAGCGCCTCGGCGACCTCGGCCCGGGTCAGCTCCCCCGCGCACTCCAGCCACCACAGCGACAGCAGGCCCCGGTCGTCCGGCTCCAGCCACCGCGTCGCGCACGCCGTCTCCCGACGCTGGCCGGACAGCTGCAGGCGCAGCATCGTCAGATCGACGAAGTCGGCCCCCGGGTCGGCTGTCTCCCCGGCCTCCTCCAGCGGGCCGGGCGCGGCGGTGCGGTCCCGCCAGTGCGCGCGGACCTGGTTCATCGCGATCGCCACCAGCCAGGAGCGGAAACTCTCCGGCGCCCGCAGACCGCCGAGGCCGTCCAGCGCACGGAGCATGGTGTCCTGCACCACGTCGTCCACGTCCGCCGAACCGTTCAACGCCCGGCCCACGATGTTGTAGACGAGCGGAAGGTACGCGCTCGCCAGCGCGTCCTGCGCCCCCGCGTCCCCGTCGCGCGCGGCGATCACCAGTGGCACCGGGTCCACCGTGTGCTGATTGCTCATGTGACTGGGTCCCTGTCCTGTAGGCCGCTGATGATGCCCGATGACTGGGAGACCGCCGCGGGCGGCTCGGATATCAGTTCCTCCGGCCGGAGTTTCTCCGGTGCGTGTTCCGGCAGGGTTTCTGTGCGGCTCAGGCGAGTTTCTTGAGCAGCTCGCCCGCGAGCGGCGCGGCGGAGGCCGGGTTCTGACCGGTGACCAGGTTGCGGTCGACGACCACGTACGGAGCCCAGGGCTCGCCCTCCTGGAAGTCGGTGCCGATCTCCACGAGCCGGTCCTGGAGCAGCCACTTGGCCTTGTCGGCGAAGCCGGCCTGGGCCTCCTCCGTGTTGGTGAAGCCGGTGAGCCGGTAGCCCGCGAAGGCGTTGGTGCCGTCCGCCTTCGTGGCCGCCAGCACGGCGGCCGGGGCGTGGCAGACGATGCCGAGGGGCAGGCCCGACTCCAGCGCCCGGGTCAGCAGCTTCCCGGAGTCCGCGTTCACCGCCAGGTCCTCCATCGGGCCGTGCCCGCCGGGGTAGAACACCGCCGCGTAGTCCGCCAGGTCGACGTCCTCCAGCTTCAGCGGGTGCTGGAGTTCGCTCATGGAGGCGAGGACGGCCGCCACCCGGTCGGCGTTCTCCTGACCGTCGTTGAACTCGGGCGCCAGGCTCCCCCGGTCCACGGTCGGCACCACGCCGCCGGGGGTGGCGACGACGATCTCGTACCCGGCGGCCTTGAACCTCTCGTACGGTGCGACGGCCTCCTCCGCCCAGAAGCCGGTCGGGTGCACGGTGCCGTCGGCGAGGGTCCAGTGGTCGGAACCGGTCATCACGAAAAGAATCTTTGCCATGTCACATCTTCCGCAGGGCCCTGACGTCATCCGCCCGGGACGCTTCCGCGTGGCGGGGTTCCGGATCAGGCCGGAACCACACCACGCCTTCGGGCCGACCGTACGGCTGCGCACCAGCCGGAGCCCGGCGGGGGCGCCGCGGTGAGGGAGCAGGAGAGCCGATGGGATGACGGGATTGGAGCAGACGGCGGGTGTCCGCGGAGCCGGGGCCGCGTGCGTGGAGGAGACGGAGAACTCCACGAACAGGGCAGCGTGATCCCCGCACTCGGCGGCATCGGCGGTGCCCCGGGCCGTGCGAGGGCGAACGGTACGGTGGGCATCGCGCCGCCGCAACCGTCGCACCGCCCGGCACGGCGGAGCCACGGCGCTTTCCTCCCGGGGGCCGGCTGCCCGGAAGGTCCAAGGGCATCGGAGGTTTTGTGGCAATCGACATCAACGAACCGTTCGGCCAGAACTGGACGCACGCGGCGCAGTTCGGCATCGCGTTCGGTCTCTCCTGCGCGATCGGGATCGAGCGCGAGATCCGCCAGAAGGCGGCGGGCCTGCGCACGTACACGATCGTCGGGCTCGGGGCCGCTCTCTTCACCCTGGTCAGCAAGTTCGGCTTCTCGGACGTACTGGTCACCGGTCAGGTCGAGTTGGACCCGTCCCGGGTGGCGGCGCAGATCGTCTCCGGCCTCGGTTTCATCGGCGGTGGCGTCATCTTCGTGCACCGCGGTTCGGTCAGGGGACTGACCACGGCCGCGTCGATCTGGCTCACCGCCGCGGTCGGCTGCGCGGCCGGAGCGGGTCTGCCGGTCCTGGCCACGCTCGCCACGCTCGCCTACTTCCTGGTGTCGTACGGTGTCCGCCCGCTGGCCCACCGCCTCCCGGTGCTGCGCAACGCCTCGATCGGCTACCGGATCACCTACACCGAGGGCGTGGGCGCGCTGCGGGAGCTGGTCAGACACTGCACGGAGGCGGGGTTCGCGATCTCCGAGCTGACCACGCTCGCCGCGGACGGCGAGGGGATGTTCCGGCGCCGCCGCCGCTCGGAGACCGTGCCCCCGCCCGAGCGGACCGTCGAGGTCGCGCTCAGCGTGCAGGGCAGAGGGGACCCGGACGCGCTGATGGCCCGGCTGTCGGGCACCACGGGGGTGCTGGCGTGCAGCCGGAGCGACCTCGCGGACGAGTGAACGCACCGCCCCGGCGAGCGGGCGCCGGAAGCGGCCCGGAGCGTGGGCGGCGGACCGGCGGAGGTGTCGCCCGGTCGGGTGCCCCGGGGTGCGGCACTCCTGCGGGTGTGGGTAAGTGGCAGCGGGTCCCGCTGCCCGCACCCACGCGGGCACCGCCTTATCGCCCACGCCACTTCATGGAGCCGCCGCATGCCAGAGACCACCGAGGAAGCGGCCGCGGCGCAGCCCGTCGTCGCACCGCTGACCAGCGCGGCCCTGATCCTGGTCGCCACGATCGAGCCAGGTGGTGAGCCCGCGGTCCGCGACGCGCTGCCGGATCTGGCGGCCTTCGCCCGTTCCATCGGGTTCCGCTTCCCCGGCGCCGGTCTGGTCTGTGTGACCGGGTTCGGTTCCGATGCGTGGAGCCGGCTGTTCGCGGGTCCGCGGCCTGCCTCACTCCATCCCTTCCAGGAGCTGCACGGGCCCCGCCACCACGCCCCCGCCACCCCGGGCGATCTGCTGTTCCACATCCGGGCCGAGCGGATGGACGTGTGCTACGAGTGGGCCTCCCAACTGCTCGGCCGGCTCGGCGGCGCCGTGAAGGTCGTCGACGAGACCCACGGGTTCCGCTACTTCGACCACCGGGATCTGCTGGGCTTCGTCGACGGCACAGAGAACCCCGTCGGTGCGGATGCGCGGTCGGCGGCGCTGGTCGGTGACGAGGACCCGGATTTCGCGGGCGGCAGCTACGTCGTCGTCCAGAAGTATCTGCACGATCTGGCCTCGTGGAACGCGCTGAGCACCGAGGAGCAGGAGCGGGTGATCGGTCGGACCAAGTTCACGGACATCGAGTTCGCCGACGACGTCAAGCCCGCCGACTCCCATGTCGCGCTGAACACCATCACGGACCCGGACGGCACGGAGCGCGACATCCTGCGTGCCAACATGCCGTTCGGCAGCTTCGGGCAGGGCGAGTTCGGTACGTACTTCATCGGGTACGCCGCGGATCCCGGCGTCACCGAGCAGATGCTCCGCAACATGTTCCTCGGCAGCCCTCCCGGCACCCACGACCGCATCCTCGACTTCTCGACCGCGGTCACCGGCACGCTCTTCCACGCCCCCAGCGCCGACTTCCTCGACGCCCCGCCGCCGTCGCCCTCGTCCGACGGGGCCGGGGCACTGCCGGAGCCGGCGCCCGCGCCGACGGCGCAGGCCCTGGTCCCGCCGGGTGCCCGTGACGGTTCGCTGCACATCGGCAGCCTGCAAGAAAGCGCCCAGTGATGAACAACCTCCACCGCGCACTCGCCCCTGTCACGCAAGCCGCCTGGGACCAGATCGAGGAGGAGGCCCGGCGCACCTTCAGCCGCCATCTCGCGGGCCGCCGTGTCGTCGATGTCCGCGGGCCGGAGGGCCCGCAGCTGGCGGCCGTGGGTGACGGCCACCTGCGGGAGATCGACCCGCCCACCCCCGACGTCCTGGCCCGCGCCCGCACATCGGTGCCGGTCATCGAGTGGCGGGTGCCGTTCACGGTGACCCGGGCGGCGCTGGACGATGTCGAGCGCGGCTCCGACGACAGTGACTGGCAGCCCGTCAAGGACGCCGCCCGGACCTGCGCGTTCGCCGAGGACATGGCCCTCATCGACGGTTACGCGGCGGCCGGGATCACCGGTCTGCGGGGCGGTTCCTCACACACCCCGCTGCCGCTTCCGGCGGATGCCCGGGACTATCCGGCCACGGTCAGCCAGGCGCTGACCCAGCTGCGGCTGGCCGGTGTCGACGGACCCTACCGGCTGCTGTTGGGCGCGGACGCGTTCACGGAGGCGACCGAGACGTCCGACCACGGCTATCCGGTCTCCACCCATCTGGCCCGGCTGCTGGACGACCAGATCCTGTGGGCGCCGGCGGTGGCGGGCGGGGTGCTGCTGTCCACCCGGGGCGGCGACTTCGAACTGTGCCTGGGCGAGGATCTGGCGATCGGCTACCAGGAGCACGACGCGACGACCGTCAGTCTGTACTTCCACCAGTCGTTCACGTTCCGGATGCTGACGCCGGAGGCCGTGGTCCCGATCGTCGCCTGATACGAGCGGCAGCCCCCGGCCGTCCGGGAGCTGCCGCTCGTATGCTCGGCTCCTGCGGCGAGCCGTACGCCCGGCCGGAGCCGAGGAGATCAACGAGAGGCTCGGCACCCGGCAGATCACCGCCTTCCTGACCGTGACCTGGCAGCGGCGGGCCGGGGGCTGAGGCGGGAGCGGCGGCCTGTCAGACCGGCGAGGGCTCCGGCTCCGGCGGCGGCACCGGCTCGGGGTTCGGCGCGGGCGGCTGCGGAATCGGATCGGGCGAGGGGCCCGGCGGGGCGGGGACGGGCGGTGTCGGCCCCGGACCCGGCGGCACGGGCGTCGGCTCCGGCAGCGGCCGGGGCGGCCCCGGAACCGGCCCCGGGGTGGGCGCGGGCGGAACGGGGTCGGGGAACGGATGGGTCATATCGGGCCTCCGAACGGTCGGGGTGGATCTCCTCCACCGTCTCCCGGAGCGGCTGCCCTCGCCCGGTGAGTCCATACGTACGGGCTACGAATGATCCGCCACGCTCACTGAACCGGCCGCAGCGGCCGCGGCCGCGAGCCCCGGCCGCGGGCTGGACAGCACCGGGACCCGGGTGGCCGTGCGGGTGACGGCGTCTGCCATGGAGGCCTGGGCCAGCACGATCACGTCGGCGTCGGTCACCGCGTCGGCCGCGGCGGCCACCAGATCCAGGTACCCCTCGCGCTCGCCGGCCTGGAAACGCGCCCAGGCACCCTCGACCAGGACGGTGCGCACCTCCGCCGGGCGCCGGCCCGCCCGGTCCGCCTCCTCGGCGAGCAGCGCGAGGGTCGGCGGCAGGGTGGCGGCGAGTGCCGCGATGACGGTCACCCGCTCCGCACGGGCGGCGGCCGCCGCCATCGGGCGGTCCACCCGCAGCACCGGGACGCCGAGCGCCGCACCGGCGGACTCGGCGGCCCCGCCGATCGTCGAACAGGTGCAGAGCACGGCGGTGGCCCCCTCGGCGACCGCACCGGTGAGCAGCGCCCCGATCTCGCCCGTCACCGCCTCCGGCCCCATCGCTCCGGCTCGGTCGAGCAGTTCCTCGTGCACGAGGTGGCGCAGGACGAGCCCCGGATGGCCGGCGTCGCGCAGGGCGTCGAAGACCGGCACATGGACCGGGGAGGTGTGCAGCAGAGCGAGGATCACGGGCGAAACGCTACCGGCCCCCGCCGCCCGCACAGGAGTCAGTACAGCTCGGGACGAGAGGCGAGCTGCTCCTTCGCCCGCTCCACCAGTTCGGCCGGGGCTTCCGGTGCTTCGTCGGGGTGGCGCGACGCCCACTTAGCCGCGTACGGGCAGAGCGGGACGACAGGCACTTCCTCGCGGCCGGCCATGGCGTAGAACTCCCTGACCAGGGAGCCTGCGATGCCCTTGCCCTCGTGCCCCGGCTCGACGACCGTGTGCACGGCGACGAGGGCGGCGGGCGCCCCGTCCATGACGAAGTACACGATGACCCCGGCAGCCGTGCCGTTCTCGTACGCGAACAGTTTGCCCGCTGCCCGGTCGTCACGGATGTCGGGCCCTGTCCGGCCGGTCTGGTCCGTCATGGCGGGTGCTCCCTCGGTGGGTCGGTCGCTTCAGCGCGCCGCGGGCACGGCGTACGGGCTGCGCGCGGTGTCGGTGCCCGGCACGGGCGCGGAGGCGTCGGCGCCGAGCGCGACGATCCGGTTCGCCGCGTCGACATGGACGATACGCGGAACCAGGCCGCGCGCCTCGGCGTCGTCGACCTGCGCGTAGCTGATCAGGATGACCAGGTCGCCGGGGTGCACGAGGTGAGCGGCCGCCCCGTTGATCCCGATGACTCCGGAGCCGCGTTCGCCCTCGATGACGTACGTCTCCAGCCGGGCGCCGTTGTCGATGTCGACGATGTGCACGAGCTCGCCGGGCAGCAGGTCAGCGGCCTCCATCAGCTCGGCGTCGACAGTGACGGAACCGACGTAGTGCAGGTCGGCCTGGGTCACGGTGGCCCGGTGGATCTTCGACTTGAATATCGTTCGTATCATTGAGGTACTCCTGGGCATAGGCTCCCTGCCCGCATTTTTGCAGGTCAAGTGCTGTTTCCACACTCTACAACGCATCGCAGGTTCAGGCAGCTGTGCCTAGGTTCTTCAGGACTCACGCTGACCACTTGCTGACTTCCCTGACGCATCATCAGGTGGCGATGGAGGGCCCGGCCGCTCTCGCGACCTCCACCCCACGACCCTCAAAGCCTACGCAGCACTCCTCTCAAGAGCGCTCGTGATCATCGTCATTCCAACAGCAGGGTTACGCCCCGGACGCATACGAGGGCTCTGCCTCCGCAAGCACCTTCGAAGCAACGCGACTACCTAGCGGTGAATCCCGGTTCAGCAAAGCCGGCTGCTCTCGTGACTATGGCCACACCCCATTCCACCGTCCCCTGCCACAACACAACGCGACCCGCCACTCGCCTACTCGCAAGGATCCGCCTCCCCCATGGAATCGCGGCCGCACTCCTCCGAAAACAGCCGACCACGCAAATATCGACCCGTCGAGGCCGTCCTCATGGAAACCTCCGAGGTCGCCGCGATGCTCAGCATGTCAACGAGTGGGGTCTACAGGGAGGCGTCGAAGCTGGGCTTGAAAGGGTACAGACTCGGCCGAGGGAAGAACACCAAGGTCCTGCACAAGAGGACTGAGGTCTTCAAATAGCTGGAGCAACAGAAGGTCCACTGAACATCAGTCAAACTCGAAACTCCAAGCCGCCGCATGAACTGACGAGAGCGCAGGCCGCAGGGTCATACACAGCACTGACCAGTTGTACGCCGAGGGCAAGGAGCCCCCGGGGCTGCCGATCCAACAACCCGCCAGATTGGAAGAGGCTCACTGTAATAGACGTCGACCGTCGACATTCTGGTGAAGTGCGGGATTCCTGCTACGGAGGCAGGGACTTCGGAGGAATCGGCTTCCGCCGAAACACCGCTCTCCCTGGCCGGTCGGCGCCGTTGGTACGCGTACGCCAGGGCCGTTGTACGCGCACGCCAGGGCCGGCCAGAATCTACTGGCCGGCCCTGGCGTGAGGATGGTGCCGCAGAGTCAGGGGCGGCGGTAGCTGTCGTAGTAGCCACCGACCTGCTCGTGGTATCCGGCGTCACCGACGTGCTTGTCCTTGTCGAACTCGGGGGAGTCCTTGATCTGGTCCTTCGTCAGGTCGACGAATATCTTGCGCTCGGCCTGGTCGACGGTGCGTACCGTACCGGCGGGCAGCATGACGTGCTTGCCGAAGATCCAGACACCTGTATCGACCACGAGGTACGAAGAGTTGACGTCGTCCGAGTGCTTGTCGACCTTGCCGATGCTTCCGTCGGTGGCCTCAACCTTGTAGCCGATGAGGTCAGAGCCCGCCGTGTGGCCCGCAGTCGGCTGATAGCCCCAGATTTTGTCACTCATAAATTACTCCCTCATTGAGATTATTCGCCTCTCCACCACCAAAACCGTGGAGTCGGCCGGCGTCTCCGAAGTATTCGGCGACGCGCTCTCAGAAGTTCTGGTGCCCTGTATCCGGGACCCCACACATGGATGGCGGACTATTTGGTGCGTCGATTCCACAGGACCGCAATGACATGAATCCGGGCCGCGACGACGGTGCGTCGCGGCCCGGATTCATGTCACCCGCTGCTTTCTCCTGGGCTCCGTACCCTGCCGAGGAGACGGTGCGTCACGCCGTCCCCGTCGAGCGGCCCAGCAGCGCGTTGATCTCGAAGGTCCGGTCCGGTGGCGGGGTGGACGTGGGCACCGGGGCGTCGAAGGCCGAGCAGCCGACGGTCGCGTCCGCTCCGTCGCCCTGGAGGGTGAGCCGCAGCGGGTACGGCTTCCCGGTGGCCGCCACGTACAGGACCAGCGTCCTTGTCAGGGGTACGACCGGTGCGTGCCGGGGGTGGTCTTCGCGCCCACCGGGAAGAAGACCGCGGCGGTGCGGATACCGAAGAGCGTCCGACCGGTGCTACCCGAGCACCCCGAGAGTGGTGTCCGGGCGGCAGTGCGAACAGGCCCTGACCCCGTCGGCGAGCAGGGCGAGCGCCTGGTCCCGGTCGATGACGCGGCGGCGATTCCCGATGGCGTAGCAGTGCCCGGCGTGTACCTCGGTAGGCGGTGTGCCGTTCCCAATGCCCAGTTCAAGGACCCAGTCCGGTGCCGGCGGCCGCCGTTCTCCGCCCTGCCGGCGCTCTGCTTCCCGCTGCTCGGCCGCCGCGATGGCGTCATCGCTCCGCTGGTGGCTCTCCTCGCTGACTCGCGCACGATACGGGCGTCCCCTCGGCGCTGAACTCCTCACCACGACCACCAGCCACGGTCTGACCATCGCCAGCCCTGACCAAGGCAGCCTCGACGCCTGGCTCGCGACCAAGCCCGGCAGCCCCTACGAAGTCCGCGACTTCGTCGTCTGGGCCCACCGCCGCCACCACGCCCGCGACCTCCTCGTGCCGCATCGCCCGCCGGCCGACCCGGTCGGCCTTCGGGCGAGGACTCCCGCCGGGACCTCCTACACCAATGCCTCACCGACACCCGCCTCGACGTCGACGTCCGCGCCGCTGGCGCGATCCTCCTGCTGTTCGGCCAACACCTCACCCGGGTCGCAGCACTGCCCTCCGCCGCCCTGACCACCCACGACGGGACGACGTTCCTCACCCTCGGCCAGACCCCGCTCCCGCTGCCCGCCCCCTGACCGACATCTTCACCACCCTCGCCGACAACCCCGCGCTCCCCAGAGCTGGGCCGCGAACACCAGCACCGGCCGGCTGGTCCCCGGCCACCTGCCTGGCGCCCACATCTCCGCCGCGGCCCTCAGCCGACGCCTGGCCGCCCATCGCGTCCCCAACCGGCCCGCCCGGACGACCGCCCTGGTAGCCCTCGCCTCCAACCTCCCGCCCGCGGTTCTCGGCGCGATGGGGCGGCCTCCCCCCGATCACGGCCGTCCGGTGGCGCCAACGCGCCGCCACCGACTGGACCGCCTACCTCCAAGCACGCCAGCGCGCCCTTACCGACGCGCCTCTACACCCCGCGCACTGATCCGGTCGCCAGGGATTCCCGCCGTGCCGTGCCAGTTTTGTTCCCCCGTCGGGCCGAATTCGGCAGATCTACACTGAGCTGCGAGAACGCTACGGGGAGCTGAGTCATGGGCGTGGGTACAGGTTCGAGCAATCCGGTGGACGGCGAGTGCGCCCTGACCTCCGCGGTCCGGGCTGGAGACACCGACTTGGTGAGGATCCTTGTCCGGGAGTACAACGACCCCGATTACCTCGGCGTCGCGTTCGGCCTGGCCGTCCGGGTGCACGCCGGGCACATCGCCCAACTACTGCTCCAGTACGGTGCGGATTGCGGCCAGAGCAGGCCCGAGGACCTCATCCCGTTGAACGAGGGGGTCGACTCGGGTTCGCCTGCTCTGTTTGAGGCGCTCCTGGACCACGGGATCCAGGGCAGGTATCCCGAGACCGAGCTTCTGAAGGCGCGGGACCTCGCGCGCCGCTGGCACGAGACCGGGGTCGAGGCCGAACTGCGACGCCGTACCGGTTGCCGGGAGGCCCTCGCCCGTAGGCAGGTTCAAGACGACGAGTACTACAGCGTCGACGAGTTCACCCTTGGTGGCATGACCGTGCGAGACGGCCATGGGGCCATCCTCACGTATGCCGAGGAACTGCTCGGAGTACGGACCTCGTTCGAGGAGTTGATGGACCGCGCATTGGCCCATGCCGACCAGCAGAACCACCCGACATGGAGCAGCGTCACCATCCTGCTGGCCGGCCGACGTGAACAGGCGACCTGGACGGCTGCCGCAGCGCTGTGCACGAGCCCGGACCCATCCCGCCGACTGTTCGGTGCCGAGGTCCTCCGGCTGACCCATCTGCTCGACGACAGCGACGAGGACGCATTCGCTGGTCCCGCTCTGGACATGTTTACCAACTGGTCGGCCGAGGAGACGGACTTGGCCGTGCTCACCGAGGTGCTGGTCGCTCTTGGAGAACACATCGACCCCCGCGCGGAGGCGGCACTTCTGCCCCACGTCGGCCATCCCGACGCCCGAGTACGGTGTGCGGTGGCGCAAGGATTCAGCGAGTGGTCCTCGCCGCCAGCCTTTTCTGCCGACGCTCGCAGGGCGCTGCTGCAGCTGATAACCGATCCGGACGCCGTGGTACGGAAGACCGCTTGCCACAGGATTGCCGAGTGCAGGGACAACGATCCCGTGCTCGCCGATGCCATGGCCGCTGTGCTGGGCGACGCGGACCGCCTAATCCAGCTAGCCGCCGTCTACGGACTCGCCCTCCACAACGACGAACGGTGCGTGGAAGCAGCACGCCTTCTCGGCCCGCCGCGGCGCGGTTCCCTGGAAGAGGAGGGCTACCTCGACGCGGTGCGGCGCTACGAGTGGCGCCACGACCGCCCCTGATTCCCCCGCCTTGGCCCACCAGGTGCTCCGCAGCCGGGAATATCGCACGTCGGAATGACGCTCCCCGCCAGCTTGCGCCTCCCAGTGGACCGCGGCACGGTGCGAGGCCTACGCGAATGACCTCGGGGCCGACCGGAGCCTGGTCGCGGTGACGACGAAGACGAACCGAAGCAAGTCCGACCAGGATCCGTTGTGCTGGGCTGGTTCGGATATGACCAGATCGGCGCGTTCGGCCTGACCCTCAACGCGGCGGTGCTGTTCACCACTCGCTACATGGACGCCGTCCTCGACCGGCTCCGCACCCACGGCTTCGACGCGCGCGAGCTGGACGTCGCCTGGCTCTCGCCGTTCGTCGCCATCGCCAGGCCCTCCTCGAAAAGAACAGCTGGCAGCTCGCCGAACACGCCGGCCACTCCACCCCCGACGGTCTGCAGCACCTGCTCTCCCGCGCCCGCTGGAACCCCGATGACATCCGCAATGACCTGCAGACCTACGTCGCCGAACACCTCGGCCGCCCCGACGGAGTACTGATCCTCGACGACACCGGCTTCCTGAAGAAGGGCACCACCTCCGTCGGCGTCCAGCGGCAATACTCCGGCACCGCCGGCCGCACCGAGAACTGCCAGATCGGCGTCTTTGCCGCCTATGCCAGCACGGTCGGCCGCGCCCTGGTGGACCGGGAGCTCTACCTGCCCAAGTCCTGGACCGGCGAACCAGAGCGCTGTCGCGCGGCAAAGGTCCCCGAAGAGCGGGAGTTCGCCACCAAGAACACCCTGGCGGCGACGATCGTCCGCAGGACACTGTCCTCGCCGCTGCCGATCGCCTGGGTGACGGCGGACGCCGCTTACGGACAGGACAACCGCTTCCGCCGGATGCTGGAAGCATCCGGCGTCGGCTACGTCCTGGCCGTCCCCAAGTCCCAGTTCTCCCTGGCCGGCCCACACATCGACGGTCTTCGACCAGGCCCCCGACCAGGCGTGGCAACGCCGTTCCTGCGGGGCGGGCGCGAAGGGGCAGCGCGAGTACGACTGGGCAGCCGCCCAGTTACGCCCGGTGGCCGAGTACGACCACCGGGACGGTGTGCTCATCCGTCGGTTGTGGGCGCTGGCACGGCGCAGCGTGAGCCGACCGGGCGAGATCGCCTACTACCTCGGCTACGCAGCGCTGGATGTCGCAGCGGACGAACTGGTGCGCGTCGCCGGCTCCCGGTGGGCAATTGAGGAGTGCTTCCAGGCGGCGAAGAACGAATGCGGCCTGGACGAGTACGAGGTCCGCCGCTACGTCGGCTGGTACCGACACATCACCCTCGCCATGCTCGCCCACGCCTTCCTCGCCGTGATGAGCGCGCAAGCAGCCGAAAAGGGGGACCCACCAGTGAGGATGCCGAGGTCATCGCGCTCACTGTGGCAGAAGTGCGGCGACTCCTGGCAGCTTGCGGCGACTCCTGGCAGCTCACGCACCCCGAAACCCCCGCACCCGCATTCACGAGCTGAGTTGGTCGCATTGGCGCCGCCGACGCCAAGCGGTGGCCCGCCGCTGCCACTATCGCCGCCGTGGGCACTCCTTCGAGGGACCCGCGGGCAGAAGCCGTCCATGACAGCACTCTGCCCGCTACACTGCCACCGCTCCTCGTTTCCCCAGTTCAAGCCACGAAGTACTGCTGGAGTACTAGCGCCCTTGGGCGGGCCACGACAGCGGTTTGGTCATCCCGTGACAGCGATGAATCCCGCGACCAGCCGGACAAAAGCCCAGCTCAACAAGGAGAAACCGGACCCGGAACCGCTGCCGGCAACCCGCACACTCACAGGCCCGTCGGATCAAGAAGTCGTCCGTCGCCGGCTCTCGGGGCTGGGCGTGACGAGGTCTTCCAGGTAGTTCGCCCGGGATCCCGGGATGACGTCTGCGGGTGTATAGCGGCCGGATTCGCGCTGCCAGTCGTAGTTGCCCCGAATGCAGGACTCCATGCCATCGCGAACGAACCGGCCGATGACCGCCGCCTCGTCCTCCCGGAGGCCGTTTTCACGGCAGAGCGCGGGAAGGGCGTACCGGAGCTGTTCGAACCTGTGGATCGTGTCGGCCATCATGCCCTGGATGTGTCGAATCGCCTCCGACCGCCGCGTCAGGTGATGGCGCTGCAGGATCAGGACCAGGTTGAAGGTGTCATCGCGGGCCTCTTCCTTCTCCACGGAGCAGACGTCGTTGGCGTAGGTCACGGTGTCCGCCACCAGGTTGCGCATCTGATCGAGGTGAGGGTGGGCGGCCAATGAGGCGGGTAGTTCGCAGTGCTGGACCCGTTCGGCCAGGCCCAGGACGGGCTTGACCCCGATGGTCGCACGTCGGATGTGCAGGTACTCCTCCACCGGGATGGGTCGGGCCTCCCGGCGGACCGCTGCTTCCGCGGCATAGCCGGCGAAGTACTCGCGCCAGTCCGCTGCGGCCCTCTCCCGCCAGGACGGTGACATTCCGAGGCTCTCGCGGGTCCAGATGTTCCCCCAGGACCGAGTGACCGCGACGGGGAGGCGCGTCGGGGTGCCCGCGGGGCGGAGTGTCATGGCGCGGAGTTCCCCGCATGCCGCGTGGGCGGCGTCCCGCCGATCTCCCTCGGCTCCGTCGAACTGGTCGTCGAAGGGGAAGAACCAGCCGATGGCGTCCGCCGCCAGCTCCAGGTCCTCGGCGAAGGCCGTGGGGTAGAAACGCGCGGCGAGTTCCGACAACGTCCAGCGGGCGTAGCGCCGTATCGCCTTCTCGCCCGTGGTCAGGCCCATCGCGCGCATCCACTCGAGGTGGTGCTGGCGGGCCCTGTCCAGGTCCGGGCTGATCCGTGCGGGATAGGGGATGTCGAACGGCACGCTCTGTGGCATGTCCTACCCCTCGCGCGCGGGCTGGTCGACTGCGAGGTGGTGGGTCGTTCTCCCCGTACGAATTGAAGAGTTGTCTTGTGGGCCCCAAGGCATCGCCGGTATTGGGGCTGGGTCCGTCCGCCGCCAGTGGCGCCGCCGCGGGCGAGAGGACCACCTTGCTCCCGGCTTGCTCCTGACCATCGCGGGTGCCGGTGGCCCCACCCCTCCTGCCGGACAGTTCGGATGACGCCCTGCCGGTTGCACGGGACCTCTCTCGTTCATCGTGCTGTCCGTAAGTGGACGCGCATTGGGCAAGCTGTGGGGCTCAGAGCGGTCCTGAGTTTGGGTTCCACCCGTTTGTTCCCGTGCGGGATGAACCGGAAGCGTCCCGCAAGGCCAGCCAGGGTGATCGTCGACTCGATCATGGCGAAATTGTCGCCGATGCACTTGCGCGCGCCGGCTCCGAAACCGAGATGGCCCTGGCGCTGTGCGGGGCCGACGCGTTCGGGGAGCCAGCGGTCGGGATCGAACGTTTCCGGGTCGGCGAAGACCGAGGGGTCACGGTGCAGGGCATAGATGGGGAGGAGGACGTGGCTGCCGACGGGGATGCGGTGACCTGCGATGAAGGCCTCCGCTGTGGTCACCATGGTGAACATCCACAGGGGAGGGAACAGCCGCAGGGCCTCGTTTAGGATGCGCTGCGTGTAGGGCAGGTCCGGCAACTCGTGAAATTCCGGTACGTGTCCCCGGAGGACTTCGTCGACCTCTGCCCAGAGCTTCCGCTCCACCGCGGGATGGTTGCTGATCAAGTGGATCGCCCAGGTCAGCAGGCTTGAAGCGGTCTCGGCTCCGGCGAAGATGAGGGTGCTGATCTGGTCCCGGAGTTCTCTGTCGTCCAGGGCGTCCCCGTCTTTGCCGCGGGCTTCCATCATGTTGGACAGTAGGTCGCTCCGGCCCGTTCCGGCACTGCGGTACTGGCTAACGGCCTGGTCGCAGGCGGAGAGCAGACTGTTCCGGGCCTCGTTGAATCGACGGTTGGAGGGGGTCGGCAGGCGGAACAGTCCCGGCATAGGAATGATCATTCGCCAGTAGAGGCCTGGCATCACGAGGGGCAATGCCCGGGTCATCTCGGCGACGGCCGGTGCGGCGTGTTCGGAGGTGAGGAGCGTAGAGGTGAGGACACGTGTGGTCAGGAGCTTCATCTGCGCACCGACCTCCACGACCTGTCCGGATTCCCATGTCCGGGCGAGGGCGGAGACCTGTTCACGCATGATGTTCGCGTAGCCCGGCATCTGATCCATGCGAAAGGCGGGGTTCATCAGGGGACGCAGACGGCGCTGGTCCGCGTTGCTGCAGGTACCCAGCCCATTACCGAAGATTAGGCGCATGGAATCGAAGAAGGGACCACCCAGGTCGAACGCATCATCCGAGGACACGAGGAGCTTCCGGGCGACATCTGGCCGGGTGACCACATAGAGGTCCCGCAGGCCCAATCTGACCCTGACGACCGGATCACCCGACAGCAGGCCGACCTGAAACGCGAGAGGAGCACGCAGCAACCGGGGAAGGTGTCCCACCAGGGGCGACGCACCTGGCGCAATCCTGGCCGTCAGTGTGACCATGACACTCCTCCATGACTTGGCGAGAGCCGACCACAGAGCGGCTGACAGCGGAGACCGCAGCCATCACCATGCTTTCTCCCAATGGTCCGGACCAGAGCCGATACGCGCAAGGCCCGACTACGGAGCAACGGAGAAGGTGTTGAAATTCGACGAACGCCGGACCCCTGTCGGGCCGACACTTCATGACCAGACGGTGAAGCCTGTTCACGATCACCGATCGGATCCACGCGGCGTTCCCCGCAGTCTCGAAGGATGCCTGGACCTGACATGCGACGCCGACGGGCGTCCGCGTGACGGCGCGTGCTCGCGGAGATCACGGACATGCTCGATTCAACTACCGGACGCGTAGGTGCGGCCTCGGCGATCCGCCGTTTGCGGCCGCCGGTCACCGAGGCCGTCCGGGCCCTGCTCGTTGAACCTGTACAGCCACCGCCGCACCGTCTTGGCTTCGCACCCCGCCCCGGTGGCGACCTGCGGCACGTGCAGACTTTCCCAGCTCAGGGTGACGATCCCGGCGCGGACAATCCGGTCCGCCAGCGCGTGACGCGCTGCGGCCAGCCTCCGGAACCTCTTCTCTTTCTCCCCGTCCAAAGGTTGACGTGCCATCAGAATCTTCGGCACCACACTCGCCCCCGAGCAGCGAAACACCACTGTTTTACTACTACTTACCCGCCTAAAGCGGAACTAAGCTTGTTCTTTATCTACCAAGATCTGCCGGGCTTGCCGATGGCCTTGAGGGTCTCGGGGCGTTTGACGGTCTTGCCGACGTCGTAACGGGGTGCCCGGTGCCTGTTCTTGACGCCGGCTGGCCGTCCGGGCCCGGTGGCCCGGGGTTTGGGAACACGGGCCGGGCAGGCGAGATGAGCGCGGATGTTCAAGCGAAACAACCAGCCCGGGACGTTACTGCTGGGCTATTTGTCGGCTGGTTCGCCGCTCGTTAACGGCACCCCTGAGTGCCGCCTTGACGTCCTCCCGTAGGGGCTTGCTCTCGTGGAGCGGGCCGGAGACCGCCTTTCGCGGCCCTCCGGTGTACTCAAGTGCAGCGTCTGTCCTTCGGGGATGGTCGTCTCGAGAACAGTCGATCCATTCCCCACTGCGGCGAGTGTGGTGCGGATGTAGGTGGAGAGGACCTCGACAATGGTGGGCTGGTCTCTCTCGGAGTCCCACATGATCCGTTCGAGGCTGTAGATGCCGCCGAGGCATTGGGTCAAATTATCGGATCCGAGTAGCTTGATCGCCTCAACGTAGCGCTCGGTGACCTGTCCCTCGCGCGTGAGGTCGACCTGCTTTTCGTCTTTCTCCCGGGTGTGCTCCAAGGTCTTGTGCGTGTAGTAGAGCCCGAGTCCGGCAACGATGCTGGCACCGAGTGCGACGAGGGCGGTGCGGACACCGGTAATGACAACTCCGTCGGCGGGCTGCAGATCCTCCTCGCGGAGGTGTCCGCCATCGAGCCACCCGAGTCCGCGCCACAGAAGCAGCGCGTAGCCGACGACTGCCAAGATGGTGCCGACGATGATCAGGGTGCGCTTCGTCTTAGCCTCGCGCTTTCGTGAAGTGGGCTGTCCGACGGGTGGCCAGGTAAGCAAAAAGTGCCCCTGACCTGCAATGCCGGTGATTTATCGCGTCGGTGCAGGTCAGGTGGGGTGCTTGGTGACTTTGACTGTATAGCGGATGTTACTGGGAGTGCGGGGCTGGTCCCGTTTTCTGACCTCGAAGGTGTTCTTGGACGGCTTTTTGATGCGCTGGCACTGCCGGTTGCGCCGGGGTGGGAGGAGGGCGGCCAGGAGCTCTGTGGTGACTTCGCGGCGGGCGGTGTCCAGCGTGGTGACGTCGGCTGCGGCCTGGGCGGCGACGGCCAGCCGGGCGAGTTGCACCGTGACGGTGAAGGAGATCCGGTCAGGATCGGTCCCGCCGTGCTCTGCCGCGCGCGTCTGCAGTGCGCATAGTGCCTGGTAGACGGTGAGAAGGGCGTAGATCTCCTGGCAGATCAGCTCGGGCGCCTTGGAGCGCAGGATGAATCCGGCCCCGCGCAGGCGGTTCTTCAGTTCCGCGAATCCGTTTTCGATCTCCCACCGCTGGTGATATGCCCTCGCCAGCTGGTGGGCCGGGGCGAGGCGGTGGTCCAGCAGGCTGGTGACCAGCCGGAACGTCTCGGTGCGGGGTGGGCCGGCCTGCGGGTGGATGGTCACGGTGTACTCGATGATCCGCACCAGGTGTCCCCGGGGCGGCTCGGTCAGGGTGCGTCCGGCCGCGCGGGCCTGACCGTGGCGGATGTTCTCCGCGGGCGTGCGCATGATGGACAGGTAGGAGCCGTCGGACAGCACCCGCAGCGGCACGAAGACCACGTTCGTCTTGATCCGCCAGGCCAGGTGGGCGCCGGTGGCGCGGGCCAGGCCCCACAGCTGGTATCCGGCGAAGTTGCGGTCGGCCAGCAGTAGCATGTCCGGTCGCAGGGAGGCCGGCAGCCGGCGGGCGAGCTTGTGCTCGCTGAACCTGGCCACGGCGTCGAAGGCCGCGTCGACCAGGGCGTGGGTGCCGCATTCGGTCAGGGCCATCAGGCGGACCTGCGGGTGTCCGCTCTGGTTGGCTCCATCCCTTCCGGTGAAGCCGAACTCGGCCGCGTTTGCCGGGGTGTCGGGGACGTCCAGCGCGGTGCCGTCCCAGGCGACCAGCCGCAGCCCGAAGGCGAACGCGCCCGGAGTGACGGTCGTGGCCAGCGTGCCGCACCGCCGCTCGAACAGTGCTTGCAGCGGCTTGTCGCCCAGCCGCTGCCGAGCCCGTGTCAGGGCCGAACTGGTGGGCAAGCGCTGCACACACAGGCCCGGCAGATGCCGCAGCTTCTGCGTCAACGTGCGCAGGACCGATCGGTATCCCGGCGGCCCGGCACTGTCGGAGCTGCTGAACAGGCACAACGCCAGGACGAAGTAGACCACTGTCCGGGCCGGCAACAACCAACGGCGACGCTCGCCGCATCCCGTCAACTCCACGACCTCGTCAACCAGTTCAGGGCTGATCTCCCCGGTCAGCACGCCGAGACGGACGTGCTCGCCAAAGCGCCGGTCCGTGGGGGCCACCAGCCTGTTCAACGGGGCCTGGCTGCCCTCGGCAATGGCAGACGGCATGCGGGCGATGGCACACTGAGCACCCAACGGAGTTCCCTCGCGGACAGTCGGATCTTGGTCGATCCTCTGTCCTACCGGGAACTCCGTTGCCGTGTCCCGGCCTCCGCCGGCACATCACCAGAAGTGACGGATCACGCAACGTCACCAGGGGATATTCCCACCCAAAACCCGCACCATCAAGTGCCTGACCTGCACCGACGCGCTAAATCACCGGCATTGCCCTGACCAGCAAGAATAAGGATTGTCGAGGTCCTTGTTCCTGCTCCAGCCGGAGGCACTTCTCAGGTGAAGAAGAGTATCGGGTCGTACTCGCGTGTCCGTATCGAGGGTGGTGGCCGGGCGGTGATCTCGCAGGCCGGGGGGCGCGCTGCGGTCGAGACCGTTCGTAAGTCCGGTTTGGACACCGCGATATCAGCGGCGCTGACGCCGTGGCGGAAGGCTCGGACGGTGCACGATCCGGGCAAGATCCTGCTGGACGTGGCGCTGGCGGTTGCGTTGGGTGGTGACTGCCTCGCGGATGCGGGGATGTTGCGGGCCGAGCCGGCGGTGTTCGGGCCGGTGGCTTCCGACCCGACGGTCTCCCGCCTCATCGACACCCTCGCAGCCTCCGGGGAGAAAGCCCTGCGGGCCATCCGTGCCGCGCGGGCCCAAGCGCGCGGCCGAGTCTGGGGGTTGGCCGGCGGGGAAGCGCCTGACGCGGGCGGCACGGTGACCGTCGATCTCGACGGGGTGCTGGTGATCGCGCACTCGGACAAGGAGGACGCGGCCCCGACCTGGAAGCGGACCTACGGGCATCACCCGCTGATGGGGTTCGTCGACCACGGGCCGGGCGGCACCGGTGAACCGGTCACGGCCCTGCTCAGGCCCGGGAACGCGGGCTCGAACACGGCGGCCGACCACCTCACCGCCACCCAACTGGCTTTGGCCCAGCTGCCGAAGAAGTACCGGCGCGGGCACCGGACCCTGATCCGCACCGACTCCGCGGGCGGCACCCACGACTTCGTCGCCTGGCTCGCCCGGCGAGGACGGTGGCTGTCCTACTCGGTCGGCATGACGGTCACCGAGCAGGTCCACCAGCACGTGCTGAAGGTTCCGGCATCGGCCTGGACAGCGGCCGTCGGAACGGACGGCGAGATCCGCGAAGGCGCCTGGGTCGCCGAACTCACCGGCGACGTCCAGGACGGCTGGCCCAAGGGCATGCGGCTGATCGTCCGCAAGGAACGACCGCACCCCGGGGCCCAGCTGTGGCTCACCGACGCGGACGGCATGCGGCTGACGTGCTTCGCCACCAACACCTCGGGCAGGCCGATCGCCGAACTCGAGCTCCCTCACCGGCTGCGGGCCCGGGCCGAGGACCGCATCCGAAACGCCCGCGCCACCGGCCTGCGGAATCACCCACTGCACCGCACGGCCCAGAACCGCATCTGGCTGGAGATCGTCCAGATCGCGCTCGACCTGCTGGCCTGGATGCCGACGCTCGCCCTGACCGGCAAGGCCCGCCTCCGGGAACCCCGCCGCCTGCGACTCCGCCTGTTCACCACGGCCGGACAGCTCGTCACCACCGGCCGTCGACGAATCCTCCGCCTCGCCCGGCACTGGCCCTGGACCCGCCACATCACCGCAGCCCTCAACCGGCTGGCACTCCTACCGAACCCCGGCTGACCAGCGGATTCCCCGTCCCTACGACAGCACGGCACCACCCGGATCAGTGGAACCCGGCGTCCACCCGAGACGACACTCGGGCCCTCAACCTGCACAGCCTCAGCACCACGGGACGAAAACGGTCCACCGACACCGCCGGCGGACGTCACGAAACTTCGAGGCTAAGGACCGTGGTCGTCGTCGCGTACCTCGAGGTCTTACCCGACCATGCCGACCGCGTGCTGCTCGCCCGGGTCGAGGGAGCCGGCGCTGGAGGCGCGAACGGTCGGCTGCGGGACAGCATGTTCGTTGGTTGGTGAGGGGTCGGGTCTGTCACTTTGTGAGGGATCGCTCGCGTAGAAGGAATACCTAGTTAGGGCGGCGGTGCGCAGCCACCCCGAATCCCGTGCGCGGCAACTGCGTTCTTCATAGGCTGTGTTGATGCTTACCGAGGTCCTGTCCAACCACCCCGCCGTCCTCGTCCGGGAAGCGGTCGTAGCGCTCGACGAGCAGTACCGCCTCATGGCGGAGCACGACCACCAGGTCACCCTGCTTCGGGAGCGACGCAGGACCGCGCGCAAGTGGTGGCAGATCCTGCGGATGCTCAGCGACCACCAGGAGGTCCGGGCCCTGCGGGTGCGAAGACCGGTGGTCGATCCAGGGCTGCAATCGGCACTCGCCTCGCGGCAAGCGGGGATGGCCGCCGAGGACCGGGCTGTGCACGAACTTTCGCTGCTGCCCGACACATGGCGGCTGTTCCGGGGCTACGCGAACAGGCGCGGCGAGGTGGACATCCTATTGGTCGGACCCCAGGGCATCTGGGCGGTGGAGGTCAAGGGCCGGGCCGTCCTGGTGCACGTGGACGGCGAGCGTTGGACGTTCGAGAAGTTCGACCGGTACGGCAATCGGGTCGATCAGGGGATCCTCCAGGACCGGCGGGGCCGCAGTTGGGGGCGGCAGGTCGGCGACATCTCCCGCGAGTTGGAGAAGTTCCTTGCCTCCAGGGGCCTTCACGTGCCGGTGCATCCCGCCGTGGCCGTTGTCAACGACCGTGCGGAACTGGGGATATGCCACGATCCGACGGTCACCCTCAGTATCGGCACCGACTACCTCCTGGCTGCCATCCGCGAGGCACCCGTCACGCTCGATTCCGCAGCCCGGGACCGCGCCGCTGCCCTTGTACGCCGCGATCACGCCTTCCACAGCAACCGCCGCCGCACGCGCGGGTGAGGTTACCCGTCGAGGCGCCGGAGACGGATGATGCCGAATGCCGGATCGAGGAGGGCCTGGCAAAGGTCGGCCCAGCGTTCGTGACAGATGGTTGACTCGACATGACGGGCCTGCTCGCTCGGGGCGGCGCGGGTGTACGCGGAAGCGGTTGCCCGGATCGGTCCGGGCAGTACTCGGCAGCCTCGTCCGATGGAACACCGAGTCCATGACATCGCGCTTCGGCGAGGGCGTTGCCGTAGGAGTCACACTTGGAGCCGACGGAGGCCACTGCGTCGGCCCGCCGGGAAGGGCGTTTCGTCGATGAGGGGCGCGGACGTGGCACGGGTGGGCGTACTGGCGGCGAGGGGACCCGCAAAGTGAAGCGCCGCACTCGCACCACGACCTCAGGGGGACCGCACCGCTCCCGCGTCGAAGCTAGGCCGTGGCCGATGTCGCGGGCCTGGTGGTGGGTGCTCTCGATGATCGCGAGCCAGATACGCCACCGCCTGCCACGGCGTTGAACGGCGGCTGCCCCGCGGACCCCGGCAACGTCAAATGGCCGGTCGCACCCCCATGAACCCTGACATCCGTGCCTCCGGCGGACACGCGCTGCGGACCGTGCGCCTCGTACAGACCGACTTCCGCTACAACATCAGCAATGCTGGGTAGTTCAGCAGTCCGAAACCCCGACTCGCTGGGAGATCAATCCAGCGGTGGCCAGGGACCGGCGAGCAGACGCTCGGCCTCCGCGACGATCGCTCCGGCCAACTGCTCGCGTGTGCCGTGCCGGATCGCGTCCCAGTCGTTGTACGCATCGACCTTGTCGACCAGCGAACGAAGCGACTGAGGCCGGGCCAGCGCCCCCCAGCCCTACGTGATCAGGTCACCGCCGGCCCCGGAGGCCAGACTCCCGCTCACGATCAGTCGGAGCCACCAGCGCACGAGTTCCCAGCGTGCCGTCTCCCAGGGAATATCAGTGTCATGGGCGGGAAGGCCCCCGGTCAGACCCAGCTCAGCCAGTACCTGGTCGAAGAGCACAACGGCGTTCTCATGCTCAGTGCGCGACAGGCCGACGAGCAGCGGGAGCGACTCCGTCTCAGAGTCGAGGACCAGTGCCGTGAGCCCCGCCTCGATCAGCTGGAGCGGGTAGCGCTGTCAGCCGATCAGGCGCTCCAATGCCAGCATCCGCAGGTGCTCGACCGCCTCCTGCGCGCTGACGGCGTAGGGGGTGTGCGGGGTGGGTGTGGCAACGTCGGTGCCCGGACCGCCGTGGACGAAGTACGACCAGAAGCCGACGGTCGAGTGGGCAGGAAGGCTGCTCGCCCGGCCGGTGAACTCGTTTCGTAGGTAGTCGGCGAGGTCGTTTCCGTAGATGATGATGTCGGTCTGGTGGACGGACAGCACGGGGTGGCCGCATTCGCCTGCTGTGCCGGGCAGGTAGCGGTGGCTGTAGACGGGGACCAGCTGCGGGACGGCCACCAACTCGGAATGTGCGATCTGCAGCGCGTCGGATGTCCCTGCCGGCCTCGGAGGCCAGGCGGGGTGCCAGAAGCCGTTGTGCTCCACGTCGAAGAGCACACCTTAGACCGGTTGGGAGAGCCGCTCGGCCAAGTCCTCGGGGTCGCCGTTCCGCCAGTCGGGCCAGCTTCGCGACCCGTGCGGAAGTCCGGCGGCAAGGAAGACCCTGTGGTCTGCCGAGAAGGTGAAGCCGAACCGCGCCTCGACCGCGTTGAGTTCCCGCTTGCTGAGGCCAGGCCTGATCTCGGCTCGGAGCATGTCCTGAAGGCTCCGGACGGATTCCAGGGCCGGCGGCGGGGGCGACTGTGCGGTCATCCCGGCAGCATAGTGACCAGTATGACGACAGATCATCACTGGCCAGCAGAGCTCAAGAACAAGCTCAGCCAGGTTGCGACCCCTCGCAGGGGCGATACAGATGAGGGCGGCGGGTCGGCTTCGCGCAGTCGCAGTCCTTGAAGAAGGACCCCATGCCGCGGGCGAGCTGTCGGGCCATGTGTCGCACCATCCGTTCCAGCCCAAGAACCATGCCCAGGCGCCTCACTGCAGGTCGCAGGTCAGCAAGCGGGAACACGTCCGGGACGCATGCTGACCGTTTGCTGACCCGAGGGGGACACATGATGCCCCTGACCTGCGGCGACGCCAAATTGCTAGATCTTCGACTTGAACAAAGTACGCAGCATTCTGGACTCCTGGAAGACGGCTCCCTGCCCGCTTTCTGTAGGTCAAGGGCAGCCTTCACCCTACATTGACCCGCCTCGGAGCCGACGGTTTCCAGCAGCATCGCTCCACTCCGACGGGACGGCTACCGCCCCGTCGGTGCCGGGCTGGACGCGCACGCGCTCGCTTCCGTCGCTCTCCCCTCCACAGGCACGTCCGTGATGGGTACGCCGCCGGTTACGGGGGAAACCGCCGTTCTCGATCCCACCCACCTCTCCTGAGGGCGCCTCAGGGGAGAATAACCGAGCGGTAGTTGGCGCCGCCGCGGCCCAAGACAGCCATCCTGGCGCTGAAGTCGCAGTTCCGGCGATCGTTTGGACGCCTCCTCGAGCGCACGAATATGGCTCTTTCCTCACGACGATTTCGGGCCGCATCAGTCGCGATACACGTCATCGCCGATGCCCGAGGGCACGGTCGTCCGGACCGCCGACAAGGCACCCACAGCCCCGGGATCGCGCCCCGTTGGCACGCCGGACGGCATCCTGGCCCCCCTTCCCATAAGGCAATTTATGACCGCTATGCGCGGTGGCAGAGCGTGGCGGGATCATCACTCCCACATCTCGGCCGGTTTGATCATTCCGGCCCCGCAACCTATATGCTCCGCGAATATGCCGCCCGGCACGGGGGAATCTGCCGGGCATCCCATACGTCTGAGTGCAGTGTCCTCATACCGATCGTTCGCTCCGAAGGATGCAATGGAAAACTCCACTCCGCTTCCGGCGGCGAGGGCCCCCATCGTCTGGTACAGCTGGTGGCTGATGCCACTGGGGCTGGGAGGCGGGACCGTCACCGCCACGTTCATGAGCTCCGAGCGGATAGCCGTGGCAGTCGCCGGTGCGGCGGCGACGGCAACCAGCGCCTTGTGTGTGCAGCTTCTCCTGCGCGCCCGCGCGCAACTCCGCCAGGTCAAGTCGGCTCACCGAACAGAACAAGACAACCAGGTGCGCGACTCGCAGCAGCAACTGGCTGAACTGCGCACGAGGTTCACTGTCCAGAGCGCCGCTCGCGAGGAGCATCACGCGGGGCAGGCGAGCGCCCTCGCAACGCAGCTGTCCGACCAGAAGGGCGCGTTCGAGTCCCAGCTCGAAGAGCGTGATCGCGTCTGGCAGGAACGACTGGATCAGTACCTGTCCGCGTTGACACTGCTCGCCGACGACCAACTTCCGTCATCGTTCAGGCAGTTGCGGGACGGCGATTCCATCGACGACATCCTGCCGGTCTCGGATCAGCAGGGCTGCGCCGACGACCGCCTGCGGGCCGTTCTCAACAAGGTGCTCCGCACCGCGCTGACGGGCGTCGAGGAGGAGCTGAACCGCTCCACGTCCGCCGAGCAGGCCGTCATCGGTGTCGGTAACCGCATCCAGGTGCTGACCAGTCAGCTCCGTGGGCGGCTCCACGAGATGCAGGGCGAGCACGACCGGTCCCCCGCTGTCGCCCAGAGCCTGATGGAACTGGACCAGGCCGTCGGCCCTGCCGACTGTCTGGCAGCCAGCCTCGTCGTGCTCGGTGGTTCCGACCGGCCCGGCCGCCAGTGGCAGGAGCCTCAGCACCTGCGCAGCGTCGTGCGCGGTGGCATCGGCAGGGTCAAGGACTTCCGCCGTGTGCAGGTGGATCAGCTGCCCGACCTCGGCGTGGACGGTGGTCTGGTGGATCACCTGACCCTGCTCTTCGCCCACTTGCTCGACAACGCCGCACGCTACTCGCCTCCCAGTGAGCTGGTCACCATCTCGGGCAAGGAGGTACCCAACGGCGTCGGCATCCAGATCCAGGACCTGGGCAAGGGCCTGAGCGAGGAGAAGAAGCGCGAGGCCGATCACGCGCTGGCAGGCACCTCGCCCGGTGCCGGTCTCGGTGGCATCTCGGAGGACGCCAACGTCGGGCTGCGGGTCGTCGGCCGTCTCGCCCGCCGCTACGGAATCCGGGTCACGTTCGCCGACTCGCCGTGGCTGGGCACCTCCGTCGTGGTCGTCATCCCCCACAAGTACTTCAGCCCGCTGTCCGGCTCTTCGTCCCCCACGGTCGCGGCACCCGCCGTTCCCGCGCCGAGGAGCTCCCCGGTCTCCCCTGCCACTGCGGTGGCTTCGTTGGCTCCGTTGGCTTCGCACGTGGTCCGGCCTGCCGACGAGGGCGAGGGACTGACCACGCCAGGCGGTCTGCCCCGTCGCCGGCGTCGCAGCGACCCGGCTCTCCAGTCCCCGCCGGCAGGGCGCACCGGGCGGACCACTGACTCCGTGGTTCCCCCTGACTCCTCGTTCGCCGGCATGGCCGCCTTCGCCACCGCCGCGCGAGCACACCCGGCCGCCACACCCTCGGAACCCGAGCCCGCCAAGGTCTCCGGTTCGACCACCGGTGGTACGTCCGCCGAGCACCACACGGAAGAGAGCGACAAGTGACGACCACCAACGACGTGAGCTGGGCGCTCCGCGACTTCGTCGAGAGCATCAGCGAGATCCATTTCGCGATCGTCGCCTCCAGCGACGGCAAGGCCATCACCTCATTCGGCAATGACGACCGCGACGAGGTGGACCGGCTCGCCGCAGTCGTGGCCGGGCTCCAGTCGCTGGCGGGGCCGGTCTCCGAGCACTTCGAGAAGGACGCCGGCGGGTTGCGGCTGGCGATGATCGAAGTCGATGGCGGGTACCTGTTCGTCGTCCGTGCCGGCCTGGAGACGTATCTCGGTGTCATCGCGCGGGAAGGTCTCGACCAGGGAGTTCTCGGGCACCAGATGAACGACCTCGCTCGACGAATGGGTGAACTCCTCGGCACCACGCCGCGTCTGGAGGAGCGCTCTGGATGAGTGCTCCCCGTGGGACCGACCCGTCCGGTCTTGAGCGCTTCTACGTCGTGACCGGCGGGCGCAGCAAGCCGGGTGATGTGGCGTCAACCCTTGATGTGGCGACCCTCGTGCTCTCACGGGCCGCCGCGTCACCGGGCATGCAGTACGAGCACGAGGAGATCATCCGGCGCTGCCGTGAGCCGCTTTCCGTGGCCGAGCTCGGAGCCCATCTCCACCTGCCGTTCAACGTTCTCGCGGTCCTGCTGTCCGACCTGTTGCAGGCGGGCCGCGTCGAGGCCCGCGACCCTGTCTCGGCGCATGACGCCGGCCGGGGGCCCGACTTCGCGCTCCTGGAGGAAGTACTCAGTGGACTCCAAAGGATTTGACCAATCAGGGCAGCAGCTTGCGGCTGCGGGCGCCCGCTCGGTGAAGGTGATGATTGCCGGAGGTTTCGGTACGGGCAAGACCACCATGGTCCGCTCGGTCAGTGACATCAGGCCGCTGACTACCGAGGAAACGCTCACCCAGGCCAGCGCCGACGTCGATCACCTCATCGGTGTCGCCGACAAGACGCAGACGACCGTCAGTCTGGACTTCGGCAGGATCAGCCTCAACGACACGTTGATGCTGTACCTGTTCGGAACCCCTGGGCAGGAGCGGTTCTGGTTCCTGTGGAACGGCCTGTTCAAGGGCGCGCTCGGGGCCATCGTCCTGGTGGACACCCGGCGGCTGGATTCCAGCTTCCGGGCGATCGAGGAGATGGAGCGGCAGAAGGTGCCGTTCGTCATCGCGCTGAACGTCTTCCCGGACTCCCAGGCCTACCCGGCCGACGAGATCCGGGACGCGCTGGACATCCCCGCGGACACTCCGGTGGTCACCTTCGACGCCCGAAGCCGGTCCGACAGCCGTGGTGTCCTCGTCACTCTGGTCCGGCACCTGAAAGAGCACGCGGCGGCCGCGCTGGAGGGTCGATGAACGATCAGAACTTCCAGGCCGGCGGCTGCCCCGTCGTCCATGGCGGGGACACCACCCGCCTCTACGGCCCCGATGCGGCGACCGATCCCCACAGCATCTACGCGCAGTTGAGGCAGGAGCACGGCTCGGTCGCGCCTGTGCTGCTGGAGGGCGACGTCCCCGCCTGGCTGGTCCTCGGCTACCGGGAGAACCGGCGGGTGCTGGACAATCCCTCCCACTTCAGCCGTGACTCGCGGATCTGGCGGGACTTCAACGAGGGCCGTGTCGATGCCGCATCGCCCCTGATGCAGATGGTGGGCTGGCGCCCGGACTGCGTCTCGCAGGACGGTGAACCGCACCGGAGGCTGCGCGGTGCGGTGACGGACAACCTGTACGCCGTGGCCGGCCGGGGCATCCGCCGGCATGCCACGCACTTCGCGAACCAGCAGATCGACGCGTTCGCGGAGGCGGGCCGGGCCGATCTGGTCGAGGACTTCGCCGAGTACCTTCCGATGCTGGCGCTGACCCGTGTATTCGGGCTGGCGGCGAGAGACGGAAGGGCGCTGGCGGAGTCCAGCAAACAGGTCATCAAGGGGGGTACGGACGCGCTCACCCACAACGGTCACATCATGACAATACTGAGTGAACTGGCGGCCCGTAAGCGTACGAGCCCCGGGTCCGACTTCACCTCCGGTCTCATCGAGCACCACTCCGGCCTCGATGAGGACGAGGTGGTCAACCACCTCCGCCTCGTGCTGATCACCGCCCACACCACGACCAGTAACGTGCTGGCCAGGACTCTCCAGCTGATCCTCACGGACACCGACTGGCTGTCCGGGCTGATCAGCGGGCGGCTCAATCTGTCCACCGTGGTGGAGGAAGTGATGTGGAATTCTCCGCCGCTCGCCGTGCTCCCCGGACGGTTCGCCACCGCCGACGTGGAGCTCGGGGGCTGCCCGGTCAAGGAAGGTGATCTGCTCGTCCTGGGCCTCGCGGCCGGGAACCACGATCCGGAGATCCGCCCTGACGCCGGTGTCTCGGTCCGGGACAACGCCGCACACCTGGCGTTCAGTGCCGGCCCGCACGAATGCCCCGCGCAGAACATCGGCGCGGCCATCATCGAGACAGCGGTGGACGTCCTGCTCCACCGGCTTCCCGGACTGCGGCTGGCCGTGCCGCCGCAGGAGCTGACCTCCACGGCCTCGACCTGGGAGTCACGGCTGGACCGCCTGCCGGTCGAATTCCCCGTCTGACACGGATGCCCGGCCGGGACTCCCCCGGCCGGGCACTCGTTCAAATGGTCAGCAGATCATCCACCGAACCACGCCCGGCCAGCTCGGCCGTGGCCACCGCGCCTTCCTTGTCGGCGTACCTGCCGGAAGTCAGCGCCCACTCGTAGTTGCCGTTGATCCAGTGCTGGATGGCCTCCACTCCCATGTCCACGCGTGCGCGCCCGCCCGCGTCGAGCCCGAGTTCGTCACACATCCGAGGGATCCGGGCCTCGCACGCGAGGTACTCATCCAGGCATCGGGCCGTCATGCGGTACGCCTCGTCGATGGCCTCCTGCCACGAGCAGTTCCGTTCCCGGTGCAGGACGGCGATGAGGTTGTGCCCGTCCCCCCGGCGTCGCTCGCGCTCGAAGGAGTGGACGTCGTTCATGAACCCGATGGTGTCCGCCGCCAGGTCACGCATCCGCTCCATCAGCGGATGCGCCATCGCGGCCGGCGGCACCTCGAATCCGCGACTGCGTTCACCCGCGTCGATGCTGTGGTGGATACCGACCGTCCGGCGCCGGAAGGCGGCGTACTCCGCAAGCCCCAACGTTCCGGAACGCCCCTGGCCCGCGAGGTCCACCTCCTCGCAGTGCGCCACCAGGAAGCGCCCCCAGGACGCGGCGAACCGCGTCTGCCAGGTCAGCGTCATCCCCTGCGAGAGCCCCTCCCACACCTCCGCCCAGGCCGCGGTGATGGGGCACACCACCCGCGGCGCCGTGCCGGCGGGCCGTAGCGGAGTGACGATCAGTTCCCGCGCCACCTCTGCTATTCGGTCCATCCGGTCCGGCCGTACGACGTCGAACTGATCGTCGAAGAGGAAGGCCAGCGAGAACCAGTTCATCAGGGTGCTCAAGTCCGGCGCCGAGGCGTGCGGGTACGTACGCGCCGCAGCCTGCGCGAGGTCCCAGGACTCGTACTCGTCGAAGCCCTCCTGGCTGCGTACCAGCCCGCTGTCCACCACCCACCGCAGATGACGCTCCCGGGCCCATGCCAGATAAGGGTTGACCGGCGTCTCGAAGGGAAGGTCGAAGCGCACGTCCTGAGGCATGTTGTGTCCTTTCAGAGGATATGACCTCGCGGCAGAGACGACGGGGCCACCGCCGCCTCGAGTTCAGCCGACCCGGCCGTCCCGCAAGAACGCCGGACCGCACCTGGCGAGGCTGCCACCACCGTAAATGATCTACGGCTCGGCCACTCGGCATTGCTCTCTTCACTTACGCCCCAGGTGGCACTCGTCCGTTGGCCGCACTCGGCGAACGCACCCTCGGACCAAGGCCCGTGGCCGAAGTGCCGAATCATGACCGAATCCCATCGGGACCACGTCAAACATCACACGGACACGATCATCGCATCGAGTTAATATCGGCGGATTTCCTTGGCCCGGACGGCAAAGCGGCCATTACTGTTCCCCTGAATCTGGACGGATTCCCGTTCGTATCCCCTGCTTTCGTCTTGTTGTTCGGTGTGTTCGCATATGCCCGCCACCGCCCTGTCCAAGGAGCCCTTGCCCGATGACTGTTGACTCGACCTCGGAAACGCAGTTGGCACTGCCCCGGCAATCCAGCCTCGGGACGGCTGCGGCCCGCAACCTCGCCACCACGACCAAGTCCGCGCCGCAGATGCAGGAGATCACCTCTCGCTGGCTGCTGCGGATGCTCCCGTGGGTGGAGACCAAGGGTGGGGCCTATCGGGTGAACCGTCGCCTGGCCTACACCGTCGGCGACGGGAGGGTGGACTTCGTCCAGGACGGCGCCGACGTCAGGGTGATCCCCCAGGAGCTGGGTGAACTGGCCTTCCTGCGTGGCTTCGAGGACGCCGAGGTACTGGCCGCCATCGCCGACCGGTGCGTTCAACGCGACTTCTGGATCGGCGAGACGCTGGTCGAGCGAGGAGCACCCGCGGATCAGCTCCACCTGATCGCCCACGGCCGCATCGGCCAGACCTCCGTGGGCAATTACGGCGACGAGGTCGCTCTGGACGTGCTCGCGGACGGCGACCGGTTCGGAGAACACGCCCTGCTGGACGAGGACGCCCGGTGGGAGCACACCGCCGTCGCCGAGACCTCGGGCACGCTGCTCACCCTGTCGCGCGCCGACTTCGCGGCCGTGCTCTCCGCGGCGCCGAGTCTCCGAGAGCACCTCGACGCGTTCGCATCGCGCTCCCACCAGCGGCAGAACCATCGCGGCGAGGCCGAGATCGCGATGTCGGCCGGCCACGTAGGTGAGCACGCGCTGCCCGGCGCCTTCGCCGACTACGAACTGAAGCCGCGCGAGTACGAACTCTCCGTCGCCCAGACCATCCTGCGGATCCACACGCGGGTCGCCGACCTCTACAACGGCCCGATGAACCAGACGGAGGAACAGCTCAGGCTCACCATCGAGGCGCTGCGCGAGCGCCAGGAGCACGAGCTGATCAACAACCGGGAGTTCGGCCTGCTCCACAACGCCGACTTCAAGCAGCGCATCCAGACGCACTCCGGCCCGCCGACCCCGGACGATCTGGACGAACTGCTCTGTCGGCGGCGCGGGTCCAAGTTCTTCCTCGCGCACCCCCGGACGATCGCGGCGATCGGGCGAGAGTTCAACTCGCGCGGACTCTACCCGGACCACGTGGACCTCGGCGGCCAACAGGTCCCGGCCTGGCGCGGGGTCCCGATCCTCCCCTGCAACAAGATCCCCATCACACAGGAGCGGACCAGTTCGATCCTCGTCATGCGTACCGGCGAGGAGAACCAGGGCGTCATCGGTCTGCACCAGACCGGGCTGCCCGACGAGTACGAGCCGGGTCTCTCGGTCCGCTTCATGAGCCTCGACGAGAAGGCGATCACGTCCTACCTCGTCACCGCCTACTACTCCGCCGCCATCCTCGTGCCGGACGCGGTCGGCGTGCTGGAGAACGTGCAGATCGCCCGGCGGCCCAAGTAGCCGGCCCGGCCCGTACTGCGTGGCGCGACACCCCGTACCCAGCGGGGCGGTCGCGCACGCCCGGAGCCCCACGGGTCTGTCGCCCAACCGCCCACCCCAGCAAGGAGCCATCGATGCCCGCGCCCGAGCTGCCACCTCCGCAGTCGAGCCTGCCGGAGGCCGCTTCCCACTTCGGGGTTCACGTACTCGCCGAAGCAGCGGCCCGCGCTCACGACATCACGTCCGCCACCGGCGGCTCACCTCCCTGTACGACGTCACCGCCCGGCCTCGCCGCACCGCCGGCACCGCGTGCCGGGCCGGGGAGGATCCTGCGAGGGCCCACCGGCCTGGGCACCACGAGCCTGCGCATGATCCTCCGGGACAAGGTCCCCGCGCCGTCGGCAGCCGCGGAGGAGGGCAGGGCGGGAGGCAAGGTGATCCCGGGCCTCTACCACCACCCGATCCCCGAGCCCGATCCGGTGCGGGTCGAGGAGGTCAGCCGAAGGATCAAGTCCTGGGCCCTGGACGAGGTCTCCTTGTATCCCGAGGACTGGGAGGAGCAGTTCGACGGCTTCTCCGTGGGCCGCTACATGGTCGGTTGCCATCCGGACGCACCCAGCATCGACCACCTGATGATCGCCACCCGTCTGATGGTGGCCGAGAACGCCGTGGACGACTGCTACTGCGAGGACCACGGCGGATCGCCCGTCGGACTCGGCGAGCGGCTGCTGCTGGCGCACACCGCACTGGACGCCCTGCACACCACCTCCGAGTACCAGCCGCAGTGGGCGAAGTCCCTGCACGCGGACGCGCCCAGGCGCGCCTACCGCTCCGCCATGGAGTACTTCGTCCAGGCGGCCGGCCCCTCCCAGGCGGACCGGCTCCGGCACGACATGGCCCGGCTGCACCTGGGCTACCTCGCCGAGGCGGCCTGGGCCCAGATGGACCACGTGCCGGAGGTGTGGGAGTACCTGGCCATGCGCCAGTTCAACAACTTCCGCCCCTGTCCGACCATCACCGACACCGTCGGCGGCTATGAGCTCCCGGCGGACCTGCACGCCCGGCCCGACATGCAGAAGGTCATCGCCCTGGCGGGAAACGCGACGACCATCGTCAACGACCTGTACTCGTACACCAAGGAACTGGACGCGCCCGGCCGGCACCTGAACCTCCCCGTCGTGCTCTCCGAACGCGAGGGGCTCTCCGACCGGGACGCCTATCTGAAGTCGGTCGAGATCCACAACGAGCTCATGCACGACTTCGAGACCGCGGCCGCGTCCCTGGCCGCCGACCTGCCCCTCCCAGGGGTACCGCGCTTCCTTCGCGGCGTGGCCGCCTGGGTCGACGGCAATCACCACTGGCACCAGTCGAACACCTACCGCTACAGCCTTCCCGACTTCTGGTAAGAGAATGGACTCATCCGTGACCAACGCCGAACTCACCGCCACCGCCGGCACCACTCCCGCGTCCGGCTCCGCCTCGCTGCGCATCCCCAGCCCGGCGACGCCCTACCAGGGAGACATCGCCCGCTACTGGGACGGTGAGGCCAGGCCCGTGAATCTGCGACTCGGTGATGTCGACGGTCTCTACCACCACCACTACGGCATCGGTGAGATCGACTCCGCCGCACTCGGCGACACCGGGGACGGCGCGAGCGAGAAGAAGCTGGTCTCCGAGCTCCACCGGCTGGAGTCGGCGCAGGCCGAGTACCTCCTCGGTCACCTCGGCGACATCAAGGGAACGGACACCCTGCTGGACGCCGGCTGCGGCCGCGGCGGCTCGATGGTGATGGCTCACCAGCGCTTCGGGTGCAAGGTCGAAGGCGTCACGCTGTCGGCCAAGCAAGCCGACTTCGCCAACGGCCGGTCCCGCGAACTCGGCCTGCAGGACCACGTCAGAGCGCGCGTCTGCAACATGCTCGCCACACCGTTCGAGACCGGGTCGGTGGCGGCCTCGTGGAACAACGAGTCGAGCATGTACGTCGACCTCCACGACCTGTTCGCGGAACACTCCCGCGTCCTGGAGGTCGGCGGCCGCTACGTGACCATCACCGGCTGCTGGAACCCGCGGTACGGCCAGCCCTCGAAGTGGGTCTCGCAGATCAACGCGCACTTCGAGTGCAACATCCACTCGCGCCGGGAGTACCTCCGCGCCATGGCCGACAACCGGCTCGTGCCGCAGGCCATCGTCGACCTCACTCCCGACACCCTGCCCTACTGGGAACTGCGGGCCACGTCTTCGCTGGTGACGGGGATCGAGGACGCGTTCATCAACTCCTACCGGGACGGCTCGTTCCAGTACCTCCTCATCGCAGCCGACCGCGTCTGACCCCCCGATGGCCGGGGCGGGGCCGCCGACGGTGTGGGCCCGCGCCGGCCATCCGGCGCCGAAGGCAGACGTGCGGCCGCCCTTTCACCTCCGGGGCCCGGTTCGCCCTGGTCCGACAGCGCTTCCCCCTCCGCTCCGTCGCTGGATGATCCAAGGCTTGCCATTCTCTAGTGTTTACGTAAACATACCTATGGGGTGTGTCTACCCGCCGGCACGCCACCCTCCACCGCGTCCTCCCTTCAGCACAGGAGCAGCAGCACATGCCCGTTCTTCAGATTGACGACAGCGGATTCCGCCTGGACGGCAAACCCTTCCGGCTCCTGTCCGGCGGGCTGCACTACTTCCGCGTCCATCCCGCGCAGTGGGCCGACCGGCTGCGCAAGGCCCGCCTGATGGGCCTCAACACCGTGGAGACGTACGTCCCCTGGAACCTCCATCAGCCTCAGCGGGACGTCTTCCGCATGGACGGCGACGTCGATCTGCCGGCCTTCCTCGACCTGGCCGCCGCCGAGGGGCTTCAGGTCCTGCTCCGCCCCGGTCCGTACATCTGCGCCGAGTGGGAAGGCGGCGGTCTGCCCTCCTGGCTCCTGGCCGAACCCGGCATCCGGCTGCGCACCCGCGATCCTCTCTTCCTCTCGGCGGTCGACGACTACTTCACCCGGCTGCTCACCCCGCTCCAGCCGTACCTCGCCACCCGCGGCGGCCCGGTTCTCGCCGTGCAGGTGGAGAACGAGTACGGAGCCTTCGGCGAGGACACCGCTTATCTGGAGCACCTGGCCGACACACTCCGCCGGTGCGGCGTGGACGTCCCGCTGTTCACCTGTGACCAGCCGGCCGATCTGGAACGAGGCGCGATACCGGGCGTCCTCGCGACGGCCAACTTCGGCAGCCGCTCCGCCCAGAACCTCACCGCCCTGCGCGGCTACCGGCCGAACGGCCCTCTGATGTCGACCGAGTTCTGGATCGGCTGGTTCGACCGCTGGGGCGGCCACCACGTGCTCAGGGACCCCGTCCAGGCGGCCCAGGAGCTCGACGAACTGCTCGCGACCGGGGCCTCGGTCAACTTCTACATGTTCCACGGGGGCACGAACTTCGGCTTCACCAACGGGGCCAACGACAAGCACACCTACCGGCCCACTGTCACCTCCTACGACTACGACGCCCCCCTGGACGAAGCCGGCGACCCCACGGAGAAGTTCACCGCCTTCCGCGAGGTCATCGCCAAGTACGCGCCGGTTCCCGCCGAGCCCGTGCCTCCACGCTCGGCCAAACTCGCCCTCCACTCGATCCCGTTGACCACGAGCGCCGGCCTGTTCGACTCCGCGGCGGTGCTCGGGGACGCCGTCGAGTCCGAACGGCCGCTGACCATGGAGCAGCTCGGGCAGGACTTCGGTTTCGTCCTGTACGAGACCGTCCTGCCTGCCCCCGGCCCCGTACTCCTCGAGTTGGAGCAGGTCCGTGACCGTGCCCAGGTCTTCCTGGACGGGCAGCCCGTCGGGGTCCTGGAGCGGGAGAACCATGAGCATGCCCTCGCCTTCACCGTGCCGCGTGCCGGCAGTGTCCTGAGCCTGCTCGTGGAGAACCAGGGCCGGGTCAACTACGGGCCCGGCATCCATGACCGCAAGGGGCTTCCCGGCGCGGTCCTGGTGGACGGCGCGGAGCACACCGGCTGGACCAGCCGGCCGCTGCCGCTGACGTCCCTGGACGCGGTGCGGTTCACCGCCGCCACGACGGCGCCGACCGGCCCGTCCTTCCATCGCGGAACCTTCGAACTCGAAGGGACCGCGGACACCTTCCTCCATCTCGACGGCTGGACGAAGGGGAACGCGTGGATCAACGGTTTCGCGCTCGGCCGCTACTGGTCGCGGGGCCCCCAGCGGTCGCTGTACGTCCCCGCGCCCGTGCTGCGCACGGGTACCAACGAGATCACCGTGCTGGAACTGCATGCCTCCCGACGCTCCCGCACCGTCGACCTCAGGCAGGCACCCGACCTCGGCCCGACCGGGGAGTAGGACCGGAAGTCCGGCACGGCACAGGGCGGGGCCCGGCTCTCGGCCCGGCCGGACACCGCCCTCTGCAGGCGGTGCCCGGCCGTTCCGCGTCGGGCCTACTGGCGGCCGGTGCCGCGGAAGGTCCAGGACTGGTTGGCGCCCGTCGTGGGCCGGTAGACCCCGACGGGAGATCCGTCGTCCGTGGCGACGCCGGTGACGTCCAGGAGCTTCCCGGTGGCGCTGTTGATCAGCGTGGCGTGGCTGTCACCGGTGGTCGACCGGATCCACTGCTGCTGGGCCGGGCCTCCGAGTGTCGCGAAAACGAGCGTGTCGCCCGACACCGAAAGGGCCAGGCCCGTCTCCACGTTCGTGATCCGGTAGGCGGCGGTGTTGCCCCAGTCGGACGCGGACGACTTGGTGAACGTCCACTGCCGGGCGGTGTCCGCCGCATCGGAAGTGCGCTGCACCGGGGTGCTCTTGTCGCCGTCCGTGGCGACAACGAGCGCCATCCCGCTGTTGTCGCTGACCACTTGGCGGGCCGCACCGGTGGGCGCGGTCGTGGCATCGGTGTTCACGCCCTCGGCCCCCGGCAGCACGAACGTCGTGACGGATCCCGCGCCGACCGTGGCCTTCAGGACCTTCCCGTCCGTGGTGACGTCGCTCTCACGCTGAAGGTTCTTGGTGGCGTCCGTGGTGTACCGCTCGACAGGCGCGCTGCCGACGCTCTCAAAGCCCGTGAGGTCGAGGGTGACCTCACGCTCCTCGCCGATGGGATTCGTGTGGACGACGACGGCGCCCTGCCCACCGGGGCGCAGCGCGGCCAGGGTCTGGGGGTCGTCGGTGTTGATGACGCGGGATCCCGGGCGGACGAAGCGGCTGTAGTTGGCCATCGCCCAGTACTTCTTGTTCTTGCGCAGCGGCTCGGTCGCCGCGTCCTCAGGGGTGAAGTCGGTCTGTATCAGGCCCCAGTTCGAGTTCTCGTGGTCCGGGTTCATGTTCTCGTAGTCCTCGACGGCCTGCCACTGCACCCAGGCCCGGGGTTCCAGCTCCCGGATGTCGTCGTTGATGCGGCCGGCCAGATCGAAGGCGGGGCTCATGTCGGTGAAGCTCTGCGGGACGCTTCCGCCGACATCGACCTCGGACATCCACAGCGCGGTGGCCTCGCCCTTGGCGATGTCGCGCACTCCGGTGCGGCCGTTCGTTCCGTACGTGTGGGTGTTGAGCCGGCCCACTGAGTCGCGGACGGTGGGGCCGTACGCCTCCCAGTCGGTGCGGAAGATATCGGGGTTCGTCTCGTCCATGGCCGCGATCGGGGTGGACATGGCCTTCTCGTCGAGGGCGGCGCGAAGGGCCGAGATCATGTGCGCCTGGGAGCCGGGGTCCCAGTGGGATCCCTCCTGGCGGCCCCCGGCGTGCCAGTAGTCGGTGTTGGGCTCGTTGACCGGCGAGAGGGAGTCGAAGGCCACGCCGGTGGAGTCCTGGACGCGCTGGAGCGCGCCGGAGAGGTAGGCCGAGAACCGCTCGTACTGGTCGGGCCGAAGGTTGTCCCGCGTCCCGTTCTCGGCTCCGGACACGCGTCCGCTGTTGGTCATGAAGTAGGGAGCCGAGTTGGAGAACGCCTCGAAGGTGTCGGCGCCGCGCGCCTTGGCGGCACGGGCGCGGAGGCGCGCGGAGGATCGCTTGCGGGTGGGATTCACGTACTGCTCCCTGATGTGTGGGGGGGGGGGTGGGTCGGGTGGCGACGCACGTACTGCGAGGCCGCGCGCCGTGTTCCCGGCGCCGTGCGGGTGCGCGCCGGGAACACGGGGCTCGCCCGCGCAGTCGTGCCGTGCGTCGCCGAGGGCCGGACGGGTGGGGCCCGCCGGTCAGGCGGCTGAGCGGCGCCACTTCTGGTTGTCACCGGCGTTGCAGGTCCACTGGACAAGCGGCGTGCCGTCGGCGGTGGACTGGTTGGTGACGTCGAGGCACTTGCCGCTGTGCCGGGCGGCGAGCTGTACGGTCGTGCCCGTTCCGGTCACGGTCCACTGCTGAGCGGCCGCACCCTCGTCGCAGAGGGACTGGACGACAGCGGAGCCGTCGTCCTTGGAAGCGTCGCGGACGCCGAGGCACTTGCCGCTGTGACGCAGCATGATCCGCACCGAGCCGTTCCCGACGTCCTTGAACCAGAACTGCTGGTTGGCGGCGTTCGCATCGCATGACCACTGGATCAGGGAAGCCCCGTCGGCGGTGGACCGGTCGGCGGCATCCGCGCACTTTCCGCTGTGCACGGCCGACAAGGTCTCCCAGGTGCCGAGGCCCGTCACCGTGCCCGCCGCCGTGTCGATGCCGATCTGCGGGAAGTACTCCATGCTCATCGTGTCGTCGGTGGGAAACGTCAACGGCAGCCAGACGTACAGGGAGTCCTCGACGGTGCCGCCCATGGAGTCGCCCCAGCGGTCTCCCATGTACAGGTACGAGGTGCCAGAGGCGCCCTGGACGGGCAGGACGTAGGCGGTCTGCGAGCCGTACGTGGTGTTGTCGCCGATGTCCTTCAGGTCGCTCCAGGATCCCGTGACGCTGGTGGCCGTGCCGCACTTCTGCTGGTTCGGGGACCAGCCGGTGGCGCCGGAAGTCAGCAGGAAGTACACGCCGTTGCGCTTGAACATGGCCGGTGCCTCGCGCGACTGCCCCGCCCAGAGCTTCTGCACCTGCGACTCCACGGCTGTGTAGTCCGCGGTCAGCCGGTACACGTGCAGATCGGCGTTCTCGTTGGCCGCCGAGACCATGTAGCCGGTGCCGTCGGTGTCGACGAAGGTGGTGATGTCGCGTGACATGTGATCCAGCGGACGGAAGCTGCCGCGCCAGGTGTAGTCACCGTCCACCGTCGAGGAGACCGCGACCGCGGCCCGCGCCTCGGAGTAGTCGTTGGCGCCCTCCTTGTGCATCCACATCACGAACTGGCCGGTCGCGCTGTTGAACATGACCTTGGGCCGCTCGATGTTGGCGGACCGGAGCTCCGGATCGGTGGCCTGGGTCAGAACGTGGTTGCGGAACTCCCATGACTTGAGGTCGGTGGAACGGTAGGCGGAGACGTACCGGAAGGAGTTGTCGGCGTTCCGGTTCTCGCCGAACCAGTAGTAGTACTGCCCCACTTTGACGACCCCGCCGCCGTGGGCGTGCACGGGATCACCGTTCGGATCGGTGAACTGGGTGGCGTTGGTGACGGTCAGGGAGGCTGCCTGAGCGGTGCCCAGGGCTCCGAGGAGGGACAGCAGGAGGGCGGACAGAACGGCCACGGCCGTCGCCACCCCGAAGGGCTTGCGTCGCATGATCGCGTACCTCTAACTGTTCGGTGGACAGGGCAGGACCGCGCATGAGCCCGGCAAGAACCTGCTGGAGCGGGCGCGACGGCCGAGCCGGGACGGGCGGCGGAAGAAGGCCCGAGTGCGGCCCCCAGGCCGGGGTGCGGAAGACGACCGCTCCGCCACGTTGTTGGATCAACCCTTCATGTTCGCGTAAACACGAGCGGTTTCGGGGAGAGTTTGGAAGTGTCACCCGGAGCTGTCAAGGACTTGCGCAAGAACGCCCACCGGTTTGACCCACCGCCATGTTTGCGTCACCATGCAGGCGGAACAGGCTGCTGCCGTTCAGCGGTCAGATTCCTGAGTCCCAGCGAAAGGCCCGTACATGGCGACGGAGAAGAGACCCAGGTCGCCGCGTTCGCGCCCGCCCCGCCAGTGGCCGTCCATGGCGGATGTGGCAGCGAGGGCCGGCGTCTCGTCGCAGACCGTCTCCCGGGTGGCGAACAACCGCGAGAACGTGGACGCGGCCACGCGCGAGAAGGTGCTGTCCGCGATGCGGGACCTCGGCTACCGCCCCAACACCGCGGCCCGCGCACTGGTGACCGGAAGGTTCGGCGCCCTGGGTGTCGTCAGTTTCGACGTCGGCGCGCACGGCAACGCCAGGACGCTCGCCGCGATCGCCGACGCCGCCCGCGAGGCCGACTACTCCGTGAACTTCATGGGTGTGCGGACCCAGACGGAGGCCGCCGTACGACAGGCGTTCCAGCATCTGATGCTGCAGTCCGTCGACGGCATCGTGCTGATCGAGTCCCAGATACTCGACACCCCGTCACTGCAGCTGCCTCCCACCATGCCCGTCGTCGTCGCGGACGGCGACACCGGCCACCGCTATCCCAACGTCGACTTCGACCAGGCCCACGGCACTCACAGCGTGGTCGCCCACCTGCTCGGCCTCGGCCACCGCACGGTCTGGCATGTCGCCGGACCCCGCGACTCCTTCGCCGCACGGCGGCGCGCCGAGACCTGGCAACGCACCCTCACCGAGTCGGGCGCCCCGGTTCCCGATGTGCTGCACGGGGACTGGACCGCGGAGTCGGGGTACCGGGCGGGCCGGGAGCTGGCCGGCCGCCCGGAAGTGACCGCGGTGTTCGCCGCCAACGACCAGATGGCCCTCGGCCTGATGCGGGCGCTGCACGAGGCCGGCCGCGACGTGCCCGGCGACATCAGCGTCGCCGGATTCGACGACATCTCCGAGGCCGCGTTCCTGCACCCTCCGTTGACCACGGTGCACCAGGACTTCGACATCGTCGGACGGCACTGCGTCACCCTGCTCCTCGACCAGATCAACGGCAGGACGGACGGACCGCACCGGATGGCCGTGGAGCCCGCCCTCGTCGTACGGGCCAGCACGGCACCCCCAGCGGCCGGACCGGGGTCCTGAGCGCGAGGAGTCAAACGCTGCGGCCCGAGGCGCACACCCTCGCCGCCACGGCACTCCCCCTGATCCGCCTCACCCCTCCCTCACGGCGTGCGCCGGGCACGAGGCGGTGCTCCCGCGGACCACCAGGCGGGTCGGCACGAGCGTCGTACCACCCCCGGGGCTCCCGCCGCTGAGTTCCCGCAGCACCGCGTCGACGCACAGCTCCCCCACCCTGGCGAAGTCCTGGTGCACCGTGGTCAGGGGAGGGATGTAGGAGGCGGCGTCCGCGATGTCGTCGAAACCGACGACGCTGATCTCCTCCGGCACCCGCCTGCCCCGCTCGTGCAGGGCCCTCAGGACACCCAGAGCCATCT
Source organism: Streptomyces sp. NPDC091387 (assembly GCF_044756945.1). NCBI lineage: Bacteria > Bacillati > Actinomycetota > Actinomycetes > Kitasatosporales > Streptomycetaceae > Streptomyces > Streptomyces sp. NPDC091387. The sequence continues at coordinate 311,505 of NZ_JBIVTZ010000008.1, read as the reverse complement.
GGTCGTTCGCCACGAACACCGCGGTGCAGTCGGCCTCGTCCGCCAGCCGGAGACCCGCCTCGTAGCCGGACTCGGGGGTCCAGTCGCCCCGCAGCGGGGACGGCACCTCGCGCCCCTGCTCGCGCAGTGTCGCCTCCCAGGCCGCCTCGCGACGGCCCGCCGCGAACGACTCCTCGGGTCCGGCCAGGTGCCAGACCGTGCGGTGCCCGAGCTCCAGCAGGTGCCGCACGGCCAGGCGCGCGCCCTGCTGCTGATCGGTGTCCACGACCTGGAACCGATCACCGGCGTCCGAGTCCACGACGACGACCTTCACATGGGGCGGCAGTGTCAGCGACGTCGTGTCGACCAGATGCACCTCCATGATCAGGACGACCGCGTCCACCGCGAGCTCGCCCAGCCGCGTGAACGCTCCCCTGACGTTGTCCTGGGTCGGGGCGTCGAGCGGGATCAGCGTGACCGCGTAGCCGGCCCGGGAGGCGCAGTTGGCGATGGCCTCCAGGGTCCGCACATTGCCCGTGCTGGAGAGGCTCATCGTGATGACACCGATGGTCCGGAAGTCGCCGCGCTTGAGGGCGCGGGCGGCGCTGTTGGGCCGGTAGCCGAGTTCCTTCATGGCGTCCAGCACCTTCTGCCGGGTGCTGTCGATGACGGCCGGGTCACCGTTGGAGACCCGGGAGACCGTCTGCGACGAGACGCCGGCGGCCTGCGCGACGTCCGCCATGGAGACGCGGCGCTGCCGCCCTTTCGCGGTACGCCGGCCCTCGCTGTCGGCCGTCCTCCCAAGAGCGGCCGTGTCCTTGTCCGTCACCAAAATCCTTCCTCTCACTACCGCTTCGTGCTTGACGCCCCCCAGCGGGAGTGTCACCATCACGCTACCGATGATTACGTAAACATTTCACATCGGGCCAGCCTCCACCCGACGGTCTCGGGCCCGAAGGCCCCTCCCCTCTCCCCCTAGTCCGGACCGGTCGGTCACCGACACAAGGAACCAGTCATGACGCTCTTGTCGACGCCCGCGAAGGCCGCACCACCACCCCGCCCACGCGTACGATCCCGCCTCCGCAGAGAGGCCCTCGTCGGCTGGGGATTCGCCGGTCCGTTCGTCGCGGTCTTCGCGCTCGTCTTTCTCGCGCCGATCGGATACGCCCTCTACCTCAGCCTGTTCCGCGACCGGCTGATCGGCGGCAACTCCTTCGTCGGACTGGACAACTACCGTCAGGCGCTGACCGATCCGCAGTTCTGGGAGGGACTGGCGAGGGTCGGGCTCTTCCTGGCCGTACAGGTGCCCGTGATGCTGGGCATCGCGCTGCTGGCCGCGCTCGCCATCGACAGCGGGAGGCTGTACGGCAAGGCCTTCTTCCGCATCGCCGTCTTTCTGCCCTACGCCGTGCCCGCCGTGGTGGCCAGCCTCATGTGGGGCTTCATCTACGGCACCAGGTTCGGCCTGGTCGGCAACATCAACGACGCGTTCGGCGTCTCCCTGCCCGACCCGCTCTCCCCCTCGCTCGTGCTCGCCTCCATCGGCAACATCGTGACCTGGGAGTTCGTCGGCTACAACATGCTGATCTTCTACTCGGCGCTGAAGGTCGTCCCCCGGTCCCTGTACGAGGCGGCCTCGATCGACGGAGCCGGCGAATGGCGGCTCGTGACCGCGGTCAAACTGCCCGCCATCCGCGGCGCTCTGGTCATCGCGACGATCTTCTCGATCATCGGCAGCTTCCAGCTCTTCAACGAGCCGAGCATTCTGCAGAAGCTCGCCCCCAACGCGATCACGAGCGACTTCACACCCAACCTGTACACCTACTCGCTGTCCTTCTCCGGCCAGCAGCACAACTACGCAGCGACCGTGGCGATCGTGATGGGTGTCATCACCGCGATCATCGCCTACACCGTCCAACTGCGCGGCATGCGGAAGGGCTGAGCCATGAGCGCGTACGTCTCCAGCACCGTCTCGAACCCCTCCGACCCCACTGACGCTTCCGGCCCCTCCGGCCCCAAGAGGACGACCGATGCCGCCGGTCCGCCGGCGCCGCGACGCCGACGCCGCCCCCACACCCCGCTCCACCCGCGCCCGAGCATCCGGCTGACCTTCCTGACCGGGCTGGTCCTTGTCTACACGCTGCTCCCGCTCGCCTGGCTGGTCATCAACTCGACCAAGAACCAGAAGAGCCTGCTCGACTCCTTCGGCCTGTGGTTCGGAGACGACTTCAACCTCTGGGACAACATCTCCCGCACGCTGTCCTACGACGACGGCGTCTTCGTCCGCTGGCTGCTGAACACCCTGCTGTACGTGGCCGCGGGAGCGGGCGGCGCCACGGTCCTCGCCGTCCTCGGAGGCTACGCGCTGGCCAAGTACCACTTCCCCGGACGCCGCGCGGTGTTCGCGGTCGTCATCGGTGCCGTGGCCGTGCCGGGCACGGCCCTGGCGGTGCCGACCTTCCTGATGTTCAGCAACATGGGGCTGACCAACACGCCCTGGGCCGTCATCATCCCCTCCCTCATCTCCCCGTTCGGGCTCTACCTGATGTGGGTGTTCGCGGCCGAGGCCGTGCCCACGGAGCTCCTCGAAGCGGCCCGTATCGACGGCTCCGGCGAACTGCGTACCTTCTTCCGCGTCGCGCTGCCGCTGCTGATGCCGGGAACGGTCACCGTGCTGCTGTTCTCCATGGTGGCGACGTGGAACAACTACTTCCTGCCGCTGATCATGATCAAGGACCCGGACTGGTACCCGCTCACGCTCGGCCTCAACGCGTGGAACTCCCAGGCGCAGACGGCCGGCGGCGAGGCGGTGTTCGACCTCATCATCACCGGCTCCCTCCTCACGATCGTACCGATCGTCGCGATCTTCCTCCTGCTCCAGCGGTACTGGCAGTCGGGCCTGGCCGCGGGCAGCGTCAAGGAATGACCTCCGCCCCTCCTCACCGCTCCACCCCTTTCCCTTTCGCGCACACCGAACCAGGAGCACCACCCATGAGAACGAACAGCACCCGACGGCTTCTCGGTGCCGTCGCCACGGCCTGCGTGCTGGCCATCGGCGCGACGGCCTGCGGCTCGTCCGACCCGGCCACCGACGGCGGCACCGAGAAGGACGTCGCGTCCGCGCTGCAGAAGGGCGGCAAGGTGACCGTGTGGGCCTGGGAACCCACGCTCAAGAAGGTGGCGGCCGACTTCGAGAAGAAGTACCCCAAGGTCGACATCGAACTCGTCAACGCCGGCACCGGCGACAAGCAGTACACGGCGCTGCAGAACGCCATCGCCGCTGGTTCCGGCGCCCCCGACGTGGCGCAGATCGAGTACTACGCGCTCGGCCAGTTCGCGATCGGCAAGTCCGTGGAGGACCTCTCCGGCTACGGCGCCGCCGCGTACGACAAGACGTTCACCCCCGGTCCGTGGAACGCGGTGAAGGACGACAAGTCCGTCTACGCGCTGCCGATGGACTCGGGCCCGATGGCGCTGTTCTACAACAAGAAGGTCTTCGACAAGCACGGCCTCGAGATCCCGACGACCTGGGACGAGTACGTGGAGGCCGCGCGCACCCTGCACAAGGCCGACCCGAAGGTCTTCATCACGAACGACACGGGCGACGCGGGCGCCACCACCAGCCTCATCTGGCAGGCCGGGGGCCGGCCCTACAAGACCAAGGACACCGACGTCTCGATCAACTTCGGGGACGCCGGCACGAAGACCTATACGAACACCTGGCAGAAGCTGCTCGACGAGGACCTGGTCGCCCCGATCAGTTCCTGGAGCGACGAGTGGTACAAGGGCCTCGCCGACGGCAGCATCGCCACCCTGGCCATAGGTGCCTGGATGCCCGCCAACTTCACCTCGGGCGTCTCGTCGGCGTCGGGAGACTGGCGGGTGGCCCCGCTCCCCCAGTGGACCAAGGGCGACACGTCCAGCGCGGAGAACGGCGGCAGCTCCCTCGCCGTGCCGAAGGCCGCCAAGAACAAGGAACTGGCCTACGCCTTCATCAAGTACGCCACCACCGGCGCCGGCGCCTCGGCCCGCGTCGCCGAGGGTGCCTTCCCCGCCACGAAGGCCGACCTGGAGTCGAAGGCGTTCCTGGAAACCCCGTTCCCCTACTTCGACGGCCAGAAGGCCAATAAGATCTTCGCGGACTCGGCCGCCAACGTCGGCACGGGCTGGTCGTACCTGCCGTACCAGGTGTACGCGAACTCCGTCTTCAACGACACCGTCGGCAAGGCGTACGTCTCATCGACGCCTCTGGGCAAGGGACTTGAGGACTGGCAGAAGAAGACCGCCAAGTACGGCAGCGATCAGGGCTTCAACGTCGGCAAGTAGCCCACGGGTGCGGCGGCCGTGATCTCGCCTCGCGGCCGCGCACCTGGTCCGGACCGGCGTGGACGGCGGACTGCGGCGCGTGGCCGGGCCTGGCAGTGACCCGTTCCGACTCCGCACGCCCTGCCGGGGACGACGGCCCGCAGCGATGATGGGCGGACGGCAAGTGATCCACGGCTCCGCACACCGGCCCCTGGGCAGGTGGACCTGCGGTGGAAGGAATCCACGTTGTTGCTTCTCATCTCCCCGGACGGTGTCGAGGAGGCCCTCGACTGCGCGAAGGCGGCGGAGCACCTCGACATCGTCGATGTCAAGAAGCCCGACGAGGGGTCGCTCGGCGCGAACTTCCCTTGGGTCATCAGGGAGATCCGCGACGTGGTCCCGGCGGACAAGCCGGTCTCCGCCACCGTGGGAGACGTGCCGTACAAGCCCGGCACGGTGGCGCAGGCGGCACTCGGTGCGGCTGTCTCCGGGGCCACGTACATCAAGGTCGGCCTCTACGGATGCACGACGCCCGAGCAGGCCGTCGACGTCATGCGAGGGGTCGTCCGGGCGGTGAAGGACTACCGGCCGGACGCGTTCGTCGTCGCCTCGGGGTACGCCGACGCCCACCGGATCGGCTGCGTCAACCCGCTCGCGCTGCCCGACATCGCCCGCCGCTCCGGCTCCGACGCGGTGATGCTCGACACCGCGGTCAAGGACGGGACCCGGTTGTTCGACCACGTTCCGCCCGACGGCTGCGCGGAGTTCGTCCGGCTGGCCCACGCGGCCGGTCTGCTCGCCGCCCTCGCGGGCAGCGTCAAGGCGGCAGACCTCGGCGCGCTGACCCGCATCGGCACCGACATCGTGGGGGTGCGCGGGGCGGTCTGCGAGGGGGGCGACCGCAACGCCGGAAGGATCCGGCCACAGCTGGTGGCCGCCTTCCGGGCCGAGATGGACCGGCAGGCCCGGGAGCACGCCGCGACCGCTCCCGCCGCCGCGGGCTGACCGCCGGTATGCCGAACTGCCGGCCCTGCCGCGCGCCCCACACGCGCGGCGGGCGCTTCACCGTCATCGATCCGGCGACGGGCGAGGCCTTCGACGACGCCCCCGACCAGCAGCCGGACGCGTTGGACGCCGTCGTCGGCCGGGCCCACGAGGCCTGGCGGAGCTGGCGGACCGACCCCGTCGCCCGCGCCACCGCGCTGCTCGCGGCCGCCGACGCCGTGGAGGCCGCCGGGGCCGGCCTCGCTCCCTTGCTCACCCGCGAACAGGGCAAACCCCTGGCCGAGTCGTACGCGGAGATCGCCCGCACGGCGGCCCGCCTGCGCTACTTCGCGGAACCGGCCCCCGGGCCCCGGCCGATCACGGACGGCCGGCCGGTCCGCAGCGAGATCCGCTGGCGGCCGCTGGGGCCGGTCGCCGCGATCGTCCCGTGGAACTTCCCCCTCCAGCTCGCCTCTGCGAAGTTCGCTCCCGCGCTCGCCGCCGGCAACACGGTGGTGCTCAAGCCGTCCCCGTTCACCCCCCTGGCCACCCGGCTGCTGGCGTCCGTCGTCTCCGCCGCCCTCCCCGAGGGCGTACTGACGGTCGTCACCGGCCGCGAACCCCTCGGCGCCCGCCTCGCGTCCCATCCGGGGATCCGCCATGTGACCTTCACCGGTTCGGTACCCACCGGGCGGGCCGTCGCCGAGGGGGCGGCGGCCTCGCTCGCCCGGGTCACGCTGGAGCTGGGCGGCAACGACGCCGCCATCCTGCTGGACGACGTGGAGGTGGAGCGGATCGCGGAGCGGCTGTTCTGGGCGGCGTTCCGCAACTGCGGGCAGGTCTGCATGGCGGTCAAGCGCGTCTACGCCCCGGCCCGGCTCTGCTCCTCCGTGGCCGAGGCACTCGCGCGGTACGCGAAGTCCGCCGTCGTGGGAGCCGGGCTCGCCCCGGGCACACAGCTGGGGCCGCTCAACAACGCCGCCCAGCTGGCCCGGGTCGAGCGCTTCACGGCCCAGGCCCTGGCGGACGGCGGCCGGGCCGTCTCCGGTGGCCACCGGCTGGACCGGCCGGGCTACTTCTACGCCCCGACGATCCTGGCCGATGTCCCTTCCGACAGCCCGGTGGTGGCGGAGGAGCAGTTCGGCCCTGTCCTGCCGGTGCTGCCGTACGGGAGCCTCGACGAAGCCGTCGAGGCGGCCAACGACACCTCTTACGGGCTGGGCGGCTCGGTCTGGGGGACCGACCTCGACCGGGCAGAAGCGGTGGCCGACCGGCTGGAGTGCGGGACGGCGTGGATCAACCACCACGCGGAACTGTCCCTCGCCCAGCCCTTCGCGGGCGTCAAGGACAGCGGGGTCGGCGTCGCGGGCGGGCCGTGGGGGCTCTACGGAAACCTCAGGCCGTTCGTCGTGCACCGCCCGCAGGAGGTCTGACGATGAAGTTCGACGCGGCGGTCCTGCGTGCGTACGAGAGCCCGTTCACCGTCGAGGAGGTGGTCCTGAACGCGGGGCCGGCCGAGGGCGAGGTCCTGGTCAGGATCGCGGGCTGCGGGATGTGCCGGACCGATCTCGCGGTACGGCGATCGGCGGGGCGCTCACCGCTGCCTGCGGTGCTGGGCCACGAGGGGGCCGGGGTGGTGGTGGAGACGGGTGGTCCGGACACCGGCCTGGGCATCGGTGACCATGTCGTGCTGGGCTTCGACTCCTGCGGTCACTGCCTGACCTGCCTGGACGCGGCCCCCGCCTACTGCGACTCGTTCGCCTCGCTCAACCTCTTCGGCGGGCGCACGGAGCACGCGGCGCGGTTCAAGGACGTGGGCGGGGGCGGTCTGGCACCGCGGTGGTTCGGCCAGTCGTCGTTCGCCGAGTACGCGATGGTCCCGGCCCGCAACGCCGTCCGGGTCGACCCCTCGCTGCCCCTCGAACTGCTGGGCCCGCTCGGCTGCGGCTTCCTCACCGGCGCCGGAGCAGTCCTCAACTCCTTCCGCGTCGGCCCCGGCGACACCCTCGCGGTCTTCGGTGCCGGGGCGGTGGGTCTCGCCGCGGTGATGGCGGCCACCGCCGCCGGGGCGGTGACCGTGGCCGTCGACCGGTTACCCGAACGGCTGGCCCTCTCCGAGTGGTTCGGCGCGATCCCGCTGCGCACCGGATCCGCCGGGCTGGCCGACCGTATCGTGAGCCGGACCGACGGCGGCGCACAGTACGCGCTGGACACCACGGGTTCCGCGCCGCTGATCAACGAAGCGCTCCGGTCCCTGCGCCCGACCGGCCATCTCGGGCTGGTGGCACGGCTCCGCACCCCTCTGCCGATCGAACCGGGGGCGCTGGACCGGGGGCGCAGGATCTCCCACATCTGCGAGGGGGACGCGGTGCCGCGACTGTTGATCCCGAGGCTGACCCGGCTGTGGCAGGCCGGGCGGTTCCCCTTCGACCAGCTGATCCGGAGGTACCCGCTCGTCGACATCAACGAGGCCGAGCGCGACTGCGACGCGGGCCGCGTGGTCAAACCGGTCCTGGTTCCGTAGGGGAGGGCGTAGGCGAGGGAGCGGGCCGACCGGTGGCGGGGTTACGGGTGTGGCTTGTGCGCGAACGCCCACCGATTGCCCGCCAGGGCGTCGTTCTGCTCGGGCAGCGGACCGCGTCCGTGGTGGCGAGTGAAGTCGAAGGGGGTGTGGACCGCTATGGACCAGCCTCTGCCCGCCAGATTGCCGGCGGAGTCGGGCCGCGGCTCTCTGTCGAACAGGTTGAGCAGGTCGATGCCGATCTGCTGTGTCGTCGAGGTGTAGAGGGGGCTGTCGCGGTATTCCAGCAGGTCCTTGTCGAGTTTGACCTCGAAGGCCAGAGCGCTTCCTCCCGCGCTCAACCCGTCCACCGTGTCGATGAGGGAGGTCTCGGCGGCGTTGGGCAGGTAGAACAGCAGCCCCTCGGCGAGCCAGACAGTCGGTGCGGCCGTGTCGAAGCCGGCGTCGGTCAGCGCTCCGGCCCAGTCGGCGCGCAGATCGACCGGGATGGGCACGCGTGCCGCCTTGGGGGCGGCCGACAGCCCGTCGAGCACCCCGTGCTTGAACGCCAGCACGCCTTCCCGGTCGATCTCGTAGATCACGCAGCCGGGAGGCCAGTCGAGCCGGAACGCACGGGAGTCCAACCCGGCTCCGAGCAGGACCACTTGGCGGGTTCCTGCGCGCACCGACCGGAGGAGGAAGTCGTCGAGGACCCTCGTCCGCAGACCGAAGTAGCGCGCGAACCGCCCCCACAGTGGATTCGCGTCCCCGTCGGGAGCCTGTTGGACACGGACCGGCCAGCCCGCGGACGCCGGTGCGGCGAGCACGAAGTGCTCTGCGAAGACGTCCCGCGCCAGGGAGTCGTCGCGGTGGGTCTCGATCGCCCGTGCCGCGGCGACCAGGAGGGCGGTCAGGCCGACACCCTCTTCCACTCCGGTGTCCCGGTGCGCCACGCCGATCACGTGCCCTTCTTGAGCCGAGCTGGGGACCACGCACTTGAGGCGGGTCGGCACCACGAAGAGCGAGAAATTCGCATTCCGTTCCTGCGGTGCACCGATGGATGGAATTCTGGGCGGCTGGATAATTCCAGCCGCCCAGCGCATTCCGGCCGAGTGCGGTGCGTCAATCCGTCATTGTGAGTGAGGGCCCGTGTTTCAGACTGCCGCGCTCCCGACGAGGTGGTCGCCCGCAATTCCCGCCTTGTCCGGGCTGTAGTAGTCCTTGATTCCGGTGACCCAGGTCGCGACCTCGACCTGATCGGCATCCGAAGGTTGGAAGGCGTCGAAAAGGGCGTCGATGTTCGGGCGCCCGAAACCGATCGCGGTCATCAGCGCCATGAAGAGGGGCCGCTCGATGAGCCCGTCCCCGTCCGGGTCGCCGAGCGCGGCGAGGGACTCGGCGAACTCGCTGATCGTCAGGTCGAAACGCTCCGGTGACAGTACGCAGGCGGCGTACTCGTCGTAGGTGATCCTGCCGTCGCCGTCGGCGTCCAGTTCGGCGCGCAGGGTCGACCAGTACCGCCGGAAGGCGGCCACCATCGCGTCCTTCGCCGCGTCGTCGGAATCGTGTGCCACCTCGACGACACGGCTCGCCATGAGTTCGAAGTCGTCGGCTTCGAGGACACCGTTTCCGTTGGCGTCGAACAGGGTGAAAACGAGCCTGACCCGATGGGTCGCCTCTACGCGCACAGCCCCGCCGCCTTTCTTTTGGCCACGCCTTGCCGGGTGGCCAAAAGGAATCAATGAATGATCGGTCACCGGCCTGATCCGAACTTCCGGAATCCGGCCGTTCTTTCACTATCCGACCGACACTCATCCCCTGCACGAAAAATCCATCGAGATTCACCCGAACGGGTGCATTTCACCTCGATGGCGTGTGCCACGGGGTCGACACCTCGGCTGCCGGCTGGCCCAACCGACCACCCGTGCGAGCGGGCGGAGTTGCGGCCGCGGTGCTGCCGCGACGTGGAGAGACCGTACGGATTTTCCGCACAGGGGTAGGCCGCCGCCCGCTCTTGCTATACCTTCCGTCTAACAGCTTGCTAGACGCGACGTCTAACAAGCGAGGGCGGCGTTCGGCGGCCACCTGTCTCATCGAGTGGGCACGGGATGAGACACGGGCCGGGCGGCGTCGGGTCGATCTCTCTCGATTCAAGGAGCCGCAGCATGGCAAGCAGCACGGTTCGGCCGGAGGACCAGAACCAGGACCGGCGCGCCGGGCAGGACGTCGCCCGGCGTCTGCTCGACTCGGCCGCGAAGCTGTCGTACGACCCGGCCACCGAGGTGGACTGGAACACTCCCCTGGACACGGACCACCATGGTGCGAGCCCCGAGTGGAGCACGCTCTACGGGACCGCGTACTGGCAGGAGTTGACCGATGCCCAGCGCAAGGCGCTGACCCGCCAGGAGGCAGCTTCGGTCGCCAGCACGGGCATCTGGTTCGAGATGATCCTGCAGCAGATGGTGCTGCGCGACATGTACGCCAAGGACCCGACCGATCCGCGGTTCCAGTGGGCGCTCACCGAGGTCGCCGACGAGTGCCGGCACTCCATCATGTTCGCCCGGGGCGCCGCGAAGCTCGGCGCCCCGGCCTACCGGCCGCGCCGCGCGGTGGTCGAACTGGGCAGGGCCTTCAAGACACTTGCCTTCGGCGAGGCCGCGTACGCCGCGATCCTCGTCGCCGAGGAGGTGCTCGACGTGATGCAGCGCGACTGGATGCGGGACGAGCGGGTCGCGCCGTTCGTCCGGACCATCAACAACATCCATGTGGTGGAGGAGTCACGGCACATGAAGTTCGCCCGCGACGAGACCCGCAGGCGCCTGCGGAACGCGGGGCCGGTGCGCCGGCACCTCAACTCCCTCGTGGTCGCGATCGCCTCGTACTACATCGTCACCAGCATGGTGAACCGGGACGTCTACGCGAACGCCGGGCTGGACAGCGAGCGCGCCCGCGCCGAGGCCGGCACCAACGAGCACCACAAGTCCCTTATGCGGTCCAGCTGTTCGGGTCTGATGGAGTTCCTCGCCTCGGCCCGGCTGCTCACCAAGCCGGCCCTGTTCTTCTACAAGCGCGCCTCACTGATCTGACCCGGACCCACCGACCCGAGCTGACGAGATGACCTACGCCATCACCCAGACCTGCTGCAGCGACGCCACCTGTGTCGCCGTGTGCCCCGTCAACTGCATTCACCCGACGCCCCAGGAACAGGCCTTCGGCAGCACCGAGATGCTGTACGTCGACCCGGCGACCTGCATCGACTGCGGAGCCTGCGCGGACGCCTGCCCGGTCGACGCGGTCTTCCCGGTGGACAGCCTCTTCGGGGCGCAGAAGGAGTACGCCGCGATCAACGCCGCCTACTTCGAGGGCCGGGAGCCGGAGCCGGTGGCCGGGCCGAACTTCCATGCCTGGGGCGAGCCCTCGTTCCCGCGCAGCCTGCCGTCCGACTTCGCGCCGATACGGGTGGCGGTCGTCGGCACCGGACCGGCCGGGATGTACGCCGCAGAGGATCTGCTGCTGCACACCAACGCCGAGGTGACACTGGTCGACCGGCTGCCGGTGGCCGGCGGCCTCGTCCGGTACGGCGTCGCGCCCGACCATCCCGCGACGAGGAAGGCCGGCGAGACGTTCGCACGGTTCCACTCGCATCCCCGGGTGCGGATGGCCCTGGGCGTCGAGGTGGGCAGGGACCTCACCGCGCAGGAGCTCGCCGCGCACCATGACGCGGTGATATACGCGGTCGGCGCCTCCACCGACCGGCGGCTCGGCGTGCCGGGCGAGGACCTGCGGGCCAGTATCTCGGCCACCTCGTTCGTGTCCTGGTACAACGCCCACCCCGAGGCACCGGCGGAGACCGTGGCCCTGACTGCGGAGCGGGTGATCGTCGCCGGGAACGGCAACGTCGCGCTCGACGTCGCGCGCATCCTCGTCACGGATCCGGCCGCCCTGGCGGACACGGACATCGCCGATCACGCGCTGGCGGCCCTGCGGGACTCGAAGGTGCGCGAGGTCGTACTGCTGGGGCGACGGGGCCCCGAGCACGCGGCCTGCACGTCCTCCGAGCTGCTCGCCCTCGGCCACCTGCCGGGTGTGGAACTGGTCGTGGACGACAGCGATCCGAGAACGGGTGCGGCGATCGACGGCGCCGCGCCGGGCGAGAAGGCCGCGCTGCTGCGGAACGCGCGCCGGGAGGCGGTCGACTGGTCGCTCCCTCCGGCCACGGGACGGCGCATCGTCTTCCGCTTCCACTCGGCCCCGGTGGAGGTGCTCGGCCACGACCGCGTCGAAGCGGTGCGGGTGACGGCGGGCGAGGGCAGGAAGGAGATCGCGGCGGGCCTGTTCCTGCGGGCGATCGGGTACCGGGGTCTGCCGGTGCCGGGACTGCCCTTCGACGAGGCCACCGGTACCGTCCCGCACGAGGGCGGCCGGGTCACGGGCCTGCCCGCGACGTACGTCGTCGGCTGGATCAAGCGCGGCCCGTCGGGCGGCATCGGGGCCAATCGCACCTGCGCCGCCGAGACCGTCGGCGCCCTCCTGGAAGACGCCGTCGGGGGTGTGCTGCCCTCCCCCACGCACCCGCTCAAGGCGTTCCACCGCCTCGCCCGGAGCCGCGGCCGCGACGTCGTCGACGCCCGGGGTCAGGCGGCCATCGACCGGGCCGAGCTCGCGGGCGGCCGCGAGCAGGGCCGTCCACGGGTCAAACTCGCCACGGTGCCCGCGCTGGTCGCGGCGGCGAAGGGCGGCCGCCGGAGACCGCCGAACTGACCGGGCCGGCCGGCGACGGATCGTGCGGGATCAGAACTCTTCCGGAGCCGGGACCTGCGCCTTGGCCCGCTTGCCGACGACGGCGGCGGCCGCCACCGCACCGCCCGCGAAGGCCAGGGCCACCGTCCAGGGCCGGTTGAACACGTGGCAGGTGGCCTGGTCGACGGAGTAGCGGCCGGGGCCGATCAGTCCGATCGCGGCAGCGGTGAAACCGAGGAAGGCCGGATACTCGTAACCGCCGCCCTGTGCGAAGAATCCGGCGGGCGCGTGGACGGCCACGGCCCCCGCCATGGCACCGGCGGCCGCCGCTCCGGCCGCCGGCGTGGCCAGGCCCAGGGCCAGCAGGACTCCGCCGCCGGCCTCGCCGAGTCCGGCCGCGACCGCGCTGTGCTTCGGCGGGTGGAAGCCCATGGCCTCCATCGCGGCGGTGGTTCCCTCGATGCCTCCGCCGCCGAACCAGCCGGCCAGTTTCTGGCTGCCGTGCGCGGCCAGCACCGCGCCGGTTCCGACGCGCAGCAGGAGCAGGCCGAGGTCACGACGGTTCACGCTGCCCATGGGGTCTCCGGGAGGGTTCGGGGGCCCGCTGCGAACGAAGGGGCCCGGGTGCGGTGCGCTACGTGTCCACTCTCCGCGCCGCCGCGGCCCCGAGCGGCACGTTGTTACGCCGTCCGGGCGCGGCCGGACCGGGCGTGACGCGTGGCACAGTGCGACGTACGCCATTGTGCAACTTGTTGCACAATGGCGTCGCGGTGCTCTAGAACTGGTGCGACGACACTGCGCGAGGAGCCGCCGCATGAGCCCGTACCCGCATCTGCTGAGCCCGCTCGACCTCGGGTTCACCACCCTCCCGAACCGGGTCCTGATGGGATCGATGCACATCGGCCTGGAGGAGGTCGAGAACGGCTTCGAGCGCATGGCCGCGTTCTACGCCGCCCGCGCCCGGGGCGGCGTGGGCCTCATGGTCACCGGAGGCATCGCGCCGAACGAACGCGGCTGTACGTTCCCCGGGGGCGCGAAGATGACCACAGAGGCGGAGGCGGCGCAGCACGCGCGGGTGGCCTCGGCCGTGCATGCGGCGGGCGGCCGGATCGCCATGCAGATCCTGCACTTCGGGCGTTACGCCCACCACCCCGGCCTGGTGGCACCGAGCGCGGTCAAGGCTCCGATCAGCGCGTTCACCCCGCACGCGCTCACCGACGACGAGGTCGAGTCGACCATCGAGGACTTCGTCACGGCGGCCGCGCTGGCGCAGCGCGCGGGGTACGACGGCGTCGAGATCATGGGCTCCGAGGGCTACCTGATCAATGAGTTCATCGCCTCGGCGACCAACCACCGTGACGACCGCTGGGGCGGCTCGTACGAGAACCGCATCCGTTTCCCCGTCGAGATCGTGCGCCGGGTCCGTGAGCGGGTCGGCAGCGACTTCATCCTGATCTACCGGCTCTCGATGCTGGACCTGGTGCCCGGCGGCTCGTCGCTGGCGGAGGTCGTGCGGCTCGCCCGGGAGATCGAGGCGGCCGGGGCGACGATCATCAACACCGGCATCGGCTGGCACGAGGCCCGTATCCCCACCATCGCGACGTCGGTGCCGCGCGGCGCCTTCACCTGGGTCACCGAGAAGGTGCGCGGCGCCGTCTCCGTACCGCTGGTGACGAGCAACCGGATCAACACCCCGGAGGTCGCGGAGGAGATCCTGGCGGCGGGGCGCGCGGACATGGTGTCGATGGCCCGGCCGTTCCTCGCCGATCCGGACTTCGTCGTGAAGGCGAGCGAGGGCCGCGCGGACGCGATCAACACCTGCATCGGCTGCAACCAGGCCTGCCTGGACCACATCTTCAGCGGCCAGGTCACCTCGTGTCTGGTCAATCCGCGGGCCTGCCACGAGACGGAACTCACGCTGTCACCGACGAGGACCCGCAAGCGGGTCGCGGTCGTCGGTGCCGGTCCCGCCGGGCTCGCGTGCGCGGTGACGGCGGCCGAGCGCGGTCACGAGGTGACGCTCTTCGACGCGGCCGACGAGATCGGCGGGCAGCTCGACGTGGCGCGCCGGGTGCCCGGCAAGGAGGAGTTCAACGAGACGCTGCGCTACTTCCGCACCCGGCTGGCGGAGGAGAAGGTCGAGCTCAGGCTCGGCACCCCGGCCACCTCGGGGCAGCTCGACGGCTTCGACGAGATCGTCCTGGCCACCGGGGTCACTCCCCGCACCCCCGCGATCCCGGGCGTCGACCACCCGAGCGTCGTGAGCTACCTCGACGTCCTGCGCCACGGGGCGCCGGTGGGCGACCGGGTCGCCCTCGTCGGGGCGGGCGGGATCGGTTTCGACGTGGCCGAGTTCCTGACCGACGGCGGGGGCGGCGCGAGCCTGGACCCCGAGGTGTTCTTCCGGCAGTGGGGTGTCGACACCGAGTACCGGGAGCGGGGCGGGCTGGGCACCGCCGAGCGCCCGGAGCCGCCGCGCACGGTCCATCTGCTCCAGCGCAAGGCGAGCAAGGTCGGTGCGGGGCTCGGCAGAACCACGGGGTGGATCCACCGCACCGAACTCCGGCACCGCGGCGTCACCATGCTGGCGGGCGTGGGTTACGACCTGATCGACGACGACGGGCTGCATGTCACGGTCGACGGCGAGCAGCGGCTGCTGCCGGTGGACACGGTGGTGCTGTGCGCGGGCCAGGAGCCACGGCGGGACCTGTACGAGGAGTTGCTCGCCGCGGGCCGTCCCGCGCATCTGATCGGCGGCGCGGACGTCGCGGCCGAGCTGGACGCCAAGAGGGCGATCCGCCAGGGCACGGAACTCGCCGCCTCGCTCTGACCGGGCGCCTCTCGACGGCGCAGGGCGCGAGCCGGCGCCGTGGGGCCGCCCGTCCGGCCGTCCTTAGGATGCACCCCATGTCACTCCCGCACGCGATCCTCACCGCCCTGCTCGAAAAGCCTTCTTCGGGGCTGGAGCTGACCCGCAGGTTCGACCGGTCGATCGGCTACTTCTGGTCGGCCACGCACCAGCAGATCTACCGCGAGCTGGGAAAGCTGGAGCAGGCCGGGCAGATCAGGGCGCTCGTGCCGGCGCAGCCCGCACGCGGGCAGAAGAAGGAGTACGAAGTGCTGCCGGCGGGCCGCGAGGCGCTGTCCGCCTGGGTGGCCCGCCCGGAGGACCCGAAACAGGTGCGCGACCCGCTGCTGCTGCGGATGCGGGCGGCGGCGGTCGTCGGAGCGACCGGCCTGGACGCGGAGCTGCGCCGGCATCTGGCGCTGCACCGGCGGCAGCTCGCGGAGTACCTGGCGATCGAGGAGCGGGACTTCCCGCCGGAGCGCACCGCGGCGGAGGACCGGCTGCGGCATCTGGTGCTGCGGGGAGGCATCGATCTGGAGAACTTCTGGATCGGCTGGCTGACCCGCGCACTGGCCGATGACGCCGTCCCGGCGACGCCCGAGCCGGAGTAGGCGTACCGGGCGGGACCGTCGCGACACGTTTCAGGACCGGGCGGGAGCCCGACGACCCGCTTCAGGACCGGCCGGCCCTGATCCGCCGGAGGTGCCCGTGTTCCGGGCGGAGCGCGCGCGGGCTCCTGATGACGACGCGCGACGGTGCGGCGGGAGCGGGCCCGGCCGCGGCGGCGGCGGATGCCGTGCCGGCCTGCGCGCGGCTGAGCAGGAACACTCCGCGTACCGCGGCGGCCGCGCCCAGCAGCGCCGGGACGAGGCTGATCGTCCCGCCCTGGAGGCGCTCCCCGAGGAGTGCCAGGCCGATGGCCGCCGCGGCGACCGGATTGGCGAGGGTGACGACGGCGAGCGGTGCGCCGAGGCCGCCGCGGTAGGCGGTCTGGGAGAGCAGCAGCCCGCCCATCGCGAACGCCGACACGAGCACGGCGACGACCACCAGGCGCCAGGTGAACAGCGGGCCCGTGGTGTGGTCGGTGACGGCGACGGTCAGTGTCTGGGTGAGCGCGGAGGCGACACCGGAGGTGATGCCGGAAGCGGCCGCGTGCCGCAGCCCCGGGCGGGCGCCCGGCCGGCTGAGGCCCGCGACGACCGCCATGGTTCCGGCACCGACGGCCAGGGCCTCGACCAGGGTGAGCGTCTCGTGCGGGGCGGAACCGCCCGCGGTCATCAGCAGGGCGCCGAGGCCGAGCAGGGTGAGCAGGGTGCCGCGCCACTCGGTCGTGGAGACGCGGCGTCCGGCCGCGCGGGCGCCCAGCGGGACGGCTGCCACCAGGGTGAGGGCGCCGAGCGGCTGGACGAGGGTGAGCGGGCCGTAGTTCAACGCGGCGACGTGCAGCAGCGCGCCGCCGGCGTTCAGCCCGACGGCCGACCACCACGCGCCGCGCCCGAGCAGCCGGAGCGTCCCGGTACCGGGTGCGGTGCGCCCGGCGAGCCGTGCCTGCGCCACCGCTGCCGACGCGTAGGCGGCGGCGGAGACCAGGGACAGCGCGACGGCGATCAGGGTGGCGTTCATCGTCCGGCTCCGGACGAGGCGTAGGACGGCGAGCGGCCGTGGGCCTGTGCGGGGGTGGAGTGACCGGGGGCGGCCGGCCAGGGGATGTGCGCCCGGACCGGTTCCGCGCGCGGCAGGCGCAGGGCGGCGAGGGCCACCGCGAGCAGTGCGGCCACCACGATCGAGTCGAGCCAGTAGTGGTTGGCGGTGCCGACTATGACGAACAGGGTGATCGCCGGGTGCAGCAGCCACAGCCATCGCCACCGGGAGCGGGTCGCGACGACCAGGCCGACGCCGACCATGACCGCCCAGCCGAAGTGCAGTGAGGGCATCGCCGCGAACTGGTTCGCCATCGAGTCGGTGGCGGGCGTCGACCCGTACACCGTCGGCCCGTACACCTGCCCGGTGTCCACCAGCCCGGTCGCGGCGAGCAGTCGCGGCGGGGCGAGCGGGAAGACCAGGTGCAGGGCGAGTGCGGCGCCGGTGAGTGCGGCGAGGACGCGCCGCGACCATATGTAGTGGCGGGGGCGGCGCCAGTACAGATAGCCGAGGAAGAGCAGGGTGGCCGGGAAGTGCACGGTCGCGTAGTAGGTGTTCGCCAGGTGGATCAGCGTCTCGTTGTGGAGCAGCAGACTCTGCACGGCTCCCTCGCCGGGCAGGGGCACGGCGCGTTCGAGGTCCCAGACCCGTCCGGCGTTGTGGAACGCCTCATCGACGTGACCGTTGGCCGCCTGGCGGCCGAACTTGTAGATCACGAAGAGTCCTGCGACGAGAAGTAGCTCGCGGACGAGGGGCGGTCGGGCAGAACTGTCCGGCTCCCGATCTGCGGGCCTGCTACCGGCGAACATCACCCGGTGCCCCTTTGCTGACGAAGCGGTATTAAGGCGGCATGGACCGGTCCGTGCCGTATCGATACGCCAGTGTACCGATACGCGAACGTATCGGAACACTCGCGTATCGGTACACTGGCGTATCGATGGACCTCGTCGCAGAGTCGCAGAGAGGGAACGCGCATGTCGTCGCAGGAAACCGAGCAGGAGACGGCCCCCGCGCCACGCCGCTCGAAGATCACGCCGGAGCGGGCACAGGAGCTCTACACGGCCGTCCTCGACATGCTCAGGGAGAGCGGCTACGAGTCACTCACCATGGAGGGCGTCGCCTCCAGGTCGCGCTGCGGCAAGTCGACGCTCTACCGTCAGTGGGGTTCCAAGCCGGAGCTGGTCGTCGCCGCCCTGCACGGCACCCGGCGCGGACTGCTGCCGAGGATCGACACGGGCACCCTGGCGGGAGACCTGCGCGAGGCGGCGAAGGCCATCGGTGAGGGTTCCGGGCGCGACACCTCGCTGATGCTGGCCCTGAGCCACGCCGCGCTCCAGAGCCCGGAGCTGCTGTGCGCGCTGCGCGAAGCACTGATCCTGCCGGAGCTGGCGGCGCTGGACGCCATGGTCAGGCGCGGCGTGGAGCGAGGCGAGGTGGCGGCGGACAACCCCGCCGCGGAGTTCGTCTCCGCTCAGTTGCTGGGCGTGATGCGTGCCCGGCCCCTGCTCGACGGGGCCTACGCGGATGAGACCTTTCTCATCCGCTTCGTGGAGGGCGCGGTCTTTCCCGCACTCGGACTGGACGCCCCGGCGTCCGGGTCCTGACAGACGTGGGCCGTCGTCCCAGCGGATGACGACGGCCCGCCCGCGCCGCACCGTGGGGACGGGGGCGGCGCGCCATCCGGGCGGCCGGTGACTTCTTCGGAGGTCACCGGCCGCCCGTTTTCGTGCGGCACGCCCGGTCGGCATCCGTCACCCCCGCACACATCCCCCTCTTCTCGTCCTCTTGACGATATGACGCGATCCCCTTTATCGTCTCCATGACGAAAATAAGGGGGTCCTCTCATGGCCGACATCACCAGGCGCTTCGGCTGGCGCCATCTGCGCTCCGCGCCCACCGCTCACATCCGCCACCACAAGCGCGGCCGGCTCGCCCACGACGGAGCGGGACTGAGCTTCTGGTACCGGTCGCTCAGCGCCGCGCTCTCCGAGGTGCCGGTCAACGACCGCGAGCTGGCCATGGCGTTCCACGCCCGCACGGCCGACTTCCAGGACGTGACCGTGCAGGCCACCGTGACGTACCGCATCAGCGATCCGGCCGAGGCGGCCGCGCGCCTGGACTTCTCCGTGGACCCGGACTCCGGCGTCTGGCGCGGCGCACCGCTGGAGCAGATCGCGACGCTGCTCACGGAGACGGCCCAGCAGCACACCCTGGACGTGCTGGCCCGCACCCCGCTGGCCGGTGCGCTGGTCGACGGCGTCGCCGCCGTACGCGAACGCGTCGCCGCGGGCCTGGCCGACGAGCCCCGGCTGCCCGCGACCGGGATCGAGGTGGTGGCGGTACGCGTCGTCGCCATCCGGCCCGAGGCCGAGGTGGAGCGGGCCCTGCGCACCCCCGCCCGCGAGCAGATCCAGCAGGAGGCCGACCGGGCGACGTACGAACGGCGGGCCGTGGCCGTCGAGCGCGAGCGGACCATCGCCGAGAACGAGCTCGCCAGTCAGATCGAACTCGCCCGGCGCGAGGAGCAGTTGGTCGAGCAGCGCGGCACCAACACCCGGCGCGAGGCGGAGGAGAACGCGGCTGCGGACGGCGTACGCGCCGAGGCCGAGGCGGCGCGCAAGGTGCGCCTCGCCCGCGCAGAGGCCGAATCGGCACGTGAGGTCGGCGCGGCCCGCGCCGAGTCCCAGGCGGCCTGGCTGCGGGTGCACGGAGAGGTGGAGGCCGCGACCCTGCACGCCCTGGCCGCCACCCGGCTCGCGGAGAACCTGCCGCGCATCGACAGCCTCACCCTCTCGCCCGACGTCCTCACCGGCCTGCTCACCAAGCTCGGCCGGCCCACCCCGGAGACCCGGGCATGAGCCTGGCCCCCAGAGCGGTTCTGGTGCACCGCACCACCGAGTACGAGGAGTTGCTCGCCCGGCACGGCACCCACGGCCAGGCGGCGTTCTTCCTGACGAGCCGGGGCCGGTCCATCGAGGAGGTCGCCCGGCGCCACGAACGGAGCCGGCAGGCGCTCGCCGATGTGGCGGCGGCCGTTCCGCTGCAGTGGCGCCAGTCGCGGGTGGAGCGCCGGGATCTGGACCGGTTCCTGTTCGCACCCGAGGACGTGGTGGTCGTCGTCGGCCAGGACGGTCTGGTCGCCAACGCAGCCAAGTACCTCTCCGGCCAGCCGGTCGTCGGCATCGACACCGATCCCGGCCGCAATCCCGGAGTGCTGGTCCGCCACCGGCCCGCCGACGCGGCCGCGCTGCTGCGGGCGGCCGTGACTCCGGGCGGCGCGGCGGACGAGCTCACCATGGTCGAGGCGGTGGCCGACGACACCCAGCGGCTGCTGGCCCTCAACGAGATCTACCTCGGCCCGTCCGGGCACCAGACGGCCCGCTACCGGCTCGGCCCGGACGCGGCGGACTCCCCCGCCGAACCGCAGGCCTCCTCCGGGGTCCTGGTCGGCACCGGCACCGGCGCCACCGGCTGGCTGCGCTCCGTGTGGCAGGAGCGTCGCAGCCCGCTCGCCCTGCCGGGCCCCACCGACTCCCGGCTGCTCTGGTTCGTCCGGGAGGCCTGGCCGTCGCCGGTCACCGGCACCTCGCTGGTCTCGGGCGAGCTGGGCCACGGGCAGGGGCTGCGGCTGACCGTGGAGTCCGACCGGGTGGTGGTCTTCGGTGACGGCATGGAGGCGGACGCGCTGGAGCTGACATGGGGGCAGACCGTGCGGCTCGGCATCTCACCCACGTCACTGCGGCTGACCGTGTGACCGCCGCCCGCCGGGGCAGCCCTCCCCGTGGCGCGCCGTAGGCTCGACGCCCGTACCGGACCACCGGTCACCGAGCAACACGAGGAGCGTCATGAACAGCGATGCGGCGTCGCGGATCCCCGCCCGCAACTCGAAGCCGCCACTGGCCCAGGCCGCACTGGGCGTGGGCGTGATCGTGCAGGACACACAGGGGCGCGTCCTGCTCGGCCGGCACCACAGCGGCACCTGGGAGCTGCCCGGCGGGAAGGTCGATCCGACGCACGAGTCCATCGCGGCGGCGGCCGTGCGGGAGCTCCGCGAGGAGACGGGGCTCGCGGTCACCGAGCGCGACATGGGCGTCTTCGCGATGCTGCACGACGTGGTCGGCGGCATCAACCGGGTGTCGATGGCCGCCCTGGTCACGGTTGACTCCGGCAGTCCGCAGGTGACCGAACCCCATCTCATCAGCGCCTGGCAGTGGATCCGGCCCGAGGAGCTGCCGACGCCGCTGTTCGACCCCTCGGCGCAGATCCTCGCGGCCTGGCGCCCCGACCTCGGAATCGAGCACCCGCCGGCCCACCGGCTCTCCGTACTGTCCGAGGACACAAAGGTGAAACCCTAAATCATTTATTCATTTGCCTAGGGGTCGTAGGCAGAGTTAGCGTCGATTACATGAAGGCCGTGACCGAACAGGACATCCGCGCATCGTTCGTCAATTGCTCCAAGGGGGAAGCCAAGCGCCTGCCGCTCCCCCGCGATCTCGAGGAGCTGCCGTGGGAGGATCTGGACTTCCTCGGCTGGCGTGATCTCTCCGCTCCCGGGCGCAGCTACATCGTCACCGAGCACGACGGCAGGCCCGCGGGCATCACGCTCCGCTTCCCCTCCCAGCAGCGCGGCTTTCTGCACCGCAGCATGTGCTCGCTCTGCCTGACCACGCATCCGGGCAGCGGGGTCTCGCTGATGACCGCCCGCAAGGCCGGACCGGCGGGGCGCGAGGGCAATTCGGTCGGCCTGTACATGTGCACCGACCTGGCCTGCTCGCTCTACGTGCGGGGGAAGAAGGCCGTGCCCTCGGGCGCCCGCTTCAAGGAGTCGCTGACGATGGAGGAGCAGATCGCCCGCACCACGGCCAACCTCTCCGCGTTCGTGGCCAAGCTCTTCGCCTGAGAGGCGGACACCCGTGCCCGCCCGGCGGTCCGGATGCCGGGCGGGCACGGGTCCTGGACCGACGGTCAGTCGTCGCGCGCGGTGCGCTTGCCGAAGACCGCTTCGTAGTCCGGTGAGGCGTTCTGCCCGGCGGAGACACCGCCCCGTACGGTGCCCTGGTTCACCAGCTCGACCGAGTCGGGTCCGACGCCGCTCTGTTCGGCGGTGACCGCCAGCGCGACGGTGTTGTCGCCGTGGGCCTTCAGGAAGCCGGACGGGATGACGAACTCCCGCTGAGGACCGACATTGTTGACGAACTGACCGGTGTTCCAGCCGTTGACGAAGATCTGGACACGGTACTTGTCCGCCGTGCCCCCGTCATCGTTGATGCGCAGACCGACCGCCGTGTCCGAGTCCTTGGGCAGGTCGAGCCGGGCCGTGGTGCGATACCACTGGACACCGGGGCGGCCGCTCTTGAGCGAGCCCGTCCGCGCCCATGACGACTCCGGCGCACCCGGCAGATGCCAGCCCATGCGCTCTCCGTACAGGCCTCCGTTGTTGTAGAGCCCGCGAGCGGTGTCGACGGGCCTCGGCCCGCCGGCAGCGCCCTGGATCCGCCAGTCGACCTTGCCGGCTCCGGCGATGCCGACGTCGGCCAGACCCCGTCCCCCCTTGGACCGGCCGTCGGAACTCCAGTCCTCGTACTGGCCCATGTTCCGCACGAGGACCGCCAGCACGGCGGGCTTGCCCGGCTCGGCCAGCCCCGCCGGCACGGCGTGGGTGGCGGTTCCGTCGCCCTGGGCTCCGAGGTAGCGGCCGTTCAGCCAGACGAGGGCGTGACCCGCCGTGCCCGTCTTCACCGTGACCTTGACGGTGCTGCCCGTGGCGGTGGGCGTGTAGTGGCCCCGGTACCAGGTGTCGCCCTCGTGGAATCCGTACTCGTCCGTGTCGAGGACGACGCCGGATGCCGCGCCCGGCCCGTGCATCGGGTTCGCGGCCGTGGTCCGGTCCGCCTTGGTCCAGCCCGAATCGTCGAATCCGGTCGCGCGTTCGGGATCCGAGGCCGCGGTGCGCCAGGTGTTCAGTGCCGGCAGCGACACGGCGGCGGGACCCGGCAGATCCGCGACGAGCGCTCCGGCCTTGTCCCGGCTCGCAGGCAGGGGGTGGCCGTTCCAGGTGAGGACATCCACGCCGGTGGGAGCGAAGACCCTCAGCCGGCCGGCCCGGCGGGTGTCACCCGTCAGATCGAGCCGGGATCCGGTGATCCCGGCAGTACGGGCGAGTTCCGGGCCCAGGACCAGCACGTCGCTGCTCCCGGCGTCGAGCTGCCAGGTGTCCGCGACGGCGTCACGGTCGGAGATCACGACGGTGAGTTCGCTGCCGCCACCGGTGACGCGTACCGTCCGGGTCTCGCCGTGCACGTAGTTGAGCCGCAGGTCCTTGCGCTCCGGATCCCAGGTGCTCTCCACCGGGGTGCCGTCGAGTGCGGTGACCTCGGGCTTGTCCGCGTAGCGCAGGACGGTCTCGCCGTCCGTGCCCTTCGCCCCGTCCAGGACGAGGAGATCGCGTCCGGCGTTCAGCCGGGTGAGCACCTGGGAGGTGGAGTAGACGAGCCGGTGCGTTCCGAAGGCGTAGTCCGCCACCAGGGTCTCGGCGTCACGCCCGTCCACGGTGATCGCGGTGTCCGGCTTCTGCGGGACGCGCGGGTAGGCGGTGTCGCCCGTGGGCGTTCCCGCGCTCGGGTTCGTGTCGATGGCGTCGACGGAGACGAACGTTGCCTGAGAGGCGGATGTGCCCTTCTCGCCGGTGGCGACGATCTTGAGGGTGTGTGATCCGCCGCCGAGATCGTTCGCCTCGTACTGCACACGCCGGAATTCGGGGGACGCGGCATAGCTGTCGACGGTCGCCTTCTTGACGCCGTCGATGTACACGTCAGCGGTGCCGTGGTTGGAGGAGTCCGGTCCGATCCAGCGCACGGCCGGCCCGTCGAAGGCGGCCTCGACGCTGTCGCCGGCCGTGGCGGAGAACGTCTCGTCGTTCCGGTAGTCCCCGCCGGTCCAGGATTCGCCGGTGGCGTGCTCCCAGGAGCCGGTGAACTTCAGCGCTCCGGTGTCCGAGTCGTTCCACCGGTAGGTGGCGTCCTCCGGCGGTTCGGGAGGGTCCGCCAGGTCCAGCGGGAAGGTGACGCGGCTGGTCGAGGTGTCGTTGGAATCGGGGTGCCGCAGCGTGATCAGCCGCATGCCGTTGCCCGATACGGACGTGTCGCCCGCGTGCTCGGTGGAGAGGCGCTGCTGGGCCTTGACGGGGCCGCCGCCCGTGACGGTGACCGGCGGGGCGGTGACGGCGTCGGCGGAGGCGATCGGCTTCACGGCGTTCTGCAGGTAGCCGAATTCCTTCTGGACGGCGAGCTTCGGGGTGACGGCGCGGTTCTCGGAGATCGCGGCGCCGTAGTCGTAGGAGGTGAATCCGGATCCGGGGTCGCCGGTCCATCCCCAGTTCGTCCCGCCGTACTCCATGTAGGAGTTGAACATGGTGACGCCGTTGGCGACGTTGTTGACGGCGAACTGCCGGGTGAACGCGGTGTCCGCGAACTTCGCGCACTCGTCCGTCTGGAAGTCCCGGCCCCAGGCGGTGAACGCGCCGCCCTGGCCCTCGGCGACGAACACCGGGGTCCGGGGCGAGTAGGCACGGATCCGGGACTCGAAGTCGCTCAGCCGGTCCCGGGCGCCCGTGCAGTCGAAGCCGAGCGGGTAGGTGTCGAAGGCGTAGAGGTCCAGCTTGGAACCGCCCGGTCCGCCGGGCACGTTCCAGCCGTGGCCGTCGCCGTAGTCGTTGTGGAACAGCGGCACGGTGATGCCCTGTTCGACGACGGCGCTCTGCAGCTTCTCGATGTAGTCGATGTGCTTGGCCGAGTTGTCGATCTGCTCGTTCTCGACCTGGTACGCGATGACGCTGCCGCCGCCGTCGGTGACCTGGTGCCTGCCGATGATGCCGTTGACGGCCTTCAGCCATTCCAGGTCGGCCGCCAGGTTCTGCGGATCTGCCGTGCGCTGCTCGCCGCCGTAGGTGCTCAGGTAAGGCGGCAGACCGCCCATGCCGGCCTCGGCGTTGATGTACGGGCCCGGCCGGGCGATGACATAGAGACCCTCGTCCTCGGCCATGGTCAGGAGCCGGTCGACGTCCCGGACGCCGGTGAAGTCGTAGGAGCCGGGTTCGCTGGAGTGGTAGCCCCAGAAGAAGTACAGCGAGACGGCGTTGAAGCCGGAGGCCTTGAGCTTCTGCAGCACGTCGCGCCACTGGTCGGGGCTCGGCAGCCGCCAGTAGTGGAACTCTCCGGACCACACGACCAGCCGCTCGCCGTCGACCTTGAGGGACTTCTCGTCCCAGGTGACGGTGTGGGAACGGTTGTCGTTGCCCGGGAAGCGGTGCGTGGTCGTCACGGCGCGGGAAGGCTGCGGGGCCGGTCCGGCGGGCCTCGCGGAGGCGGGCCCGGCCGCGCTCGCCGAGGACGGCAGCGGGGACAGGAGGGACAGCACGAGACCGGTGGCCAGGCCTGCGAGGACCGCTCGCCCTCGCGCGGCGCGCGGGCGCCTTCGCGGCCCGTGGGGTTGATGCGTCATGAACGCCCTTTCGCTGGTGTGCTCATGGTGCGGTTCATCGGTGCGCGGGGCCGGACGCACCGGCCCCGCGCAGAGGTGGCCCCACGCGCCGGCGGGGCGTCCTGTTCAGCTCATCCGGTCGGCGGCCTGCGCGAGGAAGGTGTCGAGCACGCCGTCACCCACCTTGGGCTGGACCCTGCCCCAGGAGTTGCGCGGCGGGTCGACCCGCACCGCGCGTGCCTGCTCCTGCAGTCGCTCCGATTCGGCGAGCAGCCGTGCGGCCGTGTCCTTGTGGTCCGAGCTCCAGGCGTCGAGCGCGTCCAGCATCGTCACCGCGGCGCCGCCCCACAGTGCGGTGGCGTCGAGCCAGGGCCCGGCGTCGGTGACGAACCCGGGCTGGACGGCGCCGCCGCGGATGACCGCCGGCGCGTTCCGTACGGCGGTGGCGTACGGGCGCAGCGCCCGAAGCGCGCCGGTCCGGTCGCCGGAGTCCCATGAGGTCCAGAACTCCGCCGTCCGGCGGGCGAGTTCGGGAGCCTGTGGCTGCCAGGGGGTGTCCCCGAAGGTGGGCGCCATGTGTTCCAGGTCGCCGAACACCAGCAGGGCGTCGGTCGCCGCCCGGTCTCCGCCCGCGAGGTAGGCCATGGCGCGCCGTCCGTTGGCGGACGCGTCGTAGGCCGTGTCGTTCCAGGCGAAGTCGGCCGCGCCGAAGACGGCGGCCTTGCTGGCGTAGGGCTGGTTGCTGGGGTTGGCCACGATGCCGGTGAGGTGCGCGGACAGGCCTGCCTCACGCTTGTCGTACGGGGCGAGGAGCAGCCGTCCGGCGGTGTTCCCGAAGTCGTTGACGGGATAGTTGTCCCACACGAACACCTTGCGTCCGAACAGCTTCGCCGCTCCTTCGGCCTGCTCGTTGGTGATGGTGGGCGGCACGACGTCGGTGCCGGTCCACATCACCTCGATCGCGGGGTCCAGCGTGGCGCGCAGGGTCTGCTTGTAGGCGGTGTCGGTGAGGTCCCCGTACTCGGTCGGGACCATCTGCAGCGGCTGCGCGCCCGGGTGGGTGGCGACGAAGGTGTGCTGTACGTCGTTGAGGAGGTCGACCTGCGCCTTGGCGGCCGCCTCGCGGCCCGGTTCGCCGTAGGCCGCCTTGTCGCCCTCGCAGTTCCAGCGGGTGTAGCTGATGTCGTCCAGCGGGATGGAGAACGCCCGCGTGCCGAGGTCGTACATCGCCTGGAGCTTGGCTTCCAGGTCCTTGCGGTGGGCCGGGTCGGAGTAGCAGACCGACTCGCCCGGGGAGACGGCGAAGGTGAACCGGACGTGGTTGGCCGTGGCCCGCTTCACCAGCTCGCCCAGTTCGGAGAGCTTGTCGGCCGGGTAGGGCTCGCGCCACTTGCCGCGGTGGTACGGGTCGTCCTTGGGCGCGTAGATGTAGGTGTTGGCCTTCACGTCGCCGTAGAAGTCCATCTGGTCGAGCCGCTCGGCGTGTGTCCACGGCTCTCCGTAGAAGCCCTCGATGGTGCCGCGCAGCGGCATGGAGGGGAAGTCGGAGGCCTGTGCGCCCGCGACCTTCCAGGAGTGGCCGGCGCGCTGGAACAGCTGGCGCAGCGTCTGTACGGCGTAGAACTGCCCGCTGGCGTCGGTGCCGCCGAGGGCCACCGACGGACCCGGGCCGTGCGCCGAGACCCGCAGGGCGTATCCCTCCGCGTGGTCGGGGGCGGCCGTGGTGCCGAGTTGGCGGGCGATGTCCGCACGGGTGGCGGGGCCGAGCCGCACGGTGAGCAGCCCTGCGGCGGCTCGGGGTACGTCGCGGGGTGCCACGACGTCCACCCGGTGGGCGCCGTGCGCCTTGAGTTCCGCCACGAGGCGGGAGAGCGCCGCGGCGTCGGTCCGGTCGTCGGCGACGACGAGCGTGCGGCCGGTGACCGCGGCGTCGGATCCGGCGCGGCTGATGGACTGCGGATGGGGTGAGACCGGCGGGAGGGCGGCTGCGCCGGGCGGACCGGCCGCGCGGGCGGCGCCGGCGGGCGATGCCAGGCACATCACGGCGGTCGCCGTGGCCAGCAGGCATGCGAGTGATGTCAGGTCACGACGTCTCACAGATCCTCCAAGTGGTCTAAACCAGCGAAGTGTTCAGGAGAATTCCGCAACCGGGCCGGACAGTCAAGGACTTTCGTTTGATCCTGTTTGGTCTAGACGTTTACAAATGTTGGGTATCGGGGGTTCGGTGGCGCAGGCCGGATGACCGGCTCCGTCGGCCGGAGGCCGAGGAGCCGGTCGGGACGTACCGCGCCGGTCAGCGGATGTCGGCCTCCACACGGGAGGGGACCAGCCGGGTCCCGTCGGCCAGCCGGAACTCCAGCGTGACCGGGTACGTGCCCGCCGCCGCGTCCGCGGTGGCCCGTACCGAAACCCGGGCGGCGGCGCCCCGGGTACCGCGCACCTTCAGCGTGCCCTTCGACGGCTCCAGGACGACTCCGTCGGGCGCGGTGGCCGTCCAGTGGACGGTGTGGCCGGCGAAGTCGACGTCCTGGGCCTCCACGTCGAGCGCGACGGGGTCACCGGCCCGTTCGAGCACCAGGAACCCCGGATCGCCGAACCCGGCCGCCGGGCTCGCGTAGGCGTCGACGACATCCTGGCGGATCCCGGCGTCGTCGTACGGCGCCTGGCCGTCCGGACCGTTCCAGCGCCACCAAGCCTGCATGTTGGGCAGGCAGATGCCGTTGAACCGGTTGCGGTGCACGAGCGCCCGGTACTCCCGGCGTGCAGCGTCGAGTTCGGTGCTGCCGGCCGGTGCGAGTCCGATCCTCATGTCGGCCAGCGCGATGTCGATGTTGCGGGTCAGCCGGTCGAGCAGGGTGCGGGGCGCGGGCTCCTCCGTCCGCCCGGCCGCCTCCTGGAGGGCCGCCCGCGCCTGCCCGTAGTTCGTGCTGAGTACGCCGGGACCGTGGGTGTCGGGGTCCAGACCCGTCAGGTCGTAATAACGCCGCATCGCGTCGGCCGCGCCCGCGCCGAACCGGGCCCGCAGGTAGCCGTCGAGAAAACCGCCCGCGTCCAGAGCGCTGTCCCAGGCCAGCGCGGCGACCAGGCTCTGGACGTGCTCGTACGTGATCCAGTCGCCCGGCTCGCTGTACATGCCGATGCCGTCGAGACCGAGCCCCGACTCGAAGACGGCGTCGCCCGCGATGGTGGTGAGCGGGTGGACCGGAAGGCTGCGCCAGCGGTAGCGCCGGTAGTACTCGTACATCGCGAGCGGACCCCGGTGGGTGGACCGCCAGGCCCGCAACGCCTTCGCAAGGCCGGTGTTGGCGCCCACCGCGGGGTCACCCAGGTGACCGTCGTAGTTCCGGGAGTACGGCGCGAAGTCCACCACGACGTCGGGGTCGCAGGGGTACTCCGGGCCGGGCGGCTGCACGGTGGACGCGTACGCGATCCGTTCGACCCGGACCCCGGGCAGTTCCTCGCGCAGCACCCGGGCGAGCTCGTTGACCACCACCGACTCCGCGTTGGACGCGGTGCCGTACCGGTCGAGGACGGGCTTCTGGAAGGCGCCGACGTCCGGTGGCCAGCAGTCGAAGAGCGTGATCTCGGGGCGCTCCCGCAGGAAGTCGACGACCTTGGCCACGTACGCGTCCAGTGCCTGCGGGTTGTAGATGTCGAAGACCGGGCCGCCGGACTCGTAGAACTGCGGGTAGTCGGCCTTCGGCAGGAAGCTGTCGTAGCCGTGGCCGCCGGTCTCGATACGGATGGAGCGCCGGCCGGCCTCGCGGACCAGGACGTCGCGCACCCCGTCGTACGTGGTGACGCCGAGGCCGAGGTAGTCGGTCGGGTAGACGAAGGTGTTGAGCCGGTTCTTGGCCATCCAGTCGAGCAGCGGCGGCAGGCTCTGCGCGGTGTGGCTGAACCCCTCCTCGGCGTACTGCCGCCGCAGTTCCGTGGCCGGCCGGTCGGTGAGGCGCACGGGCGGGAGGTCGAGGGTGCGGGTGCTCGGTATGTGCTCGTGGTGGCCCTCGTACGCGGGGAAGGCCGGGGCGAAGAAGCGCACTCCGGCACGCTCCAGGAGCGCGTAGACGGCGTACAGCGGGGCCCGGTCGCCCTGTCCCGTCAGCAGGAGGCTGGTGTCGTCACCGAGCAGGGTGAAGGAGTCATCCGGCGCGCCGTCGAGTTCACGTCCGGCGTCGGCCAGTGCGCTCGCGGGGATCCCGCCCGTTCCGGTGCCCGCGCTCAGCGCCACCAGACCGGTGACGCCCTCGGGCGCCGAGGAGACGGCCACGGCGCGCAGGGGCAGCCGGACACCGGTGATCCTCCGGACGTGGTCGCGCAGTTCGGTGGCGGCGAATTCGGCGCTGCCCGCGCCCCACCAGAGCACGGAGGCACGGGCCCGGCCGCCGGAGACCACCCGGAGCGGGGCGCCGGCCGCCCGGACGGTGTCCGCCGCGGCCTCGGTGGCGGTGAGCGCCGGCAGCAGGGTGGCACCGGCGAGACCGGCCGCGCCCACGAGGAATCCGCGCCGTCTCACGGCGTTCGATGTCATGGCGCCCGATGCGGTGGTGTCGCTTGAGCCGTTCATGAACGGTCCGCCTTTCCGGCCTCGGCGTACAGGTCACCGAGGTAGTAGTCCTCGGCCTTGCCCGGCTTGGGCAGCTTCCCCATCCGGCGCAACATCGCGGCCAGTTCGTCGAACCAGCCGTCGACCGTGCCGTCCTTGCTGAGCTTCGTCAGCTCGGCGGAGGGAAGGAGCTTCACGTACTTGGTGGAGCCCTTGAGCTGACCGGCCGGCAGCTTGAGGAAGTCGGCGGCGACGCTCTCCGACTCCTCGGGATGCGCCGCGATCCAGTCACCGGCCTGCTTGAGCACCCCGGTCACCTTCTTGACCAGTTCCGGGTTCCCCGAAGCCAGCTTCGGCTGGGTGACGAAGACGTTCGGGAAGGTCAGCTTGGGGTAGTAGTCCTCGGTCCGGCTGATCTCCTTGAGACCGGGGACGTTCTTCCTCATCGTGTCGATCAGCGGGTACCAGGTGGCCGCCGCGTCGACCTTTCCGGACGAGAACGCCGTGACGACGGTGGAGGCGTCCATGGCGACCTTCGTGACGTCGTCCGGCTTCAGACCGGCCTCGCTCAGCGCCAGATCGAGGATCATGTCCCCGGAGGTGCCTTCGGCGACGGCCACCTTCTTGCCCTTGAGATCGGCGGGCTTCTCGATGCCGGATCCGGGCCGGGCGATGACCCGGTCGGCCAGGCCCAGCATGTTGACGGAGACGATGGACGCGCGCCCGGAGGCGGGCAGCCACAGTGCCCCGGGGCCGAGGTAGCCGAAGTCCAGGCTGCCGGATCCGAGCGCCTGGACCTGGAGCGGGCCGTTGGTGAAGACCTTCAGTTCGGGTGTGACGCCCGACTTCTTCCACAGCCCCTGCTTCTGGGCGACGGCGAGTGCGACGGAACCGCTGTAGTCGGCGATGTAGCCGAACCTCACCTTCTGCGGTCCGCCGTCCGCGGCGTCGGAGGAGTCGCCCCCGCAGCCGGTGGCGACGGAGACGAGTGACAGGGCCAGGAACAGGCCGGCCGTACGGCGGCCGACGGCACGGATCGACTTCATGACACCATTCCTTCGAGGGGGGCCGGCTGGTGGTGGACGGCGTGCCACACCTGGGCACGCAGTTCGGCGAACTCGGGCGACAGCCGCTGTTCCTCGGTACGTGGATAGGGCAGCGTGACCGGGATGACCGTGTGGATACGGCCGGGGCGGGCCGCCATGACGACGACGCGGTTGGCGAGGAAGACCGCCTCGTCGACGTCGTGGGTGATGAACATGACGGTGCGCCGGTCACGGCCCCAGGTGTCCAGCAGCGACTCCTGCATCCGGACCCGGGTGAGGGAGTCCAGCGCGCCGAAGGGTTCGTCCATGAGGAGCACCTTCGGGTCCACGGCGTAGGCGCGGGCGATGGCGCAGCGCTGCTTCATGCCTCCGGAGAGGGTCTTGGGCAGGGAGTCCGCGAAGTCGGTGAGGCCGACGAGTTCGATGACCTCGCGGGCCCGGCGCCGGCGCTCCGCCTTCCCGACGCCCGCGACCTTGAGTCCGTACTCGACGTTGCCGGCGACCGTCATCCAGGGAAAGAGCGCGTACTGCTGGAAGATGACGCCCCGTTCGGGGGCGGGGCCGCGGACGGGGATGCCGTCCACGGTCACTTCCCCGCCGGTGGCGTCGAGGAGTCCGGCGGCGATGTTCATCAGGGTGCTCTTGCCGCAGCCGGAGGGGCCGACGACGGTGACGAACTCTCCGTCGTCGATGTCGAGGCTGACCCGGTCCAGGGCCAGGAAGTCGCCGTCCTTGACGGCGAAGTCCCGGGTGACTTCACGGAAGTTGATGGTGGGCATGGTTACCGCCGTTCCTGCCAGTGGGTGAGCCTGCGCTCGGCGAGGAGCAGCAGCCGGTCCATGGCGAGGCCGATCGCGCCGATCGCGATGAGCTGGACGAAGATGGTCGGCAGGTCGTAGTAGAGCCCTGCCTGCTGCATCCGGAAGCCCAGTCCGCCCTGGGCCGCGATGAGTTCGGCGGCGACGACGGTCGCCCAGGACGCGCCGAGCCCGATCCGCATGCCGACCAGGATGAACGGGGTGGAGGCGGGCACGACGACGCCGAGGAAGACCTGCGGGTCGCGGGCGCCGAGCACCCGGGCGGCGTTGACGAGGGTGACGTCCACGGCGACGACGCCCTGGAAGGTGGAGACGACGGACGACAGGAACGAGGCCAGGAAGATCACGAAGATCTTCGGGGTCTCGTCGATGCCCATCAGGACAATGGCGAGCGGGATGATCGCGAGGGGCGGCACCATGCGGAAGAACTGCAGCCACGGTTCGATCAGCCTGCGGACGACCGGGTACCAGCCCATGAGGAAGCCGACCGGAATCGCCAGGACGACGCCGAGGACGTAGCCGATGAGGACGCGCTTCAGGCTGGCGCCCGCGTCGGTGAAGAGGGTTCCGTCGGCGATGAGTTCACCCGCGCGGCGGGCCACCGCAACGGGTCCGGGGAAGCCCTCGATGCCGCTGTTGGCGAGGATCACCCAGGTGAGCAGGCCCAGGGCGGCGGACGCGAGGCCGAGCAGTACGGCGGTGAGCCGGCCGGTCCCGCGCGCCTTCTTCCCCGGGGTCCGCGTGCCCTTCGTGATGGCCGGACCGGTGGTGCGCTCCGGGTCCGGGTGCCCGGTCCGCTGTTCCGCGGGGGCTTCGGACGGTGTCTTCATGCCACTTCCTCCGCGACTCCGTCGACGTCCGCCGCCCGGTCGCCGCCGATGTCGGCCATGTAGCTCATCCAGGTGTAGGCGGGGTCGCCGCGGCGCAGCAGTTCGCGGTAGAGCCGCACGGTGAGGTCGCGCCGGACCTGGGCGTAGGCGGGCGCCTCGTACACGTTGTGCAGTTCGTGCGGGTCGGTCTCCAGGTCGTACAGCTCGTGCACGCTCTCCGGGTTGTGGACCAGCTTGTGGCGCCGGTCGCGGAGCATGCGCTGCGAGTACGGGAAGTGGTGGCCGTGGAATTCGGCGACGATCTCGTCGCGGGTGTCCCCGGCCCCGGCCCCCTGCAGCAGCGGCAGCAGGCTGGTGCCGTCGCACGGGGCGGGCACGGGTGCGCCGGCCAGTTCGAGGATGGTCGGGTTGAGGTCGATGAGACTGGCGAAGTCGTCGCTGACCTGAGCGGGGGCGCCGGGGACGCGGACGATGCCGGGGATGTTGTAGATGTCCTCGTACATCGCCGGGCCCTTGTCGTTGAGCCGGTGCGCGCCGGTGAACTCGCCGTGGTCGGCGGTGAAGACGACCGTCGTGTCGTCCCACAGGCCGTGCCCCTTGAGCGCCTCGATCAGCCGCCCGGCCTGGTGGTCGATCATCGTGACGTAGCCCCAGTAGACGGCGATCAGTTTGCGCCAGGCGGCGGCGTCGAATCCGTCGGACGACCAGTACGCGCTGTACTGGCGCTGCACCTCGGGCTTCCCCGCGAAGGTCTCGGCCATCGAGGCGGGCAGCGGGACGTCGGCGGGGTCGTAGAGGTCGTAGTAGTGGTCGGGGATCAGGTACGGCAGGTGCGGGCCGTACCAGTGGCAGGACAGCATGAACGGCGTGCCGTTCGCCTTCCACTCACCGGCGTAGCGGTCCAGCAGGCCGAGTGTGCGGTCGGTGAGGAAGGCCTCGATGGTGGCCTCGGCGGGCTGCTGGAGCCGGCCCGCGATGAGGTGCCCGCGGCCCGTGCCGTTGGCGGCGGTCCCGAAGACGGGTTCGCGTACCGAGAAGGGCGGGAAGCCGTTGTCCTCCAGCCACTTCTCGTACGAGGGGTGGTGCACGGGGTTGAGGGCGCCGGGCAGGTGCTCGCCGTCCAGGCCGTAGAACTCGGGGCCGCGCTCGCGGCCGATGTGCCACTTGCCGACATGGCCCACCGCATAGCCCTGGTCCATCAACTGGCCCCAGAGCGTGGGGCTGTCGTCGGACAGCTCGTCCTTGCTCCCGCCGTTGCGCTCGGGGTTGTTCAGCATCCCGTGGCGGAACGGGTGGAGACCGGTGGCCAGCGAGGCGCGGGCCGGGGTGCAGATCGCGGTCGGGGTGTAGAAGCGGTCGAAGCGGGTTCCCTCGGCCGCCAGGGCGTCGAGGGCGGGGGTGTCGACGAGCGGGTTGCCGTAACAGCCCAGGGTGTCGACCCGGTGCTGGTCGGTCATCAGGAACAGGACGTTGCGCGGAGCCACTCGGGCCGCCCTTTCGAAAGGTCGCTCACTGTGCTGCCGGGGACCCGGTCGATGCCCGGTCCGGCGGTGCTTCGGCATGTGCCGGAGCAGCCGAATGACCGGAACTGTAGGGACGTCGACTTTTTTACGTCAACCCTTGGGAATAAACAGTGTGTGAATTCGTCCGGCGCGTTGACAGAAAGCCCCGGCCCGATCGACCATGCGTCCATGACGGAACGCACCGATGCCCTGCAGCGCCTGCGCAGGGCCAATGAAGCCGCCGTACTCGGTGAACTGCGCAGGTCGGGCGCGCTGAGCCGGGGCGAGCTGAAGGCGCGGGTCGGGCTCTCCCGTACCACCCTGTTCGCGATCGTGTCCGATCTGCTGGAACGCAAGGCCGTCATCGAACAGCCGGCCCCCGATCCGGAGCAGCCGCGCGGCCGCGGCAGACCGGCCCTGGAGATCTCCCTCAACTCCCGCGGGGCCGAGCTGATCGGGATCGACCTCCAGCGCCACCGGCTCCATGTGGTCGTGGCCAACTGCGCCCATGAGATCGTCGGCCGTTCCAGCGCCCCCGTACCGGCGGAGAGCGGCGCCGCCGAACGGGCGGCGCAGGCGATCCGCGCCGTGGAGGACCTGGTGCGGCGCGAGAACATCAGCCTCGCGCCCGTCGAGGGCATCGGCCTCGGCCTCCCCGGTTTCGTGCAGAACCCGGCCTCCGGCGACCCGCGCACGATGACACCGTTCGCCGGCCACGTCGCCGCCGAGCTGGGCAGGCACTTCGACGCCCCCGTGCTCACGGACAACAACTCCCGGCTCGCCGCCCTCGCCGAGGTGACCTGGGGCGCCGCCCGCGGATTCGACAACGCCGTCTATCTGCGCTGGTCACAAGGGGTCGGTGGCGGGCTCGTCGTCAACGGCGCGCTGGTGCACGGCGCCCATGGCGCGGCCGGCGAGATCGGCCACACCAGCTGCGATCCCGAGGGAAGGCCCTGCCACTGCGGTGGCCGAGGCTGTCTGGAGGGGCTCATCTCCGTCCCCGCACTGCTCGCCGCCTGCGCCGACCGCGGGGTCACGGCCCGCGACGCCGCGGAGCTGATCACCCTCGCCGCCGACGGCCAGCCGGACGCCGCCGACGTGCTCCGGACCGCGGCCGTCCTCGCGGGCCGGGTCCTCGCCGCACTCGCCGCACAGGTCGACCCCGAGTGCATCGTCGTCTACGGCGAACCGGCGGCCCTGGACGGCCTCGTCCTCACCCCCATCCGGGAGCAACTCGCCGCGCTCTCCCTGCCCTCGGCTCCCCGCACCATCGAGGTGCGCGGCTCCACCCTCGGCGGTGAGGCGGCCGCGCTCGGCGGCGTCGCCCTGCTGCTGCGCACCACCGGCCAGGACCTGGCGGAACTGCTCGACCGGCCGGCACCCGGCGCGCCCGACAGGGAGGCCGCACGGTGAACGCCTGCTGCGGGCCCGCCCGCGAGAGTGCGCCGACGGCGACCGCCGCTCCCCCGGCGGAGTTCGCCGTGCCCGTACGCGGCACGGCAGAGCTCCTGCGCGGCATGGTCGCCGTACCGGGCGGACCGTTCCTGATGGGCGGCGAGGACGAGGACGCGTTCCCGGACGACGGCGAGGGGCCGGTACGTGAGGTCACGACCGGGCCGTTCCACATCGACGCGGCCTGCGTCAGCAACGCCCGGTTCGCCGTCTTCACCAAGGCCACCGGCTACCGCACCGAGGCCGAACTCCTGGGCTGGTCCTACGTGTTCGGCTCCTTCGTACCCCCGGCCGCCCGCCGTGCCGTACTGCCCGGAACGGTACCCGGCGCCCCCTGGTGGCGCGCGGTGACCGGAGCGCACTGGCGGGCTCCCGAGGGACCGGGCACCTCGATCGGCGACCGCCGGGACCACCCGGTGGTCCACATGTCGTGGAACGACGCGACGGCCTACGCCCGATGGGCCGGCAAGCGGCTGCCCACCGAGGCCGAGTGGGAGAAGGCGGCCCGCGGCGGACTCGTCCGGGCGCGGTTCCCCTGGGGCGACGACCTCACCCCGAACGGCCGGCACCGCTGCAACATCTGGCAGGGCGACTTCCCGGTACGCAACACGCGCGAGGACGGCCACGCGGGCACCGCACCCGTCAAGGCGTACGCCCCCAACGGCTTCGGCCTGTACAACGCCTCGGGCAACGTCTGGGAATGGTGCGCCGACCGCTTCAGCGCCGACTGGCACCGCGCCGACCGCCCCGAGACCCGTACCGATCCCGCCGGACCGCCGCACGGCGAGAACCGGGTACTGCGCGGCGGCTCGTATCTCTGCCACCGCTCCTACTGCAACCGCTACCGGATCGCCGCCCGCACCTCCAACACCCCCGACAGCACGACGGGCCACGGCGGCTTCCGCTGCGCCCTCTAGGTCATGCCCTCGGCATCGACCCCCGCAACGCGTCGCGATCCGCACACCCAGCTATCCTGACCGCCGCACCGGACACGGGGTGCCCCGCAGAGGGCTGAGAACACACCCGTCGAACCTGAACCAGTTAGCACTGGCGGAGGGATGTCTTCATGTCATTGCCGTATACCCAGGATTCGCGGCCCGCGTTCGACGGGCGGATGCCCAGCGCCCCCGGCGATCTGCGCGTCGAGGCGCACGGGATAGCCCCGGTTCCCGAGGACCGACGCTACGGCGGGCCCGGCCGGCTGTTCACCGTCTGGTTCGCCCCGAACCTGACCATGACCGGCGTCTTCACCGGTACCGTCGGCATCGCGCTGGGCCTGGACTTCGCCACGGCGCTCACCGCCGTCGTGCTCGGCACGCTCGTGGGCGCCGCGCCCACCGCGTATCTGGGGACCTGGGGCAGCCAGACCGGTGCCGGGCAACTCCCGCTCGCGCGGCTGGCGTTCGGTCGGGGCGTCGTACTGCCGGGCGCGCTCCAGTGGCTGTCTTCCATCGCCTGGGACGCGCTGATCGGCCTGTTCGGCGGGGAGGCGCTGGCCCAGTTGTGCGGCTGGCCGTTCTGGCTGGGGGTGCTGGTCATGATGGCCGCCCAGGGCGCGCTCGGCGTACTGGGGTACGAGGTGATCCACCGGCTCCAGACCGTGATGACCTTCGTCCTCGCGGCCGCCTTCGCGGTCGCCTTCGCCGCGGCGGTGCCGTTCATGAGCACCGGCCTGTACGTGGGCCCGGTGGCGAAGGCGCTGCACGGGGCGGACCTCGCCTACGGGGTGGCGTTCCTCACCGCCCTGGCTGTCTACGCCCCGCTGCGGCTGCGCCGACGCGGGTGACGGTCCCCGGCAGCTCGTGGGCCGCGCGGGGTCATGCCTTCTTGGTCGCCGTCTCGCCGTGGATGTAACGGCGGCCGCGGAGCAGCGAGACGACCGCGGCCACCAGGCACGCTGCGACGGCGAAGTCGGAGGCACCTCGGCCGCGTAGGGGTGCCAAGCTGTTCCCGGCCCCTGATGACGGCCAGTCCGAATGCTCCGGTGAGGCGGCCGTTCGCCCGCTTGAGGACACGGGACGCGCGCCCCGGAAGCGGTCAGGGGCGGTTTCGGATCGCTGGTACACCGTGGCGGTGGCGGCCGAGGATGTAGTGGGCGGGGATCAGCGTGAGCCAGAACAACATGGCTGCTTCCGTGCTGACGTAGGCCAACGGAATGGAGAGGCAGAAGATCAGCACTCTGGAGCCGAGCTGCGCGGTGAAGGAGCGGCGGCCCGTGGCGGCGGATGATGCTGCGGGCGACGGGCGCGCCTGGCGTTGCGTGATCAGCAGCAGGATCGCGTGCACCGCGTGGGTCGCGGCCACCGCACCCGCGTACAGGGCGACCGCTTCGGGTTGAGAGGCGTACTCGGCCAGGAGCCCGGTGGGAAAGGGGAGCAGGGCGACCAGGCCGAGGCCGAGAAAGATCAGGCGGGTGACCACGACCGTCTCGGCGGGCAGCGTGGTGAGGATGCGGCGGTGGTCACGCCAGAATCCGGCGATGAGGGTGAAGCTGAGGGCGAAGGCGCCGACGTCGGGAAGCGCGTCGCTCAGGGCTCTGTGGAATGCGGCATCTCCCAGGTCCGTGGGGATCGCCACGTTGATGACGAGCAGTGTCATCGCGATGGCGTAGATGCCGTCGGACAGAAAGATCAAGCGTGCCATGCCCGGGTCGTCGTCGTGGGGGCACGCCTCTGCCACTGGCTCCGTCATATCGACGACAGTAGGGCGTTCCGCCCTGACTGCGATGCATTGAGCATGACTTGGGCGGCTCCGTCCCTGGACGACAGATGAATGCCGGACACCGGCCTTTCCCGGGACGCGGATCGCGGGTGGGCCACACCTCGGCGCCCGCGGTTTCCGCCTTCCCGCAGCCGACACCAAGGCCGCGAGCGAGAAACGGCCGAAATTGATCGAAAGCCAATAACGCAAGTTACCCGTAGGTACTCATTGACTCGGCCATCTGAGGGTTCTTATTGTTCCGTTCAATCGAACGGCGTACCTGTGAACGGAACGGTCTCGGTCGCCACCCCTCGTTCGGGAGGGAGTAATAGTGACAAGATCTGACGTCAGTACCCTTCTGTCCCCCTTCGCGCTTGGTCAAGTCCACTTACGCAACCGGGTGTTCGTTCCCGGGCACACGACGAATTTCGGCCACGCCGACCACCCCACCGAGCGTCATGCCGCGTACCACGGCGAACGGGCTCGCGGGGGTGTCGGGCTCATCATCACCGAGGGCATCCGGGTCCACCCGACCAGCGCCGGCCGCCACATCGGTCTCGGCAGCTTCGACGACTCCTCCATTCCGCACCACGTGGGCATCGCCGAGTCCGTACAGGTCCACGGCACGCGGATGTACGCCCAGCTGCTCCACACCGGCCGCCAGGCCGCCGGGGACGCCACCCGCACCGCCGCCTGGTCGCCGGACCTGCCGATGGGTATCCGCATCGGCGCGGACGAGTTCCTCCCCGGCGGGCTCACGCCCCCCGACATGGCCGAGATCGTCGGCCGGCTGCGGCGGGAATTCCCGCTGCTGTACGTCCACGTGAGCCACGCCGCCCATCACGGCAGCTACTCGCTGGGCACGCAGATGGCGGACATGAGCTTCCGGCACGCCCGATTCCGGCACCACGCGGCCCTGTTCAAGGCGGCGTTCCCCGATCTCCCGGTGCTGGCGGTCTGCCGTCTGGACAGCCTTCCGGAGGCGGCCGACCTCGTCGCGGCGGGAGAGGCGGACCTCGTCGGGCCGGCCCGCCCGCACATCGCCGAGCTGGACGGCTTCGACGACGTCGTCGTGGCGGCCGGCGCCCGTTCCGGGGAGCGCGAACTGCCCTACAGGCCGCCCGTGTTCGACATCCTGGAGACGGTCGCCGGACTCGGGGACCCGGACTCACCGCTCCGCGGTACGGTCCTCGTCCGCGACGACCAGGGCACCTGGGCGGCCTCCTCCGTCGCCGAGAGCCTCGCCCGCGAGGGGGCCAGGGTGCACGTGCTGTCGCCCACCGCGTCCTTCGCCTCGAGGATCACCACGTACTCCAGGCTCGCGCTGACCAGCCGGATGGGCGAACTGGGAATCAGGTCGCACCTCGTGCGGGACGTGGCGGCGGTGCGTGCCGACACCGTCGCCCTGCGTGACACGCTCTGCGGCCACACCGAGGAACTCACCGGCGTCACGGCCGTCGTGGACGTGTCCGGCGGGCGCGCCGGGCGGGCACGCTCCCGTACCGGTTCGCCGGACGTGGCCCTGACCCGGCCGGCCGGGCGCGCCGAGGGCGACACCGGCACCGACCCGGAGGAACTGTTCGCCGCGGGGTACGCGGCCTGCTTCGGCGGCGCGTTGGGCGTGGTCGAACGCCGTCGGCGCGTCACCGCCGGACCGGTCACCGACACCGCGTCCGGCACCCTCGGCACCGTCGCGGCGGGGGCGTACGCGATCGCGGTCCGGCTGACCGTCACGGCGCCCGAGTGCCCGCAGAAGACGTTGGAGGAGCTGGTGGCCCTCACCCACACCATCGGCCCCTACTCCAAAGCCGTTCGAGGCGATATCGAGGTCATCACGGAGGTCGCCGGCGGTTCCTGACACCGCCGGGCCCTCCACCCGCCGTGACCACCCACGCCGGCCCCGCAGACGGGGCGGCCGACCGACCGAGGATCCCATGACCGTCATCGATGACACCGAAGAGCACAACAGCCGCAGCCGTTCCGGGATCGCCCGAGCGCTCGCGGTGATCGACGCCGTGGCACGTGCCCCGCACGCACAGGGTGTCTCGGTGATCGCACGGGAGACAGAGCTTCCGAAGGCGGTGGCCCACCGCATCCTGCGCGAACTCGTGGCGGGGAACTTCCTCGCCTTCGAGGAGGACACCAAGGCCTACCGGCTGGGCCCCGGCGCCCTCACCATCGGGCTCGCCGCGATGCGTGAACTCGACATCGCCACCGTCGCCCACCGCCATCTGGTGGCCCTGTCAGAGCGCACCGGCCAGACCACGACCCTCTCGCTGCGCCAGGGCTGGTCCCGGGTGTACGTCGACCAGGTCCTCTCCCGCCAGGAGATCCGGATGTCGGTGGCACTGGGCACCAGCCATCCCCTGCACGCCGGTTCGTCCTCGAAGGCCATCCTCGCCGCGCTCCCCGACTCCGAGGTGGAGGACTACATCGACCACCACCGTCTGGACAGCGTCACCGACGCCACCATCACCTCCGCCGCGACGCTGCGCGAGGAGATCGCGGTCATCCGCGCCACGGGCTACGCGGTGAGCGTGGGGGAACGGCAGGTGGAGGCCGCCAGCGTCGCCGCCGCCCTGCACGGGCCGATCGGCCAGGTCGTCGGCTCGGTCTCGGTGTGCGGGACGAAGGCCATGTTCAGCGAGGCCAGCAGCAGTCAGCTCGGCGAATGGGTCACCTCGGCCGCCGACAACATCTCCGCCGACCTCGGCTCCGTACGGGACACCGCCGGGGAACGAAAGGACGCACCATGACGACTTCGGCAGAGGCCGGCCCCGCGCGGGAGGCCCCGGACTCCAGACACGGCCCCCTGCGGGGCATCCGTGTCATCGACGCCTCCACCATCCTGGCCGGGCCGCTCTGTGCCCAGCTGCTCGGCGACTTCGGCGCCGACGTGATCAAGATCGAGCACCCCGTCGCCGGGGACGGGATGCGCGGTCACGGCGAGTCCAAGAACGGCATACCGCTGTGGTGGAAGGAGATATCGCGCAACAAGCGCACGGTCGGCCTCAGCCTCTCCGACCCGGACGGGGCCGCCCTCTTCCGCCTTCTGGTGGCGGACGCCGACGTCGTCGTGGAGAACTTCCGGCCCGGCACCCTGGAGCGCTGGGGCCTCGGCCCCGAGGTCCTGCACGGGATCAACCCGGGTCTGGTGCTCGTCCGCGTCACCGGCTTCGGGCAGACCGGCCCCTACGCCTCCCGGGCCGGGTTCGGCACCCTCGCCGAGGCGATGAGCGGGTTCGCCCATCTGACCGGCGAACCCGACGGCCCGCCCACGCTCCCGGCGTTCGGCCTCGCCGACACCATCTGCGGGATCGCCGCCTCGTCCGCCGTCACCATGGCCCTCTACCACCGGGAACGGGACCCTGACCACCGCGGCCAGGTCATCGACATGAACCTGATCGAGCCCATCATGGCCGCCGTCGGGCCGTCCCCGACGGTCTACGACCAGCTCGGCGTCGTGGCGCGACGGCACGGCAACCGCTCCACCAACAACGCCCCGCGCAACACCTACCGCACCAGCGACGGCCACTGGGTAGCAATCTCCACCAGCGCCCAGCGGATCGCCGAACGCGTCCTGGAACTCGTCGGCCATCCGGAGGTCGTCCGGGAGGAGTGGTTCGCCACCGGGGGCGGCCGGGCCGCCCACGCCGATCTGCTCGACGGCCTCGTCGGCGGCTGGATCGCCGAACGCACCCGGGAGAACGTCATCGCCGAGTTCACCGCGGCCGGCGCCGCGGTGGCACCCGTCTACGACGCGCGGGACCTCGTCGAGGACCCCCACATCCGGGCCACCGAGATGCTCACCACCGTGGAGGACGAGGACTTCGGCCCGCTCCTCATGCACAACGTCATGTGGCGGATGTCCGGCACCCCGGGAGCGATCCGCTTCACCGGACGCGCGCACGGCGCCGACACCGAACACGTACTCACCGGGGAACTGGGCGTCGGCCCCGAGG
Source organism: Streptomyces sp. NPDC091387 (assembly GCF_044756945.1). NCBI lineage: Bacteria > Bacillati > Actinomycetota > Actinomycetes > Kitasatosporales > Streptomycetaceae > Streptomyces > Streptomyces sp. NPDC091387. The sequence continues at coordinate 269,174 of NZ_JBIVTZ010000008.1, read as the reverse complement.
AACTGACGGACCTGCGGGAACGCAAGGTCGTCTCCTGACCGGGGCCGCGGCCACGGCCCCGCCGGGCCGAAGCAGCACTCAGCACCACAGAGACAGAGAGGGGACGCACCATGAACAAGACTGCATCGATCATCCAGCCGGCGCCCATCGGAAGGCGGGATCCGCTCCTGGCAGCGGTACGCGAGGGAGTACGCGTCCTCGACCTCGGCCGCCGGCTCCACATCGGTATGCCCCAGTCGCCCAACCACCCCGCCTACTGGCACACCCTGCCGCGCCGCCACGGTGACCGGGTGCGCGCGGACGGCGGTTCGGCCGCCAACGACATGCTCGTCATGGGCACCCATGTCGGCACCCACATCGACGCCCTCGCCCATGTCTCCCACAACGGGAAGCTGTACGGCGGAGCCGACGCCCGGACCGCCGGGATCGGCGGCGTCTACCCCGACCACGGGGTGCACACCATCGCCCCGATGGTGCGCCGGGGCGTCCTGCTCGATGTGCCCGCGGCGCTCGGCACCGAGGTCTGCGAGCCCGGCCACGAGATCACCGTCGCCGAACTGGAGTCCGCCGAACGCCTTCAGGGCACCCCCGTGGAGCGCGGTGACGTCGTGCTCGTCCGCAGCGGCTGGGGGCGCCGGTTCGACGGCCCGGACCGCGAGGGCTTCATAGGCAACGACTCCGGCGTCCCCGGCGTGGGCGAGGCCGGGGCGCAGTGGCTCGCCGCACGCGGGGTGCACGCGGCGGGCGCCGACTCCATCGCCTTCGAACGGCTGGCGCCGGGGGCCGGTCACGCCAGCCTGCCCGCGCACCGAGTCCTCCTGGTGGAGTCCGGCATCTACATCATCGAGACGCTCGACCTGGAGGAGCTCGCGGCCCGGCAGGTCCACGAGTTCACCTTCGTCCTGTCGCCGCTGCCGCTGTTCGGTGCCACCGGGTCCCCCGTGCGCCCGCTGGCCGTGGTGAGCGACCCGTCGGCGGGAGACGGCCGTGGCTGAGCCCACCCTCGCCCGGCACCTCGCCGAGTTCGCCGCGGAGACCTCGTACGAGGCCCTTCCGCGCGAGGTCGACGACAGCGTCCGCAAACGGGTCGTCGACGTGCTCGGCCTCTGTGTGGCCGCCCACCGGCTGCCCACCTCCGCCGCGATCGTCGAGCATGTCCGCGAACAGGGCGGACGGCCGACGGCGACGGTCGTGGGCGGCGGCGGCACACGGGTGCCCGCCCCGCTCGCCGCTCTCGCCAACGGCGTGCTCGCGCACTCCCTCGACTACGACGACACCCATCTGCCGTCCGTCCTGCACCCCAGCGCCTCCGTCGTCCCCGCCGCGCTCGCCGCCGCAGAGGCCACCGGCGCGGACGGCCGCCACACCGTTCGGGCCATCGCGGTGGGCCTGGAGGTGTGCGTACGGCTAGGCATGGCCGGCTACGACCGCGACTCCGGGAACTCCACCTTCTTCGAACACGGGCAGCACGCCACCTCGATCTGCGGCGCGCTCGGCGGCGCCGTCGCCGCCGGGCTGCTCCTCGGCCTCACCACGGAGGGCCTCGTGGACGTGCTCGGCATCACGGCCTCCATGGCGGGCGGCATCATCGAGGCGAACCGCACCGGCGGCACGGTGAAGCGGCTGCACTGCGGTCTGGCCGCGCAGTCCGCCGTCACCGCCGCCCAGCTGGTGCGCCGCGGCTTCACCGGACCGCCCACCGTCCTGGAGGGGCGCTTCGGGTTCTTCGAGGCGTTCCTGCACGGCGTCTACGACCCCACGGCCATCACCAACGGCCTGGGCACCGAGTGGGCGGTACCCGGCATCTTCTTCAAGCCGTACCCGGCCAACCACTTCACCCACACCGCGGCCGACGCCGCCATGGCGCTGCGCGAGCAGGGCCTGGACCCGGCGCGCGTGGAGCGACTGGTGCTCGGCGTGCCGGCGCCGGTGGTCCGTACGATCGGCCAGCCGATCGACCGCAAGCGCGCCCCCGAGACGGGCTATCAGGCCCAGTTCTCCGGCCCCTACATGGTGGCCGCCGGGCTTCTCGGCGGAGGGCACGGACTCGGCCTGGGGCTGGACGACTTCACCGACGAACTCGCCCGCGACCCCGCCCGCCGGGAGCTGATGGCCAAGGTCGAGGTCGTCGCCGACGACATGGCCACCGGCATCTTCCCCGAGCAGTTCCCCGCGGTGCTCACCGCCCATGACACCGACGGCCGCGTCTGGCGGCAGGAGGTGCTCAGCAACCGGGGCGGCCCCGACCGACCGCTGTCGGACGCCGAACTCGCCCTGAAGTTCCGCGACAACACCGCCGGCCGGCTGTCCGGCTCCGCCGTCGCTCTCGTGATGGACCGGGGTCTGAACCTCGCCGGACTCGACCGTATCCAAGATCTGCTCAGCCCCCTGGCCGAGCTGAAGACAGTGGCAGGAGGCCATCATGACTGACTACGACCTCGTGGTGAGGAACGTCCGGGTCGTCACCGACGAACAGGACGAGCCGGCGGCGGCGGACATCGCCGTCCTGGGCGGGAAGATCGCCGAAGTCGCCCCCGGAATCGACGTCACCGGCGCCGCCGAGGTGGTCGACGGCGGGGGAAAGCTGGCCTTCCCCGGTGTCGTCGACGCCCACCAGCACTGGGGCATCTACAACCCGCTCGACCAGGACGCCGCGAGCGAGAGCCGCGCCTGCGCCCAGGGCGGTGTCACCTCGGCACTGAGCTACATGCGCACCGGGCAGTACTACCTCAACAAGGGCGGCACGTACGCCGACTTCTTCCCCGAGGTGCTGGAACTGACAGAGGGCCGCGCCCAGGTGGACTACGCCTACCACCTCGCCCCGATGTCCAAGGGTCACATCGCCGAGATCCCGGCCCTGGTCCGTGACCACGGCGTCACCTCGTTCAAGGTGTTCATGTTCTACGGCAGCCACGGACTGCACGGCCGCTCGGCCGACCAGAGCTCCTTCCTCATGACGCCCGAGGGCGAGCGCTACGACTACGCGCACTTCGAGTTCGTGATGCGCGGGATCCAGGCCGCCCGTGAGCAGTTCCCCGAGATCGCCGACCAGATCTCGCTGTCCCTGCACTGCGAGACCGCCGAGATCATGACGGCGTACACCAAGCTGGTGGAGGAGGGCGGCGAGCTGACCGGCCTGGCCGCCTACAGCGCCTCCCGCCCGCAGCACTCCGAGGGGCTGGCCGTCTCCATCGCGTCCTACCTCGCCCACGAGACCGGCCTGCCCACGATCAACCTGTTGCACCTGTCCTCCCGCAAGGCGGTCGACGCGGCGGTACGCATGAGCAGGGCGTTCCCCCACATCGACTTCCGCCGCGAGGTCACCGTCGGCCACCTGCTGGCCGACATCGACACCGCACACGGCCTCGGCGGCAAGGTGAACCCGCCGCTGCGTCCCCGCGAGGACGTCGAGGCCCTGTGGGAGTACGTCCTGGACGGGACGGTGGACTGGGTCGTCTCCGACCACGCCTGCTGCCGCGAGGAGTTGAAGTTCGGCGAGCCCGCGGACGACGTGTTCCTGGCCAAGTCCGGCTTCGGCGGCGCCGAGTACCTCCTGCCCGGCATGATCACCGAGGGCACCCGGCGCGGCCTGCCACTGGGCCGGATCGCCGCCCTCACGGCCTGGAACCCGGCCCAGCGCTACGGCCTCCCCACCAAGGGCCGGATCGCCGTCGGCCTCGACGCCGACATCGCGCTGGTCGACCCGGACGGCAGCTGGACCGTCCGCGCGGCCGACTCGGAGTCCGCCCAGGAGTACACCCCCTTCGAGGGCTTCGAGCTGACGGCCCGGGTCACCGACACCTTCCTGCGCGGGAACCGGATCATGGCCGACGGCAAGGTCGGCGGCAAGGCGGTCGGCTCCTATCTGCACCGGCCGACCGGCAGCTGAGCGACGCGGCACGGCCGCCCGCGCACCGCGGTGGGGGCAGGGCCCCCTCCCCCACCACGTGCGCTCCGAGCGGCCGTGCCGGTCGGGCCCAGCGGCCGATTCCATTCGAGCGGGACAGAGAGGCAGCGGCGCATGAGATCCGCCCTGTACGTACCGGGCGACCGCCCGGACATGCTGGCGAAGGCCCTCGGCAGGGGGGCCGACGCGGTGATCGTGGACCTGGAGGACGGCGTCTCCCCCGGCTCCAAGGAGTACGCGCGGGCGACCGCCTCGGCCTGGCTGGAGGGCATCGCACCGGCTGTCCGTCGTGCGGGCCCGGAGATCTGGGTGCGGGTCAACCCCGGCACGGACGCGGTCGCCGACGCCCGCCGGATGGCTCTGCCGGCCGTCAACGGACTGATGGTGGCCAAGACAGAAGGGGTCGGTGACCTCGTCGCCGTGGCCGACGCGCTGTCCGCGGCCCCGTGGATCGCGCTGTGCCCGCTCCTGGAGAGCGCGGCCGCCCTGCTGTCCGCCCCGGTGATCGCGCGCGGGCCGCGGGTGAGCCGCATGCAGCTGGGCGAGGCCGACCTGTGCGCCGACACGGGGATCGAACCCGGTCCGGACCAGAGGGAGTTGCTGTGGCCCAGGGCGCAGCTCGTCCTGGCCTGCGCGGCCGCCCGGCTGGCCCCGCCGCTCGGCCCTGTCAGCACCGACTTCCGCGACCTCAACGCCCTGTACCGGTCCACCACCGCGCTCAAACGCCTGGGATTCGGCGGCCGGAGCTGCATTCATCCCGGGCAGGTCCCGGTCGTCAACGATGTGTTCACCCCGGCGGCCGCCGAACTGGAGCGGGCCCGCGCGCTGATCGAACGGTTCGAGACGTCCGACTCGAGGGTGGTCGTGGACGACTCGGGCCGCATGATCGACGAGGCGGTGGTACGCGGCGCCCGCCGCGTCCTGGCCGCGGGCCCGGACGGCAGGTAGTCGTCGGCCCCGGATCCCGGATGCGCGGTGCGGGCTCCCGGACCCGTGACCGGCCGGAAGGCTTCCCGCCCGCCACTCCGGTGAGCGCGAACGAACCCCCGACACTTCGTTACTTGCGCAACCTATAGAGTATTGGAGACCGAAGCGAGATGCCCGACGGCGCACAGGGCGGCGGGGCAGTGAGGGTCCGAGGAGTGGCACCGTGTTCCCTGATGTGGGCCCGCTTGAAGTCGTGACACTGGTCATCCTCGCGGTACTCCTGTTCGGACCGGACAAACTGCCGGGGCTCATTCAGAACGTGTCGGCGTTCATCCGGAAGTACCGGGAGTTCTCGGAGAACGCACAACAGGAGATCCGGTCCGAACTCGGCCCGGATTTCAAGGACTTCGACTTCGAGGATCTGAATCCCAGGACGTTCGTGCGCAAACACGTCCTGGACGGCGACGGTCCGGGGCTCGACGAAATCCGCGATGCCCTCGACCCGAGACGGGAACTGACGGAGGTCGCGAACGCGGTACGCGGCACGGCCGACGACACGGCGGAGCCCGCCGCACACCGGGGGGCGAGCCCGGTCTCCCTGGGGAAGGACACCCCGGCGCCTGCGGAGCGGCCGCCGTTCGATCACGACGCCACCTGAGTCCACAGCCGGTGGAGGTGCCGCCGCGTCCGCAGGGGTACCGGGCTACTCGGCTCCGGAGGAGCCGGGTCCGGCGAAGTCCGGGCTCGCGTAGCCGGGGGCGGTGAAGCCCCGGTCCGACGGGCGAGCCGAACGGTCACGCGCACTGTCGGCCGGTCCGGGCAGTGCGGGGCGTTCGGACGGGCGGACGCCCTCCCCGGTCAGTGATTCGCGCACCCCACGGTGCAGAAACGGCACCATCCCCCGCTCCAGCAGCACCCGTTGCCAACGCTCGCGTTCCCGCTCCACCTCGGGACGCTCGTCACCGGAGCCGGCGTCGTAGGAGGTGGAGCGGTTGCGCGAAGCCGCCACGATCATCGCGATGACGCCGGCCAGCGCGGCCACCGCCGCCACGAGCGCGGCCGTCCATCCCGCGGTCACCAGCCCGTCCGCGAGATGGGGCTGCGCGCCGCTCAGGCGCAGGCCGTACCCGAGCAGCAGGAAGAGGGCTGCGGCCACGGCCACCACGCTGGGCGTGAGCACCACCAGTGCGGTCATCAGCCCGCCCCGGAAGCCCGACGAACTCCCGGCGCTCGGCGATGCGCCACCGGAGGTGTCCGTCCGGCCGCGGATCCGCAGGAGGTCGCGGTACTCGGTGTCCGCGGCGGCTGCGATCCCGGCGCTCGCCGCCAGCGCGCGGGTACGCAGCTGTTCGGCGTTCACGGCCCCGTCGGCGCGGCTCAGCGCCTCGCGGACCGACGGGGAGTTCAGCGCCTGATCCAGCACGCGCTCGAAGTGGATCCGGTCGCGTGGCTGCACCTGGCCAGGCCCGTTCATACGTGTCCCCCGGTGAGATTGATGCCCAGGGCTGTCGTCCGCCTTGCCGCGCAAGGGACTCAGCCGATGTTCACGCCGTAGTCGGTGGCGATCCCGGCCAGGCCCGACGCGTACCCCTGGCCGATGGCACGGAACTTCCACTCACCGCCCCTGCGGTAGAGGGCACCGAAGACCATGGCGGTCTCCCCGGCGGCGTCGTAGGAGAGTTCGTAGCGGCACATCTCACGGCCGGTCAGGTTGTCCACGACCCGGATGAACGCGTCGCTGACCTGGCCGAAGTTCTGACCGCGCGTCTCCGCGTCGTGAATGGACACGGCGAAGACGACCTGGACGGCCTTCTCGTCGAGGCCGTCGAGGTCGATGAGGATCTGCTCGTCGTCGCCGTCCCCGTCGCCGGTGAGGTTGTCCCCGGTGTGCCGCACCGCACCGTCGGGGCTGGTGAGGTTGTTGTAGAAGACGAAGTGCTCGTCGGAGACGACCTTCAGGTCCGGCCCGCAGACGATCGCGGACGCGTCGAGGTCGAAGTCCCCGCCACCGACCGGCCGGGCGTCCCAGCCCAGGCCGATGGCGACATCCGCGAGCGGGGTGCCGTCCTGGTTGAGGACGACGTTCTGACCCTTGGCAAGGCTGACGCCCATGTGCGCTGCTTCTCCTGAGGCGAGGTGGGGCCGAGCCTGCCGTGGGCCGCTCCGGCGTGACACACCCCATCATAGTTCAGAGCTTGCGCAACCATTGAGGTGTTGTCATGGACGCGCATCACACGACGGACCCCGCGCCCGCGACACCCCGCACACCGGCCACCGTATCCGCCGGGTACGGGGCGAACCGCCACCGGAGGGCTCCCGCACCGACCCCCGATGGAGGCTCAGAGGGGGGTGACGTCGCCCTCCGGGACGGGGCGCGCCGAAGCCGCGTCACCAGGGGCGGCCCGGATCGTCCGCGCCTGCGCCTCTTCGGCCGGAGCGGGCTCCGGGGCGGCCGCCGGCGACGGGGATTCCTCCCCCATCGCCTTCGCCTCGCTCTTGAGGATGCGCATCGACTTCCCCAGCCCGCGGGCGGCGTCCGGCAGCTTCTTCGACCCGAACAGCACGATGATCACGATCGCCGCGATCAGTAGATGCCAGGGTTCCAGTCCGTTACGGAGCATGCGTCAACTCACCCTTCCCCTCAGTCATTCCGGTGCGCGCCTCGGTGACCGCACCCGCCTTTAAGGTTGCTAGATTGCGCAACTGTACAACCTTGAGGCGAGGGCAGTCGTCTCCTCTGGATGAACCGGATGAATGAGAGCGCACACATGACAGGCAGCCACAAGACGGCACCGGACCGCCGCGGCGCTCGGTCGACCGCCCGCGGCCGGCGGCGCAAGCGCGGCCGGATACGGCTCGTGCTCGGGATATTCCTGTCGCTGCTCGCGCTTGTGACCGCGGGGGCCGGCTGGGCCTATTTCAGGCTCAGCGGCAACATCGACACCTTCGGTGCCGACGGGATCTCCGACAACCGGCCCGCGGCCGCCTCGAAGGGCCAGAACGTCCTGGTCATCGGTTCGGACGCGCGGACCGACGGCAACAGCGAACTGGGCGGCGGGGACAAGGGCGACATCGGCCGCTCCGACACCGCGTTCGTGCTGCACGTGTACGCCGACGGCAAGCACGCCGTCGGTGTGTCCATTCCCCGTGACACCCTCGTCGACATCCCCCGCTGCAAACTGCCCGACGGCAGCTGGAGCCGGCCCGAGTCCCATGTCATGTTCAACTCGGCCTACTCCGTGGGCCAGACCGCCAAGGGCAATCCCGCCTGTACCCAGAACACCGTGGAGGCGCTCACCGGGCTGCGCGTCGACCACACCGTCGTCGTCGACTTCAAGGGTTTCTCCAAGCTGACGGAGGTGGTCGACGGCGTCCAGGTGTGCCTGCCGCAGGACGTGTACGAGAAGGACATCAACCCCAACCGGGCCACCCGCGGCAAACGCATCCTCGCCAAGGGGGAACAGACCGTCTCCGGCCGGACGGCCCTGGACTACGTACGGCTCCGGCACGGGATCGGGGACGGCTCCGACATAGGCCGCATCAAGCGCCAGCAGGCCTTCGTCGCCAGCCTGTTGAAGAAGGTGAAGAGTGACGGGCTGACCCCGACCAAGCTGCTTCCGCTCGCGAACGCCGCCACCAAGTCCATGACCGTGGACCCCGGCCTCGGATCGGCCGAGCAACTGATCGCCTTCGCCATGTCCCTGAAGAACATCGACCTGCACAACACCAAGTTCATCACCATCCCCTGGCGGTACGAGGGCGCGCGCGTCGCGATCGTCGAGCCGGACGCCGACGCCCTGTGGGCGGCGCTGAAGGCCGACCGCACCCTCGACGGTCAGGACGCCGGCGGCGAGAAGCCCTCCAGCCGGCCCTCCCCGTCGCCCAGCGCCGACGAACCGCCTTCGGGCGCGGGCATCGCCGTCGCCGTCTACAACGGCACCTCCCACACCGGTCTGGCCTCCCGTGCGGCGGCGGGACTGAAGGCAGCGGACTTCACGGTGACCGGCACCGCGACGGCGAGCACGCAGGACTACCGCACCACCGTCATCGAGTACGGGCCGGGCCAGAAGGAGGGGGCCAGGACCGTCGCCCGGCTCTTCGCCGCCGCGGAACTCCGCTCCGGCACGGCCGCGGGCATCAGCGTGATCCTCGGGCAGTCGTACGCGGACGACCCCACCGCCACCGCCTCCGCAGCACCGACCGCGGTGCCCTCCCAGGTCGCCGACGACGCCCGCTCCGCCGACGACGACCTCTGCGCCAAGCTCTCGTACGGCTGATCCCAGCGCCGCACCCGCCCCACCGCCCCTCTCCCCCTTCGTCCTTTCAGGAGAACTCCCATGCCTGTCATCACCGGAGCCCGGTCAGTGCTCCGCCCTGCCACGGCCCTGGCCGCGATATTCCTGGCCCTCGCCGCGGTGTCGGCCCCCGGACCGGCCCACGCCGCCGACGGAACCGGCACGGTGGCCGAGGCCCTGAGGAAGAGTCCCGTCTATGTCGACCCGCGGGCCGAAAAGCAGCTCTCGACGGCCGACGCCGACGCACTGGCGAAGAAGATCGAGGACGCGGACCGGCCGGTGTTCGTCGCCGTACTGCCCGAGTCCGCCGAGTTCCCGCAGGCAACCCTGCTGAAGGATCTGCGGGCGCTCACCGGTGTCACCGGGGTGTACGCGGTCCGTCTTGGTGACGGCTTCAACGCGGCCACCGATGGGCAGGTCATGTCCCGCGACGCCGTCGCCAACCTCAAGGGGGCGGCCAGGCGCTCCTCACCCGAGGACGCCGGGGCTCAGCTGAACAGCTTCGTCGAACAGGCGCTCCTGCGGGCCGACGGCAGCGCGCCGTCCTCCTGGGCGGCGGACGGCGGGGACGACTCGGGCACCGGGCTGCTGGTCGCCGGCGGCGTGGTCGTCGCCGTCGGAGCGGGCGCGTACGCCCTCCACCGCCGTTCGAGGAAGAAGAAGGAGGAGCGCGAGCGCACCGAGCTGGAGGCCCTGCGTGTCGTGGTGGACGAGGACATCACGGCGTTCGGCGAAGAGCTGGACCGCCTCGGCTTCTCGCCGTCGGAGCCGGGCGCGACGGACGACATGCGGCAGGACTACACCCGCGCGCTGGACGCGTACGACCGGGCCAAGACACAGATGGCCGAGGCCACCCGGCCCCACGACGTCCAGCAGGTGACCGGCACCCTGGAGCAGGGGCGGTTCACCCTGGCCACCCTGGCCGCCAGGCGCGGCGGTGACCCGCTGCCCGGACACCGGCTCCCCTGCTTCTTCGATCCCCGGCACGGCCCGTCGGCCAGCGATGTGCGGTGGGCCCCGGAGGGAGGCGCGCCGCGGCCCGTTCCCGCGTGTGCCGCGGATGCCGCGCGCATGGCCGACGGCGGGGAACCGCAGTCCCGGATGGTCGACACCGGCCACGGCAGGCAGCCCTACTGGAACGCGGGCCCCGCCTACACGCCCTGGGCAGGAGGGTACTTCGGCGGCGGCGGGGGCGGCATGCTCGGCGGCCTGCTCGTAGGCACCATGCTCGGCAGTGTGATCAGCGCGCCCTCGGCATTCGCCGCCACCGGCGCGCCGGCCGAGGATCTCCCGGACGGCGGGGACTTCTCGGGTGCCGGTTTCAACCCGGCAGACTTCGGATCGGGCTTCGGGGGCGGGGACTCCGGCAGCGACTTCGGCGGCGGGGACTGGTGACCGGCGCCGGTCATGTCCGTAGCGCTGCCGCGGCCTCGGCCCAGTTGGCGTGCAGCCGGTCCAGGTAGGAGCGGGCCTGGCCGCCCGGTGCCACGCCGCGGGCGAACGCGCTCATGTTGCCCGCCCCGGCGTTGTAGCCGAGGGCCGACAGTTCGTCCCTGGTGTACGGACCGGCCCACCGGGCGGGCAGCTGGGCGGCGAGGTCGTGCAGGTGCCAGGCGGCCGCCTCGATGGCCAGGCCCCGGTCGTCGGGCAGCTCCTCCCATCTCCGGTCGGCGAAGCCGTGCGCGCGTTTCGTCTCGTCGAAGGCCGCCCGGTGCATGTTGGCGATGCCGAACGACGCCTCAGGCTTGCTGCGCTGCCAGGCCCGTTCCAGTTCGGGGTCGTGCGGTTTGTACGACTCGTTGTAGAGGATGGCCATCAGCAACGTGGGGTTGATGCCCGCCTGGCGGGAGGCGGAACGGACCGGCGCGGCGAAGTCCGCCGGATCGTAGCGAACGCCGCGTGCCGGTGCGCTCGGGCTGCTAGCGCTGCGGGGCGGGGAGGAGGACGCGCCGGACGCGGGGCGCGACGGGGCATCAGGCATGGAGGGGTGGCCGCCGCACGCGACGCCCCAGACAGCCAGGGCGGCCACCGGTACGACCAGCCAGCGCCGACGCGCCCCGGAATCCGCCATGTTCAGGCCCTCCCTGGGCGGTACCGGTGTACGTCCGGCGCCCGGAACGGACCCGGCGGCCATCGCCGACGACGCCGGTGCTCACCGGCGGTCACCTGCGGCACGGCCACCGGCCGCCCAGTCCGACCACCGTGTCCGCCGTGTCTTCCATGTCCGCTGTTCCGGGCGGCCGACGGGATCGGTAGCGGAGCCACGGCGGCCTCAGGCGAACAGGTCACGGATCCGGCGGGACGGAGCCTGCGCGGCACGGTCGGCCAGCTGTCCGACCATCAGCCGCACCACCGTCACCACGTCGGTGTCGTCGACGAAGTAGACCTGCCGCCGGCCCTCCCGCCGGGAGCGCACGAGACCGGCCAGCTTCAGCTTCGTCAGATGCTGGCTGACCGCGGGCAGCGCACCGCCCACGCGCTCCGCCAGTCCCGTCACATCGCTCTCGCCCTGCGCGAGCGTCCAGACGATGTGCAGCCGCGCGGGTGACGCCAGCAGTCCGAACGCGGCGGCGGCCTCTGCCAGCACCTCGGCAGGCGGGTCCCCGAAGTCGCCTGCACCTGCCGCCATCGCCGCTCTCCCGTCCAGTCAGTGTCGCGCTCCCGAACCCGAAGCCGAGCAGCCCAAGTGTAGGGCGCACTGTCTCCGTGGCCTCGCGACAAGGGAATCACGCGGCAGGCAGGGCCACTCTGAACGCCGGACTGCTCGGGTCATCGATGTACGACAGGGTCCCGCCCTTACGGCCGACATGGAGGACGAGGGAGCCCGTCACGGACTGCCCCGGCCGGTCCTCGGCACTGACGTCGGGGCCCTGCGTGGTGTGCTGAGTAGTCGCGTTCCGCGGGGACGTCCGCACGTCCTCCCACTTGACGGCTCCGTCCGTCGAAATGGTGCCGACACTGTGCTCGACGTTCTTGATCGTCAGGGTGAGAACGAGGAATTGCTTCTTCTCGCCGTACTCGGCGCCGATCCGCCACCCGGTACGGAGCTGAGGAAGCAGCGGCCTCGCAGAGCGACGGTCCAACCGGGGCCACCGGGAACCACCGGGACGTCCAGCCGCCACCCACTGGCAAAGCGCACCGTCAGAACGCCTGAATCCGCGGCGTGAACCTCAGCGATCACCTGATCAAGCAGCTTCGGCACCCACTCCAGGTTGATCCGAGCGGAAGCGTCCACGAGATACGTCTTACCGTCTGCGGTCAGCTCGGCAGGACCCCGCACCTCGATCCCGTTCGAACCGATGTGCAGCCGCATCGTGTTGCCGACGATCACCTCGCCCACACCCACCCCGCGCATTGAGCGGACCTCCCAGCCGTCCTCCACGCGGTCGATTCCGTTCTCCATACGGCAAGGCTACGGACCCGGACCAGCAGCGCTCCGCCCCACCGATGGGCTGCGACGCCAAGGGTTCCGTCGCTCTCGGTAGGGTGCGCTCATGGCAGCGATCAAGAAGTTCCAAGTCACCTTTGACTGCGCGGAACCTGAGCGTCTCGCTCGCTTCTGGTGCGAGGTATTGGGGTACGTCGTGCCACCGCCACCCGAGGGGGTTGCCACTTGGGACGATTTCAAGCGTGCGCAGGCACCTGAGCAGCAAGATGCGTGGTTCGCCTGCATAGATCCCTCGGGTGTGGGCCCGCGGCTGTACTTCCAGCGCGTGCCGGAGGGAAAGGCCGTCAAGAACCGTGTGCATCTTGATGTGCGGGTCGGCACCGGTCTCGTGGGTAAGGAGCGTCTCGCCGCACTTGAGGCCGAATGCGCGCGGCTGGTCCCTCTCGGCGCGGTTCACGTGCAAACGCTGTATGACGGCAATGATGCGTGCATCCCGATGCTGGACATCGAGGGCAACGAGTTCTGTATCGACTGAGCATTCTCCGGTCCGGGGAAGCGGGGACCGCCTTTCCTGGCCTACGGCCTCGTACGGGGCGGGTGTCCCCCCGCGAGGGCGAGGTTGTGCGGCAGGGCGATGCCGAGCATGGCGGTCTGAACGCCGTCGCCCTGCAGGCGCGTCGTGGTCGACGGCTTCCGTACTCCGCTCGTCGCGGACGCCCTGTGCCGGCCCCTGGCGCGGCCGTCCTCCGCGTGGGGACCGGATCGGGCGTTCCCGCCGCGTCGCGGCGGTCGTGCCTTCCTACGCCGTGGGCGCCCTGATGGCCATCGAGCACAACGTCATCTGCCTCGTGCTCAACGTGACAGTCGCACACCTGATCGAGCGGGGTGTGCCCCTGCGCCGCCACGCGGTACCCCTCGACCTGCCCAGGCCGACGTCGGGCTGCGCTGGCGCCGCCGTGTCAACGACGATCCGGCCTCACGTCGGCTACGTGATCGGGTGCGCGAAACCGTCGACCAGCTCACCTCCCTCCCGGACGGATGACCGAGTCGCTCTTTGACCTGCTCATGCAGGGTTCAGCTCAGCACCCGGATATGCGCAGACGGCACGGCGCGGCACAGGAGACCCCGTGCATCCCCACGTACATCCGTGCCAGCTGAAGCGTGGCGCGGAAGCCTGTGGCCGGTCCGGCGGATCACGGCCCGGAGGGGCGGAGATCCAGGCCGGCGACCGATACCGAGGGCGGATCGCCCTCGGTGAGCAGCAGGGCGGTGAGCGCGTCGGCGGGACCGGGCGTGAAGTGCACTTCCCCGCCCGGGAGGGGCACCACGTTCCTTGCTCCGTCGACCGGGATGCCGACCAGTTCACCCAACCAGGCTGCGGACAGTGCCGGTTGGGGCGTTTCGATGACGAACCCGGCCAGGTCATGCGGCCCGCGCGCGACTCGTCCCACGCTGTACCGGTCGAGGATCGTCTGCCGGTCCGGGGTGTACGTGATGAAGAAGGGCGCCCATGCGGGAGCGTCCCTCAGCACGGCTTCCGTGAACGACACCGGCGAGCCTTCACGGGCGAAGACATGCAGGTCCACCTCGTGGCCGGCGCGGCGGAGCCGCTCCGCGGTGGCGCTCACGTCCGTCACGTGCACGGCGAAGTTCAGCGCACCTCCGCCCGCGGCGAGGAGCGCGTCCACATGCGGCATCCACCCGGCCATGGCCCGGCCGAAGGGCGAGTCGGCGAACTCGGCGCGGTCCTCCACGGTGAGGATCTCCACATAGCGGGCGTCGAGCCGCCAGGCGCCGTTCCGGAACCCCATGTGCGGCGGGTTGGCGTGCGCGGGAAGGCCGGCCGCCGCGTACGCCTCGGTGGCCGCACCGACATCGGGGACGCAGTGCAGAAGGTGGTCGAACTCCGACGATTCGGAATGCATTGCACGCTCCTGGAGAGATGCCGTGGGCAGGGATCGCACCACCGACAGTCTCTCCTGTCGCAGCGTCGGGACCCAGGCGCGGAGTGTACGCAGAATCACGGCCGCCGGGGTGGCGCTCTCGGCCCGTTTCAGCGTGCCGCGCGCGCACCGCGCTCTCAAGGACGCCGGTCCCCAGCTGGTCCCCAGAAATGATCAAGGGCCGGTTTCGGATTGCTCCGAAACCGGCCCTGATCTACGACTGTCACCAGTCGGGACGACAGGATTTGAACCTGCGACCCCTTGACCCCCAGTCAAGTGCGCTACCAAGCTGCGCCACGTCCCGCTGCGACTCCCCCGGTGTCACCGGGGTGCTGCGCAGGACAAACATTACCTCACTCGGTGGACCGGATCGACGCCCGTGCCTGCTGGGCGCGGGTCGCCAGGGATTCCGCGCCGCAGGCCGTGGCCAGCTTGTGCGCCCGCGCGAGTTCTCGCGGGGAGCGGGTCGCGATGCCGTGCTCGACGAGGGCGACCGCGAACTCGTAGCCGGACGGGGACGCCTCCAGATGGCGGACCGCCTCGCCGAGCAGGCGTTCGGCCTCCTCCGGAGGGGCGAAGAGCGAGACGCAGCGCAGTGCCTCACCGATCGCGGTATCCGTTCCGAAGCGCTCGGCGTGCACCCGGGCCCAGTTGGCGATCCGGGCGGCGCGGGCCGGGTCCTCGTCGGCGAGCGCGCGTGCCAGGTCGCCGGCCCAGGGGCCCCAGATGCCGTTGAACCTGCCGCGCGGTTCGAGGGCCAGTCCAGCGGCTTCCAGCTCCGTGACGGCTTCCTTGAGACGGCCTTCGGCGAGCAGCAGGCGACCTCGTACGCACGGGGCGTCGGGGAGGACCATGGCGCTGGGATAGGGCAGGCCGAAGTGGTACTGGTCCGCGATCTTGCGGGCCTCCGTGACGCGGCCGCGGGCCAGCAGGGTGTCGATGAGCAGGCAGGCGGCGTCCCAGTGGACGGGCAGTCCGCTGCCGACCCGGTCGGCGAGGCGCAGGCCCTCGCGCAGGAAGCCCTCCGCTTCCGCGAGGCGGCCGCGACGGCGGTTGACCAGGCCGAGGAGTGTATGGGCGAAGGCCAGGTGGGCGCCGCTCCAGCCGGAGATCTCGAAGGCGCGCACCGCTTCGCCGAAGAGCTCCTCCGCGCGGTCGAGCCGGTCGGTGAAGGCGTAGGTGATGCCGAGCAGCGTGGGGAGCTCGAAGCCCCATTCCGTATCGGTCCAGCCGAGACCGCGGGCGGGATGGCCGTTGACCAGTGCGCGTTCGCAGAGGTCGACGATCAGCTGGGAGTTCTCGCCGCGCAGCATGGCGTCGAAGGCACGCAGGGTGAGCAGGGCCCGCTCGGCGTTGTCCCGGCCGGCGAGGTGGTCGGCGTTCGCGGCGAGCCTGCGGGAGCGGCCCGGACCGTCCTCCTCGGTCGCCTGCATGCCCTCCCAGAGGAAGTGCGCGGCTTGGAGTCGCATCAGGCCGGGGCCGGGCGCGGTGCGCTCGGCCTCCGCCGCGAGGGCGAGCGCCGCCTCCTTCAGCTGGTTGTTGTGGGACAGCGCGGCGGCGAGCCGGAAGGTGGCGTCGACCCGCAGGTCGTCGGCGAGACCGGGGAGGTCGAGCGCGGCCCGCAGATGCTGCACCGTGGTGGGCGGCGAGCTGAGCAGCGTGGCACAGCCCAGTTCGTAGAGCAGGGTGGCGCGCACATCGTGGCGCGGCGGTTCCTGAAGGGCCCGTTCCAGACAGCGGCGGGCGGCCTCGGGAGCACCGACCGCGAGGTGCTGGTTGGCCGCCGCCCGGAGCTGCTCGACCAGCTCGTGGTCGTCGTCCGGATGGACTTCGAGCAGATGCCGGGAGGCCGCGGCGGGGCCGAGACCGGCCCGGGTGATCGCCCAGGCGGCCCTGCCGTGCATGGCGGTGCGGGTGGCCGGCGGAATCGAGCGGTACACGGCGGTGGCGATCAGCGGGTGCACGAACTCCAGCGGGTCGAAGCCGCTGACGATGCGGGCCTCGCGCAGCCGGGCCGTGCAGTCCGCCGCCTCCGCGGGACTCATTCCGGCCAGGGTGGCGGCGAGGTCCTGGGAGATGTCGGTGCCGAGCACCGCGGCGGCCCAGGCGAACCGGTTGGCATTGGTGCCGAGCCGTTCGAGCCGGGCGACGAGTCCGCTGCCGCGGGCCGACGCACCGAGTTCGCGCAGCAGCCCGGCGGACTCCTCCAACGGGGCCAGCTCGCGGTCCTGGACCTTGGCGACGAGTTCGACCGCCTCGTACGGGTTGCCGCCGGTGACGGCCCAGACCTCGCGGCAGAACGGGTCGTCGGCATGTTCGCCGAGGCCCGCGCGGACCAGTTCCGCGGTGGCGTCCGGAGTGAGGGCCCGCAGGGCGACCCGTACCTGTGCCGGATGGCCGCCCGCGGCGGTGCGCGCCGCTTCCCGGGCGGCGAGCTCTTCCGGGCGGTGTGCCTGGACGACCAGGACCCGCAGTTCTCCGAGCCGGGCGGTGAACGAGTCCAGCCAGGCGAGGGATTCGCCGTCGGCCCAGTGCGCGTCGTCGATGAGGAGCAGCAGCGGGCGGTGGCTCAGCCGGGAGGCGAGCCGTGAGACGACCCAGTCGAGACCGTCGCGCACACCCTGCGGATCGGGCTGCGGGCCGGTCGGTTCGACGAGTCCCAGGGCGGGTGCGGCGATCTCGTACCAGGAGCCGAACAGGGCACGGACGTCGTCGGTGGGGAGTTGTTCCAGTGCGGGCTGCAGCAGTTGGCGTACGACGTGGAACGGTACGGAGGTGACGGTCTCGCCGCCCCGTGCGGACCAGACGGTGCACCGGTCGATCGCCATGGCCTGGATCTCGGCCAGCAGTGCTGTCTTGCCGATGCCTGCTTCACCGCTGAAGATCAGTAACCCGCCGGACGCCTGGGCGCCGCAGAGTGCGTCGACTGCTTGCGCGGCGGCGGCCAGTTCCGGTTCGCGCTCGTACAGCGGCCGGGACGGTTTCATGCCTACCCTCCCCCAAAGTGGTACGGACAACTGTCGAGAATAGTCGTGCGCGGGGGCCCACCAACAGTGGTTCCGGGAGTTCACCGCAGGTGCGGGGCACAATCGAGGGGTGGACGAGACTCGCAGGGACCGCGACACCGAAGGCCGGGCGCACAACGCGCGCCCCCGTGACGGGCTGGGGCGCCCTCTGCCGTACGGCTCGCCGGGGGTGGAGCGGCAGCCCGAGGGTGTGGTCCGTGCCCCGGAGGAGACCGTCCGGGAGGCGCAGCGGCTGCTGGACGCCGGGATGCCGTTCCACGCCCATGAGGTTTTCGAGGACGCGTGGAAGTCGGGCCCCCTGGCGGAAAGGGAGTTGTGGCGCGGGCTGGCCCAGCTGGCAGTCGGTCTGACCCATGCCGCCCGGGGCAATGTGACGGGCGGGGCGCGGCTGCTGCGGCGGGGCGCGGCCGCGCTCGCGGAGTTCACCGCGCGCGGTGATGCCGGCATGTCCGGGGGCGCGCGCCCGTCCGAGGCGGTCCCGTCGGCGGACTCCGGCGGCTCCTCCGGACCCTCGGCGCACGGGATCGGTGTCAGTGCGCTGGTCGGCTGGGCGCGGGAGCTGGCCGGGCGGGTGGAGGAGGCGGGCGCGGAGCCCGTCGACGCCGCTGTCGAGGCGCCGCGGCTGCGGGCCGGGCGCCGGTAGCCGGGACGGTGGCGGGCGGCGGACACGCGTCCTTTCCCTCCCCTTGACCGAGAGCTTGACCGAGAGCGGTGAACAGGGCCGCGCGAAGCTATTACCATCCCGCGTCATGAGCACTTCTGACCAGGACCAGGCCGTGGACACCCCGATACCCACACCCGACGCCGAGGAGCGGCGGCTGACGCCGCGCCAGGCGAGACGGCTGCGCATCGTCCTGTCCTCCGTCGGCATGGCCGCGATGGCGGTCGTCCTGGGGCTGCGGATCGCGAGCCGGTCCTCGGTGCTGGTGGTCGGGGTGTACGGGCTGGCGCTGATCCTGTGCGGGATCGTGATCGAGCTGAGCAGGAACGGCCGTACCCGGCTGGGCAGTTGGCTGCTGGGCATCGGGCTGGTGGCGGCGATCGGCTCGGACTGGCTGCTGATTCCCTGAGGTGAGCGGCGCCGGCCCCTTGCGGGGTCAGCGCACGGAGATCCGTACGGTGTCGCCGTGCGGATCGGCCCGGTCCAGCCAGTCGGCGGACAGCGGGAGGGAGACGCCGGGCCGGGCGGGCGGCAGCAGCCGCTGCCGGTGCAGCAGCCGCCCGCTCTGGCGGACCACGAGCAGCGGGGCGGTCAGCCGCCGCTCGGTGCGCAGGACGAAGCGGTTGTTCAGGGGCCGGTCGCCGTCGGGGCCGATGAGATTGGGCGCGATCCACGTCAGCGGGGCCTCGACCGTGAGCGCCGTACGGCCGGCGGGCCAGGACCCGGTGGCGAGGTGGCGCAGTACGGGGGCGGCGACGGCCCGCCCCTCGGCCGCCGCCGTGCCCGCGCGCTCCACGGCGTGCAGCAGATTGCCGATGGCGAAGACGCCTTCCGCGCCGGTGCGGTACGCGGCGTCGTGGGCGGGGCCGCGGGTGCCGGGGTCCAGGGCGACCGCGCCTCGCCGGGCCAGTTCGTGGTCGGGGATCCAGTCTCCCGTGAAGACCACGGTGTCGCAGCGGAGCGTGGTGGTGCGGCCGTCGTGGTGGCGCACCGTGACGCCGGTGAGCCGCCCGCGCCCGGTCAGCCCGGTCACGGTGGTGCGGCTGAGCACCGGGGCGCCGGGGCCCCGGCGCAGCACGGCGAGGGGTACGGGCGGGTGGCCGGTCACCAGGGCGGCCACCTCGACTCCGGCGGCGCGCAGGGTGTCGGCCGCCGTGTGGGCGACGGGTTCGGTGCCGACGACGACCGCTCGTGTGCCGATGTGCTGGTGGTGGAGGTGGACGGCCTGCTGGAGCTCCCCGGTGGTGTAGACGCCGGTGGGGCGGGTGCCTGGGACGAGCCGGGCGCTGCGGGGGCGTTCCCGGGCGCCGGTGGCGAGGAGGACGGCGCGGGCGGTGATCCGTTCCAGTCCGCCCGGTCCGGTGGCGTCGAGGGTGCGCGGTCCGGCCCAGCCAGTGACGGTGATGCCGGTGCGCAGGGTGGCGCCGGCCCGTTCGGCGGCGGCTGTGCACCGCAGGGCGTACTCGGGCCCGCTCGTGCCGCGGCGGCTGCCGAAGCCGCCGTGGTGGCAGTGGCGCGGGATGCCGCCGGCGCTCTGCTCGCGCTCCAGGACCTCCACCCGCACCCCGCAGGAGCCGAGTTCGGCCGCCGCGCCGAGTCCGGCGGGGCCCGCGCCGACGATCAGCACGTCGACCGTACGCTCGCGACGGGTCATGTCCGCGTCCCCTCGATGAGTGCGCGGAGCCCGGCCCCGCAGTGGAAGCCCTGGCAGCGCCCGTTGCCGGCCCGCGTCCTGCGTGCCAGTCCTTCGGCCGAGCGCGGTGGGAGCACGGAGTCCAGCGCGTCGCGGATCTCGCCCGCGGTGACGCGTTCGCAGTGGCAGACCACGGTGCCGTAGGCGGGGTCCTCGGCGATGAGTCCGGCGTTCAGGTAGGGGCGGTCGCTCGTCTCGCCGAGGCCCGGCATGGTGACGGGCGGCAGTGCGGCCGGGTCGCCCAGGTCGAGGCCGGTCCGGGCGAGAAGGCCGGTGACGTGTGCGGCGATGGCCATGGAGGCGGTCAGGCCGGTGGACCGGATGCCGCCCACGGAGACGTAGCGCCGGTCCGGGTACTCCTTGATCCGGAAGTCCTCGTGTCCGGTGGCCGCCCGCAGCCCCGCGTAGACGGCGGTGACCTCCTCGTCGATCAGCCGCGGCAGGATTCTGCGGCCCTTCTCCCGCAGCAGCGCGATTCCGCCCTCGGTCGACTCGGTGGCGTCCTTGTCGTCGAGGTCCTCTGCGGTCGGGCCGAGCAGCACATTGCCGAAGACGGTGGGTGCCACCAGGACGCCCTTGCCCGCCGCGGTGGGGACGGGGAGCAGGATGTGGCGGACGAGGTCGCGGGCGAGTTTGTCGTACACGACGAGCTGTCCGCGGCGCGGTGTGACGGTGAAGGCGTCGTGGCCGAGCAGCCGGTCGATCTCGTCGGCGTGCAGTCCGGCGGCGTTGATCAGCCGGTGGGTGCGGAGCGGGCCGCGGCTGGTGGTCAGTGTGTGGATGCCGGTGCCGGGGTCGATGCCCGTGACGCGGCAGTCCAGGTGCAGATGGACGCCGGCCAGGACCGCCTGGGTGGCGAAGGCGAGCGGGGTGGTCCAGGGACAGATGACGGACTCGTCGGGGATCTCGAGTGCGCCGAGGGCGCCCGGCCCCAGGTGGGGTTCGAGCTCGGCGAGGCGGTCCGCGTCCAGGAGCCGTGCCGCGTGGTAGCCGTTGGCCTCGGCCTTCGCCAACAGGGCCGGCAGCGCTTCGAGTTGTTCGCTGTCCCAGGCCACGAGGAGGGCGCCGACACGTTCGACGGGGATGCCCGTCTCTGCGGCGTATCCGGCGAGTCTGCGCTGCCCCTCGCGTACCAGCCGGGCCTCCAGTGAACCGGGCACGGCGTCGAACCCGGTGTGCAGGATGGCGGTGTTGGCCTTGGAGGTGCCGTTGCCGATGTCGTCCGAGGCCTCGACGAGAGCGGTGCGGACACGGTAGCGGGCCAGCTCACGGGCGATGGCGGTGCCGACGACTCCGGCGCCGATGACCGTGACGTCGTAGGGCGGGCCGTCGGGCAGTGGCTGCCCGGCCGTCGTGACGGTGCGGTTCACCGGCGGCCCCCGGCAGTGGTCACGACCGCTCCAGGAGCGTGTCGACGGCCGCGCGGAATCCGGCGAGGCGCTCGGCCGCCTCGTCGGGGCCGATCCTCGGCTCGTACACCGCGGCCGGTTCCCAGTCGGGCACGGCCTGGCGGAGCGTGAGCCCCGGGTCGAGGCCGAGCCGGGCCACGGCGCCCACGCCGAGCGCCGTGACGTCGGGCAGCGCGGACACCTCGACGGGCCGTTGCAGCAGATCGGCCTGGGTCTGCATGAGCAGCGCGGAGCGGGTCAGCCCGCCGTCGACGCGCAGCACGCCGGGCCGCGCTCCCAGATCGGCCGCGACCGCTTCGGCCAGCTCGACGACCTGTGCGGCGATGCCCTCGCACAGGGCCCGCACCAGATGGCCCGCGGTGGTGTCCAGGCTCAGTCCGGTCACCGATCCGCGCAGGTCGCCGCGCCACCAGGGGGCGGCGAGCCCGGCGAGCGCCGGTACGAAGGTGACGCCCCCGGAGTCGGGGACGGAGCCGCCGACCGGGTCGAGGTCCGCGGCTCCGGAGATCACCTTGAGGTCGGTGAGCCAGCGCACCGCGGAGGCCGCCGTGTAGACCTGTCCGTCCAGGCAGTAGCTGGTCTGTCCGCCGAGCCGCCAGGCCACGCAGCTGACGAGTCCGGTGGTGCTGCGGCGCGGCGCCGGGCCGGTCTGGGCCAGGAGGAACGCGCCGGTGCCGTACGTGCACTTGGCGGCGCCCGGCTCCAGGGCGCTCTGTGCCAGCAGGGCGGCCTGCTGGTCGACGAGGAGGCCGGTCAGCGGGAGCTCGCCCCCGAACGCGGTCGTCGTTCCGAACACTCCGGCGGCGTCCACCACCGACGGCAGGCGTTCGCCGCCCAGGCCGAAGATGTCCAGGGCGGCGGGTGACCAGCCGACCCGGTCGAGATCGAGCAGCTGGGTGCGCCCGGCCGTCGCCGCGTCCGTGACGAACGCTCCGGTGAGCCGGTGGACCAGCCAGGAGTCGCTGGTGGTGACGACTCCCTCGCGGGTCAGTTCACGGCGGATCCAGGCCATCTTCGGGGCGGCGAAATAGGGGTCCATGGGAAGCCCGGTGAGTTGTTTCAACTCTTCTTCATGCATGGCGAGTTCCGCACACAAGCCGGCGGCCCGCCGGTCCTGCCAGACGATTGCGTCGGTGAGCGGACTCCCGGTGTCCGGATCCCAGGCGAGCACGGTCTCGCCCTGATTGGCGAGGCCGACGGCGGCCACCGGTTCACCCGCTTGGGCCAGAGCCCGCTTTCCGGCCTCGACGACCGAACCGTACAGCTCGGCGGGGTCGGCCTCGACCACTCCGCCGGGGCCGAACCGGGGGCGCACCGGAGCCGAACCGGAACCGATCACGCCGCGCTCCGGACAGATCACCAGCGCCTTCGTGCCGGAGGTCCCCTGGTCCACGGCGAGTACCGGACCTGTCATCGGCTCCCCAGTCGTACGCAAGCTCCGGCGCTTGAACGGAATCGTGATCTTCGGTTGCGGGAACCCAGGGTGGTGCAGCCCAGCGGTTACGTCAAGCACCCGGAAAGGCTATGTCCGGAACCCCCCTTTGACGCTCAACCTCCCGTTTCCTCAAGAGACTTGAATAAGATCCACGAATCATTCGGGAGTTCGACGCAGCGGGCTCTACACTCACCGCCGAGCAACAACCGGACGATTTAAAGCAGTTCATATTTCAACAGCTACTTCACCCCCCACGTCCTTGAGGATCGATGCGACCGACACCATGCCCAGAGGGCATCCATGGCCAACAGTGATTTTCGGCCGGTTTACCATCCGGCCGGCCATGACAACGAACTCCGTTCCGCGTTACAGGACTTACGGACGGGCCGCTGGCTCTCCATGCGGAATCTGCTGGAGAGCACCGCGGACTGGGCCCGGTGGACCCAGCGCACCCAGGTGCTCGGAGCGGTCGCCGCGGGTTCGGACGCGGTACAGGCCTGGCTGACCGAGGAGCCCCGGAGCGTCGCGGCCGTCGTGATGCACGCCCGCGTCGTCGTGGAGCGGGCCGTCCGCGCCCACCGCGAGGGACATCGCCGCGCACAGGAGCTGTGGCAGCAGGCCTGGGAGGCGTGCCGCTCGGCCGCCCACGCCTCGCCCGCCGACCCGGTGCCCTGGGTGTGTCTGCTGGCCCTCTCGCAGCTGGACGAACGCCAGCGGCTGGAGGAGCACCGGCTGCATCCGCCGGGGCCCATGCTCTTTCCGGGCCCGTGGGGTCTGCTGGCGGAGGCGGACAAACGCGATCCGTTCAACCGTGAGGCCTACCACCGGATGCTGCAGTTCGTCTATGCCCGCAAGGCCGGGGGCGCCCTCTCGGAAGCGGTCAACTTCGTTCAGTGGGCGGCCTCCTCGGCGCCCGACGGTTCCGCTCTGCACGTGCTTCCGCTGTACGTACGAGTCGAGCGCTACCGCCGGGAACGCGGCCATGAGAAGGCTCTGGACCTGCACTGGGTCACCGAGGACGCAGAGCGCGACGCCGTCCGCGCTCTGGACATCTGGTTCCTTCGCACGTCCGCGCCCACCCACACCCTGCTCGACCTCAACTATCTGGCGCACGCGCTGTGGGGCGCGCTCCAGTTCGCCGACGCGGCACCCGTGTTCAAGGAGCTCGGGCCCTACTTCACCTCGCTGCCCTGGGCGTACCGCACCCGTACGCCCAAGGACCCCGGCGGCGCGGAGGAAGTGTTCCTGCGCGCCCGCAGCCGCGCCCTGGCCGCGGCCCGCGACCCCGGCCGGGGACCGCACGGCTGAGCCGGGACCCGCACCGCCCTCTTCTGTCCCCAGCAAGATCACCGCTCACGGAGGTCCCCCATGTCCATATCCACCTCGACCCATACGGGTTCCGAGGCCAACGCACCGAGGGACGAGGAGCAGCGGCTGCGCGAACTCGGTTACCAGCCGGTGCTCGCGCGGCGGATGGGCGGCTTCGGCAACTTCGCCATCAGCTTCTCCGTCATCTCGATCCTCTCCGGCTGCATGACCCTGTACGGCTTCGGTATGTCGACCGGCGGGCCCGCGGTGATGCTGTGGGGCTGGGCCGGGGTCGGCCTGTTCGTGCTCTGCGTGGGCATGGCGCTCGCCGAGGTCACCAGCGCGTACCCGACGTCCGGGGCGCTCTACTACATGGCGGACCGGCTCGGCGGCCGCAAGTGGGGCTGGTACACCGGCTGGCTGAATCTGCTCGGGCTGCTCGGTGCGATCGCCGGTATCGACTACGGCGCCGCGCTGTTCACCGGTGCGCTGATGAATCTGCAGTGGGGATTCACCCCCACCCCGGGCAAGACCATGGTCATCTTCCTCTGCATCCTGCTGCTGCACGCCGTGCTGAACCTCTTCGGTGTCCGGCTCGTCAGCGTGCTCAACTCGATCAGCGTGTGGTGGCACCTGGCCGGCGTCGCGGTGATCGTCTCCGTGCTGGCCATCGTCCCCGCGCACCACCAGTCGCCGTCGTTCGTCTTCACCGAATTCGTCAATGACACCGGCTGGGAGAACCCGCTCTACGTGGCCGCGATCGGTCTGCTGCTGGCCCAGTACACGTTCTGCGGCTACGACGCCTCCGCCCACCTGTCCGAGGAGACCTCGGACGCCTCTGTCTCGGCGCCACGCGGCATCGTCCGTTCGATCTGGGTCTCGTGGCTGGCCGGATTCGTGCTGCTCGCCGGGCTGACGTTCGCGATCCAGGACTACGCGGGCACCCAGAAGAGCGCCACCGGAGTTCCGCCGGCCCAGATCCTGATCGACGCGCTGGGCACCTCGGGCGCCACGGCCATGCTGCTCATCGTGATCGCGGCGCAGCTGTTCTGCGGCAACGCCGAGGTCGCCGCCGCCAGCCGGATGGTGTTCGCCTTCAGCCGGGACAACGCGCTGCCGGGCTCCGCGCTGTGGCGCAAGGTGAGCTCCCGCACGCAGACGCCGGTCAACGCGGTGTGGCTGTCGGTCGTCGTCGCCGGACTGCTCGCCGTTCCGTCGCTGTACTCCGCGACCGCGTACGGTGCGGTGACCGCGATCAACGTCATCGGCATCACGCCCGCCTACGCGATCCCGATCTTCCTGAAGCTGCGTGCCGGTGACCGTTTCGAGCGGGGGCCCTGGCACCTGGGCCGCTGGTCGAAGCCGGTCGGCTGGATCGCCGTGGTGTGGGTCGCCATCGTGACCGTGCTGTTCCTGCTGCCGCAGTCGTCGCCGGTGACGATCGACTCGATGAACTACGCGTCGATCGCGCTGGTCGCCGTGCTGGTGCTGGCCACCGTGTGGTGGTTCGTCGCACGGCGTTCGTACAGCACGCCGTCGGCGTACGGCAACGCCCGTGAGCAGGCGGAGATCGAGGAAGGGATCATCTGATCCACCGGCCACCGCCGGCCGCGGCCCTTCCGGATCACCGCGATCCGGGAGGGCCGCCCTCAGTTCAGCAGCAGTTGGAGACCGCCCAGCACGGTCGCCCCGATGACGAGGCGTTCGAAGAGCGTCTGGTTGATCCGGTCCACGCACTTCCGGCCGATCCAGGCGCCGGGCAGCACGAACAGCAGCATGCAGGCGTCGAGCAGCAGCGACCGCGCGTCGATCAGTCCGAGGCCCACGCTGAACGGCACCTTGGACGTGTTGACGATCAGGAAGAACCACGCCGAGGTGCCGAGGAAGCCCAGCTTGCGGAACCCGGCGGAGAGCAGATAAAGCGACATGACGGGGCCGCCCGCGTTGGCGACCATGGTGGTGAAGCCGCCGAGCACCCCGTACGAGCGGGCCTTGAGCCGTTCGGCCGCGGCCGGCGGGCCCGCGTCCGCCGACGGCTCCGCGCTCCCGGCCGCGGTGCGGCGCCGCCAGACCGTGACGCCCGCCATGAAGAGGAGGATCGCGCCGATCGAGGTCCGTACGGCGGCGTCGCCGGCCCACATCATGAACAGCGTGCCCGCCACCACGCCGACGGCGACGGCGGGAAAGAGCCGCAGCAGCGTCGGCCAGTGCGCGTGGCGGCGGTAGGTGAGCACGGCGAGCACATCACCGGCGATGAGGATCGGGAGCAGCACTCCGGTGGACTCGCGGGCAGGGAGCACCGCCGCGAAGACCGCGAGACTGATCGTATTGGCACCGCTGACGGCCGTCTTGGAGAAGCCGACGAGCGCGGATGCCGCGGCCAGTGCCGCCAGTTGCCAGAGGGTGAGAGTGTCCATGCCAGGAACAGATCGTAATGTGCCATGATTTTCGGCCCGCACCCAGCCGGGGAACCCGCATGACTATGCTGCGCTCCAAGCGCTCACACGAAGCGTTCAAACGCACAACGCGCAGCGGTACGGCGAGGGGGCCAGCAGCATGCGGGAGCCGGTTGAACTCAGGCGTCAGCGGATCATGGCGGTGGTGGAGTCGCGGGGCGCGGTCAAGGTCAGCGTGCTCGCCGCCGAACTGGACGTCTCGGTGGTCACGGTGCGGCGCGATGTCGAGGAGCTGACCCGGGCCGGGCGGCTGCGGCGCGGTCACGGCCTGGCCAGGCCGTTGCGGGAGCCGGCCGCGGCCGCCGTGCCGGCCCCGCGGGGAGGTGAGCCGGCCGGTGAGGGCGGCGCGGTCGCCCTGGTCGTGCCGGAGCGGCATTCGTACCTGTACGAGACGCTGCACGGCGCCCGGAGCGTGCTGGAGGAGGCCGGGATCCGTATCGCGCTGCACATCGCACCGCAGTCGGCCGGTGCCGAGCGGCCGCTGGTGGAGCGGGCCCTGGCGGACGGGGCGCGCGGGCTGCTGATCGCCCCGCGCTGGCGCAACGCGCGTTCCGAGGAACTGGACTACGGCTGGCTGGCGGACGTGGGGGTGCCGACCGTGCTGATGGAGCGGCGTCCCCGGCCGGGCAGCGCCCTGCACGCCCTGGACTCCGTCTGCTCGGACCACTGGTACGGGACGCACCTGGCCGTGGAGCACCTGGTGGCGCTGGGGCACCGCCGGATCGTGCTGGCCGCCCGTGACGACAGCCCGACGGCACGCAGCGTGCGTGCCGCGTTCGCCGGGATCGCGGCCGGCCGGCCCGAGGTGGAGGACTGGACGGTGGTGCTGAGCTCGCCGGACGCGGTGCCGGGACCGGGCCCGGACGAGTCGGGGCCGGTGCCCGGTGCCCCGTCCGTGAGCAGTGCCCAGGCGCCCGGTCTCGACCTCGCCGCGCTGCTGCGCGAGCGCGGCGCGACGGCGGCGGTGCTGCACGGCGACGTGGACGCGCTGATGCTGGTGCAACGGCTGGCCGAGAGCGGGGTGCAGGTGCCCCGGGACTGCTCGGTGGTGGCGTACGACGATGTGGTCGCGGCCCTGGGCAGCACCCCGCTGACCGCGGTGGCGCCGCCGAAGGCGGAGATCGGCAGGGCGGCCGCCGAACTGCTGCTCCACCGGCTCTCCGGAGCGGCCGGGGCGGCCGGCCCGGTGCGCCGGACGCAGTTGCTGCCCGAGCTGAAGGTACGGGGATCGGCGCAGGCGATCACCCTCGCCACAGACTGATCGTTTGACCGCTTCAATTTTCTTCTGAGCGATCTATTGACCGCCTCCGATCAGCCGATCAGGATTCCCCGTGTCTTCATTCAGGAGCCGCGGGAGGCGCCCATGCCCGGTCGACACAGCCGTCGATCCGTGCTCGCCACGATCGCCGCACTGCCGCTGACGGGCGCGCTGAGCGCCTGCGGCGGCGGGACATCGGGGTCGGGGAGCACGAGCAGGACCAGCACCGTCAGCAACAAGGGCCGCAACGCCACGCACATCACCTTCTGGTCCGCCCTGCGCGGGAGCCAGGAAGTGGTGGACGCGTTCAACCGGACGCACAGCACGGTCCAGGTCGACTTCCAGCAGATCCCCTCAGGGGGCCAGGGCGGATACGCGAAACTCAGCAACGCCTCCCGGGCCGGCAACGCCCCCGACGTCGCGACGATCGAGTACCCCCAGATCCCGGGCTTCGCCATCGACGGAGTCCCCCTGGAACTCACGGACCTGATGAGCGACGGGCTACGGGCCAAACTGCTGCCGCAGGCCCTGGGACTGACCACCTTCGACAAACGCGTCTTCAGCATCCCGCTCGACGTCGAACCGATGGTGATGCACTACCGCACCGACCTCTTCGACACCTACGGCATCGAAGTCCCGCGCACCTGGGACGAGTTCGAGGAAACGGCCCGTACCGTGCGCGGCAAGGCTCCCGGCCGGCGGCTGACGGCCTTCGCCACGGACGGCGGGCCGCAGTTCGCCGGGCTCTCCTGGCAGGCCGGCGCCCAGTGGTTCGACACCCGCCACGGTGCCTGGAACGTCTCGCTCACCGACGGGCCGAGCCGCCGCGTGGCGGCGTACTGGCAGCGGCTGATCGACCAGGACCTGGTCTTCATGACACCCGTGGACAGCAGGCAGTACGACGCCCAGGTCGGCAACGGCCAGGTGCTGGTCCGGCTCAGCGGCGCCTGGGACGCCGGGGCGCAGATGAACGCCCGGCCCGGCCAGAAGGGCAAGTGGGCCATCGCGCCGCTCCCCCAGTGGGATCCGGCCGATGCCGCGCTCGGCACCCACGGCGGATCCACCTTCGCGGTCACCAGGAGCAGCAGGCACCCGGAGGCCGCGCTGGAGTTCATCGAGTGGCAGGTCTCGCACCCCGACGCGCTGCGGGCCCGGCTCTCCAGCGGAGCCAGCAGCCAGTACCCGGCCGTCCCCGGACTCGTCGACGTCTACCGCGAGGCCTTCGACCGCAGCTACTACAGCGGCCAGGACATCTACACCCTGTACGAGCAGGAGGCGCACAAGATCCGGGACGGCTGGACCTGGGGGCCCCGGATGACCGCCACGCTGAAAGTCATGCAGGACGGCTTCGCCCGGGTCAGCGGCGGCCAGGGCTCGTTGCTCGAATCCGTGCGCGCGGCCCAGCAGGGCACCATGCCCGACCTCAGGGCGCTGGGCCTGGCCACCACCGAGCACAGCAGCTGAGCCGCAGTCCGTCCCCCTTCCCTGCAGCAGAGAGGCAGGTGACACCGATGACCAGCCCGGTGACCACACCGGCTTCCGCCCCCGCGAGCGTCACCGCGGCGGCGCCGGCACCCACCCCGTCCCCGTGCACACCCCGGAAGTCCGCCCGCCGCCGTGAACTCGGCGCGGCCGGCGCCCTGATGACCCCCTTCTTCATCCTCCTGGTGACGGTCTTCCTGATCCCGGTCGCCACCGCCGTCTGGCTCAGCTTCTTCAGCGACGACCAGCCGGGGCTCGGCTTCGGCCCGGAGCGCACGGTCTTCGTCGGACTGCGCAGCTACACCGCCGTACTGACCGACCCGACCTTCCTCAGCGGCCTGGGCACCGTCGTCCTGTACTGCGTGATCTACATACCGCTGATGGTGATCGGCGCGCTCGCGCTCGCGCTGCTGCTGGACTCCGGAGTGGTGCGGCTGCGCTCCTGGGCCCAGCTCGGGCTGTTCCTGCCGCACGCCGTGCCCGGCATCATCGCCGCCGTCATCTGGCTGTACCTCTACACACCGGGGCTGAGCCCGGTGATCGACCTGCTCGGCAAGGCGGACATCACGATCAACCTCCTCGGGGTGCACACGGTGGTGCCCTCGATCGTGAACATCGCGCTGTGGAGCAACCTCGGCTACAACATGGTGGTCTTCTACGCCGCGCTGCAGGCCGTGCCGCGCGAGGTCATCGAGGCATCCGTCGTCGACGGCGCCGGACCGGTCCGCACCGCCCTCCAGATCAAGACGCCGCTGGTGCGCTCCTCGGTCGTGATGGTCGCGATGTTCACCCTGATCTTCGCGCTGCAGCTGTTCACCGAACCGATGCTGCTGAGCCAGGCGACGCCGATGATCAGCTCGCGCTTCTCGCCCAGCATGTACGTCTACGACGCCGCGTTCACCCGTAACAACTACGGACTGGCCGCCGCGGCCTCCGTCGTCCTGCTGGTCTGCACGATCGCGCTCTCCTACGGCGTGACCCGCTGGACCAACCGTGCCAACGCCCCCGAGGAGGACGCCCGATGAGCGTGACGACTCCCACCCGCACCGCCGCCACCCTGCGGCCCCGGCTCCTGGGGCGCTCCGTCGTCAACCTGGTCGTCGGCATCTCGGTGCTGTACACACTGCTGCCGGTGCTGTGGCTGGTGCTCGCCGCGTCGAAGGACCGGGACGCGCTGTTCGGCAGCAACGTGCTCTCGCTCGACCACTTCTCCTTCGCGCAGAACCTCAAGGACCTGTTCGCGATGGACGGCGGGCTGTACACCCGGTGGTACGGCAACAGCCTGCTGTACGCGGTCCTCGGCGCGGCGCTCGGGGCGCTGATCAGCATCGCCTGCGGGTACGCCTTCGACAAGTACCGCTTCGCGCACAAGGAGAAGCTGTTCGGCCTGGTCCTCGCGGCGGTGATGGTGCCGCAGACCGTACTGGCCCTGCCGCTCTATCTGATGGCGTCCGGCACCGGTCTGGTGAACACCTTCTGGTCGGTCTTCATCCCGGTGCTCTTCAACCCGTTCGGCGTGTACCTCGGACGGATATTCAGCCAGGGCTACGTACCGAACGAGGTGCTCGAAGCGGCGCGGGTGGACGGGGCCGGCGAGCTGACCACGTACTTCCGGGTCGCGCTGCGAATGCTCGGGCCGGGTCTGGTCACCGTGTTCCTCTTCCAGCTCACGGCCATCTGGAACAACTTCTTCCTGCCCATGGTCATGCTCTCCGACCAGGATCTGTATCCGGTCAGCCTCGGTCTGTACACCTGGAACAGCTCCGCCACCGTCTCGCCCGAGTACTACCCCGTGGTGATCATGGGTTCGCTGCTCGCGGTCCTGCCGCTGATCCTCGCCTTCGCGCTGCTCCAGCGCTTCTGGAAGTCGGGGCTCACCGCGGGCGCCGTCAAGTAGCCGGACCACCCGCAACACCGTCCCCGTACCAGGAGAAAGATGCCCAGCACCACCCCCACCACCCCTGCCGCGCGGCGCCGTCCGCGTGCCGCCGTCGCGATGAAGCCGGACGCCGCGGCCGCCCTGCTGGACGCCCCGTCCCTGGAGGCACTCTCGCGGGTGTGCGACCTCGCGCCGCTGCCCGTGCTCGACGACTTCACCACCGACCGGGCCCGCGCCGTGCTCGCGGACACGGAGCTGCTGGTCACCGGCTGGGGCTGCCCGCCCCTGGATGGAGCGGCACTGGCCGCGGCGCCCCGGCTGCGCGCCGTCGTGCACACGGCCGGAAGCGTCCGCGGGCACATCACGGAGGCCTGCTGGGAGCGCGGCATCGAGGTGTCGTCGGCCGCCGCCGCCAACGCCCTGCCGGTCGCCGAGTACACCGTCGCGATGATCCTGCTCTCCGGAAAACGGGCCCTGGAACGGGCCCGCGACTACCGGACCGAACGCCACCGCGGCAACTGGCTGGCCACCTCTCCGGAGGTGGGCAACTACGGCCGGACCGTGGGCATCCTGTCCGCCTCGCTCATCGGCCGGCGGGTCATCGAGCTGCTGCGCCCCTACGACCTCCGGGTGCTGCTGCACGACCCGTACGTCTCCGACGCGGAGGCGGAGGCGCTCGGTGTCCGGCCGGTGAGGCTCGGCGCACTGTTCGCGCGGAGCGACGTGGTGAGCGTCCACACCCCGCTGCTGCCCGCCACCCACGGACTCGTCAGCCGTGAACTGCTGATGTCCATGCGCCCGGACGGCGTGCTCCTCAACACCTCGCGCGGCGCCGTCGTCGACCAGGACGCGCTGACCGACGTCCTGCTGCAGAACCGCATCCGGGCGGTCCTCGACGTCACCGACCCCGACACACTGCCGGCCGGACACCCCCTGTGGGAATGCGAGAACGCCCTGATCACCCCGCATCTCGCGGGTTCCCAGGGCAACGAGTGGCGGCGGCTCGTCGATCTGGCCGTGGGCGAGACCGAACGCTGGGCCGCGGGCGACGGATTCGCCCATCCCGTACGACGCGAAAGGCTGGCATTCCTCGCATGAACCGACCGCACCCGAACTCCCCCCTGGAGCTCCCCGCCGACGACCGGTCGACGAGCCCGGTCACCGGCTACACCCGCGCGCACTGGGAGGCGGCGGCGGACGGACTGCTGAAGGCCGCCTGGCAGTGGGCCACCCCCGGCGGCGCGCTGCTCGACCTGCCGGGACGCCCTTCCGCGTCCGGGGTCCGCTCCGACGGCCTGGAGGGCTACGCGCGCACCTTCCTCGCCGCCGCGTTCCGGGTCGCGGGCGCGGACGGCAAGGACCCGCACGGCTGGCTCGACCGGTACGCGGACGGGCTCGCGGCAGGTACCCGTACGCCGGGCCGGGACGACGCCGAGTCCTGGCCGCTGATCCGCGACCACTCCGTGTTCGGCCAGCCCATGGTGGAGTCGGCCTCGGTCGCCATCGGACTGCGGCTCACCCGGCCGTGGCTCTGGGACCGGCTGGACCCGGCCGTGCAGGACCGTGCAGAGGAGTGGCTGCGCGGCTCCCTGCGGCACACCCCCGCACCCAACAACTGGTACCTGTTCCCCTACTCGGTGGCCGGTTTCCTGGAGTCGGTGGGGCGCGGCGACGCGGAGACGGCCCGCGCCCGGGAGCGGGCACTCGACCTCCTGGAGGGCTGGTACCGGGGGCAGGGCTGGTACGCGGACGGCGACGGCCGGGCCTTCGACCACTACAACGGCTGGGCGCTGCACCTCTACCCGGTGCTGGACGCCCATCTGTCGGGTGACTCCGAGCTGTCCGCGCACTACGGGGCGCGGCTGAGCGAGCATCTGGAGAGCCTCTCGCTGCTGTTCGGCGGGGACGGGGCGCCGATCCACTTCGGCCGTTCGCTGTCCTACCGGTTCGCGGCCGGTTCCGCGGTCGGGCTCGGCGCGCTGACCGGGCACACCCCGCTCGCGCCGGGCGCGTCCCGGCGCGTGATCAGCGGGGCGCTGCGCTACTTCCTGGACCGCGGCGCGACCGGCACCGACGGGCTGCTGAGCCTGGGCTGGCACGGGCCGCACGACGCGACCCTCCAGTCCTACTCGGGCCCGTCCTCCCCCTACTGGGCGTCCAAGGCCTTCGTCTCGCTGCTCGCCCCGGCGGACCATCCGCTGTGGACGGCCACCGAGGAACCCGCCCCGAGCGAGGGGCCCGACCGGGTCCTCGCGCTGCCCGCGCCGGGACTGCTCGTCCAGTCCACCCGGGCGGACGGCATCGTCCGGCTGCACAACCACGGCAGCGACCATGTCCGGCCGCATGAGGGCGAGTCGGCGGTGCAGGACGACCCGCTGTACAGCCGTCAGTCGTACTCGACGGTCACCGGCCCCACCGCGCGGGGGAACGCCGCCGACAACCATCTCGCCGTCGTGGTCGACGGGGTCCGCAGCGGCCGCCGTGCCATCCGTCCGCTCGGTGCGGGCGGCGGCGACGGCTGGGGCTGGGCCGCCTCCTGGCACCGGCCGGTGTTCGCCGGCGGCGCGCCGATGGTGCCGGGGCTGCGGGTGGAGAGCGTG
Source organism: Streptomyces sp. NPDC091387 (assembly GCF_044756945.1). NCBI lineage: Bacteria > Bacillati > Actinomycetota > Actinomycetes > Kitasatosporales > Streptomycetaceae > Streptomyces > Streptomyces sp. NPDC091387. The sequence continues at coordinate 235,507 of NZ_JBIVTZ010000008.1, read as the reverse complement.
ACCGTGGTCCGCGGCCGGTACGAACTGCGGGTGCACCGGGTGCTGGGCGCCCCGTCCGGCGCCCGGGTGGAGCAGACGGGCTGGGCCACCGGTCCCGGGTCCGCGGTCGCGTCGGCCCTGCACGGTCTGCACGGCTGGGAGTCGCGGGACGAGGTACGGGCCCCGCAGGGCACGGCGTACACGCGCTGGGCGGTGCTGCCCCGGCTGGGCGCGGACGCGGAGGGCACGGTGGTGCTGGTGGCGCTCGCCTCGCTCACCGCGGAGCCCGGCGCGGCCGCGCTCGACGCGGTGGTGAGCGGGGTGAACGTCGACGGGGACACGGTCGAGGTGTGCTGGGCCGAGGATGCGGCGACGACCCGTGTCGGATTCGGGCCGGTGACGGTGAGCGTCGACCACGGCTGAGGCAGGCCTGGGCGGGGGTACGCGGCGGCGCACCCCCGCCTCGTCACACGTCCGTACGGATGACGACGGCCAGGGTGCGGGGGCCGTGTACGCCCTCCACCCGTTCCAGCTCGATGTCCGAGGTGGCCGACGGTCCGCTGATCAGTGTCGTCGGCCGCTCGGGCACCAGCCGGGCCACCGCCTCCGGAACGCCCACCCGCACGGTCGAAAGATCGACGACGCAGACGTGCAGATCGGGCACCAGGGACAGCGCGCGGCGCCCCTGGTCGGGCGATCCGTCCAGGAAGATCGTGCCGGTCTCCGCGCAGCTGACGGCCGAGGCCGTGACGACACCGTCGAGGGCGTCGAGGCGCGGCGCCGGGATGTCGGCGGAGTCCTGCTGGACCTCGCCGTCATAGGCGGCCAGCCACCGCGGGTCGAGTCCGGCGGGCACCCCGATCCGGCGGGCGCCCCGCTCCCGCAGCACCTCGGCGACGACCTCGGCGGTCCGCTCCGCGGTGCAGGGGTGGACCTGGGCCTTGTAGTCGACGAGCCGGTCGGTGAACAGGGCCAGGCGCTCCGCGTCGGGGAGGGTCCGGCCGGTGCGGTAGGCGCGCGGGACCGGGGTCTCCGCGGCGGGCGCGAGGGCCAGGGCGTCCCGGACGCGGCCGAGCACCGTTTCGCGAGCGGTCGTCACTTCTCCTCCTCCTGCTGCTGGTTGCGCGTGTGTTCGTCGGCGGCCGCCCGCATCGTCGCCGTGCCCTCGGCCGAGGCCAGCCAGGAACGGAAGGTTTCCTTGGGCGGGGCCGGGGTGTCCCGGCTGTCGCTCCACCCGTTGAACGGCGGCGGCAGGTGGGAGATCTTCTTGTCCCGCCCGGCGATGACCCGGCCGAGTCCCGACGCCTTCTGCGCCGCGGTGAAGAGCTTCGGCCTGCCCATCACACCGGCCGCCGCCCTCATGGCGAGCTTCTCGGCCGTGATGCCGGACTGCTCGGTGTGCTGGTGGCGCAGCTCGACCAGCAGCGACGGGATGTCGATCTTGACCGGGCAGGCGTCGAAACAGGCCCCGCAGAGGCTGGAGGCGTACGGCAGCGAGCTGTTGGGGTCGTCCTTGGCCGCGTGCATACCGGCGAGCTGCGGGGTGAGGACGGCGCCGATCGGCCCGGGGTACGTCGAGCCGTAGGCGTGGCCGCCGGCGCGTTCGTACACCGGGCACACGTTGAGGCAGGCCGAGCAGCGGATGCAGTTGAGCGCCTCGCGGCCGATCCGGTCCGCGAGGGCGGCGGTGCGCCCGTTGTCGAGGAGCACCAGGTGGAAGGTCTGCGGCCCGTCGCCGGGGGTGACTCCGGTCCACATCGAGGTGTACGGGTTCATCCGCTCGCCGGTGGAGGAGCGCGGCAGCAGTTGCAGGAAGACTTCCAGGTCCTGGTAGCGCGGCAGCACCTTCTCGATGCCCATGACGGTGATCAGGGTGTCGGGCAGGGTCAGGCACATCCGCCCGTTGCCCTCCGACTCGACGACGGACAGGGTGCCGGTCTCGGCGACGGCGAAATTGGCTCCCGAGACGGCCACCTTCGTCGTCATGAACTTCTCGCGCAGATAGGCGCGGGCGGCGGCGGCGAGATGCGCGGGGACGTTGTCCAGGGAGGGGTCGACGCCCGGGATCTCCTTGAGGAAGATCTCCCGGATCTCGTCGCGGTTGCGGTGGATCGCGGGCACCAGGATGTGCGAGGGCTTGTCGTGGGCGAGCTGCACGATGAGCTCGGCGAGGTCCGTCTCGTACGGGGTGATGCCGACGGATTCGAGGTGCTCGTTGAGACCGATCTCCTGGGTGGCCATCGACTTGACCTTGATGACCTCCTCGCTCCCGGTCTCCTTGACCAGCCGCGCGACGATCTCGTTGGCCTCGGCGCCGTCCCGTGCCCAGTGGACGGTGCCGCCGCGTGCGGTGACCTTGCGCTCCAGCTCCTCAAGGAGTTCGGGGAGCCGGTTCATGGTGTCCGTCTTGATGGCGGAACCCGCGTCGCGCAGCTCCTCCCAGTCGGGCAGCTCGCCGGTGACGTCGAGGCGTTTGGCGCGGATGGTGTGGGTGGCGCGGCCGAGGTTGCGGCGGAGCTGTTCGTTGCCGAGGTCGTCGTGGGCCGCCGCGGGGAACGTACGGTCGCCGCGCAGATTGCCCGTCCCGTACGGGGAGCGGGGCGGTGTCGCGGGCATGCCGAGAAAGGTGCTGCTCATCGGGCGGCCTCCATCGGGAGATGCGGCGAGGTACGGGTGGCGGAGAGGATCTGCGCCAGGTGCAGGGTGCGGGTGCCGGAGCTGATCCGGGAGAGGCCGCCGCCGATGTGCATCAGACAGGACGAGTCGCCGGCGGTGCACACATCGGCCCCGGTGGCGGCGATGTTGCGCATCTTGTCCTGGAGCATCGCGGTCGACGTGTCGGCGTTCTTCAGGGCGAACGTGCCGCCGAATCCGCAGCAGGCGTCGGCCTCCGGCAGCTCGACCAGGTCGATGGAGTCGACGGCCCGCAGCAGCCGCAGCGGCTTCTCCCCGACCCTGAGCATGCGCAGGGAGTGACAGGTGGGGTGGTAGGTGACCCGGTGCGGGAAGTACGCGCCGACGTCGGTGGCGTCCAGCACGTCGACGAGGAACTCCGACAGCTCGTACGTCTTCGCCTTGACGGTGGCGACACCCGCGCGCAGCGCCGCGTCGCCGTACCGTTCGGCGATGATCTCGTGCTGATGGCGGACCGAGCCGGCACACGATCCGGACGGCATCACGACGGCCTCGATGGAGGCGTCACCGAACTGCTCGGCGAAATTGCGTACCAGCGGGACGGGTTCGCGTTGGTAGCCGGTGTTGACGTGCATCTGGCCGCAGCAGGTCTGGCCCGGCGGGAACACCACCTCGTGCCCCAGGCGGGCCAGCAGCACCGCGGTGGATTTCACCGCCTCGGGGAAGAGCGTGTCTCCCAGACAGGTGGCGAAGAGTCCGATGCGCATGGGTCTCCCCGATCGTTTCTCGGCTTGGTGCGTGGTGCTCAGTGCGTGGCGTCGGTTGCATGACGTGGTGCGTGAGCGCGTTTTATGGTCCGACCATACTATCCTCAAGCCGGAACCGAGAAGAGGTCAACACGCGCGGACGGCTGATCCCCGCCCGCACCGGCCCACGCAAAAGCCGCCGCGGCACCCCCGGGGGGCATCGCGACGGCTCGGCCAGGCAGTCAGGGGTCAGTCGGTGGGCTTCTCGTCGACCAGCGTGCCGTGCAGCCCGCGGATGTGCGCCTCGACGACATCGGCCGCCCGCGCCCCCTCGCCCGCGCGCGCCAGGCGCAGCAGCTCGATGTGGTCGGCGTTGAGCGCGGCGGCCGTGGCCGGCCAGTCCTGCGCCCCCTCCAGGGCGCGCAGGATCAGCGGCCGGACCGACTCCCGCACCGCGGAGGTGAGGGTGGAGGTCAGCTCGTTGCCGGAGCTGCGGGCGATCCTGACGTGGAACCGGGTGTCCAGGTCGTTGAACTCCGGCACCTCGACATCCGGCTCCCCCATCCGTACGACCAGCGCCTCGGCCTCGTCCAGATCGGCCGCGGCGGCGTGCCGCGCGGCGGCCTCGAAGCTGGACCGCTCCAGGACCACGCGCGCCTCCAGGACGTCTTCCAGGCTGTAGCTGCCGAGGGCGAAGTGGAGCCGGAGCAGCCGGCCGAGGGCGCCTTCGGGATTACGGACGATCCGCGCCCCGGCGTCCGGGCCCCGGCCCGGCTGGGCCACCAGGACGCCGATGGTCTCCAGCACCCGCAGCGCCTCGCGCAGTGCGGACCGGCTCACGCCGAGGACCGGGGCGAGCTCCCGCTCGGGCGGCAGCCGGTCACCGGCCTTGAGCTCGCCGGCGAACACCCGCTGCTCGATGCTCTGGAGCACCAGCTCATGCGTGCGCGACTGCCGTACGGGCTGCCATTCGACGGGCATCCGTCACCCCCTGCCGCGGCCGGAGCCGTTCCCTGGGCCGGCCGCTCTTGTCCGAATCTCCAACTATGTCACACAGGACATGTGGTCGGACCAGAACGGGCGCCGCCCCCTCCTGGCGCTCCTCAGTGCGTCAGCGCGTCAGTACGTCACGACGATGCGGCGGGCCACGCCGTCCACCCGCACCCGGCCGCCGTAGGGAATGATCAGTTGAGGGTCCGTGTGGCCCAGGTCGACATCGAGGACGGCCATGGTCCCGGGGGCGTACTCCGCCAACGCCCGCAGAACCGCCTGCCGTTGCAGCGCGCGGTACTCCTCCCCCTCCTCGGCCCCCAGCGGACTCTCGAAGGACCAGTTCTTCGCCCGCGCCATCAGCAGCGCGGGGAACTGCTTCAGGAGTCCCCGCTCCCCCATGTTCCGCAGGATCTGGTATACCGCGTCGGCACCGGGCATCTCCTCGGACGTCTCGAGGAACAGCACCCGGCCCGCGTACTCGGCCGCGGGCCGGATCTCCCGGCCCGCCATCAGCAGCCAGGACAGGATCTCCAGATTGCCGCCCCAGCTCGTCCCCTGGACCACCCGGTCGGCGTTGTGCCAGATCCAGTCGTCGGCGGGCAGCATGCCGGGTTCGCGGTCGAAGGTCCGCGGGTTCTCCCAGCGGCCGTTGACACTGCCGGTCTCCTTCGCCGGGGTGAGCTCGCGGTCCTCGTGGGTGAAGAGCGCCGCACGCAGCGAGTCGGCCGTCAGCGGGTGCATCGCGCCGGGGCGTCCCAGCTCGACCATCACCGATCCGCCGTGGTAGCCGACGATGCCCAGGTTCTCCAGGAACACCAGCAGATTGGTGCAGTCGCTGTAGCCGAAGAACGGCTTGGGGTTGGCCCTCAGCAGTTCCCGGTCCAGGTACGGCAGCACGGTGATCTGGTCGTCTCCGCCGATGCTGGAGATGACAGCCTTGATCCCGGGGTCGGCGAAGGCCGCGTGGATGTCGGCGGCCCGCTCCTGGGGCGAGGAGCCCATCTTCCGCGTGCACGGGTACTCCACCGGTTCCAGCCCGAACTCCTCGCGGAGTCTGCGCAGTCCCAGCTCGTGCGGGAGCGGGAGGATGCCGGGAAGCCCGGACGAGGGGGACAGCACGGCGACGCGGTCACCGGGCCGGGGCTTGGCGGGATAGTTGGGGGTCGTCATTCGAGGAGCCTAGACGGCGCGCCGTCGGCAGTCCGCCGAATTCCCGTGGGGGCTAAGGGGAGTTGACCGGCGTTCCCTGGTGGAAGTAGAGCCGCCAGCGCGACTCCGTCCGCCGCCAGATCGAATTGCGCCGCACCCTGCGGCCGTCGCGCTCCGTCGTGAACGTCAGGTGGACGAGGCCGGGGGCCAGCAGGGTACCGGACATGCCGGTGGCGGCGACCGGGGCGGGAACGTCCTCGGCGTCGGCGGAGGTGACGGCGAGGATCGACACCCTGTCGTAGCGCCGTCCGGACGCGCCGAACTCGGTGAACTCCGGGTCGAGGAGTTCGGTCACCGCGTCGGGCAGGGCCCGCACCCGTGGATCGAGCAGCCGCAGCTCCCCCTCGATCGCGGCCCGCACGGACCGCTCCTCCTCATCGTTTCCGCTCATACGGAAACCCTAGAGCCTCTCGTCCCGATCCCCTGGGCCCGCACGGCCGGTTCCCCCGCGGTCAGGCCAGCACGAGCAGGTCCATCCAGCAGACGGCCGGCCGGTCCGGTTCCTGCGCCGCGGCCCGCCTCAGCCGCCGCATCCCGCACGCGAACTCCTCGTCCGTGAGGGCCCGGAGTTTCGCGTCGGTGTCACGCCGGATCCGGTCCGCGAAGGCGGACAGGCTCGGCGCGCTCTCCTGCGGCACCGCGTGCAGCGCGACCCGGGTGAAGCCGGCGGCGGCGAACGCCGCGCAGGTCTCCTCGACGGTCGGATAGCCGTCGACGATGCGTGCGGTCCCTGGGAAGAACCGCACCCGCAGGTCCCGCGTGCACCGGCCGGGGAACGAGTTGCGGATCAGCACCGGCGCCCCCGGCTTCAGCGCCCTGCGTACCTCCCGTGCCGCGGCGGGCAGATCGTCGATGTGGTGGACGACCGACCCGAGCCAGGCCGCGTCCGCGCACCCGTCCGGCACCGGCAGCGCCTCCGCCCGGCCGTCCAGCACCTCGATGTCCGCGGTCCGCGGGATCAGCGCGCGCATCGCGGCGGCCGGTTCCACCGCCAGCACCCGCACCCCGAACCAGTCGGCGAACGCGGCCGAGAAGGCCCCCGTACCGGCCCCGACATCCAGGACGACCGCCCCCGGCGCCAGCGGCACCTCGGTCGCGACGGCCGCGCGCCATGCGGTGAGTCCGTCGCGCGGTATCTCCCGGGCGATCCGGTACTCCTCGGCGAACCGACGGTCTGGAGCAGTCGCTTCCATGTGCCCTCAATCCTGCCGTGGCCGACGGACCGGGCGAATCGCCGCCCGAGGACCACCGCGCTCCGTCGCGGATGCTAGCGAGCTTGGCCATCAATTGTCTAGACCATAATGAGCTCCGGAGCATGGCCGGACACGACCGGAACCGGTCATCCCCTTCATCCGGTTCATCGGATTCTCACGCAACCCGGCTACGGTGGCTGCCGTGACGCAGACGAGCCCGCCCGGCTGGCATCCAGACCCCGGGTACACAGGATTTGGCCCCATCCAGGAACGCTGGTGGGACGGCAGCCAGTGGACGGATCACCTCCGCGTGCCACCGGCGACCGTCCGCAGCCGCCGAATACGCATCATCGCCGGCATCACCGCCGGTGTGGTGGTACTCGCCGCCGTCGGCGGTGGCGTGTACCTGCTGACCGATGGCTCCGGCAAGAAGACGGAGAGCACGGCCACCGCACCGTCTCCCTCGTCCTCCCCCGCGCCCAGCCGTCAGCCCGGCGCACCGGGCGGCAGCGGTGGCGGCAACGGCGGCGGGAACGAGAACCCCGAGCAGCCGCAGACCGAGGACGGCTACGCGACGGACCTGGCGAGCGGAATCAGCATCCCGGTCCCTGACGGCTGGAAGGGCGAGTCGGGCATGGGCGCGGGAGTGACCACCGGTTCGTACGCCTGCCCCGGGGACACCAAGCAGACGTGCGTCCGCGGCGGAGTGTTCTCCGTACCGGCCGAGGCGCTGAAGCTGAGCACCAAGACCGCGAAGGCGACGGCCGAGAAGGACATCGCCACCAACGCGAAGGAATCGTACGGCGAGAAGATCTACGGCGGCATCACCTCGCACCAGGAGCTGAAGTCCGAGGCGGTCACGGTGGCCGGCCAGCAGGGCTACCGGGTGCGCTGGAAGGTCGTGACGAAGGACGGCGACGACGGGTACGTCGAGTCGCTGGCCTTCCCCTCCCCCCATGCCAAGAACATGCTGATCGTCGTCCGTTCGGGCTTCGACATCAACGCCAAGGCACCCGCCCTGTCCGTCCTGGACGACATCACCAAGGGCATCAAGGCCGCCTCGGGCACGGGTTCCGGCCCCGGCACCACGGCATAGGCGCTCCCGCGGGGGCGCCGCACGGCCCGGGTGAGTACCCGGGCCGCCGGGACTGAGTACGCAGACCGATCCGGCACCGGTCCGTGACTGCTCGAATGGGACCATGGCTCCCGACGCACCGCGCCCCCGCATCCAGCACGTCACCAGTGCCGGCACCACGCTGGCCGTCACCCTGGCTCCGCTGGTGATCGGTGTCCTGCTGGCCCGGACGATGGCCCTGGACCCCCATACGCCCGTGAACGCGCTGATCACCCGGGGCGGTCGGGGCGCCGGCGTCTCGCCCGCCGAGTGGCGCGGCTGCGGCCGGAGCGCGCTCCGGCGGTGCCGCAGGACCTGGAAGCCCCGAACGTCTGCCGGCGCCCTTCGCCGCGACACCGCCGGGGATGCCTCGCGGTTCCCCTCTCCGTGACACGGACCTGTCCCCGGACGGCCACGGCCCGGCGACAGCATCGGCCTCCTGCGGAAAACCGGTTCCCCCGCCCGTACCCGCTTCCCTAGACTCGCCACGAAATCGCGCGCCGCCCAGCACGTCCCGGCGCGCACCGTGACCAGTGGGGGGAGGCCTGCCGTGCGCTACCGCACCGCTGTCGTCGTTCCCCTGTCGCGGTACGAGGTGATCCTGGTGTCCACCCCGGCCCGGCGCCGGCTGCGCGGCCTGCCCCGGACACCCGTGACGAACACCTGAGCCCTGTGCGTTCCTTGACGGACCGTCATCGCGGCGACGCCCCCTGCGGCGTGCCGCGGTCAAGGGTTCCGCGGGCCTGGACCCAGGCCTCGTCGTCCGGGGATCGCGCCGTCTTCTTCCGGATCATCCCGAAGGGCCACGGACCGTGCGTACCGAATCGAACCGTCATCCCACCAGCACGCTGAACGGCGTTCGCAACCTGGGCATCCTCGCCCACGTCGACGCCGGCAAGACGACCGTCACCGAACGGATCCTCTACGCCACCGGCACCACCCACAAGCGCGGCGAGGTCCACGACGGGACGACCGTCACCGACTTCGACCCGCAGGAACGCGACCGGGGCATCACCATCTTCGCCGCCGCGGTGAGTTGTACGTGGGCGGGCCACCGGATCAATCTGATCGACACCCCGGGGCACGTCGACTTCGCCGACGAGGTCGAGCGTTCGCTGCGGGTGCTCGACGGTGCGATCGCGGTGTTCGACGCGGTCGCGGGCGTGGAGCCGCAGAGCGAGTCGGTGTGGCGCCAGGCCGACCGGCACGCGGTGCCGCGTATCGCGTTCGTCAACAAGCTCGACCGCGTGGGGGCCGACCTCGACGCGGCGGTCGCGTCGATCCGGGAGCGGCTGCACACGGTCCCGTTGGTCGTCCAGCTTCCGATCGGGGACGAGGAGCGGTTCACCGGCGTGGTGGACCTGGTGCGCATGCGGGCCCTGGTGTGGGCCGACGGCTGTGACACGTACGAGGAGAGGGAGGTGCCCGATGCGCTGCGGGAGGAAGCACAACGGCGCCGACGGCTGCTGGAGGAGACGGTGGCGGAGCTCCATCCGGTCGCCCTGGAGGAGTTCTGCGCACGGTCCACGCTCTCCGAACGGACGCTGGCCTCGGCGTTGCGCGGTCTGACCCGCGGCGGTGAGGGTGTCGTCGTGCTGTGCGGCTCGGCCTACCGCAACCGCGGTATCGAACCGCTGCTGGAGGCGGTCGTGGCCTATCTGCCCTCTCCGCTGGACGTGCCGCCGGTACGCGGCACACTCGGCGACACGGTGCAGGAGCGGGCCGCTGATCCGGCGGCTCCGTTCGCCGCGCTGGCGTTCAAGGTGACCGCGACCGCCACGGGACGGCTGACCAGTCTGCGGGTGTATTCGGGCACGCTCAGGAAGGGGGACACCGTGCTGGACGCGGGTGCGCGGCGCAGCGAGCGCGTCGGCCGGATCCTGCGGGTCCAGGCGGACCGGCACGTCGATGTGGACGAGGCGGTGGCCGGGGACATCGTCGCGGTGATCGGTCTCAAGGCCGCCCGCGCCGGCGCCACCCTGTGCGCGCCGGATGCCCCGCTGGTCCTCGAACCGCCCACGGTGGCCGATCCGGTCGTGTCGGTGGCGGTCGAGGCCGCCCGGAGCACCGACACGGAGCGGCTGATGTCGGCACTGGCGCGGCTGGCCGAGGAGGACCCGTCGCTGACGGTGCGGACGGACGCCGAGACGGGTCAGACCGTGCTCTCGGGCATGGGCGAACTCCATCTGGAGGTGGCGGCGGAGAAGATCCGCCGTGCCCACGGTCTGGAGGTCCGGGTCGGGCGGCCGCAGGTCGCCTTCCGGGAGACGGTCGTGCGCGGTGTGTCGGGTCTGGTCTACCGGCACGTCAAGCAGGACGGCGGGGCCGGGCAGTTCGCCCATGTCGTCCTCGACGTGCAGCCGTTGGGGGCCGAGAGCGGTCAAGGCGGTGAGGGCGGGGCGGAGTTCGTGTTCCGCTCGGCCGTCGTCGGAGGCCGGGTGCCGCAGGAGTACGTCCGGGCGGTGGCGGCCGGCTGCCGGGACGCCCTGGTCGAGGGTCCCGTGGGCGGGCATCCGGTGACCGGGGTGCGGGTGACGCTGACCGATGGCGCCACCCATCCCAAGGACTCCTCGGAACTGGCCTTCCGCACCGCCGGGCGGTTCGCGCTCCGGGAGGCGCTGCGCGGCTGCGCGATGGTGCTGCTGGAACCGGTGGCCGAGGTCACGGTCACCGTGCCCGACGACGCCGTCGGCGGGGTGCTCGGCGACCTGGCCGCACGGCGTGGCCAGGTGTCCGGCTCCACCGCGCGGCCCGGTACGGCGGTGATCACGGCGACCGTGCCGCTGGCCGAACTGTTCGGTTACGCGACCCGGCTGCGCAGCCGGACCCAGGGACGGGGGACGTTCACCACCCGGGCCACGGGCTACGCCCCGGCGCCGCACACGGCACCGGCCCGGTAGTCCGCGCGACCGGTCCCGTGTGCGGGCAGCTCCAGGGCTGCCCGCACACGGGGTGGGACGGCGGGGTCAGAGCACGGGGACGGGGAAGGTCGGGTACTCCACCCCGGAGACGTGCTGGACGACCCGGACGACCTGGCAGGAGTAGCCGAACTCGTTGTCGTACCAGAGGTAGAGGATCGCGTTGTCGCCGTCGACCTGGGTGGGGCCGGCGTCGACGATCGAGGCGTGGCGCGAGCCGATGAAGTCGCTGGAGACCGCGTCCGGGGCGGTGGTGAAGTCGATCTGGCGCTTGAGCGGCGACGTGAGCGACACCTCGCGGAGGTGGTCGAGGACCTCGGCGCGGTTGGTCTCGCGCCCCAGTTTCAGGCTGAGGATCGCGATCGAGACGTCCGGCACCGGGACCCGGATCGAGCTTCCGGTGATCGTCGCGTCGAGGTCGGGCAGCGCCTTGGCAACGGCCGACGCCGCGCCGGTCTCGGTGATCACCATGTTGAGCGGCGCCGAGCGGCCGCGACGGTCGGAGCTGTGGTAATTGTCCAGCAGGTTCTGGTCGTTGGTGAACGAGTGGATCGTCTCCACGTGACCGCGCAGGACGCCGTACTCGTCCGCCATCGCCTTCAGTGGCGGGACGATCGCGTTGGTGGTGCAGGAGGCGCAGGAGATGATCTGCTCGTCCGGCTTGATCATGTCGTGGTTGACGCCATGGACGACATTGGGGACGTCGCCCTTGCCCGGCGCGGTGAGGACGACCTTGGCGACGCCGGGGCGCAGGTGCTGCGACAGTCCCTCGCGGTCGCGCCACCTGCCGGTGTTGTCGATGAGGACGGCGTCCTTGATCCCGTACGCGGTGTAGTCCACCGTCGTCGGGTCGTCGGAGTAGATGACCTTGATCTCGTTGCCGTTGGCGATGATCTTGTTGTTGGCCTCGTCGACGGTGATCGTGCCCTGGAACTGGCCGTGGATCGAGTCGCGGCGCAGCAGTGAGGCGCGCTTGACGATGTCCTGGCCGGCCGCCTTGCGGACGACGATGGCGCGCAGCCGCAGGCCGTTGCCGGAACCGGCCTTCTCGATGAGCAGCCGGGCGAGGAGGCGGCCGATGCGGCCGAATCCGTAGAGGACGACGTCCCTCGGCTCGCGGCGCTCGATCTTGTCGTCCCCCGTGGCACCGGCGACGGCCCCGGCGGTGAACTCCGCCTCGCAGAGACCGCGGTCGTCGGTCCGGTACATCGCGGCGAGCATCCCGATGTCGATCCGGGAAGGGCCGAGGTCGAGGGCGGCGAGCGCCTTCAGGAAGGGCAGCGTCTCGGTGACCGAGAGTTCCTCACCGGCGATCTGCCGGGCGAACCGGTGGGTCTTGAGGATGCTGACCACCGACTTGTTCACCAGGGAGCGGCTGTGCAGCAGGACGGTGACGTCCCGCTCCCGGTGCAGCTTCCCGATGATCGGGATCATCGACTCCGCGATCTCCTCGCGGTTCTTCCAGTTGGTGAACGAGTCGTCATTGACAGTCACAGGTTTATCTTTCGAGCTAGGGGGCGCTCATATGGTAACCCGCTGCTGTTTTGATCATCCAAATGGTGCTTCTCCAGGGCCTCTCGCCTGGACCGTTCCGGCTCGGGCGCGTACACACGGCAGACATGAACTCGTCACACACCCGACGGAATGCGCGCCCAACTCGCCCGGTTCTGAAGTGACATGACTGTTGGAGTAGCAATCAGCGCCACCGGCGCCGACAACCAGATCGACGCGACCGTGCGGCTTGCCCGGGAGGCCGCGTCCGCGGGGCTGCGGTCCGCCTGGTTCGGGCAGACCTTCGGGGCGGACTCGCCCCAGCTCGCCGCGATCGTCGGGCGGGAAGTGCCGGGCATCGACGTGGGCACGTCCGCGATCCCCGTCTTCGGCCGCCACCCCCTGCTCGTCTCCAGCCAGGCCCAGACCGCGCAGGCGGCCACGCACGGCCGGTACCACCTGGGACTAGCGCTCGGCACCAAGCTGCTGACCGAGGCGGGCTTCGGCATCCCCTTCGAGCGGCCCATCGCCCGGCTGCGGGAGTTCCTCACCGCACTGCGGCAGCTCACCGAGACCGGCAGCGCCGACTTCCACGGCGAACTGCTCACCGCGACCACTCCGGTCCCCGCCCGCGTGGCCGGAGCGGAGGCGGGCGTGCCCCTGCTCGTCGCCGCGATGGGTCCGCAGGCGCTGCGCGTCAGCGGCGAACTGGCCGACGGGATCCTGCCGTATCTCGCCGGTCCCCGCGCCCTGTCCGAGCACATCGTCCCGGCGGTCACCGCGGCCGCGCGCGAGGCGGGCCGCCCCGCGCCCCGGATCGTGGCGCTCGTGCACGGCGTGGTCACCGGCGACCCCGACGCCGCACGCGAGGCGGCGACCGAACAGCTCGCGTTCTACGAGCAGATCCCGTCCTACGCACGGGTGGTGGAACTGTCCGGGGGCCGGCGCGCCGCCGACGTGGCCGTGATCGGCGACGAGCGGACGGTCGCCGCCGAGGTGCAGCGCTACCGGGACGCCGGGGCCACGGAGGTGGTGTTCTCGGGGACGGACCTGGCCGGCGACGCCGACCGGCGCCGGACCTGGGAGCTGCTGGGCGAGCTGGCCGGCTGAGGCGCCACCGCGCGGGCGCGGGGTGGGCAGGTGTGGGCCCCTTCCCGTATTTGTTCTGACATAAATACGTACAGAGCTTGAGTCGAATGTGCGGCATACTGAGCGCGTGGCACAACGTCTTGAGGAGCCCACATGGAGTCGATCACCAGGCTGATCACCATCGACCGAGGCAGCCCGGTGCCGCTGTACTTCCAGGTCGCGCAGCAGCTTCAACAACTCATCGAGTCCGGCACGCTGGCACCGGGGACGCGGCTGGAGAACGAGATCGCTCTCGCGGACCAGTTCGGGCTCTCCCGCCCGACCATGCGCCAGGCCATGCAGCACCTGGTCGACAAGGGGCTGCTCGCACGCAAGCGGGGAGTGGGCACCCAGGTCGTCAACAACCGGGTCCGCAGGCAGATCGAGCTGTCCAGCCTGTTCGAGGACCTCAGGCGCGACGGCCGGCGGCCGCGCACCGAATTGCTGTCGCTGCGGACCGTGCCCGCCTCCGCCGAGGTCGCGGCCGCCCTCAAGCTCGAACCCGGCACGGACACCGTGGCGCTGCGCAGGCTGCGTTACGCGGACGACGAGCCCATAGCGGTCATGGAGAACCACCTGCCGGCGGACCTCCTGAGGCTGACCGAGGAGGAAGTCACCGGTCACGGCCTCTACGAACTCCTCAGGCGGGCCGGCATCGCCCTGCGGACCGCCGACCAGACCATCGGGGCACGCCGGGCCACCGCGGCGGAGTCCAGGCTGCTGGACGAGACCCGCGGCGGCACCCTGCTCACCATGAAGCGCACGGTCCTCGGGGACGCGGGGCGGCCGGTGGAGTTCGGCTCACACCTCTACCGGGCGTCCAGGTACTCGTTCGAGATGACGCTGACCGCGCACTGAACCGCGCCGCCGGGCGTCGGCCGGCCTCGCGTCAGCAACCGGAGCGGCGGGTGTTGAGCTGGGCCGCCCGGTACGTCAGGTGGTCGCGCTCGGCGAGATTGGTCGCCTTCCGGGCCGCCTCTGCGTACAGCCGTGCCGCCGTCGCGTGGTCGCCGTCGCCCTCATGGAGGTACGCGGCCACCGCGGCGTACCGGGGCAGTGAGTCGTCCAGCTCCGCGAGCGCCGCCAGGCCTGCGCGGGGCCCGTCGGCCTGGCCGACGGCCACGGCACGGTTGAGCCGGGCGACCGGGCTGCCGGTCAGCCGGACGAGTTCGTCGTACCACTCGACGATCTGGACCCAGTCGGTCTCCTCGGCGGTGGGTGCGTCGGCGTGGAGTGCCGCGACGGCCGCCTGGGCCTGGAACTCGCCCAACCGGTCGCGGGCGAGGGCCGCCTGGAGGATCTCGACCCCCTCGGCGATCGACTCGGTGTCCCACCGGCCGCGGTCCTGCTCGGCCAGCGGAACCAGGCTGCCGTCGGGCGTGGTCCGGGCGGCGCGCCGGGCCTGGTGGAGCAGCATCAGCGCGAGCAGCCCCGCCACCTCGGGGTGGTCGATCGCGGCCGCGAGCTGCCGGGTGAGCCGGATGGCCTCGGCCGCGAGGTCGACGTCACCGGAGTAACCCTCGTTGAAGACCAGGTAGAGGACGCGCAGCACGGTGGCGACATCGCCCGGCCGGTCGAACGACACACCGGAGACGGTGCGCTTGGCCCGGCTGATGCGCTGCGCCATGGTCGCCTCGGGCACCAGGTAGGCCTGGGCGATCTGGCGGGTGGTCAGCCCTCCGACGGCGCGCAGCGTGAGCGCGACGGCGGACGACGGCGTCAGCGACGGGTGGGCGCACAGGAAGTAGAGCTGGAGCGTGTCGTCCACCGCGGACGCGGGTCCGGGCGCCGGCCCCTCGTCGACGAGCTCCTCACGCCGGCGGCGGGCGGTGTCCGCCCGCGCCGCGTCGAGGAACCGGCGCCAGGCCACGGTGACCAGCCAGCCCTTCGGGTCCCGCGGCGGGTCGGCCGGCCAGACGCGGACGGCCTCGGCCAGCGCGTCCTGCACGGCGTCCTCGGCCGCCGCGAAGTCGGCTCCGCGGCGGACGAGGATACCGAGCACGCTCGGTGTGAGGCTCCGGAGCAGGGCCCCGTCCATCGGCGAGGTCACTCCGTGATGGTGGGCGGCGCGGACAGGAACGGGCGCAGCTCGAGCCACTCGTGGATCGGCTTCCCGCCCGCCCCGGGGGCGGCCGACAGCTCCCCGGCCAGCTCGACGGCGCGCTCGTAGCTGTCGACGTCGATCACCATCCAGCCCGCGATGAGGTCCTTGGTCTCGGCGAACGGCCCGTCGGTGACCGGCGGGCGGCCCTCGCCGTCGTACCGGACGAACGTCCCCTCGGGGGCGAGCGCCTGGCCGTCGACGAACTCGCCGGTCCCCTCCAGCCGGGCCGCGAAGTCGTTCATGTACTGCATGTGGGCCGAGACCTCCTCCGGCGTCCACCGGTCCATGGGCACGTCGTTGACTGCGGCCGGGGCGCCGCGGTAGTGCTTCAGAAGCAGGTACTTGGCCATGGTGTTCTCCTCGGCGCTGGTGCGAACCGTTCTTTCGGTCGCGTTCACTGCGGGGACGGAGCCGGTCACGGGTTCTCGACATCGCCGGCCGATTCTTTTGGCGATGGATCGAAATCAGCGGCTGCCGGCCAACTGAATCATGAGAGGGCCTCGCGCACGGGGTCCGGCGAGGTGGAACGACGGCTGTGTCCCGGGCGGACCGCAAGGTGTTGCTGAAATACTCTGCAATTTCTTGCCCGGATCGGTGTGGGCTGATTGACTCACGTGCGATCAAAGGTAGTTACCGGTCCGCCCCTCGTGTGCGAGAGGAACAGCGATGAGCAGCGAGTACGACGTCCTCGTCCTGGGAGGGTCGGGCGTCGACACGATCGTGTACGTCCCCGAGCTGCCGCTCCCGTACGCGGACAGCTACATGATCCGGCCGGGCATCGAGACCCGCGCCGGACAGACCGGCGACTTCGTGGCCCTGGGCCTGAGCGCGCTGGGGCTGCGCACACATCACCTCGACATGATCGGGGACGACCCCAGCGGCGACCTCGTCCGGGCGTTCCACCGGGACCACGGCATCGGGTTCACCGAAGTGCCCCTGCCCGGCGGGACGAAGCGGGCCGTCAACCTCGTCGGCCCCGACGGGCGGCGGCTCTCCCTCTACGACGACAGCCGCTCCCGGGAGTCCGACCGCCTGCCCGAGGACCTGGTCCGCTCCCTGGCGTCGGCGAGCCGCCACGCACACGTCAGCATCACGTATCCGTGCGCCTTCGCCCTTCCCCAACTGCGCGAAGCGGGTGTCACCGTCTCCACCGATCTCCACGACTGGGACGGCGAGAACCCGTACCACGAGCCGTTCGCCTACGGCGCGGACATCGTCTTCGTGTCCACGGCCGCCCTGGCCGACAAGGAGAAGACGATGCGCCGGATCCTGGAACGGGGACGGGCCGAGGCCGTGATCGCCACCGCGGGGGCCGAGGGCGCGTACCTGCTGACCGCCGACGGACTGGCCCATGTTCCGGTGGTCGAGCCGCGAAGGCCGGTGGTCGACTCCAACGGGGCGGGCGACGCCTTCGCCGCCGGCTTCCTCTTCGGCCGGCTGACGGGCGAGGACCTGGGCCGCTGCGCTCTCTACGGCTCGGTGGCAGGCGCGTACGCCTGCACCGTCCCGGCCACCGGGAGCGACGCCATCGACCGCGCAGGGCTGATCGCGGAGATCGCACGGCCGACGGGGTCCCCGGCGGCCGCGGGCGGCTGAGACGGAGAGGACGAGGCCGCCCAGGCCGAGGGTCGCCGTCGCCATGCCCGCGATGTCGACGCGTCCCGGGTGCCGCTCGGGCTCGCGCACGTAGAGAGGTGCGAGGATCACGACGGCCGGGCCGATGGGCACGTTGACGTACCGCACCCAGCGCCACGACGCCTCGGGGGTGAGGTTGCCTCCGAGGATCAGTCCGGTGGACGAGCCGGTCGCCGTGGTGGCCGAGTACACGCTCAGGGCCCGGGTCCGCGAGGCGCCCTCCTCGAAGTTGGTGGCGATGAGGGCGAGGGTGTTCGAGGCTGCCATCGCGGCACCGAGGCCCTGTACCGCGCGGGCCGCGATGGAGATCCTTCTGCCCCGCACGGCTTCAGCACTCAGGGGCTCGTTGCGGGCAACGCCACTGCCGCGCCGGGTCGTTGTCGCTCCGGGCAGCACATCGGACGGTTCCGGCCAGGAGTCGTACGGCGCGAGCGCGCTCAGGCGAGCCAGCCGTAGCGGCGCTCGGGTCTGCCGGCGGCTCCGTACCGCAGGGACAGTTCGGCGCGGCCGGTGTCGTGGAAGTATTCGAGGTAACGACGGGCGCTGACCCGTGAGACGCCGGTCCGGGCCGCGCACTCGGCGGCGGACAGCGTTCCGTCGGCACCGCACAGCGTGCGTTCGATCAGCTTCGAGGTCTCCACGCTCAAGCCCTTCGGCAGCATGACACTCAAGGCCGGCGAATGGCCCCCGGTCAGTGCCCGGTCCACGTCGGCCTGGCCTCTGACGACCGCGGTGAGCAGGCTGTTGCGCTGGGTGGCGTACTGCAGGAGGCGAGGGTGCAGGTCGTCGAAGTCGAACGGCTTCAGCAGGTAGTTGACCACGCCCTGGCGGACGGAGCGGCGGACCGCGTCGGCCTCGCGCGAGGCGCTGATCACCATGAAGTCGCAGTCGTGCCCGTCGGCCCGCAGGCGGGGAATGATGTCCAGGCCGAACATGTCCGGAAGATGGAGATCGAGCAGGACCAGGTCGGGCCGCAGTTCACCGACGGCTTTGATCGTCTGCTCGCCGGTGTTCGCCGTCCCGACGACCCGGAAGGAATCGACGCGGTCGACGTACGCCTGGTGGATGCTTGCCACCATGAAGTCGTCGTCGACGACCAGTACGTCGATCATCGGGAAGCTCCTTCCGGTGCCGCGGCGGACAGGTGGTCGACGGACATTCTCGCGGTGAACATGGCACCGTCGGGCGTGTTGGTCACCGCGACCTCGCCGCTCCGGCGCTCGCAGACTAGCCGGGTGAGCGCCAGCCCGATGCCGCGCTCCCCCTCCTGGGCGGCCTTCGTGGTGAAACCGTGCAGGAAGACCTGCTGGGCGAGCTCGGGGGTCACGCCCGGACCCGAATCGCGTACCACGATCTCCACGCTGGATGTGTCCTGCCGCAATGCGACCTCCACCCACGCCTCGTGATGGTCGGCGCCCGCCGCCGCGGCGTCGACGGCGTTGTCGACGAGGTTGCCGATCACCGTCGCAACGTCCACCGAGTCCTCCGGCGCCAGCCGGTCGAGCGCCGTGTCCTCCGAGACGCGCAGCACGACCTTCCGTTCGGCCGCGAGCGAGGACTTCGCCATCAGCAGGGCGCCGACCGCCATGTCACGGACCCGTGTGGTCAGGGTCGTGTCCAGCGACTGGCGGTGTCGGCTCAGCGCGCGGACGTACTGCACCACATCGTCGTGCCTGCCGATCTGGATCAGCCCGGAGATCGTGTGCAGCTGATTGGCGAACTCGTGGGCCTGCGCGCGCAGCAGTTCGGCGGAGCTGCGGAACGAGCCGATCTCGCGTTCCAGCTGTGCCAGTTCGGTACGGTCCCGCAAGGTCGTGACCGAGCCGAGCCGGCGGCCGTCCTTGGTGACGGTCATCCGGTTCAGCACCAGCACTCGGCTCCGGTGTATGACGACTTCGTCGCGCTGCTCGGTCTCACCGGGGGGTCCGGCGAGTACGTCGTGCAGCCGGCCCTCGATGCGGAGGTCGGCCAGGCTCATTCCCACACAGTGATCGGGCAGATCGAGCAACTCCCTGCCGACCTCGTTCACCAGAGTGAGCCGCAACTGCGGGTCGAGGGCGATCACGCCTTCCGCGATCGCGGACAGCATGGCCTCGCGGTGCTCGGCGAGCCCCGCGATCTCCCGTGGCACCAGACCGAGGATCTGGCGTTTGGTAAGCCGGGCCAGCAGCCACGATCCGATCAGGCCGAGCCCGCTCGCGATGCCGAGGCAGACGAGCAGATCCGATGACGCGCCACTCAGCCGCTGCCGTACCGTCGGTGACGTCTCACCGATCATCACCGTACCGAGAGGCCGGCCGAGGTGGGGCTGAGCCGTTTTGAGCACCGGCACCTGGGCCACCAGTTCGCGGTCACCGTCCGGGCCCAGCTCCCCCGACCAGCCGCGGGCGTCGGCGACGCCTGGGCCGAGCGACAGCCTTGTACCGATCAGTGTGGGGTTCGTCGAGCTGACGACGCGGCCCCTGCCGTCGGCGATGGTGACGGAGGTGACGCCCGACTGGGTCTGCGTGGTCCGGAGGAGGGGAGCGAGCGTCTCGCCCGGCGCCGACCGGCCGAGCTGACCGGACACCAGGGGGTGACCTGCCAGTTGCTCGGCGAGCGCGGTGATCCGCCGAGCCCCGCCCCGGTCGAACGTCGCTTCCGACTTGGTCAGCGAGACGGCGGCGACCGCCATCGGCACCACAACGATGAAGGAGAGCTGGAGCACCAGCAGCTCGCCCGCGAGGGTATGACGGCGAAAAGTTGTGACCACAATCAACTCAATCTTCAATGCCGACACAACGCAGACGCGGTGTCTCAAACGTCACATAATCATGGCGCCCGAATGTCCGAAGTGGAAGGGACAAACCATGAGAACTCGCAGAGTCGCTGTCGTCAGCGCCCTGACCGCCGTGTCCATGCTGGTGATATGCGCCTGCGGCGCCACCGGCGAGAACGAGACGGGCCAGAGCGGTGCGACCGTGACCGGTCTGCGGATCATGGTCCCCAACACTCCGGGCGGCGGGTACGACACCGCGGCACGTGCGGCGGCCAAGGTGCTGGAGGACACCAAGATCGCTTCCGGCGTCGAGGTGTTCAACCTTCCGGGCGCCGGCGGCACGGTCGGTCTGCAGCGCACCGTGAGCGAACGGGGCAACGGCAACCTCGCCATGCAGATGGGGCTGGGAGTCGTGGGTGCCTCGTACACCTCGCAGTCGAACGCGACGCTCGCCGACACCACACCGATCGCCAGGATGATGGAGGAGGCGGGCGCGATCGTCGTGCCCAAGGACTCCCCGTACAAGTCGATCAGCGATCTCGTCACCGCCTGGAAGGCGAACCCCAAGGCCATCGCTGTCGGGGGCGGCTCCTCGGTCGGCGGACCGGACCACCTCCTTTCGATGCAGCTCGCCAAGACGGTCGGCATCGACCCGAAGAAGGTCGAATACATCAGCTACGACGGCGGTGGTGAGCTGCTCCCGTCGATCCTCAAGAACAAGATCGCCTTCGGCGTCAGCGGTTTCGGTGAGTTCATCGAACAGATCGAGGCGGGGCAGGTGCGGGTGCTCGCGGTGACCAGCGAGCAGCCGATCGATGTCCTCAAGGGCACCCCGACGCTGAAGTCCTCGGGTATCGACCTGGTCTTCACCAACTGGCGCGGAATCGTCGCACCCCCCGGCATCAGCGGCGCCGAGCGGAAGGTCTGGATCGACTCGCTGACCGCGATGCACGACTCCGCGGAGTGGAAGGCCGAACTGACCAAGCACGGCTGGACCGACGCTTTCATGACGGGCCTCGAGTTCTCCAGCTATCTCACTGAGCAGGACAGGGACGTCGCCGACATCCTCACCGAGCTCGGTGTGTCATGAGCCCGGTCTGAATACCGCGCGTGACAGGCCGCTGCCTCAGGAGTCCTCGTTTGCGGCGAACACATCATCCGCCACCGTCTCGAGGCGCGTGTCCATTGCCGCCTGACCGCACGCCTCGGTTATCCCCTCCATGAACTGCTCGACGGTCATCGAATCGGAGCCCACGTTCTCCTCGGTGCCGTTCGCGGCCATCACCTTGCGCAACAACCACTCGGCGCCCACGAATCGGTCCTCGTCGCCCATGTAAGTGAACCAGGTAGCGCAGGAACGCGCCCCGTAGGCCGCGTAGTCAGCGGTCTCGGGCTTCGAGGAGTCGTCCTCGCCGCATCCCGCAGCGAGAGCCAGGAGCAGTACCCCAACTGCCGTACTGACAACCTTCACCCGTACCCCCTCTTCAGCAGCACCTGATGTGGTGCAATCCCCCTCGGGAAGACCCCTCAACGGTAGCTCTCGGGCCTGACAACAGGTCAGGCCCGACGCGGACTTCTGCTGTCGTGCCGGCTCCGACAGGGGCAGCGTCTAGCCACGCCCGGACCGGAGCCTGTCCGACGGGTCAAGTTGAACCAGGAGTCCGCCTGTTCGCGGAGCCGGTTGAAGGCGACAGCTACCCTCAGCGCGAATCGGGCCGGCAGTGTTCTGACCGGTCCGCGGACGATTCCTCGCGACGGCAGGATCGATGTGCAGTACGGATATCTCGCGGCGAACGGGGACGAGCACACCTTGTGGCGGCGTGGGCTGTCGACCGAGCCGACGGGGCTGGTGGGTGTTGTTTACGACCCGAACAAGCCGAAGCGAGCTGATTTCACCGCCAGCATGCCGGAAAACGTGCGGCGCAGGTGGGCCACCCTGCTGTGCCTGACCGTGGTGGCGGTCGCGATGTCGGTGCTCATGGTTGTGAGGGCTCTGCTGTGAAGATCGAGGGATGTTCGACGGGGCGTACGCCGTTGACCACCTGCGGTGACGGTCATAGACAGATTTCCACGTGCCGAAGCGGGAGGGCAGATCCCGCCACGGCAGGCCAGTCCGCCGCCGGAACAGCGCTCCGTAGCCTGCTCCGGCACAGGACGGGCATGATCTTTGGCGGGAGACCCTGATGGCGGGCGGCGGCAGATCCAGCACGGACATCGGCGGCGGTCATATCGGCCTGGCCGTCACGATCATCGCCCTGGTCGTCACTGCCGGTTTCTCCGGACCTCGCTGGACTCTGATCGTCGCGGGGTGCTTCACCGCCTGGTTCATCCTCGCGCTGACCATCATCCGCATCAGGGGTGGCCGAGGCGGAGAAGCGGTTCGGAGGGCCTACGCCGCCACTTTCGGCTGGGGTGACCGCGTCAGCCCCTGACAGGGGGCCGCGGTGCTCCACAGCTGCCCGACGAGCAGCAGCCGTAGCGCACAGGCCCGGCAGGTACCGCCACCCGCCCGGCCCACGCCCCGCCCGAGTCGCGAGAGCGGGCAGAGCGACGTACACCGGAAGGTATGAGCGACGCGCAGACGACATGGCACCCGGGCGAGATCGTGCCCGAGAGCGGGATCTACGCCTGTGACTGCGGTGCGGCCCACCACTGGAGCACCGACGTCAAGGGCCACCGCTTCCCTCCGTTCCCGGCAGGCTGCTCAGGCAGTGCGTGGGGGCTGAAGACAGATGCCCACCCGGACACCTGACCAGCCCTGACCGGCCGCGGGAATCCGAACCTCGAAGATCGCGTCCGGCTGCGGGGGCCGCTTCCTCCTCCTCAGGACAGTTGCTCGGCCAGTCCGACGATGATGCCCTCCGGGCCGCGGATGTAGCAGAGCCGATAGCTGTCCTCGAACCGGGCGATCTCGCCGACCAGTTCGGCGCCGTGAGGGCGCAGGCGGGCAACGGTGTCCTCGATGTCGTCGACGGCGAACATCACGCGGTGCGTGCCCAGGATGTTGTGCGGCCGGTTGCGCGGCCCTGCGCTGATCGCCTCGGGGCTGCGGTACGTCGCCAGCTCGAGCCGGCTGTGACCGTCCGGGGTCCGGACCATCGCGATGTCACAGCGGACGCCGTCGAGTCCGGTGCACTGGTCGGCGAAAAGGCCCTCGGCCTCCGCCCTGCCCTCCAGCTCCATTCCGAGCTCCACGAAGAACGCGACGGCGGCGTCCAGGTCCTCGACGACGATGCCGACGTTGTCCATCCGCTGAATCGCCATGACGGATTCTCCTTCATTCTCGTGCGGCCGGTGGTGGCCTCTGATACCCCTGGGACGGAGCCGGTGGCACGTTCTCGACATTCCCGGGCCGCCGAACTGCGAGAAATGCCGACCCATGACAGCGTGATCCGATCCCGCACCTGCCAACAAGCTCGGCCCACACCTGCTTCAGCACACGCGTCCGGCTCGATGCGCCGTCTGGTGGCGTACCGGCGTCCAGGCGGGGCGTCCGTGCAGATCGCAGTCGGGCGGGTCAGCGATCACGGGGTGACGCGGTCTTCACGGGGGCGCTTCCCCCTCGGTCGCTCGCGTCGCCGCGTTCTGGACAGGCTGCTGGCGGCAAGGAAGCCCAGACCGTGAGGCTGCGTCACATGTCCTGAGTCGCAGCTCGTGTATCTGTCCGTGGCCCGCTCTCGAATCGGCCATCTTGTGCCCTGGGAAAGCTTGTTGGCCGGATGACACTCGCCCTGCTCCGCATCGCTGCGTCAGCCCGCTACATGGCGAGATGCGCCGAAGAGCCGCAAGAACCCAGGTGCCACACGACTGAGCGGCATGGTGCGCGCTCCGCCACTGCGGGCCTCCACCTCGCAGGCACACCTCCCTCACTGACATGAACATGCATTTCTCGCCAGCGGGGCGACGACGTGGCGGACTTGACAGAGCTTCATGATCGTCTGGTGATACGCTCACGTGCACATGCCACGTGCGCTTTCGCCTTGGCATGGCTACAGCCAGGGGGGCTCTCCGGGCGGTGACGTCTGCCCACAGCCGAGGGTCCGCTTGGACAGATTCGAGAGCTGGACTCCAGCCGCTCAATAGAGAGTCACATGACGAATTTTTGGCAGGATCCGACAGTCTGGGCGCTTGCCGTCGGCGTCGCTGTCGCCGCCACGGTATTCACTCGCCAGCGAAAAACGATCAAGGCGCTACGTCGTCAAAAGCAGGGCCTCCAAGGTGAGCTGACCGCATCGCAGGGCAGGGCCGCCGACCTCGAGTCCACCGTCACCGAGCTGCGCAGCGGCTACGACGAGGTGGTCCGCCAGGCCAAGGAAGAGGCGGAGGAGGCCACAAACACCGTACTGAAGTCGGCCATGCGGACCCTTCAAGGCCTCGCCGCGGAGCAGCAGCGGGCCATCTCCGGGCTGCAGAAGAAGTACGGCGACTCGGCCGTGTTGCGGGACATGCTGGGCATCGACCACATGAACTCGCAATTCAACCGGCGTGCACAGTCCATTGCTGTGCTGTGCGGCGGGTGGCTTGGCCGGCAGCGGGAGGCTGCATCGGTCTATGACGTGATCCGCGGAGCGCAGGGCCGTATCCGGCACTACCAGCGCATCGAAATCGCCTCACGGGTCGATTTCGCGGTGACCAGCCGTGCCGTCGAACCGATCGCGCTGACGGTGGCCGAGCTGCTCGACAACGCGACCAGCTATTCCGAGCCGTCCACCATGGTCGAGGTCGAGGTGCGGACGGTGCCCCGGGGCATCTGCATCGTGATCGACGACGCCGGTGTCGGCATGAGCGAGGAAGAACGGACGAACGCCACCGCTCTGCTGTCCAGCGGGTCCGCGGTGAGCGTTTCGGAGCTCGGCAACCCTCCCGCGTTCGGTTTCGCGGTGATCGGTGCCCTGTGTGCGCGGTTCGGGTTCACGGTCGCCATCGACAGCACCTCTCCCTACGGCGGCGTCCGCGCGGTGGTGATGGTGCCGAAGGAGTTGTTGACCGAGATGCCCGAGCCCAAGACGCCCACTTCCACGCAAGAAGTCAATGCCGCTGCCGCGAGACGCGGTTCGGCTCCTGCGGCAACAGAGGACGGGCTGCCCCGGCGACGGAACAAGCGCGCCATGGCGCTCGTGCCGGACAGCGGCCGCAGGTCTGACGAAGCGCCGCCGGCCCGGTCTGCAGAGGCACGGGTGGCGGCCATGGGCGCGTTTCAGCGTGGCACTATCAGCGGCCGAGGTGCGGGGGTACCGGCCGCCGAAGGTGACACCACTGCCGATTCACACGAAGGATTCGATGCCCCGTGAGCGACGACCTGTCCTGGATGCTTGAGGACGCGCTGCAGATACCGCATGCTCTCCACGCGGTCCTGATTTCTGCCGACGGCCTCCAGATGTCCCGTACCGCGGAGATAGACAGGGGCGATGCCGACAAGGTGGCCGCCGCCGTCTCCGGCCTGCAGTCGCTCAGCCGGGCCGTCAGCTTCTTCTGCGGTGAGCGCGGAGCGAACTGGCGCCAGACCCTCATCGAGTTCGACGGAGGGTGGGTGTTCCTGAACGCTGCGGGCGGCGGGAGCTACCTTGCCGTGGCGGCGTCGGCCGAGGTCGACATGCAGGACATCACGTACCGGATGCAGCAGCTGGTCAGCCGGCTGGGCAAGGCGATGTCGACCGGCCTTCGCGGCGACACGGTCACCTCATGACGGAACCCGGCCTTCCCGAGCCCGAGTTCGTGTCCGAGGCCGGAGAACTGGTCCGGCCCTACGTCATCACCCGTGGCCGTGACCTGCCCGATGAGGACGAGTTCGCCCTCATCACTCTCGTTACGACGGCCACCGACGAGCAGCAGCGCCCCCAGCGGCTCTCGCCCGAGGAGCAGCAGATCCTGGAGATGTGCTCCAGTGGCTACCTCTCGGTCGCGGAGATCGCCGCGCACTCCCAACTGCCGCTCGGGGTGGTCAAGGTGCTGCTCAGTTCCCTCGCCGAGGGGGGCTATCTCATGACCCGGGCGCCGGTGCCATCGGCCCGTCCCACCAACAAGGCCTTGCTCAAGGAGGTGCTCGATGGCCTCAAGGCTCTCTCTGTCTGAGGATGCCTACGTGCCCAGCGGCGCACAGCAGACTGCAGTGAAAATCCTGGTCGTCGGGCATTTCGCCGTCGGCAAGACCACCCTGATCGGCTCACTCTCCGAGATCACGCCGTTGTCCACAGAGGAGCGGATGACGACGCTCTCGGAGCGCGTCGACGACCTCAAAGGGGTTCAGGGGAAGACCACCACCACCGTCGCCCTGGACTTTGGCCGGCTGACGCTGAGCGAGCGCATCGTTCTCTACCTGTTCGGCTCCCCCGGACAGCAGCGCTTCGTGAGTCTGTGGGACGACACGGCCCGCGGAGCGCTGGGCGCCCTGGTCCTGGTGGACCCCGAGCGCCTGGCCGACTCCTTCGACGTCATGGATCTGGTCGAGAGCTACGGCCTCGACTTCGCCGTGGCCATCAATCACTTCGACGGCAGTACGGTCCACACCCCGGAGGCAGTCCGGGAGGCACTCGACCTGCTGCCCGACACCCCCGTCGTCACCATCGACGCGCGCGACGAGAAGTCGTCCGTCGACGCCCTGATCACCTTGGTCCGCTATCTGCACGAGCGCGCCGACCTGGAGCACGCATGACAACCCCCTCTGTACCTCCGCCCGGCTGCCCCGCACACGGCAGCGGGCAGCGCATACCCCTGGACAGCGCGGAGTTCGCCGCCAATCCGCACGCGTACTACCGCTACATGCGCGAGCTCGGCCCCACCGCGCCGGTCACCATCGCCCCCGGCGTGGAGGCGACGCTGGTGACCGATTACAACGCGGCTCTGGAACTGCTGCAGGATTCGACGACCTTTCGCAAGGACTCACGCCGCTGGCGTGCACTGGCTGAGGGCTGCATCCGTCCCGACAGCCCGGTCCTCCCGCTGCTGGCCTACCGGCCGAACGCGATGTTCACCGACGGCGCCGACCATGTGCGGCTGCGGCAGGCCATCACCGACTCCTTCGCCCGCGTCAGCAACAAGCGGCTGAGCCGGATCGTCAGCCAGGTAGCCCAGTTCCTGATCAACCAGTTCAGCGCCCGCGGCAGCGCCGACCTGCTCCGCGACTACGCCCAGCAGCTCCCGCTGTACGTGTTCAACGAGCTGTTCGGCTGCCCGGCAGAGATCGGTGACCGGGTGCTGTTCGGCATCTCCGGCATGTTCGACGGAGTCAACGCCGAGGCGGCCAGCCAGGTCCTGCTCGGAGCGGTCGGCGAGCTGGTGGCGCTCAAGCGCGCCCAGCCCGGGGAGGACGTCACGTCCTACCTGATGCAGCATCCGGCGCAGCTGAACGACGAGGAACTGGCGCACACGCTGGTGTTGCTCCTCGGTGCGGGCGGCGAGCCGGAGGGCAACCTGATCGGCAACGCTTTCTACACGATGCTGACCAACGAGGAGTTCGCGCGCCTGGGGCAGTTCGACAAGGCTGTGGACGACACTCTGTGGCGCAATGCGCCGATGTCCAACTATGCGCCCCATTACCCGGTGGTCGACACGGACGTGGCCGGCGACAAGGTGCGCGCCGGTGACCTGGTGCTGGTGTCCTTCGCCGCCGCCAACACGGCGCTCGCGGACCGCGGTGCCGACACCCGCGGTCACCTCGCCTGGAGCGCGGGCCCGCACGCCTGCCCGTCGAAGGAGCCGGCCAGGCTGATCGCCCTGACGGGCCTGGAGACGCTGTTCAACGCCCTGCCCGACGTTGAACTCGCCGTTCCCGCGGACAGCCTCGCCTGGCGGCCCGGCCCCTTCAACCGGGCCCTGGCCTCCCTGCCCGTCCGGTTCAGCGCAGTCACCCCGCGCGCCGCGGCCGCACCGGAGCCGACGGCCGTGCCCCGCTACCAGGCACCCCCCGTCACGGCCGCAACCGCGCCGGCGGCGCCGCAGCCCACCGGCAAGGCGGGGCGCTGGAGCAGCTTCAAGAAGTGGCTGACGGGCGAGTAGCCCACACCCCCTGTGATGCATGTGACACAGGCAGTTGACGCTGCCTGCATGAAAGATCAACTTCCTGGGTAGGACGGCGCGGAGTGTCTGGAGTGACACAAGATGAAGGAGAGGCAGTGGACCTCACAAACATCTCCGCGCCCCCATCCGCGAGCCCCCGAACGGGCCCACAGCGCACCACCCCCAGGAGACGGAACCCGTGCGGGGGCGGCGACCCCGACCAGCCGCAGGACCGAATACCCGCTGCTCCCGGCAGCGGATTGACCCTCGTCTCCTCCCTTGTCGGCGGAGCACGTCCCCGTACACCCGCACCGTCCAGACGCGTTGCGCGCCACGATGTGCGAGGCACACGATGACCCCCTACCCGGGCCACGGCATACCTGCAGCCAGCCCCGGTGAGACGACGCTCGGCGACCACGTACTCGGTCAGCTGCGGCGCCTGGGAGCCACGGTGGGCCTGAGCGAGGCGGACACCGAGCTGTACGGACAGGTCCTGATCGGCTCCCTCGCAGGCGCCGCCCACCGGCCGCTGTCCCTGCCGCCGGCCTCGCCCACCTTCCTCTCCGACGACCACACCCCCGTCGAGTTCTCCCTCGCCAGCGCTCCGGGCGCCGCCCCGGCCCTGCGAGTGCTCGTGGAGCCCGGGTGGGCCCACGACGACATGGTCGACAGCGGCCGCGCCGGGCTTGCGGCCATCCGCGCAATGGGCGCCCGCTGGGGCTTCGCCACCGACCGGCTCGACGCCCTCGCCGACCTGTTCTTCCCCGCTGCGGCCCAGGGCCCCCTGGCCCTGTGGTACGCGCTCGATCTGCGCGCCGGAGGGGTCCCAGGTGTCAAGGTCTACCTGAATCCCTCCGCCTCCGGCCCGGAAAGCGCGGCCCGCACCGTGCACGAGGCACTGCGGCGGCTCGGCTACGGCCAGGCCTTCGAGCAACTGCCCCCGGGGGCCGGCTATCCGTTCCTCGCTCTGGACCTGGGCGCCTGGACGTCCCCCCGCGTCAAGGTCTACGTGAGACACCCGCGCATGTCAGCCGATGACGCCTGCGCGCTCAGCCGTACCTCCGGAGCCACAGCGGCCGACATCCGCTACTTCTTCCACGCGGCCGCGGGCTCCCTCGGGCCGTCCGAGCGCGGCGGAAACGACACCCTGCGACTGGTGCGGCGGCCGGCGCTCACCTGCCACTCCTTCACCGAAGGCGACAGCAACCCGAGCGGCTTCACGCTCCACGTTCCCGTTCGCGACTACGTGCGCGATGACGAAGAGGCCCTCGCCCGCGCCACAGCCCTGCTGACCCGGGCCGGCATGGACCCGACCGTCCTGAACCGAAGTCTGGGAGCGCTCACACAGCGAACCCTCGCCGACGGCGTGGGGCTGATCGCCTACCTGGCCCTGGTGTACGAGCGCGACCGGCCCCCCCGGCTCACCGCCTACCTGAGTTCCGAGGCCCACCGCGTCCGGCCGCCGCAGGAGCACTACCCGCCGGGCAGCTGGATGCCCGCGCAACACCCCCAGAGCGTCCTGGACCTCGGGCGCCAGGCCGTCGGCCCCGTCAGCCCGCACACCGCACAGAAGGAAGTCACATGGAGCCCTACCGCATCAAGGTCGTAGAACCTCTTGCTTTCACCACCCGGGAGGAGCGCGAGGCCGCGCTGAAGCGGGTCGCCTACAACCCCTTCGAGCTGCGGGCCGACGAAGTCACCATCGACCTGTTGAGCGACTCCGGGACCGGTGCCATCTCCGCAGACCAGCTCGCCGCAGGTATGCAGGGCGACGAGTCCTACGCCGGCAGCCGCTCCTTCTACCGGTGGCACGAGGTCGTCTCCGAACTCACCGGCTACCCCCACATCCTGCCGGCCCACCAAGGCCGCGCGGCCGAGCGCATCCTCTTCTCCTCGCTGCTGCGGCCCGGCACGAGTGTGCTGTCAAACACGCACTTCGACACCACCCGCGCCAACGTTGAACTGACTGGCTGCACGGCGTACGACCTGCCCTGCGCCGAGGCGAAGGACCTCGACAGCGACTTTCCGTTCAAGGGCAACATCGACCTGATCGCCCTCGAACAGGCCCTTGAGAACGCTGCCCAGACGCCCGTTGCGGCCGTGCTGATGACCATCACCAACAACGGTGGCGGGGGCCAGCCGGTCAGCATGGACAACCTGCACCGCACCGCCGAACTGTGCCGCCGTCACAACGTGCCGATGATCCTCGACGCGGCCCGGTTCGCGGAGAACGCCTGGCTGGTGACCCAGCGCGAACCCGGCTACGCCGACCGCACCCCGCGCCAGGTCGCCGAGGAAGCCTTCCGCCTCGCCGACGGCTGCGTCATGAGCGCGAAGAAGGACGGGATCGTCCACATCGGCGGCTTCATCGGCCTGAAGGACGCCGAACTCGCCGAGCGGTGCGGGGGTCTGCTCATCGCCACCGAGGGATTCACCACCTACGGCGGTCTGTCCGGACGTGACCTCGAGATGATGGCGCGCGGCCTCCTCGAAGTGACCGAGCCGGCCTACCTCGCCGAGCGTGCCGACATAGCCGCCTATCTCGCCGCACGCATCCGCGAGGCCGGCGTCGACATCGTGGAACCCGCCGGTCTGCACGCCCTCTACGTCAACGCCGGGCGCCTCCTGCCCCACATCCCCCCGCACCAGTACCCCGGCACCGCACTTGTCTGCGAGCTCTACCTGCGCGGAGGCATCCGCTCGGCGGAGCTGGGGTCGCTCTACCTCGGTGAAGAGGACGAGCACGGCAACCCTGTCAAGACGGCGCCCTACGAACTTGTACGGCTGGCTCTCCCCCGACGGGTCTACACCCGCAGCCACTACGACCACGTTGCCGCCACCCTGGCAGATATCGCGAAGAATCCTGAATCGGTCCGTGGCTACCGGGTTACGGGCCAGTCCCCGATCCTCCGACACTTCAGCATCAAACTGGAGCCCGTGAAGTCCGGCGACTGATCAGCACTCCTCGTTCGTTACGACGCGAGCCCAGCCATCAAGATCCTGAAGCAGTGCAGATCTTTCGGCTGTGCCGGTCCGGCGACATTGCGTCGAGCCGGGCCTCGCGCTCATTGGGCCAGCCCTTTCGTCCTTCAGCCTCGATCTTTCGTGACGGTCCGTCGGGTTCTCCGGCGGACCGTTTCGGTTCCGTGGCTGGTCCCGGGTGCGGTGAGGGCCCGGCTGTCGCGTCGGGTGGGCGCCGGGTTCCACGATTTCCGGCGGGGTGATCAGGCTTGTTCGGCGGGTGACGCTGCTGGTCAGCCGAGGTTCGGGAGAGCCGCGAGTCGCTGGACCGCGTTGGTGATCACGTCGGTCAAGGGCCAGTGACGGCCGAACCGAAGCGCCGGCGGCGGGCGGTGGTGACAATCTGGACGGTCCCTCCTGTCGATGCACAACGGTGTCGAGCGACGACGGTCCAGCGGCAGCCCCGGAGCCCTTCTTCTCGGATACAGCCTGCTTCCGGTGGACCGCATCACCGAATCCCACGCCCACCTCGCCTTCTCTTCACGGGAACCGGATGGTCGAGAGGGTCACGGACTGAGGCGAAGGGCCCGTCCAGGGCGGTCCGTTCCGGGCCGGCCGGGGATCTCCCCCCGGTCCGGCGTGTCGTAGGCTGCGCCGTGAGAGGCGCGACGAGGGAGTGGGGGCCGGTCATGGATGAGGCACAACGGGCGTGGCGGCGGCTGGCGGGCTGGCTGGAGGCGCATGCTCCCGTGACCGCGGCCTCGGTTCCGGGCCCTGCGGCTGCGGCGGACATCTCCGCGACGGAGGACCGGATGGGTGTCGCGTTCCCGGCCGAACTGCGGGCCTGGCTGCTGGAGTCGGGGGCCGGAGAGGCCACCGAAGGGGTCGCGCCCGGGAACCGGGACTTTCTGGGGCTCGTGGCCATGGAGCGTACCTATGCGTTCAAGATGGAGATCGAGCGCGACGACCCGTCCGACGATCCGGAGTTCCCCTTCTGGCACGAGCAGTGGATTCCGGTCGTCTCGGACGAGGACTCCTGTTACGGAAAGTTCCTGGACGCGCGAAGCGGCCGGATCGGTTCATTCGGTGACGGAGACGCGCCCTCCTTCGAGGTCCACGCTTCGCTGGCCGGCCTGTTCGACGACACCGTCGCCCTCATGGAGCAGATCTCCGCGGGTGCGTCGCCTACGGCCGGACATGTGGAGGACGGCCGGCTCGTCTGGGGCTGACGTCCTCACCGCACGGGCAGGGCCCATGGCGTCGGACGACGCCATGGGCCCTGCCGCTGTTGCGTCCCGGGTTAATGGGGCTCCTTCACATCCAGCCAGTACGGGTCGCCGTCGAGCACCCGGTACGAGTACATGAACGAGGTGCCGAAGCGGTTCATGGACCCCTGGTTGTGCCGGCCGGACATGGAGGACCGGCCACAGGTCTCGGTCCAGGTCGGGACGTTCTCACCGGCTGCCGGGTGCAGTCGCCACTTGCCGTCCGGGTCCTTCATGGTGACGGTGTTGACGCATTCGGCCCCGGAATCGACCGGTTTGGGATTCTTTCCGTTGTCGACCTTGGCCATGCCACCGCTCTGGTAGGTGGAGGCGAAGGTGAACTCGTCACAGTTCGGCTTGTCCGTGGGCGTGACGAGCGTCGGATTGAACTGGTTGGCCCATCCCCTGGGGCAGATGACGTCGCGGTTGACGTCCTTCTGCATCTTGGTCGGGTCGCTCTTCTGCGGTGTGTCGTTGGCCAGGAAGTTCAGCGGGTCGCCCTTCCCCTTCAGCCCGAAGTGGGAGGGGAGCCGCTTCTGAAGCAGCGAGATATGGGCCGCCGCGGCCGGGTACTTGGACTCACTGAACGTGTAGGTCGGCTTGTAGCGCGGGAAGACGCAGCCCGCCGGCCGGCTGGTCAGCTGGTCGTCGCAGCGGATTTCGAGGTCGTCCTCGCTCGCCTTGATCGGGTTCGGTGCCGACAGCCCGTTCACACTGGCGTTACTGCTCCACGACAGCTGAATGTTGCTCTTGCCCGTCCCGGTCCACTCCGTGGTCTGCGTCGCGGTCAGATGGTGCAGATCACTGGCGCCCGTGAACGTCTTCGAACCGGTCCAGGTCGGAGGGTTGTTCTTGCAGTAGCCGAGCTTGCACTCGAAGTCCAGGTTGACCGTCGCGCTGGTCACGTTCGCCGTGGCACGGAGGACGCTGATGTCGACCTTCTGCGTGATGGTCTTGGTCTTGTAGTTGGTATGGATCTCGTGGCGGTAGTTGAACTCGATGTCGATCGGGTTGTTCTGGAAGACCCCGCTGACACCCATCGAACTGACGATGCACGCGTCGGTGCGGCTGTAGTTGATGGACAGCTGAGTGAGCGAACACGACACCGTGTCCGCCGCGGTGGCCGTCGCCCCCGCCGCCGAACGGAGAGAGGCGGGCCCGCCCTTCATCTGCGGGCCCGTGTCCCTCACGGTCAGACCGGCCACGCCCTGCGTCCAGAACGGGTGCCCGGTGATCTCCTGCGGGTCCTCGGGGAAATCGGGGTCGGGACCGTTCTCGTCCGTGGGATCGGAGAACGCCAGATCACTGGGCAGGCCCCAGTAGTCGCCCGGCACGAACGCGATCGCGTCGTACGCGATGTCCGCGCTCCCGTCACCACCGTTGAAGTTGTCGAGCGTGACCTTGGGCGTCACCCCGGCGAACGAGTAGGCGCCCAGATCGACCCACTTGTTGGACTGGTTGTCCTTCTGGGAGATCACCTTCTCGACGACACCGCCGCCCGTGGTGATCCGGTAGTGGGCCGCGCCCGTCTGCGCCCCGTGATCGGGCACGAACGCGTACACCTTGGCCTGACCCTCGTTCGCGGTCAGCTCCTGTCCCAGGGTCCACGTCCCGGTGACCTTCATCCGGTCGCCCGGCGGAGGGTACGACTCCGGGGAGCGGGTGTGGGTGAACCAGAAGTGGTTGCCGTAGCCGGCGCCGATCTGGTGCGTGTCGATCTTGCCGGGGTAGGTGGTGACGGACTGCCCGGTATCGGCGTCGATGATGTCGGACGGCTGATACGTAAGGCTGAACGTGCCGTCCGACTTGGCCGCCCCGCAGCCGCGTGAGGCCGACCCCGCCGGAGCCGTACCGTTGCTGACATCGTCCACCACCAGGGCGTTCGACGGCAGCCCGGTGCTGCACTGCGGCGGGTACGAGGCCGCGTCCGGCTGTTCCGGATAGCTGGTGTTGAACCGGTGGACCTGGTGCCCGCACGCGGCGGCCTTGTCGCAGTCCTTCCACTCGGCGGACTTGCTCCACCAGCAGTGCAGCCAGTGCGCGTTGGTGTCGCTGTCCCCGGCGTCCAGCCCGCAGGCGCCCATGCCGGGATCGTTGGAGTCGTTGTCCGCGATCTTCGACGGGTCGCAGGAGTTAGAGGCGTCGCAGAAGGTGTCCAGCGGCGGCTTCACCCCGGAACGCTGGAGGTCGCTGTTCCACCAGGCGGCCAGATAGCCGGCCTGGAAGTCACCAGGACCGAACATCGCGGAGATCGGACGCGCGGCCCAGCCCAGGACCTTCTCCTCGTACGGCCAGTCCTGCGGGTGAGCGGCGTGGGAGTAGTCGTCCCCGTGCGGATCGACGGCATTCTGCAGGAACGGGACCCGGTTGGCCTTCCACAGCGGGTTCGCCGGGTTGTTCGTCCAGCCGAGCCCCTTGTGCCCGCCGGAGTCGGCGGCCGGGTAGAAGCCCGAGTTGTACGCCCACAGGGCGAAGAACCAGTTCTCGATCCACTGCGGATGACCGTCGTTGACCATCATCTCCTGGCCGTGGAGGTCGTTCCACTTACGGGAGAGGATCGTCGCGCCGTACGCGATGTTCGCCGCGTAGTCCAGCGCGACCGCTTCCTGCGTGGCCGGCGGCAGCGCCGTCTCGCCCGGCTTGGTCTTGCCGCCGAGCCGCATGCCGTCGGTGGCCTGGGTGAT
Source organism: Streptomyces sp. NPDC091387 (assembly GCF_044756945.1). Lineage (NCBI taxonomy): Bacteria > Bacillati > Actinomycetota > Actinomycetes > Kitasatosporales > Streptomycetaceae > Streptomyces > Streptomyces sp. NPDC091387. Next base: position 200,700 of record NZ_JBIVTZ010000008.1, on the reverse strand, counting down.
ACCGTAACCGCAGTCCGCCTCGGAGAAGTTGATCCGCCAGGGATCGGCCTGGGTGCCGTCGGCGGTGTACTGCGTGCCGTAGTAGTTGCCGACGAGGCTGTTGGCCGTGACACCGGGAACCGCGAAGCGGGTCGCCTGCCACATGTTCGACTCCTGCGCCGTGACGCCGAGCATCACCTGCGAGGGAATGTGCCAGCGGTCGGTGACGTCCGGGTCCTCGTTGTCCAGCGAACCCGTGGGGTCACCGGCCAGCGTGAGCGGCGGGAACAAACCCTGCGGGGTGTACGAGTCCATCCCCGTGTTCTTCCAGTTCGCCGGCCGGCTGACGTGCAGCTCACCGACGACGGCCTGGTCCACCGCCCACTCCACCTGCCGCGGAGTCGGCTGGAACGCCTGCTTCTTCACATCGTTCCGGGCCACCGCGCAGTACCGCTCGTCGGTGCCCTCACTGGGCCCGGTCGGCGACGCGGCGAGCACCTGCGTACGCACGGTCTGCGTGGACAGGCCCTCGTCGGCGCCCCGGGCGTCCGCGGTGGCGCCGGCGTCCGTGCTCGACGGCTTCGGGGACGCCTTCCTGCCCGTGGGAACGACCAGCGCCGGGGAGGGCCTGCTGCCCGCCTCGGCCCGCCCGGCGGACAGCCGCGGCGTGGCGTCCAGCTCTGTGCCCCTGCCGGTGGCGACCACATCCAGGGCGATACGCGCATCGCGTACCTGCCCGGTCTCCTCAGGAGTGATCAGGCTCGTCCTGCCATCGGCCCAGGACGTGGACACACCCGCGTGGCCGAGACTCGACATACGGGCGCCCTTGGCCAGATGCCCCGGGTTCTTCACCGAACCGGGCAGAGCGCCCTTGCTCGTAGCCCGGCCCGTGACGAAGACCGTGCCGCCCGGGGTGACCGACAAGTCCCAGTCGGCCAGCCGCCCTTCGGCCACGGTCCTCGGGGTGGACTTCCCGCTCCCCTTGACCTGCGCGGCGTCCAGACGCTTCGCCCAGGACCGCGTCCTGGTGTCCTTGGTGTCGGCGTCCCGGTCGATGAACGTCACACCGTCACCGCTGTCGGCAGCAATCTGGAACGGCACATGCTTCGTCGCGGCGAGAACGGTCTCCTTCCGGCCATTGATGCGGACCAGCTTGTTCCCGTGACCGGCCACGATCCCGTGCCGCGTCGGAACGGCCGACGTCACCTGCCCGGGCAGCGCCACCGGCTCGGACCCCTTGCCCGTGACCGCGTCCACCGTGACCAGACGAGTCCGCTGCGCCTTGTCCCCGTCATGGCTCAGCTGGGTGAACACCACAGCGTCCCCGGAACCGCAGCCGGGCGAGAAATAGGCCAGCGACGCCGTGAACGGCAGCTTGGTGACCTTGCCACTGCCCAGCTCGACGACCGCGGTGAACGCACCGCGCACCATCAGCTCCGGGTTGTTCGTGAACGTCCGGGGCGCGTACGCGACAGCCGCGTACTTCCCCGACCCCGTCACACACGTATTGCCGATCCAGGTATCCGCGTCGAAGCCGTCCTCACGCAGAGTGGCGACCGTGCCGAACTTGTACCCCTCCCGCTCCTTTCCGGCCAGTACATGGAATCCCATGCCGTCGCCGGACGTGGAGAGCGCCACATCCTTGGACGAGGAAGAGCCCGCGCCCAGCACCGAGGCACGGTCCTTCGCGGCGACCTCACGGGGTTTATGGGTGACATCCGGCAGAGTCGCGCCGGCTTGCACAGCGTCCTCGGGGACCTGCGGTCCCCCGGCCTGAGCAGAGGCCGACAGTGTCGATATCACTATCGAAAACGCCAGCACTGTGGCCAGCCTTTTCGGTCCTATACGCATTTATTATTCCCTATATCGGGCGGGCCGAGCTCGATGGAGCACGGCAAACTACACATACCCCGCACGGCGTGCAGGGTATGAGATATGGGGTATGGATATGGAGCGCGGGAAATGGAGCGAGATCTCAGTACTCGATGACCGAGTCGATATAGATCTTCGGATCGTCCGGGGATTCACCTTCGGGGAAATCCCCCATGACGGTGGTGGAACCTCTGCCCGTCTGACCGGCCGCCAGGTGCGGAAAGTCGAACTTGGTGCTCCGCACCCATTCCTTGCCGTCGCCAATGCTCACGGTGACCTTGAAATTGAGGGTCTGGCTTCTGCTGTTGAGGTAATTACAGGCCACAGTGAAGCCGATCGCGCCGCGAGTGGCCCGGACCTCCACATCCCCGAGCGTGACGACCTTGGTCTTCCCCATATGGCTGACGACCGGCGACGGTTCCGCACTGACCTCCGCGTCCGTGTCCGAGCCCGCGCCCGCATCCGCATCCGTCTCCGGAGCGCTCGGCGCACCGCTCGACGCGGCAGGAGGGGAGACCGAGGAAGTCACGGCGGGGCCCTGCGGCGGGGTATCGGACGGGGAAGAGCTTGAGCATCCCGTGACCAGCACGGTGCCCAGCAGTGCCGCGCTCCAGGTGATGGAGCGCGGCACAGACCGGCGGAATCGCGTCAGTTGCACGCGCCGACGGTCATGTAGTTGTCGACGACGACCTTCGTGCCGACCTTCATGTACGAGTACGTCTGCCCGCAGTACCCGCGGTTCTGGTAGAGCGGACCGGCGTAGCTGCTGAACGTCCCCGAGTCCTCGACGTCCGGAATGCTCGTGTAGTTGGTCGACAGCTTGAGGCGCATCGAGTGGGCGACCCCGGTGTCGTTGAAGAACACGGCACAGATCGGCTTGTCGTAGTAACTGCTCCCCGTGGTCTTTCCATTCGTCCACGTGTACGTGGTGCCGTACGTCTCGTACCGGGCCGCTCTCACGGATATCGTATATCCGGCCCCACACACATTCGCGGCGGCTACGGCGGCCTTCGCGTCGGCCGCAATAATGCTCTTGGTCGTGTCGCTGGCCTGCTTGTCGACAGTGATCCCCTGAATATTCACGGTCGCGATCGACGCGCCTCCCGTCGGGGAATTCCCGTCGGCTGCGGATGCCGCCGGCGCCGCCACGGTCGCGGCAAGAACGACAGCACAAACGCCGGCAATCCCTACAGAAATCTTCACGTTTCCCCCCAGATGTGATGACCAAGTAACCCTTGCGCACGGAGAGTATCGCACCGGGCGCGGATTTTGCGAGGGCTTTTATCCACGCGACCCCGGGTATCGGGGCATTGAATATACAATTGGGCATCAATAACAAACTCTACCCACGGGCACGAACCGCTTGTTGACTGCGATTCACCGACACAGTTCACTTGTCGATCGATCCAATGAATCCACATACAATTCACCTGTATTGCAGAGTTTGCCCCGTTTACGTGCAGCACCAGAAGGGCTCCGCCCCGCCGCCAGGGCCCCTGGGCCGACAGTGCCCGCCCGCCACGGGACCGGGCTTCCCGAGCCTCAGTCCAGCAACACTCGTGCCAGCAACGGCAGATGGTCGCTCCCTGTGGCGGGCAGCGCCTGGATCGCGCCGTGTGGACGACGGTCCGCAGGCCCCGGCGCCAGCCCTCCTCGACGCCCTTCGGCCTGCTGTCCGCGACACGAGTACCGGACAGCGGGAGCCTCGACCAGATGCCGACGGTGCCGCGCACCTCGTGGAACCGGCACTGCGGCGCGAGCACCTTCTCGTACGTCAAAAGGGCGCGGGCGCCTCAAGGAACAGCCCGCCGAACGCGTACGCCCACGCCGCCAGCACCGACGCGACCAGCGCGGTGGCCGAACGCCGCGCCACCGCCAGCAGCGGAACGACGCACAGCGCCAGCCTGGGAGGGAACGCTTCCAGCAGACTGCCCAGCCGGCCCGGGGTGTTCGGCACCATCCGGGGGAACACCAGCAGCACCGCCGTCAAGGCGGCGAACCCGGCCGTCACCCGCCCGCGCCGCCACCGCCCCGAGCGCGCCGCCCCGCCACCCGCTCCGGCGCCGCCCGCCACAGCGGAATCCGCGGCAGGACCCGCGCCCCCACCCGCGCCCGTCTACGGCTCCGGACGCGCAGCCGAGGACGGGCCGAGGACGGGCCGAAACCGCTCCCAAGCGGCAGCAGACCATGATCACTGGCCGACCACGCCTGCCACGGTGGGCTGAATCAAGCACTCCGCTCGGCGGCGGGAGCGGTCACTCGCCGTACCGCTGCGGCAGAGGCGCCAACGGTGACGTCAGGCTGCCGAGCAGCTTCGCAAGTCTCGGGGTCCGAGCCCTGCCGTAGGAATGAGCAGAGGCCGCACGTCGCCGTCCTCGTCCGCGACAGACGCTGCGGGCCTGTATTCTTTGCTGCGAAGCCCGGCGCGTACAAGCACTTCGAAACAGCGCCCGTCTCCCGAGTCAGCTCGGGAGACGGGCGCTGTTTTTTTATTGCCGGTCTCCCTATCAAACAACGAGGAGCTGCACTGTGAGCGACAACCCCTTTCACACCCACCTGCCGCGCAACCCGAAGGAATCCGTAACGTTCATGCTGGTCATCGCCCTGATCTCGGTGAACACCATCCCGGTGGCGATCGGCGGCCTGACCGCCGGCTTCACCGTGGCCATGTGGACCGATCTGCTGCGGGTGATGCCGGTCCTGCTGGTCGCGGTCGTGGCCGTCGTGCTGCTGACGATGAAGCCCGCCCAGCTGCTCACCTCGCGACTCGTGCGCCCGGGCGACAGCTTCCGCGCCCATATGATCTTGAACGCCCTGTGCAGCGTTCTGCTGATCTCGCTCGTGATGACGGTGGTCGGCACGTGGATCGGGACGCGGCAGGTGTCCACCGAGCCCCTTGAGCAGTTCGCCCACCTGTGGCCGCGGAACTGCACCATCGCGTTCCTCGTCGAGGCGCTGCTCGCCCAGCCGGTCGCCCGGCAGGTCATGCGCCGCCATCACCAGCGCGTCGACGCCCGCGCCGCGCTCGCAGTGGCCTGACAGCCGCACCCGGCACCCGGCACGAGAGCGTCGTACTGGTCGGGAAGGGGGTCCGCACCGGCGTCGCCCCTTCGTGAACGGGGGCGAGCGATGACGGCCGCAGCGCTCCGGTCCGAGCCCGGCAAGCCCCGGCCCCGCGGCAGGAGGCCAAGATCCGCCGGTGATCCGAACGCCAGGATCTCTGCGGTTCAGAGGCTGCTTCCCCGGTATCGGAACGGCCTGCCCCGGGCCGGAGCGTCATATGGGCGTCACGGCCGCGCGCTCGCCGACGTCATCATTCGGCCGTGAGCCGCCCGGCGGGGCGTCCCGGCCGCCGCCACGCGCTCGACGAGCGGGTGCGCCACCGGCGGCGCGCGCCTGATCTCGCTGTTCGCACGGCCTCGCCAGGGCGGCCGGGGGCGATCAGCGGGCGGGACCGGACGGCTTCACCCGCCGGCTCACGACGGGCACGTCCGTCAGTCCTCGCCGAAGTCGTGGTCGGGGTGGTTGGCCTCGCCCACGCGCCAGTAGCCACGCGTCGTTGTCTGCGGGCGGGGCAGCGCCCGGTCGCCGAGGAGGTACGACCTGGCCTTGCGAACCGCCGACGCCTCGCAGGCGATCCAGACGTGCGTGTCGTCCCCGAGGCCATCTCGGTGGAGCGTATCGACGAGCGCAGCGCCCGGCTCGCCCACCCGGTGGTGCCAGGTCACCTCGACACCCGCATGCGCCGGCAAGCCGATGCGGGTCTCGGGGCCCTCGACCTCCAGGTGCACCTGACCGGTGACGTCGTCCGGCAGCGCTTCGAGCAGAGTGGCGATGGCGGGCAGGGCGCTCTCGTCGCCGCCGATCCACCATGAGGTCGCTGTCGGATCGACGGAGAAGCGGCCGGCCGGGCCGCCGATGGCGGCGCGGCTGCCGGGCTCGGCCTGCGCGGCCCACCACGCGGCGGGCCCGTCGCCGTGCAGCACGAACCAGACCTCGAGGGTGCCGGCCCCGGCATCGAAGCGCCGGGGGGTGTACGTCCGCATCGTCGGTCGGCCGTCGGGCCATTCGAGGTGGCCGTCCGGGCCGACCACCGGCCGCGCGACGTTGCCCTCGGTGTCCGGCAGGAAGAGCTTGATGTGCGCCGTCGGTGCGGGCTCGGCGAAGTCGGCGAGGGACTCGCCGGCGAACACCACCGCCACCGTCCGAGGGGTCAGCGGTTTGACGTCGACGACCTCGACGTGGCGCGGCGGCCGGCGGCGTGGGCCACCGGGGCGGCCTTGGGATCGGGGACGGCCGTAGTCCGGGGGGAGGGACAAGAGGTGCTCCTTCACTTGCCGGCGCGGCCCGGGCCGGGCGCGCCGATGAACCGCTCGGCCAGGGCTTCGGAGCCTCGGGCGAGCATGGCGACGTCGGCGCCGACGAGGACGAACGACGCCCCCTGGCCGAGATAGGCGGACGCGACGACCGGGTCGAAGGCGTTGACGCCGACGGGCTTACCGGCGCCGCGGACGGCCTCGAAGGCCCGCTCGACCGCGACCACCACGTCGGGGTGGGTCTGACGGCCGATCAGGCCCATCGACGCGGCGAGGTCGGACGGACCGACGAAGACACCGTCGACGCCGTCGACCGCGGCGATCTCGGCTGCGTTCCCGACTCCGGCGACCGACTCGATCTGGACGAAGAGCGAGACGTGGTCGTCCCCGTTGGCCAGGTAGTCGTCGACGCGGTTCCACCGGGCCGACCGCGCGAGGGCCGATCCGACCCCGCGGTCGCCGCGCGGTGGGTAGCGCACCGCCCGCACGGCCGCCTCGGCCTGCTCCGGAGTGTCGATCATCGGGATCAGGATGTTCTGGGCACCGAGGTCGAGGATCTGCTTGATCATGACCGGCAGCAGGCCCGGCGCCCGGACGAGCGGGCTGACCGGGTGGGCGGCGACCGCCTGGAGCTGCACGAGCACCGAATCGAGCTGGTTGGGCCCGTGCTCCATGTCGATCAGCAGCCAGTCGAGGCCGCTGCCCGCGCAGATCTCGGCGACGAGCGGGCTGCCGCTGCACACCCACATGCCGATGAGGGGGCGGTCGGAGGCGGCGAGCGCCTCGCGAAAGGTCGCCGGGAGGTTCACCGGAAGCTGCACGAGATCGTTCCCATCGTTCCGTAGTCGCAGAGCACCGTGTCGCCGCGCGACACCCACATCGGCCGGGTGAAGGATCCGGCGAGGATCAGTTCGCCGGCGTCGAGGCCGGTGCCGTGCTGGTGGAGTTTGTTGGCGAGCCACGCGACGCCCGTGGCGGGGTGGTTGAGCACACCGGCGGCGACGCCGGTCTCCTCGATCGTCTCGTTGCGGTAGAGCAGCGCGGAGATCCAGCGCAGGTCGACCGCGTCGGGCGCGACGGGGTTCCCGCCGAGCACCAGGCCGCCGTACCCGGCGTTGTCGGCGATGGTGTCGACGATCGTGCGTCCCTCGAGTTCCAGGTGCGAGTTGAGGATCTCCAGCGCCGGGACGACGTACTCCGTCGCACGGAGCACGTCGAAGACGGTGCAGTGGGGACCCTTCAGCGGCGCCTTGAGCAGGAAGGCGAGCTCGACCTCGATGCGGACGTTGGAGAACTCGTCGAACGGCACGACAGCGCCGTTCTCCCAGACGGTGTCGTCGAACATCACGCCGTAGTCCGGCTCTGTGATGCCCGTCGCCGCCTGCATGGCCTTGGACGTCAGACCGATCTTGCGGCCGACGACGCGGCGGCCGGCCGCGATCCGCCGGTCGCGCCAGAACCCCTGGATGGCGTACGAGTCCTCCACCGTCGCCTCGGGGTACCGGGCGGTGATGCGCGGCAGCACGGCGCGGTCGCCGTGGGCCCGCTCGAGCTCGGCGGCGAGCTCGGTGAGGGTCTGGTCGGGAAGCACGGTCAGGCTCCTTGGTTGACGCGGTCACTGCGGTCACTGCGGTGGGCGCCATGGGTCTTGTGGGTGCGGAAGGCGTCGAGGGAGCCGGTGCGGTGCCGGCGCACGGCCTGCTCGATCCGGTCGGACGTCCCGCCCCCCTCGATGAGGTCGAGCAGGTCGTCGTGCTCGCACACGGACTCTCGGGGCCGGTGGGGGACGAACCCGAAGATCGAGTCGCGCATGTGGCCCAGCCGGGACCATTCCGCGTCGACCATCTCGAGGAGCCGGGGGTTGGGGCACCCGGAGTAGAGGGTGTGGTGGAACTCCTGGTTGAGGGCGCTGAAGTGCCGGAAGTCGAAATCGCTGAGCCCGCCGCGCATCGCCGCGTTGAGCTCACGGGCGTGCGCCAGGTCCCGCCGGGTGAGGTGCGGCGTCGAGAGCGCCGTCGCCGCGCTCTCGAGCACGGTGATGACCTCCATCGCGTGGATGTAGCGGTCCGGGTCGACCATGGAGACGCTCGCGCCGACGTTGGGCTCGAAGGTCACCAGCCCCTCGGCCGTGAGGTGACTGATGGCCTCGCGGACCGGCACCACGCTCATGCCGAGCTGGGTGGCGAGCGCCGTCAGGACGAGGCGGTAGCCGGGACCGAACGCCCCGGACGTGATCCGCTCACGGATCCACTCGTAGGCGACCCGCGACTTGCTCGCGGCCGGTGCCGGCCGGGTCCGGGTCACGAGGTGGTCCGCACCGTGTCCGACGGCGCAGTGTCCGGCCGGGCGGAGCGTTCGGCCGCGTACCTCGCCCGCCATTCGGCGTTCATCGGGAAGAGCCCCTCGACGGGGTGTCCCCCGGCGACCTTCCGGGCGATCCAGCCGTCCTCCTCCTCCTGGGCGATGGCGGCGTCGGCGATCTCCGCCGCGACCCCCGGCGGGATCACGACGACCCCGTCGGCGTCGCCGACGAGGATGTCGCCGGGCTGCACGGTGGCACCGCCGCACGCGATGGTGAGGTCGGCGTCCCAGGGGACGTGCTTGCGGCCGAGCACGGCGGGGTGCGGCCCCGCCGTGAAGACGGGGATGCCCACGGTGGCGACGGTCTCGGCGTCGCGCACCCCGCCATCGGTCACGACGGCCGCGGCGCCGCGGGCATGGGCGCGGATCGCGAGAATGTCGCCGAGCGTGGCCGATCCCTTCTCGCCGCGCGCCTCGATGACGAGAACCTCGCCCTCCTCCACGGAGTCGAAGGCACGCTTCTGTGCGTTGTAACCGGCGCCATGGCTGATGAAGAGGTCTTCGCGGAAGGGGACGAAACGCAGCGTCCGGGCGGTGCCGACGAACTTCTGTCCCGCCACCAGGGGACGGACGCCGTCGATGAACACGCCCTCGAGGCCCCGGCGGCGCAGCTGGGCCGAGAGTCCGGCGACGGGCGCCGACTCGAGCTTGGCCCGCAGCGCCGGGGTCAGGGGGGAGGCGGGTGTGCTGTTCAAGGGAGAGCTCGCTTCAATATCGTGTACGGAATTGTGGTTGGATTCGCTTCATGGCGACCAAGACCGAACAGGCATTCATGATCCTCAAGGAACGGATCATGAACGGCACTTATGGACCTGGGCACCGCCTGGTCATCGACCAGCTGGTGCGCGAGCACGGCATCAGCTCGGTGCCGTGGCGCGAGTCGCTGCGCCGGCTCGAGGCCGGGGGCTGGGTGGAGATCGTGCCCAATGTCGGCGCGCTGGTGGCGACGTTCGACACCGACGCGTGGCAGCGGGGCCTGCAGATCGTGGCGCGCCTCGGCGGCTACGCGACGGCCCTGTCGGCGCCCCACCTGAGCGAGGCCGACCTGACAGCGGCCCACACACTGGACCGGCAGATGAAGGAGGCGCTCGCCGACTTCGACCCGGCCCGCTTCGGACGGCTCAACCGGGAGTTCCACCGGCTGCTCGCGTGCCGCTGCCCCGACCGCCGCCTCGTCGACATGGTCGACAACGAGTGGGCCCGGCTCGAAATCGTCCGCAGGTCGGCCTTCTGGTACGCCCCCGGGCGCGCCCAGGCCGCCATCGCCGAGCACGAGGGCATCCTCCAGCTCATCGAGTCGGGCGCGTCGGCCGAGGCCATCGAGGCGGCCGCGAAGCAGCACGAGGTCAACACCATCGAGGCGGTCACGAAGTACGAGGCCACCCTGCCCGACCAGCGGTTCTGAAGGGGGCACGGATCACTCGCCCCGCTCGCGCCACCGGGCGATGAGCGCCTTGGCGTAGTCGTTGCCGTTGGGATGCCGGAGCGTCGTGTGCACGTGGAACCGGGCGGGCAGCCTGTTGCTCAGCCAGACCCCGGCGTGGTCATCGAACTCAGCGATCAGCACCGGGCTGTGCACCCGGAAGTAGAACGGCTGGGAGCCGTCCGTCGCGCCGTACCAGGAGAACCAGGTCTCGTCGACGTGCGCGTCGTACTCCGCCAGCGCGAGCTCCCGCTGCCCTTCGACCAGCAGGTGCAGGAAGTCGGCGACGACGCGGCGGAGCAGGCGGCGCTGCGCGTCGTCGAGCTCGTCCGCCAAAACCCCCTCGTACGGGATCACACGGTTGTCACGGAACGCGCCCGCGACGTGCCGCTCGTCGGCGGGGTGCAGTCGTCCCTCCGGCATCGCCGGGTCGAGTACGGACTCGAAGACGACGGCCCGGGCGCGCTGAGCGGCCGTGAGGGAACCGGCCAGTTCCAGGGCGAGCCGCTCTCGCGTCCCGAAGAGCGGCTCCTGGACGCCGGCCTCGTCGTCCATGAGCGCGGGCTCGCCCCCGAGGAAGACCGGTGCGATGACGTGCCGGCCGCCCACGGAGACGAAGTTGATGGCCACGTGGTGGCCGAAGAGCTGCCAGCCCCACGGCTCACCCCGCGCGCCCGTCGACGGGTCGCCGAAGACTGAGAACCAGTAGCTGTGCCGGTTCATGACCGTGGGCAGGCCGGTCAGCTCGCCGAGGTGGCCGTTGAGCTCCATCGCACCCGAGACCTGCGCATAGCCGTCGGAACTCAGCGACGCGCGGAGGATGTCGTGGATCGCCGACGTCGTGTCGTCGGCGAGCACCTCCATCCTCAGTCCCACGCGGTAGACCATGAACTCGGGGTTGCTCCATGCCCGCCACTGGGGTGCGTCGATGTCGTGGCACACCGCGTCCAGCTCGCCGGGCGTGAGCATCCCGAGGAAGCGAACGGCTGCCTCCGAGGGCTCGCTCCCGGTGTCCGACCGCGCGGTGCCCGGCAGGGCGTAGAGCCCTTCGCGCACCGCGCCGTCGGAGGTGATCCCGACGAACGGCTCACGGTAGAGGCCGTCCCAGTGGACGAGGAGGTCGCGCAGGAAGGGTGCCTGGTAGCGGTCCTGGGCGAACTCCTCGTAGGTCATCCCGCGGACCTCGGTGAGCTTGGGGTCGTCGAGGCCCAGCAGGAAGGTGCGATAACTCTCGTCGGTGAGCTCGACCGCCTCCTCACGGCCCGTCGTGCGGGAGGTCGTGAAGAAGCCGTCGATGTCCTCGTCAGGTGTGGCGTTCATCGGTCTCGCTCTGCTCGGGTGAGGGTCAGATCGGGAGGTTGAACATCTTCTTCGCGTTGCCGTGGAACACGGCCTCGCGATCGGCGTCGCTGATGTCGAGCTCGTTCTTGACGAAGTCGACGCCCTGGCTCATCCAGGAGCGGAAGACGGGGAACGAGGAGCCGAACATGTAGTGGTCGGCGCCGTTGATCTTCAGTGCCGCCTCGACCTGGATCTTGCCCCAGGAGTGCGGGTGGGTGAGGTCGAAGAAGAGGTTGTTCTCGAGGTACTGCTTGATCTTGTCGCCACCGGTCGTCGACAGGCGCTGCATCGCCTCGCCGGCCTTGGGTGCGCGCGGGGTGAGCAGAGCCGTGGCCGCGAACCAGTTGCCGCCGAGCATCGTGTGGATGAACTTGAGGTCGGGGAACTCGTCGAACATGCCGCTGAAGAGCTCGCGCCCGACCGCGATGCCCTGGTCCATGATGCGACCGTACTCACGGCGGAAGTTCTGGTAGTCGATGACCGACTTCCACTCCACCGGGAGCGGCGTGTGGTGGACGATGACCGGGACCTTCTTGTCGTTGAGCACCTTGAGATAGGGCTTGAACGCCTCGTCGTCGAGGTAGAGCTGGCCGTAGTGGCAGGCGAGCTGGACGCCCACGGCGCCGTTGTCGAGGCAGCGCTCGAGCTCGTAGATGTTCTCCTTGCCGCCCCACGGCGGGACGCAGGCGGTCGAGAAGAGACGCCCGTTCGACTCGGCGACGATCTTGGCGGCGTTGTCGTTGACCGCCTTGCAGGTCTCGAGGCCGAGCCACTCCTGCCAGACCGGGACTCGCATGATGCCGTAGTCGACGCCGGCGTCGTCCATCGCGTTCAGCTTCGCCTCGGTCGAGTAGTCGCCCTCGACGTAGTTGAGGTTGGGGTAGCCCTTCGGCTTCTCCAGGACCAGTTGCTTCCTGCCGTCCTCCATGGTGATGACGTCGGCGACCTCGCCGAAGCCGCGCGGAGCACTGTTGAGGAAGCCGTTGAGGATCTTCTCGTTGGTGAAGAGGTCCTCGGGCAGGTGGTGGATGTTGATGTCGACGACGGTCATGACGCTCCTTGCGGGCTGTGCTCGCGCAGCTTGGTGCGCGAGCTGTCGGTGTAGATGGTCCGGACGATGTCATGCGGTGTGAGCTCACCCGTGAGCTCACACCCGACGACACCGTCGCTGAAGACGAGTACGCGATCGCACAGCAGCGCGAGCTCGTTCTCGTCGGAGCTGGCGACGAGAACGGCGCGGCCCTCGCGAGCGGCCCCACGGACCGCCTCGACGATGGTCTTGCGCGCGCCCACGTCGACGGCCTGGGTGGGCTCGTGGAGCACCAGCAGCGCCGGGTCGGTCGCGAGCCACTTGGCCAGGAGCACCTTCTGCTGGTTGCCCCCGCTCATGTTCTCGAGCACCGCGTGCGGCCACGGGGGTCGCACGTCGAGGCGCTCGATCCAGTCGGCCGCCAGCCGCTTCTCGGCTCCGCTCCGCAGCGGCCGCACCTTGCCGGAGGCACTCGCGGCGCAGGTCTGCGGGAACGAGATGTTCTCCGTCACGGTCATCCCGCCGACGAGACCGGCCGACTCACGGCCCTCCGGGACGAGCGCGATGCCGCTCTTGATCGCCGAGGCCGGCGACAGGCCCTTGAGCGCGACCTGCCCTGCGGGCAGGGTCACGGTGCCGCCTTTCGCCTTGCTGACGCCGCTGATCAGATAAGGGACGTCGTCGTGGCCCGACCCGCCGAGGCCCGTGAGGCCGACGACCTCACCGGGTCGGATACGCAGGGACAGCTCGCGCACGGCGCGTCCCGTGAGGCGGTCGACCACGACGGGGGCGGCGTCGGCCGCGGCGTCGGCCGCCGTGCGGTGCTCGAGGCCCTCGACCTCGCGCCCGAGCATGAGGTGAGCGAGGTCGGATTTCGTCATGCCCTCGACTTCCTTGCCGGCCACGACGATCTCGCCGTCGCGGAGCACGGTGACCCGGTCGGCGGCCTCCACGACCTCCTCCAGGCGGTGCGTGATGAGCAGGGCCGAGGTGCCGGTCGCGACGATGCGGTCGAGCAGGGCGTAGAACCGCTCGAGCGACTCACGGCCGAGAGCACGCGTCGACTCGTCGAAGATGATGACTCCACGGCCGTCCTCAAGGTCTTGCACGGCACGGGCGATCGCGACGACCGCCTTCTCGTCCTCATGCAGATCGGCGACCTTGGCGTCGAGCGGAACGCTGCGCGCGCCGAGTCGCTCGAAGACGGCCTGCGTCGCCGCGGCCTCGGCCTTCCAGTCGATCCGGCGAAGGAAGCGCGAGCCCTTGAACCGGCCGATCCGGGTGTTCTCCAGCACGGTGGCGTCCGGCACCAGGCCGAGGTTCTGGTGCACGACCGCGACCCCCGCGGCACGGGACTCGTCGGGCCGGACCGGGAGCTGCAGGCCGACGCCGTCGACCGTGACACGGCTGCCTGCGTCGGGGCAGTAGAGGCCGGTGAGGATCTTGGCGAGGGTGGACTTGCCCGACCCGTTCTGCCCGATGAGGGCGTGGATCTCTCCGGGACGCACGTCCATGGCGACGTCGCGCAGGACCGAGGCGCTGCCGAAGGTCATCGTGACCCCCTCGACAGCGAGGCGAGGGGCCGGCGGGAGACCGGTCCGTCCCACCGGGGCCTGGTCATGGAGCCCGCTCACGCGACGCCCCACAGCTTCTTGAAGTCGTCGGTGAAGGTGGCCGGGCCGAACCACTCGCCGGAGAGCTCGGCCTCCTCGGTCAGCTTGACGTCGCCGATGTTGTCCTTGGTGAACAGACGGGTCGGAATGTCGTACTCCGGCACCGGCTTGCCGAGGATCAGGCGCAGCGCCGCGTCGGTGTCGACCCAGCCCTGGAAGGCCGCGGCCTGGGCGGTGACGGCCGCCAGCGAACCGGACTTGAGGGCCTTCATGCCGCCGAGGGAGGCGGAGCCGGTGACGACCTTGATGTCCGTACGCGATGTCTGCTGGACACCGCCCTGGGTCGGCTGCAGGTACTGCTCGAACTGCGCGTCGACGTAGTTGATGGTCGGGTCCTTGAGCAGCACGGCGCTGGTCGAGGAGGGGATGAGCGCGAAGTTGGAGGACGTGACCTTGTTGACCGTCAGCTTGCAGTCGGGGCAGCTCTTCTTCAGCGCGGCCTTGCCGTCGGCGACGTAACTGGCGGGCGACAGGCCGTCGGAGCTCTGGTTGACCAGGGTGTTGGCCTTGCCCTTGGAGTCCGAGGCCATCCAGTCGAAGAGGCGGATCTGCTGCTCGCTCCCGGGGACCCGCACCCAGGTGAGCGTCTTGGAGGCCGGGTGGGACGGGTCGGGCACCTGGTTGCTGATGACGACCGGGATGCCGGCCTTCTGCGCGGCGTCGAGACCGTTGGCCGCCAGCGCGTACGGGATGGCGTCCGTGATGATGGCCGCGGCCTTGGCGTCCGTCGCCTGGCTTATGCAGCCGCCGATGTCGGTCGGCGTTCCCTTGCCGTCGCAGACCTGGAGGCGGAGGCCCACGGTCTTGGCGGCGGCGGCGAGGGTCTTCTCGGTGGTGGTGAACTGCGGTGCCTGCTTGGTGATCGGGACGTAGAAGACCGTCTTTCCGGCGACGGAGTCGACGTTGTCGAGCTTCTCCGTCGGGACGGGGTAGGCGTCCAGCGGCTTCATCGCCGTGACCAGGTTGTCGCCGGCTGCGTAGGCCGAGCCGCCGGCGTCGGCGGACGCGGTGTCCTGCGAGTCACCGCCACAGGCGGCGAGGGGACCGGCGAGGAGGACGATGCCTGCGGCTGTGGCCCAGGTGCGGGCGCGTCGCCGAGGGGTGGGACGTGCGGGTCTCATGGCGAACTCCATTGTTTGCTGAGAGTGACGCGGTGCCGCTGATCCAGAAGAGCGACCGGCGGGTGATCAGCGCAAACGGCTGCGCAGCACGGTCGAGATGGTGACGGCGACGACGAGGACGCCGCCGTAGAAGACGCTCGTGACCCACGAGGTCGCGCCCAGGAGCTGGAGCCCGAGCACGCCGGTCGCCAGGAAGAAGACAGCGATGAGGGTGCCCATCGGATTGAACCGCCCCGGCTGCAGGATCGCCGTGCCGAGGAAGGTCGCCGCGAAGATCGGCAGCAGGTAGCTCTGCGACACGTTGGGGTCGAAGCCGCCGGTGGCCGCAGCGGAGAGCACCCCTCCCACACCGGCGATGAGGCCCGCGGTCGTGAAGGCCCCGATGCGGACCCGGGTCACGCGCACACCGGCAAGCCGGCTGACCTCACGGCTCTCACCGACGAAGCGCATGGTGCGGCCCAGCGGCGTGAAGTGCAGAACGTAGGCGAACCCGAGCATGAGCACGAGCCCGTAGAAGAAGCTGATCGGAAGGCCGGCGACCGGCTGGAGCGCGATGTCCTTGAAATCCGTGGGGAGGCCGCTGACCGGCATCAGGTCGGAGACCCATAGCGCGATTCCGAGGAGGAAGGTGCCCATGCCGAGCGTCACCACGATGGTATTGACGCCGACCTTGACCACCAGCCAGCCGTTCACGGCACCCACCGCGGTGGACAGGACGAGCGAGGCGAGCACCGCCGCACCCACACTCCACCCGTGGTTGACGTGGAGGGTCGTCAGCATGATGGCGGCGAGCCCGAAGTTGGAGGCGACCGACATGTCGACGAACTCACCGACGACGATCGTGCAGAGCAGGGCGGCGGTCAGAAAGACGAGCGCCGCCTGGTTCTGACTGCCGAAGATCACCTTGAGGCTGCCCGACGTCATGAATGTGTCGGGACGGAGGACCGAGAAGAGGACCGCGAGCGCGATCCAGACGCCGATGACGGCGAATCGGGAGGCGAACCAGACCCCGCCGCTGCTGTGCTTCCCAGGGGCGGCCGGGGCGGAGGCCGGGGCGGGCGGCGACGTCACGGTGGTGGTGGTCGGCCCGGCGGCCGTGGGCATCTCTGACATGGGATCGGGCGCTCCCTGACTGGTACGTACGGGCTGTGGTGCCGAACACTTTCAGAATCGTGTACGAAACCATATACAGAATCGCCTGCAACACAAGGCCTGATGCCATCAAAAATCGTGGTTGAAATCGTACACGATCTGACCTACGGTTTCGGATCACCGTGTGGCGCAAGCCATATCCCGTACTCGGAGAGGCAGGGAACCGTGACCCAGGCAGTCGGCCGTGACGTCGAGTACCAGCACGAGGGGACCCGCATGCTGGGTCTGGCCATGGCACCTCGGGGCGGAGCGGCCGGCGACTCCTCCGCCGCCGCGGTCCTCCTCATCCACGACGCCTTCGGCATCAGCGCGGAGATGATCGGCAACGCGATGCGGCTCACCGCGGCCGGGCATCCGGTGTTTCTGGCCGACGTGTGGGGCGAGCGCGCCACGCCTGCCTCGGTCACCGAGATCGGCCCGCTGATCGGTGCCATGGCCCAGGACCGCGACCGATGGCTGGGTCGCGTCGCCGCCGCCCACGCGGCGCTCGACGCGCAGCCGGAGTTCACCGGCCGTCCACTGGCCCTCCTCGGTTACTGCTTCGGCGGCTCCTCGGCCCTCGAGTACCTCCGCACCGGGGCAGTCGTGGCCGGCGTCGCCGCGGTGCATCCCGGGCTCGACCTGCTCGACCAGGACTGGAGCACTCCGGGATCGGGCTCCGTGCTGCTGATGATCGGCACCGACGACCCGATGGCGACGCCTCCCCAGCGGCACCGGCTCGAGGAACACCTGAGCTCCGCCGGGCTGGACCACCAGTTCCACCTCTACAGCGACACCACCCACGCCTTCACCAGCCCGAAGGCCGCCGCCTCCCCCGAGCCCGAGGTGTTCGCCCACAACGCGCGCAGCGCCGCGCGTGCCTGGGCGGCGACCACCGGCTTCCTCGCCGAGCTCTCCGCTCCGGCCTCCTGACCGCCCACCCATCCCCCTCAAACGACGAGGACAACGACATGACCACCACCGACCTCGACATCGCGATCATCGGCGCCGGGCCGGCCGGCCTGCTCACCGCGCTCCGCATGCACCAGAAGGGCTTCCGTCCGGTTGTTTACGAGGTCGTGCCCGAGCTCAAGCCGCTCGGCGTCGGCGTCGACATCAAGACCGTCGGCACGGCCGAGCTCGACGACCTCGGCCTGCTGGAGGAGTTCCGTGCGATCTCCGTCGACGCGCAGGACTCGATCTTCTACAACCACTTCGGCCAGGAGATCTACGCCGAGAAGTGCGGCGTGCACATGGGCTACCGGCACGAGCAGCGCTTCGTGCACCGCGGCACCCTCCAGATGCTGTTCCACAAGGTCGTGCTCGAGCGGCTCGGTGCGGACACGATCCGCCTCGGCACCGATGTCACCGGCTACTCGCAGGACGAGACCGGCGTGACGCTCCACCTCCTGCACGCCGACGGCCGCACGGAGCAAGTGCGCCATGCGGCGGTCATCGCCGCCGACGGCATCAAGTCCGCCATCCGCAAGCAGATGTTCCCCGAGCTCTCCGAGCCGCACTTCTCCGGCATCACCATGTGGCGCGGCACCACGGTCATGGAACCCTTCCGCAACGGCCACACGATCCTGCACATCGGCGACCCCAACACCGCCTCGATGATCGTCTACCCCATCGCCGACGACTTCGAGGGAACCGGCAGAACCCTGGTCAACTGGGTCGCCGAGACCAACGGTGAGGAGACCATAGAGGACTGGAACCAGGTCGGCGACATCAGCGAGGTCATCCCGCTCTTCGACACCGTCGAGCTGCCCTTCCTCGACGTCCGCCGGATGATTCGCGAGGCCCGCGAGGTCTACCTCTTCCCCCTGATCCGCCACGACCCGCTCGACAACTGGGTCGACGGCCGGGTCGTCCTGCTCGGCGACGCCGCGCACGCGATGTACCCCCGCGGCGGCAACGGCATCACCCAGGCGATGCTCGACGCCCGCGTCATCGTGGAAATGCTCGCCGAGACCCCGGACGACCCGCGCGCGGCCTTCGTCGCGTACGACGCGGCTCGCCGCGAGGGCGTCAACCGAATCGTGATGAACATGCGTGGCGAGGGCTACGAGGTCATCCGCCGCATGGTCGCCGAGCGCACCGGAGGCACTCGCTTCGAGGACGTCGAGGAGGTTCTCCCGCTCGCGGAGGCCGACGAGATCTTCAGCAAGTACCACGCGCTGGTCGGTTCGCCTCGTCCCGGCTTCGAGGCCGGCGAGGCGACGGGCTACCGCACCAACGACCGCGACGAGTACGGAGCCAAGGCATGACCGTCGCCTCGGTGGTCCTCGCCGACAGGGCCACGCGCGCAGCGATCCTCCATGTGGAGGAGCGCCGTCAGCGGGCGCTGCTGGAGGTCGACCTCGACGCGCTGCGCGACGTGTACGACGACTCGCTGATCCACACCCATGCGCCCGGCCTGACCCACACGAAGGCCCAACTCCTGGAGCACATCGCCACCCGAGCGCCCTACAAGGGCGCCTCCCGAGGCGATCCGACCATCCGGGTGATCGGCGACGTCGCGATCATGACGGGCCGTCTGATCAACCGACTCGGCAGTCCGGACGGCTCCGAACGCACGGTCGCCGGCCAGGTGATCCAGGTGCTGCGGCGCTGCGAGGACGGCGCCTGGCGCTTCGTGAGCTTCCAGATGACCCCGGACGGCGAGCACGTCTGGGCCCCCACCGCCGAGGAGAAGGCCGGCCTCGACAAGATCGCTCAGGAGGAGCAGCAGTGAAGATCGCACGCTTCCACACCGCAGACGGGCCGACGCGGCTGGGCCGTGTCGACGGTGACCGGGTCACCGACATCTCCGACGTCGTCGGGGACACGTCGCTGCGGTCGATCCTGCCCCTGCTGCCCTCGCTGAAGCACGAGATCCTCGCGGCCGGCAGCCTTTCGCACGCGCTGGCCGACGTGGTCCTCGAGGCTCCGATCGACAATCCGCAGAAGTACCTCGGCATCGGCATGAACTACAAGGAGCACGCCGAGGAGGCACGCGCCGCGGGCATCCCCATACCGGAGAACCAGATGTGGTTCAACAAGCAGGTCTCCTGCATCGTCGGCCCCTACGACGGCATCGTGAAGCCCAACCTCTCCGACGCCCTCGACTACGAGATCGAGCTCGGCGTGGTGATCGGCCGGCGCTGCAAGCACGTGTCCGTCGAGGATGCCCGCTCCGTCATCGCCGGATACCTCGTCACCAACGACGTGTCGGTCCGCGACTGGCTGCAGAAGAAGTCGCCGACGTTCACGCTCGGCAAGTCGTTCGACACCCACGGCCCGATCGGCCCGTGGCTGACCACCGACGACGAGATCGCCGACCCGCACGACCTGCGGATGACCCTCAGCGTCAACGGCGAGGTCCGCCAGGACTGGCCGACGAACGACATGGTCCACGACATCTACGAACAGATCGCCTATCTCTCGCAGGTCTTCACCCTCATGCCCGGCGACATCCTCGCCACCGGCACGCCCGCGGGCATCGGCGCGATGCAGGGCAAGTTCCTCAAGACCGGCGATGTCGTCCGCGCGGAGATCCAGGGCCTCGGCCACATCGAGAACCGCGTCATCGCCGAGGGCTGAGCAGCCATGAGCACCCGCACCAGCGTCGACCTCCCCGGGTTCAGCCACGTCAACCCGATCCCGGCCGCCAGCCGGATCGGCCCGTTCGTCGCGACCGGCGCCATCACCGGACGCGACCCGGTGACCGGCGAGATGCCCCCGGACACCGACCGGCAGTTCGCACACGTCTTCGCCCACGTCCGCACCCTGATGGCCCAGCTCGGCGGCACGACGGACGACATCCTCAAGATGACGTTCCACCTCGCCGACCCCAACGACCGCGAAGCACTCAACCGGGAGTGGCTGGCGATGTTCCCCGACCCGGCCAACCGCCCCGCCCGGCAGGCGATCGCGGCTCAGCTCGACCGCGGCGCCGTCGTCCACTGCGACCTGTTCGCAGTGCTCAGCGACTGAGGAAGGAACCATGAAGCACCTGCCCGACCCCGGCGGCTCCTCGCCCGGCCCCGTGACCTACGAGGCACCCGTCACCATCAAGCGGATGCTCTTCGCCACCTGGGCACTGCTCGACTCGCTCCGGCCCGACCTCAAGGCCGCGGCGATCGTGCCCGACATGGATGCTCCGGGCCGTCTCGACTGGGACTTCATTCCCAAGCCCGACCGAGCCGGCATCCCGATGCACTCGCTCGACCGCCACCAGAAGGTCATCGCGCACTCGCTGCTCAAGGCCGGCCTCAGCATGCGCGGCTACAGCCAGGCGCTTTCCGTGATGGCCACGGAGAACATGCTGCGCGAACTCGATGTGATCGAGCGCGGCTTCGGCGTCCTCGCCGGCAACTTCCGTGATCCCGAGGGCTACTGGTTCAGCTTCTGGGGGCGGCCCGGCTTCGAGGACACGTGGGGCTGGCGGGTCATCGGTCACCACCTCTCCCTCAACTACACGATCGTCGCGCAGCGCTACCTCACCGTCACGCCGCTCGCGATGGGCGCGCAGCCCGTCGGCGCGGGCGTGCTGGACGCGCTCGGTGAGAACGAGCGCCGGGCTCTGACGATCCTGCATTCGCTGTCCCCCGACGCACAGGAACAGGCCGTCATCCACGAGGTCGCGCCTGCCGACTTCGTCACCCGTCAGGTGCCTTACGTCGGCGCCGAGGAATGGCCCGACTGGGTCGACCTCGGGATCGTCGGCTACGAGACGACCGACGAGGACCGCGAGCGCCTGCGCTTCGTGAAGGCCGACCCGTCGGGCATCAGCGGCGCCGACCTGACCGGCGATCAGCTCGATGCCGTACGCGATCTTCTCCTCTATTACGTGGAGACCGGTCCCGACGAGCTGTCCCGGCAGTACCGCGAGCAGCTTCTCGCGGCCGACCCGTGCGACATCCGTTTCGCCTGGGCAGGCGGACGCGAGGCGAATACCGCCCACTACTACCGGATCTCCACGCGTGACCTGCTCGTCGAGGCCGACAACGCGGTCGCCGCGGGCCAGCATGTCCACGCGATCTGGCGTGACCTCAACAACGACCTCGGTCACGACCTGCTGCTCGACCACTACGCGCGGCACGGCCCGGACGGCCGGCACCTGCGGCGCCGGCTGGTGTCGAACCGGCCGGCCAAGGACGCCCCGCTCGAAACCGGAGGGTGGTACGTCCCGGAGGTCTACGTGAAGCACTGACGAGCCGTAAAGCAAGTCGATCGCCGGGCCGCCGGTCACGGGCCGCCCGGCGATCAGGCACGATCAGGCAGCCGAACGTGCTGAAGCACCACTTCACCCCGCCGTGCACCCCCGCCGGCCGGAGCCGCCGCGGCGCCCACCGGGCCGGCGCGGGAGAAGCATGCCGAGCGGATACGACGAACGGCCCGGACAGCCTCGCTCACGCACCCCGCCCCGGACTCGTCGCCTCGCCGAGCGTGGCCACGCTCCCCGGGGCCCTCTTCGCCGCGGCTCCTGCGACGCAGTACACCGGGCTGTCGAGGCCATCCCGGTCCGCGACCGGAAGGCCGGCGCCTCGTCACGCACCTACCGGTGCTCGGCGAACACGCAGGTCATCATCGACGCGGACACGGAACTCGTGGGTGCCGCGGCCCGGCCCGTTCCCGGCGACACGGCGGAGACAAGGGCATGGCGGGACTCCGCTCCGGCCGTCCGGCGTGAAGGCGCACCGACGGATGCGGGCCGGCGTCAAGCACGCCTTTGCCCGCATGAAGCGTTACAGATCCTCGGCGGCTGCTGACGGCTGCCGGCGGCGCGGCACCGGGCTCCGTCACGCGGTCCAGGCCGTCGCTCACATGCACAGCATCGCCTTCGTCGCGTGATCAGAAACCCCCGCACAATGGGGCCCCGCCCTGCCCGGACGCAGTTTTCCGCACCACGCTTCAGGCCGAGGCCCCGGTCTGCGCCCCGCCCGGATCGAGGGCCTGGAGGCGTTCGTGGAGGGCCGCCAGCGCCTCCGTGGCCTGCTCGATCGCCGCCTGGTGATCCGCGCTGATTCCCTCCAGGGCCTCCCGGATCGGCTCGGCCCAGCTGTCCGCGATCGCCTCGTGCTCCGAACGCCCGAGTTCGGTTGGCCTGACCAGCGTGATGCGACGGTCCTTGGGACTGGTCTCCTTGACCACGAAGCCGCGACCGGCCAGAACCCGGATCGCCGCGCTCACGTTGGGCTGGCGCAGTCCCAGCGCCTGCGCCAGCTCGCCGACGGTGGATCCCGGCGCGTCGATGACCTGCTTGAGCAGTACCAGTTCGGTGGTCGGGATCGGGCCGACGCCCGCTCGCTCGGGCGACCGTCGGTGGACGGTCCACCCGAGCTCGCGCAGGACGTCGGCCAGCTCACGCTGGTGAGAGGTAAGGCTCATCCCGCTCATCGTAACGAACCGCCGCGCGCGGCAGCACAGCTCAGAGCGGCTGGGCCATGACCTCGAGGACGTGATCGGTGGCGGCGATGTTGTCGAAGTCCGGCTTGCGACCCATCTCCCACTCCGCGATGTCGAGCGAGGTGTCGACGACGAGCTTGCAGCGCTCGAAACGGCGGTCGGTGTACTCCGCGAAGGCCGCCTCGAGGTCGTCGTGCTCGGCGAGGCAGTCGGCGAGCACGACGCCGTCCTCGATCGCCTGGGCGGCACCCTGTCCGAGGTGCGGCGTGATCGCGTGGACGGCGTCGCCCATCAGGACGATGCGGCCCTTGTGCCACGGGGCGTCCACGATCAGGGACTCCTCCGGCCGCAGCACGATGTCGCAGTCGTCGGTGATGAACTCGTCGCGGATGCGGCCCATGAAGCCACCGAACGGAGCGAGGTACGCGCGCAGCTTCTCGGCACTGTCCATGCCCGAGTCAGGCGCCTGCTTCTCCATGTGGGCGTTGTAGAAGAGGTAGGCCAGGTCCTTGCCGATCGGGACGAGACCGGCCATGCCCTCGGGGCCGGCCTGCAGGATGATGCTGTCGATCTCGGGCAGGAGCGGGATGTTGACGCGGTAGGCCGACTGACCGATGTAGTAAGGCGCGACTTCGCCCTCGACGACGTAGCCGCGGGTCTTGGAGTAGACGCCGTCGGCACCGACGACGATGTCGAAGCGACCGGTGGATCCGTCGGTGAAGCTGACGTCGACGCCGGCACCGTCATCCTTGAGTTCCGCGAAGGTCGTCGCGTAACGGATGGTCACGCCCGCCTCGACGGCGTGAGAGGTCAGGATCTCGTGCAGCTTCGGACGGGTGAGGCCGTTCATCGGAGGCAGGTCGACACCGGGGACGGGCGTGCCCGGCATCTCCTTGATGAAGGTGCCGTCGGTCGAGTAGAGACCGCCCCAGCGCTTGGCCGGGTATCCGGCCGCGATGCAGTCCTGGGCGCATCCGATCATGTCGAGCGCCCGCAGAGCGTTCATCGGCTGGATGATGCCGACGCCGTGGACAGACGAGTGGACGTCGGAGTGGAGCTCGACGACCGTCGCGTCGTAGCCCTTCTGCTGGACGGCGATGGCTGTCGCGAGACCGCCAATACCTCCACCGACAATCAGGATCGAACCTCGGCTCATAGCAATTCCCTTCGGCTCTGCGGTGTTGCCCTGCAATCAGGTGCTGCTGTGGCGCGCGCCACAGGAAAGATACGAAGATATATATATTTTCGTCAATGGTTCTGACGAGGCAGGTTTCGAAAGCAGGGCCGGCGTGGGGCCCGTCGCGTGGTGGCCCTGGCCGGCGAGCAGACTTCGGATGCACTACAGGCGTTGCAGATCGCCGGTTCCGCGGCGAGCGGCGGTGGCCTTGGCCTCGCCTCCAACGGATCGGATACGGCGTCGCGTTGACGCTCCACGGCCGCACCGGCCTTCGTGGGCGTTCAGCACCCCCGGCGATCGCGGTGAGGCTGTCGTAGTGCAGCGCGTGCCGAGTGATACGCAGCGCGCTCGACGTCGAGGAATGGCTGCACAGCCACCGGACCGTCCCGCGCCAAGAGGCCTGATGGCCGAGAAACCCGTTGTCCCGGTCGCCGTCCGACACTCCACCGGCGTCCTGCACGACGCCACACACCGGGACGACGTGGTCACCAAACTCGGCTACGAGCACCCGCGCCGCCACGACCTCCGACACACGGGACTGACCTGGTTCGCCGACGCCGGAGTCCAAGTGCACGCCCTCCGCATAATCGCCGGCCACGGATCACTGATGACCACCCAGCGGGTACCTACACGAGGACGTACACAAGATCACGGCAGCTGGCACAGCCCTCTCCGCACACCTCAGCGCGCTCCGTGCACCGCGTTCCCTGCCGAGCCCGATCGTCATGACCCGCTGGCCCGGTCAAGGAGGCTGGTCCCCAGCTGGTCCCCAAGAACGACCAAGGGCCGGTTTCGGATTGCTCCGAAACCGGCCCTGATCTACGACTGTCTCCAGTCGGGACGACAGGATTTGAACCTGCGACCCCTTGACCCCCAGTCAAGTGCGCTACCAAGCTGCGCCACGTCCCGATACCCGCCTGACCTGGGGTTTCCCCGTGGCCGAACGTGCATGAGAACAATACCGCACTTCAGCGGGTGGTTACGAACACCTTTGGGTGCTTGACCTCAACCACGCTTGATGTTGAACGCTGTGGCACATGACGAAATCGACCGCCACCCTTACGCCCGCATACCGCGATCTGCACCGGCTGATGAGCCTGATGACCGGCGACGAGAAGCACGGCCCCGCCGCCACCTCGACGCTCGACGCCCTGTGGGTGCTGTACGACCGGGTGCTGCGGGTGACACCGGAAACAGTGGACGCCCCCGACCGCGACCGCTTCCTGCTGTCGAAGGGGCACGGGCCGATGGCGTACTACGCCGTCCTCGCCGCGCACGGGTTCTTCGGCGAGGAGCTGCTGGCGGGCTTCGGCTCGTACGACTCACCGCTCGGCCACCACCCGGACCGGCTGCTGGTGCCCGGCGCCGAGATCGGCAGCGGCTCGCTGGGGCACGGGCTGCCGCTGGCCGTGGGGACCGCGCTGGGGCTGCGGGCCCAGGGGCTGACCGGTCCCCGCGTGTGGGTACTGACCGGGGACGCCGAGCTGGACGAGGGCAGCAACCACGAGGCGATCGCCTACGCCGGCCCGGCGGGTCTCGATCAGCTGCACACCGTGGTGATCGACAACGCTTCGGCGTCGTACGGCCGCCCCGGCGGCATCGCCGACCGGTTCGCGACCGCGGGCTGGTCGGTGGCCTCCGTGGACGGGCGGGACCACGAAGCGCTGTACGGCGCCTTCACCGCACCGCATCCCGGGCAGCCGCGGGCCGTGGTCGCCCGGGTCGCCGCCAAGGCCTGAGCCCCCGCGTCAGCAACCCACCGCAACCACGGACGGAAGAAGAGGAACACCTCACATGGACACGATGCGCGACCGATTCATCGCCACCACCTCGCGCCTGCTGGACGAGGACCCCCGGCTGGCGCTCGTGCTGGCGGAGATCAGCCGGGACGGCTTCGAACGGGCCGAGCGCGCCCACCCCCACCGCGTCGTCAACGTCGGCATCCGGGAGCAGCTGCTTGTCGGTGCCGGTGCCGGAATGGCACTCACCGGACTCCGGCCGATCGTGCACACCTTCGCCAGCTTCCTGGTGGAGCGCCCCTTCGAACAGGTGAAGCTGGATTTCGGCCATCAGGGCGTGGGCGGGGTGCTGGTCAGCGCCGGAGCCTCGTACGACTGGCCGGCCGGCGGTTTCACCCACATGGCGCCCGGGGACGTCGCACTCCTGGACACCCTCGACGGCTGGACGGTGCACGTTCCGGGACACCCCGACGAGGCCGAGGCCCTGCTGCGGGAGGCCGCCGCCGGGGACGACCGGGTCTATGTGCGGCTGTCGCTGCAGTCCAACGAGCGGGCGCGCCCGGTCGGCGGGGCGGGCGGGTTCACCACCGTGCGCGAGGGGAAGAGCGGCGTGGTGATCGCCGTCGGGCCGATGCTCGACAACGTCCTCGCCGCGGCCGAGGGGCTCGACACAACCGTGCTGTACGCGACGACGGTGCGGCCGTTCGACGCGGACGGCCTGCGCCGGGCGGTGGGCCACCAGCCGGCCGCCGATGTCGTGATCGTCGAGCCGTACCTGGCGGGCACCTCCACGGCCGCGGCCAACGACGCGCTCGCCGCACTCCCCCACCGGATCCTGGGACTCGGTGTCGCCCGCGAGGAACTGCGCCGGTACGGGCAGATGGACGAGCATCTCACCGCTCACGGTCTGGACCCGCGGGGCCTGCGGCAGCGGATCGGCGACTTTCTCGGCCACTGAGGGCACGGCAGGGCGGCACCGGCCCATTGACCGCACGGAAGACGTGAACCTAATCTGAACGGCGCCCTAGAAAGCGCTTTCTAACCCCCATGCCGGCATCTACCGCACAGGGAGCGCCCATGAGTCACCGACCGTCGATCCGTCATGCCTCAGGGAGTCCGGCGCGCCCGGCGCGCGGTCTGCTGCCGCTCGCCGCCCTCGCGTCCGGTCCGGTCCTGATCCTCGCCCTCCTGGTGACCTCGCAGCCCCGGGCGCACGCGGCCGTCCACCTGCGGCCCGCAGTGCCTGCGACGGTGTCGCCCGCACCGGCCGGGGCTCCCGCAGCCGACGAGCAGAACACGGTCCGGCACGAAGGGATGAGCGGCGGGTGCCCGGCCGCCGGCGAATCCAAGGAGAGACTCTCCCACCCCTCCCCCAGACACTTGCTCGGCGAGGTCGGGCCGGGCGCGGCCACTGACGATTGCGTTGCAACACAGGGCAGTTCAGCTCGGCAGAAGCCGCGCAGGATCCACATATCCGCCGACCGGGACAGTGGCCCGGCTCCCCTGACCGTCACGTTTTCCGCCGCCGAAGGCGACAGAGGCATCACGGGCGACGAGCGCAACGAAAGCGGCAGGGGCGAGGGCGCCATCGACGCCCGTGCCGTTACGCATCCCGCCCGACACCTCGCGTACGCATGGGACTTCGACGGCGACGGCAGCACCGACTCGACGGAGGCGAACCCCTCGCACACGTACCGGAGCAACGGTTCGCACTCCGCCCGGCTGGCCGTCACCGGGCCGGGCGGGCGCACGAGCCGGGCCGCGCGGCGGATCGTGGTGGGGAACAGCCGGCCTGTCGTGTCGATCGAACAGCCCCTGGATCACGGCGTGTTCGGGATGGGCGACACGCTTTCGCTCACCGTGGGCGTGACGGACGCGGAAGACGGACACGGCAGGGCCGTCGACTGTTCGCGGGTGGTCGTGGAGTCACCGCTCGGCCGCGTCCCGCCACTGCGCCGGCTCGGCGGCCGCTCCGGCTGCACCGGCACGCTGGTGACCGGTCGCGGAGCGGCGGACGATGTCGCGTTCGGCCTCACCGCCCGGTACGAGGACGACGAGGCCCCGGGCGCGCCCGCACTCACCGGGTCCGCGTCGGTGACGCTGCGAGCAGCCTTCTGCGAGGCGGAGTGGTTCACGGCGACCGGCGGTACGCACGGGGGCGCGGCGACGGGAAGCCGCCCCGGTGATTCCGGCGGACAGCGGGCCGTGGAGATCGAGGACGGCGACTGGATCGGCCTCGGCACGGTGTCCCTGGAGAGCATCGGCTCGGTCACGGTCCGCGCGGCCTCCGGCGGCATCGGCGGCACCCTCGAACTGCGGTCCGGCTCCCCGGCCGGGCCGATCCTCGCAGAGGTCTCCATCCCGTTCACCGGGGGCTGGGACCGCCCGGTGTCGCCGACGACGACGCTGTCCGGTCCGGGACACAGCGTGCGGCTCTTCGCCGTGTTCAGCAATCCGGCGTGGCGCGCGGATGCGGCCGACCTGTTCGCGCTGGACTGGCTCCGTTTCAACCGCCCGGGGACCGGAGGCGGCCTGCGGGGGGCCGGATGACACCCCCGGCCCGCCGGGCCGGGCGCCCGTGACCTGAGGGCGCGCGCTCAGCGTGCCGCCAGCAGTTCCCCGTACCACGCCAGCGTGGCGTCGACGGTGGCGGAGAGCGGGTTCGGTGCGAGGCCGAACGCCTTCTCGATGGCGGAGGAGTCAACGATCTGCGCCTCCGTGTGCTGGTAGAACATCTCGGCGTACTCCGCCATGAACACCTCGTCGAACGGCCCGAACGGCCGCGGTTCCGCGACGACGGTGAGGGTCAGCGGACGGCCGACGCGCTCCTCGACCATGGCCAGGATCTGGCGGGTGGTGAGCGCCGGGGCCGTGGGCAGGTGCCAGACCCGGCCGTCGCCGTCCGGGTTCTCACCCAGCGTCGCGAGGCCCGCCGCGACATCACCGATGTACGTGTAGCTGTGCGGCAGGTCGATGTCGCCGAAGGCAGGGACCTCTCCCCCGGCCAGCGCGGGCGGGAACACCGCCCCGCCGAGCGTGGAGTTGAGGACGCCGGGCCCCACGAAGTCGGCCGACCGGCCCAGCACGACCCGGATCCGACCCTCGGCATGGGCGGCGAGGTAGCGGGCGTCGAGCTCGGCGCGCATCAGGCCCTTGCGGGTGGTCGCGTTCCACGGGGTGTCCTCGGTCATGACCGCACCGTGTGTCTCACCGTACGGATAGAGCGTGTCGAGCACGACGAGGCGGGCCCCCTCCGCCTCGGACGCCGCCAGTACGGCCTGCTGGATCCGCGGCATGACCTCGACCTGGAGGTGGTAGGCCACGTTCACGCAGTGGTACACGACGGCCGCGCCGTCGACCGCCGCTCGGGCACCCTCCGCGGTGGCGACGTCGGCGGCGAACCGGTCGACGCCGTCGAGCGCCGGCCCGCCGCCCGCCCGGTCGACGAGCCGGACCGGGTGGCCGCGGCGGGCCAGCGCGACAGCGAGTGCCGTACCGGCGGGACCGGCGCCCAGAACAACCTGAAGATCACGTGCTGCGGACATGGGTGCTCCCTGTGATTCGGAGTGATTCGAGTCATGCGGAGTGGCTCGGAGTGATCGCTACGGCCTGGCGTCAGGGCTTGGCTCCCACCGCCCGGCGCTACAGCTCGTCGCTTCCGTTAGAGACAGTAACTCTTGCGATGAGTCGTCGCAAGCCTGACTGTTAGACTCCGTAACTGACGTGAGCTTGCCTAACGAAAGGGGCCGGGAATGGCCGAGGCGCAGCTGGGGCCACGGGCCCGGTACCGGGAGCAGACCCGGGCGGAGATCAAGGAATCAGCCCTGCGACAGCTGGCCGACGGGGGTGTGGCAGCGCTCGCCCTCACCCGGATCGCCAAGGACATGGGGCTGTCCGGACCGGCGCTCTACCGCTACTTCGCCAGCCGCGACGACCTGCTGAACGCGCTGATCAGGGACGCGTACGACGATGCCGCGACGGCCATCGGGGCCGCGGCGGCCCGGTCGGCGGCGGTTCCGGCGAGCCCGCGCGAGCGGCTGCGCT
The DNA here is from genome assembly GCF_044756945.1 of Streptomyces sp. NPDC091387. Lineage (NCBI taxonomy): Bacteria > Bacillati > Actinomycetota > Actinomycetes > Kitasatosporales > Streptomycetaceae > Streptomyces > Streptomyces sp. NPDC091387. The sequence goes on along the minus strand of NZ_JBIVTZ010000008.1, from coordinate 171,100 downwards.
CACTCGCGGCCGCGTACCGGGACTGGGCGGTCGCGGAACCGCACCGGTATCTCCTGATCCAGGGCTCTCCGGTACCCGGATATGTCGCGCCCGCCGACACGCTGGACCGGGCGCGTGCGGTGCTCGGGCCGTTCCTTCCGGTGTTCGCGAACGGGACGCCCGGAGCGGGGGTGGCCCCGGTGGTGGAGCAGATGGCGGCCTGGCTCGGCTCGGACCCGGCCGTGGGCGGCTGGGTTGCCGCGTACGCGGCGGATGCCACCGCCGACACCGCGGCCTGCGCACGGGCACTGGCCGGCGCCCTGCTCGCGTGGGCGCAGTTGCACGGATCGGTGGGCCTGGAGACGGCCGGGCAGTTCGCCGGGATGGGGCACAGCGTGGACACCCTGCTGGATGCGCAGATCGGCATGCTGGCGGACGCCTTCGGGCTGGAGTGAGCGCCCTCCCCGTGGCCGCCGGCGGAAGCCCGCGCCGGTTCTGCGGGCAACGCGGAACGCCGGACGGGCCCAGGGGCCGGTCCGGCGTTCCGTGTGTCGTGAGCGGGGTGCGGGGTGTGCGCGGGTCAGGGGTGGACGAGGACCTGGGAGAGTGCCACCCGGCCCGTTCCGGAGGTCACGATCTTCACCGTGCGGGTCCGGCTGTCCAGGTTCACCAGTGTGGGACGCAGCGCCTTCCCGCTGACGTGCACCCTCCCGTCGTCCGTGACGACGTCGAAGTCGGCCGTGGTGGAGGAGGCGTCGTTCCAGACCTCGACCTGCCGGACGTGCCGGACGGCGCCGAGGTCCACCTGCCACCAGGCGCCCGCCTCGGAGAGCGTGCGGGTGTCCGTGTTGGTGTCGGCGTCCAGGGCGAGTGCCGCCGTCGCCGTTCCCTCGGTCGAGGACTGGGTGGCCGTGCCGGTGCGCGCCAGATCGGTGCGCAGCTGCTCGACCGGGCCGCCGCGGGCGCCCGCCCGTGCGGCGACGGCGAGGGCCTCGGCGGGCAGCCGGTCCAGGCCGGTGAGGTTGTCCGTCATGACGGAGCCGGTGCCGCCGAGGGCGGGGGCCGCGGTGTCGGTCCAGTTGCCGCGTGCGGTGTTCCGGATTCCGTAGTCCGCCCAGTTCGAGACCCATTTGTAGCCGATGCGGGTGATGACGTTCCGCTCGACGGTGATGTGCGAGGACTGCTCGTCGAGGTAGATGCCGTTGCCGTCGCGTTCGGTGTTGCCGTACGCCGAGCGGTTGATGTAGTTGCCGCTGAGGACCGTGCCGGGCTGTGCGCCCTGGGTGTAGATCGCGCCGCCGTCGTGCTGCTGCTGTGCGACCTCCATGACGTCGGTGATGCGGTTGTCCGTCACCCTGTTGTCGCGCAGCACGGACTTCTGGGCCTCGGTCTGGTTCCAGCCCCAGCCGACCGAGATCGCGGAGTACGGGAGGTGGTCCAGGCTGTTGTGGCCGACGGTCAGCCCGGCCTCGTATCCGGCCCAGATGCCCACCGAGTCGGTGTACTCGACGCCGGAACGGCTGATGGTGTTGTACGCGACGGTGTTCCGCTCCCCTGCGAGCGACGCGTCCGGCATCGGTTCGGTGTCGCCGACGTACACGGCGCCCGAGGACAGGTCGGTGAAGGACGACCGGGTCAGGGAGCTGTCCTTGGTGCCGGCCTCCAGGATCGCGCCGGCCCCGCCGAGGTGGCTGAACCGGCCGCTCTCGATGGAGACCCGCCTGCCGCCGCGGACGGTGACCGCGGCGGCAGGCTTCGTGTAGTAGCGGCCCGCGTGGTCGACGGGGCCGGTGGCTCCGGTCAGGGTGAGACCCGCCTGCATGCCCGCGTAGCCCTCATCGGTGCCGGGCTGCCGGTACGCCGCGTAGGCGAAGCCGATTCCGCTGACGGTGACGTCGTGGGCGCCGTCGACGACGAGGAGCTGTTCGGTGTGCGGGGTGACGGTCTGCGCGCGGCGCATGTTCTCGCCCTTGCGCGGCTGGTAGGTGACGGTGCGGCTCTCCGAGTCCCAGACGAACTCGCCCGGCTGGTCGAGGAGTTCGGTGGCGTTCTCGAAGAAGGCGACGCCGCTGTAGCGGGTGGAGTCGACGGCGGTGGAGTCCCATGCGGGTCCGGTGCGGTCGGTGCCGCTCGCGGAGTTGGTCCAGCAGGGCTGGACGAACGTCATGGTGTCGCCGCTGACCCCCGCGATCCGGCAGTGGTAGTCGCGCCAGCGGACCCGGATGACGGCTTCGGCGTCGGTGGGGCGCTGCCACCGGTCGATTCCGGTCGCGGTGGCGCCGGTCATGCCGGCTGCGGTGGCGTCGCAGGTGCTCGCCGCGCAGGCCTCGCCGCGGGCGCGGGTGGCGCGGGTGCCGTCGACGAAGAGCTGGCGCGGGGTGACGCCGGTGGGGACGCCGGCGGTCCAGGTGCCGTCGTTGTTGCGGTGCCAGCCGGTGATGTCCTGTCCGCCGGAGAGGACGGGGCGGGCGCCCGGGGCGGCGGTCCAGGTGACGGTGTGGCCGTTCTTCCCCGAGTCGGCGGCGCCCAGCCTCAGTGGCTCGTCCCGCTTGTACGTACCGTCCTTGAGGAGTACGCGGACGTCGCGCCCGGTCTCGGTGCGGGCCAGGTCCCGGGCGGCTTCCGGGGTGCAGGGCCGGGTGGCGGTGCAGGAGGAGCCCCGGCCGTCGGGGGACGCGTACAACGAGCGGGCTCCGGGTGCCGCCTGGGCGCCGGGGGCGGCGAGGAGTGCGGCCAGGAACGCGGCAGTGGCGGCAGCGGCGGTTGCCCGTACGGCGTTCAGGGGGCGGTTCACGCGGTGGCCTTCCAGTCGGGGTGGCCGGGCATGGGCGGGTTGACGGCCCCGAAGAGCCAGTCGCGCAGGAACGGGCCGAGGGACCGGTCACCGGTGACGTCGACGGTGTGCCGGATGAACTGCTCGCTGGTGTACGTGAAGTCCTTGAAACGCCGGACCCACTCGCGCATGACCTTGTCGAACTCCCGCTGCCCGGCCCGCAGGCTCAGGGCGTAGAGCACGAGTGCGCCGCCGTCGTAGATGTTCGTGCCGCCGAGCGCCTTCGGAAGTCCGGGCGGGCCGTCTGCCGCGCGGACGGCGTCGAGCTTCTCGTACGTCGCCCGCATCTTGTCCTCGAGGACGGACCAGCCGCGCTCCTCGCCGTACAGACCGGCGTAGTACACGGCGGGGCCCTCGTTCAGCCAGGCCTGCTGCCAGTCGTGCGGGGTGACGGAGTCGCCGAACCACTGGTGGACGAGCTCGTGCACCATGGTGGTCTCGTAGCCGGGCCGGCCGTTGGCGTCGGGCTTGAACCAGTTGGTGGAGAACAGCGACAGGGTCTGGTTCTCCAGGGCGTCGGTGTAGCCGTCGTAGATGTGGACGCCGTAGACGGAGAACGGGTAGCGGCCGAACTTCGCCTCCAGCCAGTCCAGATGGTCCGGGGTGCGGGCCACGACCGGGCCGTACTTCTCCTCTTGGCCCTGGGGGACGATGTGGCGCAGGGGCAGGCCGCGGTGGCTGGTGCCGTACAGATAGGTGCCCTTGACGACGGCGATGCCGATGAGTTCGGTCGCCATCCGCTCGCGCAGCGCGAAGTGCCAGACCGTGGAGCCGTCGGAGCGCCGGGACTTGTGGGTGAGTTCGCCGTTGGCGGTGGCGACGAAGCCCTTGGGGGCGCTGATGTGGAAGGTCCAGGTCGCCTTGTCGGACGGGGTGTCGTTGCACGGCAGGAAGGTGTCGGCGCGCGAGGACTGGGCGGCCGAGGCGAACCCGCCGTCGGTGCCGAACTTCCATCCGGTGAGGCCGAGTCGGGGCGCCTTGCCGTTGCCGCGGTAGCGGACCTCGACGGTGAACGCCTGCCCGTCGTGGAGCGGCCGGGCCGGGGTGATCGTGAACTCCTGGCCGCTCTGGCCGGGGTTGAGCTCCCAGGCGGCGCGGCGGCCGGAGACGGTGACCGCGTCGATGGTGTGGCCGTCGGTGTCGAGGTTGAACGCGGAGAGGTCCTGGGTGGCCCTGGCGTTGATCTTCACGGTCGCGGTGAAGTCGTACGTCACCGGGGTGAAGTCGAAGGTCAGGTCGTAGTGGAGGACCTGGTAGCCGCCGTTGCCGAGCGTCGGGAAGAGCGGGTCGCCGACGCCGTTCGAACCGGGCCTCGGGTCGAAGCGGTGCGGCTGCGCGGCGGCGGTCCGGCCGAGGGCCGGTACGGCGACGGCCGCGGCGGCCGCCGCCCCGCCGAGTCTGAGGGCCGTGCGTCGTGTCGTCACTTCTTCCCCTTCTGGGCCGCTTCCTCGAATTCGCCGCGGGCCTGCTCGGCGCCCTTGGCCAGGTAGTCCTTGACCAGCCGGTCGTAGGCGGACATGGGCTTGCGGCCGGAGATGATGTCCTTGAGCGCGTCCAGCTTGAACGTGTAGAGGCTGCCGTAGCCCTTGGAGTCCCAGGTGGGCGAGGAGTACTGGAGCGTCGGGTCCTGCTCCATGATCGGGATCATCTTGGTGAACGCCTCGTGCACATGGCGGACGCCCTGCTCCGAGTCGGCGCTGAAGACGGCCGGGACGGCGGAGGAGATGAACTTCCAGGGCACGGTGACGTCCTGGGTGCCCTGCTTGGTGAGCGCCGGGTTGCCCTTCGCGTCGCGGGTGAAGTCCTTGCCCTCGACGCCGTAGTTGATGAGCGTGTATTCCTCGCTGCCGAACGGAGACGCGGCGAAGTCGGCCAGCGCCAGGATCTGCCGCACCCGCTCCTCGGACCCGTTCTTCAGGTAGGTGTTCTCCAGCTTGACGTTGTCCATCCAGGCGACGGGCGCTGAGCCGAACGGCACGAAGGGCCTGGGGTCGTACTTCTTGTCGATCGCCTTCATCGCGGCGATGTAGCCGACCCCGGGGGCCAGATAGGTGGGTATGCCGTCGTAGACGTACGCGCCCTTGCCGTTCTTGAACATGTCCGTGTACTGGGCCTTCTGTGCCCCGGACATCTGAAGGGTGCCCGGGTAGTAGCAGCCCGCCTTGTACAGCGACCGTGCGGTCTCCACCGCCTGGCGGAACTCCGGCGTCTCCAGGTCGGTGGTGAACGTGCCGGTCTTGGAATCCATCCGCCAGGCGTACGGTGCGCCGGCCGACATGGCGAGGACGTTGGTGGCGCCCGCGATGATCGCGTACTGGTCCTTCTTGGGGCGGGTCAGCTCCTTGCACGCCTCGACGAACCGGTCGAGGCCGGTGATCTGGTCGAGGCTCGTGATGCCGATCTCCTCGAACAGGTCGTGCCGGTAGAAGCCCGCGCCGCCGGTGCCGGTGCGCGCGATCGGGATGCCGTAGAGCTTTCCGCCGAAGATGGCGGACTGCCAGGCGCCCTGCGGTATCGCGGCCAGGTTGGGGTAGTCCTTGACCTTGTCACCGGCCAGGTACGGGGTCAGGTCGGCGCACTTGGCCCGCAGGAAGGCCGCCTTGTTGTCGACGCCGCCGACTTCGGGGTACATGAAGAGGTCCGGCAGGCTGTCGCTGGCGATCATGGTGGAGAACTTGGTGCCGTAGTCGTCCGCCGGGACGGCGGTGATGTCGACCCGGCCGCCGAGCAGCTTCTCGATCGCCTGCCAGGCGGCGTTCCTGCCGCGCGAGGGCGGCGGCGGCGAGAAGGTCTCCATCGTCGCGCGGATCGGCTCTGCGCCCTTGAGCGGTGTGCCCTTGGTGGCTCTCAGCGGCTTGGCCGGGTAGCTGAAGAAGCCCTGCGGGACGCCGGCCGCGGTGCCGGCGAGATCGGGCTTGAGGCCGATGTTGCGGATCGCGGTGTCGGGGAGCAGCGAGGCGCTCTTGGCCTCGGCCTTGGCGGTCGTGCCGCCGTCGCCGCAGGCGGCGAGCAGCGGGGCGGCGGCCAGTCCCAGACCGATGCCCGCACCCATGCGGAAGAGCGCTCTGCGGTTGACGGGGGTTGAGCTCGGCACCTGAGTCTCCTTGGGAGAGGGGGAGGGAAGGAGTGGGGGGCGGTGGTTGCGCTCAGCCCTTGACGGCGCCGGTGAGCACGCCCTTGGTGAAGTAGCGCTGGAGGAACGGGTAGACGCAGAGGATCGGTACGACGGCGATCACCAGGACCGCCATCTGGACGGCCTGCTGCGGGGCGAGCACCTCGCCGGCCGAGGCGGAGTTCAGGCTCTGGCCCTGGAGGACGTAGGTACGCAGCACCATGGGCAGCGGCCATTTGTCGGAGTCGTTGAGGTACAGGAGCGAGTTGAAGAAGGCGTTCCAGTACGTCACCGCGTAGAAGAGGCTGATCACGGCGAGGACGGCCTTGGACAGCGGCAGGACGATGCGCAGCAGGATGCGGAAGTCGCCGGCGCCGTCGACCTTCGCCGCGTCGTAGAGCTCGTCCGGCAGGTTCATGAAGAAGGACCGCAGGACGACCAGGTTGAAAGCGCTGACCAGGGTGGGCATGACGAGCGCCGCGTAGGTGTCGTACAGGCCGAGTCCCTTGACCAGCAGGAAGTTCGGGATGATGCCCGCGTTGAACAGCATGGTGAACAGGGCGATCATCAGGATGGCGCGGGAGCCGGTGACGTCGCGGCGGGAGAGCCCGTACGCCATGCCGACGGTGACGAGCAGGCTGGCGAGGGTGCCGAGGACGGTGATGCCGACGGAGACGATCAGTGCCCGGGTGACGACCCCGCCGGTGAAGATGGTGCGGTAGGCGTCCAGATTGGGGTGGTCGGGCCACAGGACGAGACCGGAGGCCTTGATGATGTCGGTCTGCGAGGCGAAGCTCGTGCCGATGACGCCGACCAGCGGGTAGGCCACCGCGAGGACGACCACGACGACGGCCACCGCCTTGGCGGTCTGTCCCATGCGGGTCGGGCGTTCCATCCACGGCGGTCTGCCGTCGGTCCTGCTCCTGTGGGCGGGCCTGGGCTCGGGCGCGGTGGTCGCGGACGTGGCGCGAGTCTTCTCAGCGGTCAGCACCGCGGTACACCCCTTCGTGGCCGAGCCGGTGGGCGAGCTTGTTCGCGCCCAGCACGAGCACGGTGCCGATGACGGCCTTGACGAGTCCGACGGCGGCGGCGACGCCCCAGTCGTTGTCCTTGATTCCGTGGTAGTAGACGTAGGTGTCGAGGACCTCACCGGCGTCCGGTCCGACCGCGTCACGCTGGAGCAGGATCTGTTCGAAGCCGACGGAGAGGATCTGCCCGAGGTTGAGGATCAGCAGCAGGATGAGTACGGGGGCGATGCCCGGCAGGGTCACGTGCCAGAGCCGGCGCCTGGGTCCCGCGCCGTCGATCGCGGCGGCCTCGTACTGCTGCCGGTCGATGTTCAGCAGCGCGGCCAGGATGATGATCGTGCCCCAGCCGGCGTCCTTCCAGGCCACCTGGAGGGTCAGCAGCCAGGGGAAGGCGTCGGGGTCGCTCATCATGTCGTAGCGCGGCAGCCCCAGGCCTCCCAGGACATCGGGCAGCAGCCCGGCGCCGCCCAGGATCTGCTGGAAGATCGAGACGATGATGACCCAGCCGATGAAGTGCGGCAGGTAGACGACGCTCTGGACGAAGCGCCTGATGCGGTCGCTCGCGATGCTGTTGAGCAGCAGGGCCAGGGCGACCGGGATCGGGAAGAAGAACACCAGCTGGACGAGGGCGATCTCCAGGGTGTTGAACGTCGCGCTCCAGAAGGCCGGTTCGCCGAACGCCGCGGAGAAGTTGGCGAAGCCGACCCAGACGCTGTGCATGTATCCGAGGTACGGCTGGTAGTCCTGGAACGCCACCACGTACCCGAGCAGCGGCACGTAGTGGAAGACGACGAAGTAGAGCAGGCCGGGCAGGGTGAGCAGCAGCATCACCCGGTCGCGCTTGATCCGCTGCCCGAGCGTCAGCCGGTGTGGCGCGGCAGCGGCACGGGCATCGGGCGGGGCGGGTTCATCGGCCCGCTGCCGCCGCTTTTCCCGCGGCAGCGGGGGTGCTGTGTCAGCCATGGTGCGTCCTGTTCGGCCGGGTGGCGCGTATGAGTCTTCTGCGGCCGCAAGTTAGTAAGCGGTTAACCCAAGCGTCAAGGGATCCGAGCGAACGTCTTTGTTTCGCAGTGTTCTTCGAAGGAAATCCAGGCCAGAAAATCGCCCGATACACGGACAGAATTGGATAGTTGCATGAGGAGAGAGCTTGACGGTCGGCCATCACGCTCCCTAGCGTGCCGGTCATTCCATAGAACGCGATTACTGTCCGGAGGCAGGGTGCGAACCACCGAAGAGGCACCGGCTCAATCCGGTACCGATGCCGCGGCCCCGCCCGGAAGGCGGCCGCGCACGGTTCTGGTCATGAGCCCCGGACTGCTGGACGAGGTCTTCCCGCCTCCCGTCCGGGCCCGGCTGGAGGAGACGGCGGACCTCCTCGACCCGTCCGTGATCAGCGAGTTCGACTCCCCCGCCGCCACCGCGGCACTGTCCGACGCCGAGGTACTGCTCACCGGCTGGGGCTGCCCGCCCGTGGACGCGGCACTGCTGGACCGGGCACCCGGGCTGCGAGCCGTGATCCATGCGGCCGGCACGGTGAAGACGTTTCTGTCCCCGGACGCCTTCGACCGCGGGATCGCCGTCTCCTCGGCCGCCTCCGCCAACGCCGTACCGGTGGCGGAGTTCACCCTGGCCGCGATCATCATGGGCGCGAAGCGGGTGTTCCCGCTGGCGGGGCTCTACCGCACCCGTCGCACCCACCGCACCGGCGCCGACCTCGACCGGCAGCACTGGCTCGGCACGCACGGGCTGACCGTCGGCGTCGTCGGCGCCTCCCGGATCGGCCGCCGGGTCATCGAGCTGCTGCGGGTCCTGGACGTCGAGGTGCTGCTGTACGACCCGTACGTGGGCGCGGCCGAGGCGGAGCTCCTGGGCGTCACCCCGGCCGATCTGGACACGCTCGTGGCGACCAGCGACGTGGTGACCGTGCACGCCCCGGACACGCCGGAGACCCGGGGGATCATCGACGCCCGCCGGATCGGCCTGATGCGCCCCGGCACCCTGGTCGTCAACACGGCCCGCGGCCCGCTGGTGGACACCGAGGCGCTGACCGCCCACCTGGTCAGCGGCCGGCTCGACGCGGTCCTGGACGTGACCTCGCCCGAGCCGCTGCCGGCCGGCCACCCGCTGTGGGACCTGCCCAACGTCTTCCTGACCCCGCATCTCGCGGGCGCCCAGGGCAACGAGGTGGGACGGCTGGGCGCGCTCGCCGTCGACGAACTGGCCCGGTACGCGAGGGGCGAGCCGTTCGGCCACCCGGTACACCGGGCCGACCTGGGGAGAATCGCATGAACCACGTCCCGCCACAGGCTCTAGGCTCGGCGTCACACAACAGCCACCAGGGGGTGAGCCGGATGCGCCGGCAGAGCACGGCCGCGGACGGACAGCGACGGGCGACGGTCACCGATGTCGCGCGGCGCGCAAGCGTCTCGACGGCAACCGTCTCCCGCGTACTGAACCGCAACTACCCCGTCGCGGAAGCGACTCGGGAACGCGTCGAGTCGGCCATGCGCGAGCTGGGCTACGTGGTCAACGCGCACGCCCGCGCACTGGCCGGGGTCTCCAACCGCACCGTCGGCATCATCGTCAACGAGGTCATCGACCCGTTCTACGCCTATATCGCGCGGGGCGTGGAGCGCGAGGCCGCGCTCGGCGGACGGCTCTGCCTGGTGTGCTGCACCCAGGGCGACCCGCAGCGCGAGCTGGCCTTCATCGACCTGATGCACGAGCGCAGGGCCGACGCGGTGGTGGTGGTCGGCGGCTCCATCGCCGACCGCGGCTACACCTCCGAACTGGCCCGCCGGGCACGGGAGCTGGACGCGGGCGGCTCCAAGCTGGTGCTGTGCGGCAGGCCGCCGCTGGGCGAGGCGGCCCCGACCGCGGCGGTCGAGTACGACAACGAGGGCGGCGCGTTCGCCATCACCGACCACCTGCTGATGCAGGGGCACGAGCGCATCCTGTACCTCGGCGGCCCGCCCAAGCTCTCCACCACCCGCGACCGGCTGGCCGGCCACCGGCGGGCCCTGGAGCTGCGCGGGCTGCCCGCCGATCCCGAACTGGTCCAGCCGGGCGCCTTCAGCCGCAACTTCGGCTACCGGCGGATGAGCGAACTGATCCGGGACGGACTGGAGTTCACGGCCGTCTTCGCGGCCAACGACATGGTCGCCGCCGGCGCCGCACAGGCGTTGGAGGAGGCCGGGCTGCGGGTGCCGAAGGACGTCTCGCTGGTGGGGTACGACGACATCCCGGTCGCCCAGGAGCTGCGTCCCCGGCTGACCACGGTCCATGTGCCGCTGGAGGAGATGGGGCGCCAGGCGGTGCGGCTGGCCGTCTCCGGCGGCGACGAGGACGACTGGCGGGAGCCGACCACGGGTGCGCTGCGGCTCGGCACCCACATCGTGGTACGCGATTCCGTCGGACCCCGGGCCGGTCGACCCTCCCGCAAGTGACCGGTTACTTCCCACCTGTCCGTAGTTGGCCATAGAAAATCACAGTAACTTCCCGACTCCTCTTGCGGCTCGACAGCAACCGCTTACATGCTGACGGCACGCCTCACCCCGTTCCGCACGCTTCCGCCCCTCATTCGTTTCTGCAGGGAGAGTTCCGCATGCGTCAGCACACCCCCTCCGCCATGTCCTCCACCCCGGTCGGCCGTCGCTCCGTCCTCGCCGCCGCGGCCGGCGCCGGGGCGGTGGCCGCGCTCGCCGCCGCCGTCCCCTCGGCACAGGCCGCGCCCGGCCGGCCGCTCGCCCGCCCGGTCGCCCTGACCGTCACCGCCCGCCCCGCCGCCGAGGCCGAGCGGCTGCGGCTCGCACAGGCCCTGCGCGGCTCGGAGTTCCAGCCGACCGGCCTCCACGTTCCCGCGGGCACCCCGCTCTCGCTGACCGTCCGGCCCCACGACGGCCTGCTGCCCACACTCTGGATCGGTGCCTGGGACTACTACGGCGAGATCACCGAACCGCGCGCCTACCCGCTGACCGCCGGCGCCAACACGGTGACCGACCCGCACGGCGGCCCGGTCTATCTGACGCTCACCGGGCACGGCGAGCGGGCGGACGTACTCATCCGCTCCGGGGCCCTCCCCATGCCCGTCTTCACGCTGGGCCGCACCACAGAGGCCGAGTTCCAGCGCCGGCTCGACACGCTGACCGCATCGCCCTGGGCCGAACTCCACGGCCCGGACACGATCATGACGCTGACCCGTGACGGCGCGCTTCAGTACCGGGGCGAGGACCACGCCGCGCTCCTCCGGCTGGTCGGGACGATCATCGACTCGCACGCCCGGATCAGCGGGCTGGACGGCTCCGCGCCGGTGCACCGGCGCAAGGCGGGTCCGTACCACTTCACCGAGGTCAGCAAGGTGCCGACCGGTGTCGGCGCGTACGCGACGCACGGCTACAACGGCTTCCCCCGCGCCTATCTCGACCGGGCCACGACCGTCGAGGGGCTGCGGACCCGCGGCTGGGGCCTCTACCACGAACTCGGCCACCTGCATCAGCAGATGGCGTACAAGCCGGGCGGTCTGACCGAGGTCACGGTCAACATCTACTCGCTGGCCGCGCAGCGCACCCTGAAGCAGCCGTCCAACCTGCTCACGGTCGACCCGGCGACCGGCCTCACCGCCTTCCAGACCTCACGGGCCAAGTTCGGCACGGCCGGGCTGACGTACGAGAAGTCCTTCGGCGCGTACGAGAAGCTCGTGCCCCTGCGTCAGCTGGAGCTGGCCTTCGGGGACGACTTCTGGCCCCGCCTGCACAAGCTGGTGCGCGAGGAGAACCCGCAGTCCGACTCCTCGGAGAACGACAAGCGCTACCGGGCACTGGCCACCTGCTCGAGCCGCGTCGCGGGCCACGACCTCACGGACTTCTTCGTCAACACCTGGGCCTTCCCGATCGACGCCGCAGGGCGGGCGGAACTCGCCGCCCTGCACCTGCCCCAGCCGCCCGTCGACCCGAGCACGCTCTCCGACTGAACGCGGCGGAAACGCTGACCGCGGAGCACGCAGAGGACAAGGAGTCATCGTGCGACTGAGCAGAAGGACCCTTCTCGCCACGAGTGGCGCCACGGCCGTCGGAGCAGCGCTCGCCCCCACGGCGGGCGCCGCACAGGCCGCGGCCGCGGAGCCGGTGGCAGGCACGGCGCCGGACAGCGCACCGGAGGCGGACCAGGACTTCGACGAACTCCTCCTGCGGGCGGAGACCCTGATCACCGGAGGCCGGTTCGACCCGTCCGACCCCGACTTCGCCGCCGCCCTCGCGGCCCTGAACCACGAGGCGAAGGAGCTGTGGGACACGCTCGACCGCAGCGCCGGACGCACCGCACTGTGGGCCGACCTCTCCCCCGTCACCGATCCGGGGAACTTCGGGCAGACCTACACCCGGCTGCGCACCCTCGCCACAGCTTGGGCCACGCCCGGCGCCGCTCCGGCGGGTGCCGGCGAGACCGCGGACGCCCTGCTCGGCGCGCTGCGCTTCACCTTCGACACCGCCTACCACCCGCAGGCGGGCGAAAGCGGCAACTGGTGGTTCTGGGAGATCGGCGCTCCCCGTGCGCTGATGGACTGCTGCGTCCTGCTGCGCGGACTGCTGTCCACCGGTGATCTCACGGACTATCTGGGCGTCGTCGACCGCTTCTGCCCCGACGCGGACCGCCGGACCAACTCCCCCACACTGTCCGAGACGGGTGCCAACCGCACCGACAAGGCCGTGATCGTGGCGCTGCGCGGACTGCTCGGCAGGAACGCGGACAAGGTGGCGTCCGCCCGTGACGCACTCTCCGACGTGCGTGACTCGGGCCGCAACAGCCTTTTCCGGTACACGAGTTCGGGCGACGGGTTCTACGAGGACGGCTCGTTCGTCCAGCACGACGTGGTCGCTTACACCGGCTCGTACGGCACCGTGCTGCTCGGCGGCGCGGCCTGGCTGATCGCGCTCCTGGCGGATTCGCCGTGGTCGGTCGCCGACCCGAAGGTGGCGGTGATGTACGAGGCCGTGGAGCGGAGCTTCGCACCGGTGGTCTTCGACGGGCTGATGATGGACGCGGTGCGCGGGCGGGCCGTCTCACGGGAACGCGCGGGTGACCACCGGGACGGTGCCGCGGCCGTCGCGGCGATCCTGCTGCTCGCGTCCGGAGCACCCGCCTCCCACGCGGACCGCTGGCGGGCCCTGGCCAAGGGCTGGCTGACCCGCAACCGCACCACCCCCTTCGCCGATCTCGCCACACTGCCCCAACTGGCCCTGGCCAAGGCCGTGCTCGACGACCGGGACGTCCACGCCGGGGCGCGCACGACGGGCAGCTTCGTCCTGGCCGACATGGACCGCGTGGTGCACCGGCGCCCCGGGTGGGCCTGCGCACTGTCGCTGTCGTCGAAGCGGATCTCCGCGTACGAGGCGGGCAACGGCGAGAACCTGCACGGCTGGTACACCGGCGACGGCATGACGTATCTGTACGACGGCGACGACCTCGGGCAGTACAACGACGGCTTCTGGCCGACCGTCGATCCGTACCGGCTCCCCGGCACCACGGTCGACAACCGCCGCCGCGAGGATCTCGGCACCGGCGCCGGTACGTCCACCTACCGGCCGGCGAACAGCGTCGCGGGCGGGGCCGTCCTGGACAGCCGGTACACGGTGGCCGCGATGGAGGTGACCGGCGCCCCGGGCAGCACGCTTCGGACCCGGAAGGCATGGTTCCTGCTGGACAACGCGGTGGTCGCGCTCGGCGCGGGCATCACCGCGAGCGACGGCCGGGCGATCGAGACGATCGTCGAGAACCGCAACCTCGGCGCGCGGGGCCGCAACCGGCTGCTGGTCGACGGTGTCCCGCAGCCCGTGGAGCAGGGCCGGTCCGCCGAGTTCGGCCGGGCCCGGTGGGCACATCTCGACGGTGTCGGCGGCTACGTCTTCCCCGAGGGGGCCGCGCTGCACGCCCTGCGCGAGGAGCGCACCGGCACCTGGCGGGACATCGACACGGGAGCGGACACGGGTGGCAGCGCCGATCCCGTCACCCGCCGCTACGTCACGCTCCGGCTGGACCACGGGATCTCGCCCACCGACGACGGCTACGCCTATGTGCTGCTGCCCGGTGTCTCGGCCGCCGCCACGGCGGTCTGGGCGCGCTCCCGGCCGGTCCGGATCGTCGCCAACGACGCCGCGGCCCAAGCGGTGGAGGACCGCCGGGCCGGACTGACCGCCGTGCACTTCTGGGACGCCGGGTCCGCGGCCGGGTTCGTCTCGTCCGGCCCGGCGTCGGTGCTCGTGCGGCGGAGGGGAGCGCGGGTGTCCGTCGCGGTCGCCGACCCGGGCCGGACGCAGACCTCCCTCACGCTCGAACTCCCCTTCCGTGTGCGATCGGTGGCGCAGGCCGATGCCACCGTGAGCGTCGCTCCCGGCCGCAGGACCGTCCTCACCGTCGAAACCGGCGGCTCCCGCGGCCACACCCACCACGCCGAACTCGTCCAGTAACCCACCCCCTGAACGTCCGTCCCGAGGAGCAGCGCCACCATGTCCGTCGCCCCGCATCTGCAACTGCCGCCGACCGAGCGGGTCCTGTCGTCACGTACCGGCTGGACCCGGGCGCACTGGGAGGCGACCGCCGACCGGATGCTGGACGCGCTGACGCCCTACGCCACACCCGGCTTCGCGCAGTACCGGCTGCCCGGCCGCGGCAGCTGGTCGGGGGTCGTCTCGGACGGCCTCGAGGGCTTCGCCCGGTCGTTCCTGCTCGCCGCCTGCCGGATCGCGGGCGCGGGCGGGGCGGTCGACCCCTCGCTGACCGAGCGCTACGCGGCCGGTCTGGCGGCCGGCACCGACCCCGGGAGCGGGGAGGCGTGGCCGCGTCTGACGGACTGTTCGCAGCAGATGGTGGAGGCGGCGTCGATCGCGGTCGCCCTGCACGAGACCCGGCCGTGGATCTGGGACCGGCTGGACGCAGGGGTCCAGGAGCGCGTCGTCGACTGGTTCTCCGGGTTCGTCGGCGGCCGTACCTGGGACAACAACTGGCGGCTCTTCCAGGTGGTGTCCGAGCAGTTCCTCGCCTCCGTCGGCGCCCCGTACAACCGGTCCGACATCGAGGGCGGGCTGGACAGGATCGAGGACTGGTACGTCGGTGACGGCTGGTACACCGACGGGGACGGCCGCAATTTCGACTACTACGTCGGCTGGGCCATGCACCTGTATCCGCTGCTGTGGGCGCGGATCGCCGGGCCGGACGGCGACGGCGGACGGGCCGCGGTGTACCGGGAGCGGCTCAGCCGATTCCTGGAGGACTACCAGCACTTCTTCGGGTCCGACGGCGCCCCGGTCCACCAAGGCCGTTCCCTCACCTACCGTTTCGCCGCGCTCGCCCCGGTGTGGATGGGCGCGCTCGCCGACTGCACGCCGCTGGCGCCCGGACTGACCCGCCGGCTCGCCTCGGGCACGCTGCGGCACTTCGCGGAGCGCGGGGTGCCGGACGAGCGGGGGCTGCTGCCGCTCGGCTGGTACGACACCTTCCTGCCGTCCACCCAGCCGTACTCGGGTCCGGCCTCTCCGTACTGGGCGAGCAAGGGGTTCCTCGGGCTGCTGCTCCCGGCGGACCACGCGGTGTGGACGGCGCGTGAACTCCCGCTGCCCGTCGAGGAGTCCGACACGTACACCGCGCTGCCCGCGCCGGGCTGGCTGCTGCACGGCACCCGGCACGACGGGATCGTCCGGCTGGTCAACCACGGCAGCGACCACAACCCTCCTGCCCCTGAAGCCGGTCCGGACGCCGATCCGGACCGGGGTGCGGGCGAGGACGACCCGCACTACGCGAAGCTCGCGTACTCGACGGCGACCGCGCCGGAATCCGCACCGCACGCCCTGGCCCGCGATGTCGACGGTCACCTGGCCCTGGTCGCCCCGGACGGCACCCCGTCCCGGCGCCGCCGGATCCATCCGCTGCGCTGCGAGGGCCGCGTCGCCGCCTCCTGGTCGGCGGCGCGGCTGCCGGGTGACGAGCACGCGTACCGGATCGAGACGACGAGCGTGCTGCACGGCCCGTGGGAGATCCGGGTACACCGCATCGAGTCGCCCGAGGGCGCGGTGGTCCGGGAAGGCGGTCACGCGGTCGCCGACCGGACGAGCCCGTTCGCCTCTTCGGGGCCCGACTGGGCGCTCGCCCGCACGGCCGAGGGGCTGACCAGCGCGGTGGTCGCCCTGTACGGGTGGGACGGCGGCGCCGACGGGGCCGCGGTGGCGCGCGATGTCGAGTCCAACGCGTACGGACCGCACTCGGCGGTCCCGTATCTGCGCAGCGCGCCCCGTCCGGGCGGCCGGAGCGTTCATGTGTCGCTCGTCGTGCTCTCCCGCGACAGCGTCCATCCGGAGGCGCTCCGTACGGCGGTGCGCGTACGGGTGGACGGCGACGCGGTGGTCCTGACCTTCCTGGACGGGAGCCGGGTCGAGGTCTGACCGGCACCGGCCGGCGGCGGGCCTCGGCCGGCGGACCGGAGTCAGATCCCGATGCTGTTCTCCTCCCGGCGGTTGATGTGCACGATCAGCTCCTGCGCCAGGGACTTGATCGTGTCGAGCCCGGCCCGCCCCCACGGGCGGGGCACGGTGTCCACGGCGCAGACGGCGCCCACGGCGATCCCCGTACGGTCGATGAGCGGCGCCCCCAGGTAGGAGCGGATGCCTATGTCGTCGACGACCGGATTCCCGGCGAACCGCGGATAGTCGCAGACGTCCTCCAGGACCAGCGCCCTCCGCCGCACCACGACGTGCGGGCAGTAGCCGTGGTCGAGGGCCACATAGCGGCCGCTGCGGCCGCTGCCCGCCGCCGTGGCTCCCAGGTCGGCGCCCTTGCGGGTACCCGCCGGGGTGTGCAGCCCGGCGTAGAACTGCCGGTTGCCGTCGATGAAGTTGACCATCGAGAAGGGCACGTCGGTCACTTCGGCCACCCGGTCGGCGAAGGCGTCGAAGTTGTCGAACGAGGCGTCGGACCGCTCCCCCAGGCCGAGACTGCGCAGCCGCTGGGTCCGGACGGGGGCGTCGCTGTCGACGGGGGTCAGCAGCATCCGCCCGATGGCGTGCGGGATCACGTACGGACTCCGAAACTGCCGTGGCCGGAGAGCGGAGCCGGCTCGGTGGTGGCGTTGATGAGGTGCTGGACGAGGGTGACCAGCGCGCCGGTTCCCGAGCTGGCGATCCGGGCGTCGCAGAGGACGACCGGTACCGCGGGTGCCAGGTCGAGCGCGGCCCGCACCTCCTCGGGGCCGTAGCGGAAGGCACCGTCGAACTCGTTCACGGCGACGATGAATCCGATGCCGCGCCGCTCGAAGAAGTCGACGGCCGCGAAGCACTCCTCCAGTCTGCGGGTGTCCGCGATGACCACCGCTCCCAGTGCGCCCTGGGAGAGTTCGTCCCACATGAACCAGAAGCGTTCCTGGCCGGGTGTGCCGAACAGGTAGAGCACGTGCTGCTCGTCCAGTGTGATGCGGCCGAAGTCCATGGCGACCGTGGTGGAGGTCTTGGACTCGATGCCTTCGAGGCTGTCGGTCGCCGCGCTGACCTGGGTCAGCAGCTCCTCCGTGCTCAGCGGCGCGATCTCGCTGACCGCGCCGACGAAGGTGGTCTTGCCGACCCCGAATCCGCCCGCCACCAGCACCTTGAGCGCGACGGGAAAGCCCTCGGGACTGCTGGGCGCCTCCGCGTAGCCGATGGATCCGGGAGCGTCCGCGTACCCCGCGTGCCCGGGGGCCTCGGCGTGACCAGCGCTCCCGGGGCCCTCCGCGTAGCCGACGTTTCCGGGGCCCCCGGTCCCCGGGTACGGGGCGGAGCTGTCGAAACCGTCAGAGCTGTCGTCGTAAGCCATCGAGCACTGCCTCCAGCAGGGATCGGTCAGTGGGCATGTCATGGAAGGCGGGCGGGTGCGCGGTGACCGCTCCGCAGTCGACCAGGTCCGAGAGGAGCACCTTGGTGACGACCGCGGGCAGCCGCAGGTGCGCGGCGATCTCGGCCACAGAGGTGGGGCCGCCGCACAGTCCCAGCGCCACGGAGTGCTCGGGGCCGAGGTGGACCTGCGGAACGGTCCCGGTGGCCATGACCAGGGAGAGCAGGTCGAGCACGGTGGTGGGGCGGGTGCGGCCGCCGCTCACCGTGTACGGGCGGATGAGGCGGCCTGCCGCATCGTCGAGCAACGGCGCGTCCTGGGTGGCCGACACGCTCACAGCCCCGTGGCGCCCGGCATCCCGGCCGCTTGTCTGGTCGGGGTCATCAGATAGGGCCGGACGCTCTTGACCAGCATGGCCATCTCGTAGCCCAGCACGGCGGCATCGGCGCTGCGCCCGGCGAGCACGGCCAGACAGGTGCCGGAACCGGCGGTGGCGACGAAGAGGAGCGTCGAGTCGAGCTCCACCACCACCTGGCGGACCTCCCCGTTGTCCCCGAACCGCGCCCCGGCGCTGCGGCCGAGGGAGTACAGGCCGGCGGCCAGCGCCGCCATGTGGTCGGCGCTGTCGGCGTCCATGCCGTGGAGGGATTTCACCAGCCCGTCGGCGGAGAGCAGGACCGCGCTGCGGGTGTAGGGCACGCGCTGTACCAGCCCGCTCAGCAGCCAGTCGAGGTCCGAGACCTGACCGGACGACATATCGGTCGCCATGGTGCATCTACTCCTTGGAGGTGTTGCTTTCGAGTGGGTCTTGATCGCTGTGGTGGGAGCCGGCCCGGAGGAGTTCCCCGGGCGGCGTGGCACCGCGGACCGGAAGCGGATCGAGTGGTGTCGCGGCCGCTGCCACCGCGCCCGGAGCCGTCCCGAACCCGGCCTCCGCTCCGGAGCCCGGTCCGGGCTCCGATTCGGCACGGGCCTCCGCGAGGTCGATGCCGCGCCGGAAGGCTGCCACCAGGCCCGGGTCGTGCAGGGTGGGTTCGTCCTCGGTGCGCGGGGCGGGAGCGTCCCTCAGCTGAGGGACCAGATGTTCCTGGTTGGCACGCCTGGGAAGCTGCGGCCGCCCCGTCGTGCCGCGTACGACTCCGGGTTCGGCGGGGAGCGCCGGTGCCGCCTCGTCCGTCGGCCGGATGCCGGGGCCGGCCTCTGCGGGGGCGGGCCGGTCGAGGCGTTCGGCACGCAGCGGGAGCGGCGGGCCCTCACCGTGACGCCGGGTCTGCTGCGGCGGCTGGTGCATCCGCGGCTGCTGGCTCGGCACGTACGGCCGGCGCTCCGGCTCGGGAGCGGGCGCCGGGCCCGGTCCGAGGTCCCGGTGTGCGGCGCCCTCGTCCAGTGGCGGTGGACGGTGCACGGGGCCGGGGGGCGGTGCCGGTGCGGCTCCGGCGGAGGCGTCGTCCTCGGCCCCGAGCAGGGTCTGCGGAAGCACGAGCACGGCTTGCGTGCCCCCGTAGATATTGCTCTGCAGACGTACGGCGATGCCGTGTCTGCGGGCCAGCGAGGCCACCACGAACAGGCCGATCCGGCCGTCCTGGAGCAGCCGGGCGACATTGACCTGGTCGGGGTCGGCGAGCAGGGCGTTCATCCGCTTCTGCTCGTTGCCCGGCATGCCGAGGCCCCGGTCCTCGACCTCCAGGGCGAGACCCGCGGTGACGCGCTGGGCGCGCAGCAGCACTTGGGTCTGCGGGGCGGAGAACACCGTGGCGTTCTCGACCAGTTCGGCCAGGAGGTGGATCACGTCGGCCACGGCGTGCCCGCGGAGGGTGCCGTCGATCGGGGGCACGAGCTTGACCCGCGGATACTGTTCGACCTCGGCGATCGCCGAGCGCAGCACCTCGGTCATGGTGACCGGGTTGCTCCACTGCCGCCGGGAGACGGCGCCGCCGAGGACCGCGAGGTTCTCCGCGTGACGGCGGATCCGGGTGGCCAGGTGGTCGACCTGGAAGAGGCCCTTGAGGAGATCGGGGTCCTCGACCTCGTGCTCCAGCTCGTCGAGCAGCTGGATCTCGCGGTGCACGAGCGACTGAAGCCGGCGTGCGAGGTTGACGAAGACCTCGACCTTCTGGTCCTCGCCGCTGTGCTCGGAGAGCCGGGACGCCTGTACGACGGCGGCGACGGCCCCTTCCTGCTGCCGGCCGAGCTCCTGCGCCAGCAGTTCGAAGGCGTCGCTTCCGGGGGCGGTGGGCTGCGGGGGCCGACGCGTGGGTACGGGTTCGCCGTTGCGGAGCTGTTCCACCACCTGTTGCAGTTCGGCCTGGCCCTGCGCGCTGGCCCGGCGCAGGGCGAAGCAGCGGCCCAGCACGGTGGTGGCGACTCGGTTGGCGGCGAGGAAGGCCGCCGCCACTGCGGCGACCGCCAGCGCCGCGGCGGCGCCGAGCGCGGTCCAGAGCTCCGTGGACGGCGCGGTGCCGGTGGAGCGGACCGTGAGGATGACGGCCGCGGCGCCGGTCAGCATGACGGCCACGGCCGGCAGCACCGCGGTGCGCAGGAGTTGGGGGCGTATACGCGCCTCGGGGGACGGCTGGGCAGCGCGCGGCCTGGCCGCGGCCGAGTGGGAACGGGCACCCGGTCGGCCGTGCCGCCCGCCCTCTCGGCGTTCCGGTCGCGCGTCGGGTGCGCGAAGTTGAGACATCAGCGTCCTCGGTACGTGGGGCCCCAGGAATCGGTATCCATGTGGTGGCACCTACGGTGGTCGGTCATTCTCGGGTCATCGGCCGGGCGGGCCCGGGGAATATGAGCCCACCGTTGATCACCGGACACACACGGTAGTCGCCCGTGGCGATGGTGCGACGGGCAGTTGTGGAACTTGCCCGCCATCCGTCCCGCTCTGGTATGACCTCTCGCACGAGCGACCGATTAAGACCGACCGGTGACCGGCGGCCGACGCCGCACGCGACAAGCCCCCTCGATGGGTATCGAGGGGGCTTGTCCTGGCGTACGGGGGAGCACTGTCCCGCTCCCCCGTACGGCCTGTCCGCCGGGCCAGGCCGTACGGGGGGCGACGGTGAGCCCGGGTGTCCGTGCGGGCCTTACGCCTTGCGGAGCCGGGCGACGATGCCGTCGAGGTCGCGGCGGACCATGTAGTCGCGGATCATGTGTCCGCCCGGCTCCTCGTACCACTCGTGCGGGATGCCGGCGTCGCCGAGTCGGGCCCGGAACTCCCGCTGGCCGGCCAGCACCTGGGTCTCGTTGGCCGTGTCGAACCAGTTGACCGGGTCGGGGCTGGTGCCGGCCACCAGGAAGATCCGCTTGTTCCGGTAGCTCTCGATCCGCTCGACCGGGTTGTCGGCGCTGACCCTGGCCTCGTCCCACAGCGGTACGCCGTAGATCGTGCCGCCGCCCAGGTCCAGGGCGGCCGCGGAGGCGTTGGCCCAGTGGGCGACCAGTCCGGCGTCCCGGCGCAGACTGGCCGGGCCCGAGTGGGCGCTCACCGAGGCGAAGTGGCCGTAGTACTTGGCCGCGTACTTCAGGGCGCCGAAGCCGCCCATCGAGAACCCGGCGACGGCACGGCCCTCGTACTCGGCGTAGGTACGGAAGTTCGCGTCGACCCAGGGCAGGAGCTGGCCGATGTGGAAGGTCTCCCAGTTGCGGGGACCGGTGTGGGAGCTGACCGGGTTGGAGTACCAGCCCGCGTGTCCGCCGTCGGGCATCACGACGATGACCGGCTTTCCGGCCGTCCAGTCCCGGATGCCCGCGCGGTCGAAGGTGACGAAGTCCTGGTCGGTGCCGCCCCCGTGGAAGAGGTAGAGGACCGGGTAGGTGCGTCCAGCGGTGTGGTAGTCGTCGGGGAGCAGGACGTTGACGCCCGGGTTCCAGCCGATCGCGTCGGTGGCGAACCGGTAGTACCGCATGCGCGGATCGGCCTCGTTGCGCTCCACGATGCGCAGCCCGAAGCCGTCGCCCGCCGCGCTGGCCGGGGACGCGGCCGCGAGGATGCCGCCGGTGCCCAGAGCCATCGCGGCGGTGATCCCGCCGGCGGCCTTGATGACGTTTCTGCGGGTGGGACGGTAGCTGCTCAACACGGCCTCCTGGTGGGAAAGGAACACGTCACGCCGAGTAGCCCTTCGGCGGGATCAGCGTGGCGAGCTGATCGAAGGAGATCCAGTAGATCTGGTTGCCGCTGAACGAGGCGGGGTCGGCGATGAGGACGGTGCGGTCCACCTCGTCGTAGCCGAAGACGGTGAAGTAGTGGTAGATCGTCTGGTCCGACGGGTAGCCGGGCGGCTGGTTGCCGGGCGGGGCGACGATGTTGGCCACCAGCGGGTAGTTGCGGTCGATGTCGAAGACGATGTCGTTCCACAGCAGGTCCCGCTGGCCCTGGGTGGGCGGGTCGTTCGGCATCTCCTTGGTCTCGTACCAGCCTCCGCCGAGGTTGGCGTTGAGTACGCCGGTGACCTGGCCGATGTGGTCGGTGCCGGCCTGGGTCGTGCCGAGCTGCCCGGCCAGAGCGCCCTGGCTGGGCGGGGCGATCCGGGCCGAGAGCGCGATGCGGGTGGCGGCCGGACCGCACCAGTACCCGGTCTCCTGAACCTGGTAGTCGATCGCCAGCCAGTGCCCGCTGAGGGTGCGGCCGGAGTCGACCTCCAGCCGGGTGCCGGGCTGGTTGTGCCCACTGACGACGGCCGTACCGGCCTTCGTACCGTGGGCGAGGACGGACACGGCCGGAGTGTGCGGTGCGGGCGACGCCTGGGCCGTGCCGGGGTGGAGGAGAATTCCGACGGCGGCGACGGCGATCGCGGAGGACACAAGTCTCCTGCGCATAAAGGCTCCTGAGGGTGGGGGGACGGGCCTTGCGGGCAGAAACGCGTTCGGCGGAAGCGCCCGGCCGGTGAGCGCCACGGCTCTGCGCGGCACGGCCGGGTGCGACGGCTGGAGTCAGCGTGGTTCCTGGCCCGTGAAGGGCGCAAGGAATGAAAGTTCAGGCTTACCGGCGGAGTCGAGCGGACCCGCGTACTCCGGCTATCGCCGTGTCCGCTCCTCGGCCGCCAGCAGGGCCCGCCCTTCGGCCGTCGCGACGTGGAAGGACCGTCCGGCCTTGCGCACGGTGGCGACCAGGCCCGCCGCACGGAGCACGTTCAGGTGCTGGCTGACGGCGGGGTGGGTCACGTCCAGGAGCCGGGCGGCCTCGACCGTGGTGCATCCGGTACGGGTCGCGCGCAGGACGCCCGCCCGGGTGTGGCCGAGCAGCGGGCCCAGCGGTCCGGTTCCCTCCGCGGGCCGGGCGGGGGCGGGTCCGGCCCAGTCCGTGGTGTGGTGGATGGGGTAGACGAGAACGGGCGGCAGATCCCCGTCGGCCAGGGTGATCGGGGTGGGCCAGCAGAAGAACGAAGGTTGCAGCACAAGTCCCCTTCCTCTCAGCCTGAGTTGCTGGTCGACGGGGTACGTCACCTCCAGTACGGGCGGGCGCCAGCGGAACTGCGGCCCGAGCCCGGCCAGCAGCCCCTCGGTGCCGCCGTCGAGGAGACTGCGCAGACGCAGGGCACGGTCGGCGTCTATGTGGGCGTGGACGCGCTGCCAGTACGGTGCGAGCGCCTCCAGCTGATAGGTGCGCAGGGCCTCGCCGAGTAGCCGGAGGGTGTCGGTGTCTCCACCGGCCAATGAGCCTACCCAGCCGGGCAGTTGGAGCGTGGCGGCCAGTTGCGTCAGATCGGTCCGCAGCCGTGGGCGCGGGGTGCTCATCAGGGTGTCGACGGCCGCCTGCAGGGTGGCCCGGTCGCCGGTGGTGGGGGTGAGGAAGTCCGGCGAGTACCCACGCGGGGGCAGCAGGGCGGACAGCAGCCGGGGGCTCGCGGAAAACCGGGGCCGTACCCAGCGGCGCCATGCGCCGAACACCCTTTCACCGTCGCGCCGTTGCAGGGTCTGCACGCTGTTGCTGATCTCCCAGAGGAAGTCCGGCCCCGGGGCCACCCGGACCCGCGCCAGGTCCTCTGAGGTGAAGTACACCCGCAGCATGGCCGCCCCCTGTGGTCGCTCCCTCGAAGCTGAAGGTGCACCGATGCCGGCCACGACCGTACCCGGCGGATCCGCGAGCCGCTGGAAGGGGGTGCACCGGGAAGCCGCCGCACCGCACCCGCTTCCCGCGGGCAGCGTACCGCCGTTCGGCCCGTGCCCGGCCGTGCGGGCGCCGGTATCCCCCGGGGGCCGAAGATCTCCTCCCGCACGACACGGGCGTCGGCGCCGACGTTCTCGATGAGGGTGGGCGGCATGTACAGACCGTGGCCGAGCTCGCCGGACGTCTCCAGGCTCCCGCCCTCCTCACGCGCCACGTCCAGGTAGGACGACACCCGCTCGAAGTGCTCGGGCGAGGCCGGCGGCCCCATCCGGGTGTCCGGGTGGAAGGGGTCACCGAGGGTGTACGCCTTCATCTCCTGGAGCAGGAGTTCCCGGAACCGTTCACGGACGGACCCCTGGACGAAGATCCGGCTGCCGGCGACGCAGCCCTCGCCGCTGCCCTGGGCGAATCCGGCGACGGCGCCCTTGGCCGCGGCCTCCAGGTCGGCGTCGTCGAAGACGATCGTGGGCGACTTGCCGCCCAGCTCCAGCGTCACCCGCTTGAGGTCCTTGCTGGAGACCTCCAGGATGCGCTTTCCCACGGCGAGCGATCCGGTGAAGGAGATCTTGTCGACATCCCGGTGACCGGTCAGGGCCTCGCCCGTCGTGACGCCGTCGCCGGTGACGATGTTGACCACACCGTGCGGCAGGTCGGTGGTCAGCAGCAGTTCACCGATCCGCCGCGCGGACAGCGGCGACCAGGCCACCGGCTTGGCGACCACGGTGTTGCCCGTCGCCAGCGCGGGGCCCAGCTTCCACGCCAGTTGCAGGACGGGCCCGTTCCAGGCGGTGATCGCCCCCACCACTCCCAGCGGCGGGCGCAGCGTGTAGCTGAAGACGCCCGGGGCGGAGGGCGCGGTCTGTCCGTAGATCTTCGTCGGCCAGCTCGCGTAGTGGCGGAAGACCTCCACCGAGTGCTCCACCAGCCAGCGGGTCATCCAGAGCGGGCCGCCCATGTCGAGTGAGTCCAGTACGGCCAGCTCCTCGGCGTGCTCTTCGATCACGTCGGCGATCTGCAGCAGCACCTTGCTCCGCTCATAGGGCGTGATGTCCGCCCACGACGGTGCCTCGAAGGCCCGCCGGGCGGCCGCCACCGCCAGATCCACGTCCTGGGCTCCGCCGGAGGCGCGCCGCCGATGTGCACTGCATGGTGATCTCCATGGCCATGACCTGGTCGCCCGGCAGCCTCACCTGCACCGCGACGACGGCCGACCCGGACGCCGACCACGACCGCCGCCGCACCAGCCTCGCGGTGGCCGTGCGCCGCGCCTTCCGCCCCTGAGGCACCGCGAAGGCGTACCGAGGGGCATCCCGCCCGTCAGGCCTGGGCGGCCCGATCACGGTCACGGCCGGGAGCGGAGGCGGGTGCCACGGCTCCGCCGGGAAGCTGTACGTGGACCGGGGGCCAGTTGCCCCATCCCGCCGCGGGCTCCGCCGCCACGGCACGCCACCACGGTTCGACCGCCGGAGGATCGGCGGGCTCGAACGGACTGCCCGGATGCGGAGCCACCATGGTCGCCCCCACGAACTGGGCGGCGCGCATCGACCACTCGGCGGGCTCGGCCCACGGGTGCAGTGCGAGGTTGAACGTCCCCCAGTGGATCGGCAGCATGACGCCGGCCGCCGGGTCGTCGCCCTGAAGGTCCAGATGGGCCTGGACCCCTTCGTCGGGGCTCATGTGGATGTCCGGCCACGCACCGGGCTCCGGCTTGCCGTTCGAGTGGTCCTTGGGCCAGTACTGGCTGTACGCACCGATCTGGATCATGGTGGCGTCGAACGGCCCGTGCTCGGCGCCGATCTCCTTGAAGCCGGGGAAATATCCGGTGTCGCCGCTGTGGTAGATCCGGTGCTCGGGTCCTGAGACGACCCACGAGGCCCAGAGGGTGTGCTGCTGGTTGCGAAGGCCGCGGCCGCAGAAGTGCCTGGCCGGGGTGGCGGTGAGGCTGATCCCGGCGACCTCCGTGGTCTCGTTCCAGTCGAGCTCCCGGATCCGCTCCAGGGGCACGCCCCAGCGCTCCAGGTGCGCCCCGACCCCGAGCGGCACCGCGAAGGCCGTGTCCGTACGGGCCAGCGCCCTGATCGTCGGAAGGTCGAGGTGGTCGTAGTGGTCGTGGGAGATCACCACGACATCGACCGGGCCGAGCACACCGAGCGGCAGCGGAGCGGGATGCAGGCGCTTGGGCCCGGCGAACGCGAAGGGCGAACAGCGCTCGCCCCAGACCGGGTCGAACAGCACCCGGCGGCCGTCGATCTCGGCGAGCACACTGGAATGCCCCATCCAGGTGAGCCGTAGCCCGGAGACGGGGGGCGTGGCGAGATCGGCCAGGGTGGTGGCGTGGACCGGCACATCTCCGGTCGGCGATCTGAGCGCCCGCTCCTCCTTGCGGAAGTAGGTCTTCGCGAACTCCAGAGCGGACCCCGACGGCTTGGTCCGTGCCCCCACCGGGTTCTGGAACACCCCGTCGACGAAGTTGGGGGAACGGCGAATGCGCTCCATACGGGTGCCGCCCGGGTCGGCCCCGAAGTCGGCGGGCCGCAGCGCGCGCAGCCTGGTGCGGAGCGGAAGCTTGGAGTCAGCGCCGGTCACAAGATCTCCTGAGGGAGTCGGTGTCATCTCATTATGGTCGGGGGGTACGACAGTGCGAGAGCAGAACACCCAACGGGATGGCGGCCCGCACCGTCCGCCTCAGCCACGCGGCTGCCCGTACACGTGCTCGACGTGGAGACGCAGCACGACCCGGCGGTCCCTGACCATGGCCCTGCGGTAGTCGTCCCAGTCCGGGTGCTCCCCCTGGACGTCGCGGTAGAGCGTGACCAGCTCCGCCACGGTGGCGTCCTCGGGGTCGGCGGCCACCGGAGTGAGGTCCGCGGTGCCGTCCGCGACGGTCCAGGCCCAGCGGTCCTCGCTGGTGACGTGGTAGCTCGCCCGCGGGTCCCGGCGCAGGTTCCGGGTCTTCGCGCGGTCCTCGGTGACCGAGACCCGGACGATGCGCTCGTCGGGGTAGTAGAAGTGGTTGACATTGGACAGCTGGGGCCTGCCGTCCCGCTTGAGCGTGACCAGTACGCCGCTGTTCCCTTCGGAGAACAGCCGAAGGAGCGCATCCTGCTGTGCATCGAATCCCGTCATGCCGGATCCAACGTCCGGACCGTGCGGAGGATTCCGCATCCGGCACCGGGT
This sequence comes from Streptomyces sp. NPDC091387, assembly GCF_044756945.1. NCBI lineage: Bacteria > Bacillati > Actinomycetota > Actinomycetes > Kitasatosporales > Streptomycetaceae > Streptomyces > Streptomyces sp. NPDC091387. Next base: position 144,020 of record NZ_JBIVTZ010000008.1, on the reverse strand, counting down.
ATCCGCTGCAGCGCTTCCGCACGGACGCGTCCGGCCACCGGGCGGTGATTCGGCGCAGGCCGCATTGACAGCGGCGCCCCATCTCCCGATACTGACTCGCGATTCAGTAAGCGGTCGCGGCCGCACGGGGCGCCGGGCCGCGGAGCCCCGGTTCCGCGGCATCATCCCCGGGCCCGCCCCGCTCGCAGTGACCGAGGAGAACTCCCGATGACGACGCCTCCGGTGTCCCCGCCCGCCCCGCTGATCTCCCTGACCTGGACGGACCACGTCACCGGCCGCCAGGGGCACCTGGTCGTCGACCGGCTGGTGCGCGGGGTGTCCAGCGGCGGATTGCGGATGCGGGCGGGCTGCACGCTCGACGAGGTGACCGGGCTGGCCCGCGGCATGACGATGAAGGAAGCCCTCCACTTCGACGCGGACCGCGCCGGGGCCCGCTACGTGCCGCTCGGCGGCGCCAAGGGCGGCATCGACTGCGATCCCCGCGATCCGGCCGCCTACGGCGTCCTGGTGCGCTACCTGCGGGCCGTGCGTCCGTACGTCGAGAACATCTGGACGACCGGCGAGGACCTGGGACTCAGCCAGGACCTGGTCGACCGGGCGGCGGCGGAGGCCGGGCTCGTCTCCTCCATCGAGGCCGTCTATCCCCTGCTCGACGACGAGACCGCGGCCCGGCAGCGGCTGGCCGACGCCTTCGCCGTCGAGGTGGACGGCATCGGTCTGGACGAGCTGGTCGGCGGCTGCGGGGTCGCCGAGTCGGCCCTCGCCGCACTGGACCGGGACGGAGTCGCGTACGACGGGGCGCGGGTCGCCGTGCAGGGTCTGGGCACCATGGGCGGCGCGACGGCCCGGTTCCTGTCGCGGGCCGGGCTGCGGGTGGTCGCCGTCGCCGATGTCAAGGGCACGATCGCCAACCCGGCCGGTCTCGACGTCGAGGCCCTGCTGTCCGCCCGGGACGCCCACGGGACGGTGGACCGCGGCGCGCTGCGCGCGACGGACCGCGAGCTGCCCGCCGGGTCCTGGCTGGACCAGGACGTGGAGGTGCTCGTTCCCGCGGCCGTCTCCTACGCCATCGATGCGGCGAACCAGGCCCGCATCAAGGCCCGTTGGGTGGTCGAGGCGGCCAATATGCCGGTGCTGCCCGAGGCCGAGGCGCTGCTCGCGGAACGCGGGATCACGGTGCTGCCCGACGTCGTCGTCAACTCCGGTACCAACGCCTGGTGGTGGTGGACGCTGTTCGGCGACATCGGAGCCGGCGCCGAAGAGGCCTTCGCGCACACCCGGAGTGCGATGCGCTCACTCGTCGAACTCGTGCTGACCCGGGCCGCGGCGGACGGCTGCACCCCACGGGCGGCGGCCCACGCCGTGGTCGCCGACCGGCTGCCGGTGATGACGGAACGCTTCGGCTGGTACCGCTGACCGGACCCCGACGCCCCGGTCTGCCCAGGGCGGGCATTGGTTAGGGTGACGCCGTGGCAAGAGTGCGGTTGAGTGTGACGGAGCGACGCGAGGAGCTGCTGCGCGCTGCCGTCGAGCAGATCGAGGTGCGAGGTGTCGCGGCGGTACGGATCGCCGATGTCGCCTCCGTCCTCGGTGTGAGCAACGCACTCGTGCTCTACCACTTCTCGACCAAGGAGAAGCTGGTCGCCGCCGCCTTCGCGCACGCGGCCGAGGCCGATCTCACCCACCTGCGCAAGCTGTTGACCCGCCGGACCACGGCGGTGCGCAGGCTGCGCGCAGCCGTCCGCTGGTACGCGCCGACGGGCCAGGCCAAGGGCTGGCGGCTGTGGATCGAGGGCTGGGCCGCCTCGCTCCGCGACCCGGCGCTGCGCAATGTGGCGGGCGATCTCGACCAGCAGTGGAAGGCGGAGCTGGCCGAGGTCATCGAGGAGGGCGCGGCCGCGGGCGAGTTCCACTGCGACGACCCGATGTCCGTGGCCTGGCGGCTGACCGCTCTGCTGGACGGCCTGGCGGTGCAGATGACCTCGTACGCGGGTCCGCTCTCCCGGGCCACGATGCTGGAGTGGACCGAACAGGCACTCGCCCGCGAACTCGGCATCGACCACGCGACGCTGACGGCCTGATCACCGGGCCGCGCACCGCCCTCCGGGGCGCCCGTCAGGTCTGGCGCAGGGGCCGGTAGGACTCACCCTGCAGTCCGAACGTCCAGGCGACGCCCTCCTTCGCGGTCCGGGTCGCGGGCGGCACCCGCAGCCAGTACGTGCGATGCGTCCCGTCCGGCTCCGGGGTGGAGTTGACCACCTCGACCATGACCACGTCCTCGTCGCCGTCGAGCGCGATCCGCCAGAGGATGCCCGTCTCGTCCCGGTGGACCGGTTCGGCGCCGGACTCGCTGAGGTAGCGGTCGTATCCGTAGAACTCCAGCATCACGCGCCGCAGTTCGGCGTTCTCCTCGGCCCGGATCCGTTCGGGGGTGAGCTGCGTCAGCTCGGCCAGGAAGTCGGCGGGCACCGGCATGCCGCGCCAGGCGTACAGCCCGAACCCGTCCCGGTAGGAGAGCGCGGGCCCGTCGCCGCGGTCGAGCCTGCCCGCCTCGTCGCGGTGCAGCACCTCGGGGCGCTCGCTGATCACCACGGCACGCTCGTAGGGCCACCACCAGCCCGCGTTCCTGGCCACGGCCGACAGCCCTTCGAGGCGGTCGCCCCGGCCGTCGAACGCGGCGAGCCACGCCGCGTCGTGCTGCCCCAGGACCGCGTCGAGGAGGAGCAGCCGCACATCCGGCTCGTCCTCGGGCCGCTCGGCGAGTCCGGCGACGACCCCCGCCCGTATCCGGTCGGCGAGTGCCGCCGTGCTCTCCCACAGCTGGGCGCCGGTGGCGGACCAGAGCGCGGACCAGCCGGCCGGGCCCAACTCGTCGTACATCCGGCGCCGTTCCTCCGCCCAGGGCCGGGTCCTCACCTCCTCCCGGACCGAGCGGCCGGCGTCGGCCAGCTGCTTCACGAGCCCGACGGCCTCCTTGGGCGAATCGGCCCAGACGAACTCCTCCGGCTCGGCCAGCCCCGCGCTGCGGTAGGCGAGCCGCACCCCGTCCTCGGCCGCCGCCCGGTCCGCCGCGCCGGTCTCCGCCGCCACGGCCCGCCATGAGTCCACGTACTGCATCGTCTCCCCGTCCCCTGTTCCCTGTTGACCGCGTTCCACGGATCGCTCTCTTCGCCGCCCGGCACCGGAAGCCCGGCCGGCCGGGCCGGTCAGTCCGCGACGATGCGGACCGCCCCCGGCGCGTACTCCCGCTGGCGCACCACGCGGAACCAGCCCTGGGGGAGCGGGATCACCGCGTGTTCCTCGTGCACCACACGTCCGCCGTCGGGCAGGTGGAGCAGCATCGGGCCGAACACCCCGCCCTCCCGGATCAGCCGTCCCGGCCCCGGCACCGCGTGCGCGTGTCCGGTGACCTCACCGAGCGCGAGCACCAGCCGGCCCCGCCCGTCGCGCAGTTCGCCCGGCGCGTCCAGGAGGTTCGGGGGCACCTCGGACTCCTCCAGCGCCATGATCAGCACATCGCCCTGCCGGTACACAGACGTCTCCCATCCCGGTCGGCACCCGCTGTGCCGGCCACGTGGAAAACGCTACGACGGGGGTCTGACAACGAGCCGCGGAGCGCCGGACGCCGGGCCCGGTCGCCCCGTTGTCAGTGGGTCTTGATACACCTTGCGGACATCAATCCGTCGCCGTCATCAGGAGCTCAGGGCCATGTCCGATGTGGACCACCTGCACGAGTTGCTCGGCCTTCCGGCCGTCGATTTCCAGTCCGGGACGGACGACGGCCCCCGGCCGGCCGCCGGCGCGGCTGCCTGGCGCATCCAGGTCGACCCGTACGAGGACGAGGAGCGCACCTGGGATCAGGAGTTCGCCTCGTTCCTGGAGACCGTCGATCCGGCCGGCGTGCGGGCGCTGGTCATCGGGCAGTGGGGCGAGTCGTACGAGGAGGACTCGTCCTTCCCGATCGGGCTCGTGACAGCCGCCGCCGACCGGCTGACGTCGCTGGAGGCGGTGTTCGTCGGCGATCTGACGATGGAGGAGTCGGAGATCTCCTGGATCCAGCAGAGCGATGTCACCGCTCTGCTCTCCGCCTACCCCGCGCTGGTGGAGCTCGGGGTGCGTGGTGGAACGGATCTCGTCTTCCCGCCCACCCGGCACGAGCGCCTGCGTTCGCTCACGATCGAGACGGGCGGGCTGCCGGTCGCGGTGGTGCGCGGGGTGCTGGACAGCGAGTTGCCCTCGCTGGAGCGGCTCGATCTCTGGCTGGGTGTCTCCGCCTACGGCGGCGACACCGACGTGGCCGATCTCGCACCGCTGCTGTCCGGCACCCGGTTCCCGGCCCTGCGCCATCTCGGTCTGCGCAACAGCGAGGTGGAGAACGAGATCGCGGCGGCCGTCGCGTCGGCCCCGCTCGTGGCCCGGCTGTGCACGCTCGACCTGTCGTGCGGCACCCTCGGGGACGAGGGCGCGGCCGCGCTGCTGGAGGGTCAGCCGCTGACCCATCTCGACGTGCTCGATCTGCACCACCACTTCCTCTCCGAGCCGGTCGAGCGCCGGATCGCCGAGGCCCTGGAGCCGTACGGCGTGCGGGTCGATCTCTCGGATCGCTGCAAGCCGTGGGGCGACCGCGGGGCCGAGGGGCGCTACACCACGGTGTCGGAGTGATGCGGCGATGAACGGCATCGAACACCCAGAGGTCTTCCACGGCCTTCCCGTGCTGACCCTGCCGTTCCTGGACGGCGCCGAGGTCCGGGCGCTGCCCGCGGCGGAGTCGGTGGCCTGGCGGCTGGACTGCGGCCAGGAGCAGGTGACGTTCCCGGAGCTCTGGCAGCACTTCCTCGACACGGTCGACACGGCCGGGGTCCGGGCCCTGCTGATCGGCCCCTGGTGGCAGGACGAGTACTGCGGTCTCGCCCCCGTCGTCGAACAGTTCGCCTCGGCGGCGGGCCGTTTCACGGATCTGCGCGCGCTGTTTCTCGCCGATGTGGTCGGCGAGGAGTGCGAGGTGTCGTGGCTCGACATGTGCGACATCACGCCGGTGCTCGATGCGTTCCCGCTTCTGGAGGAGCTGGTCGTGCGCGGCGGCGGGGACAGCGTCCCCTCGGAGGAGAAGCTGCGGCTGCGTCCGGTGCGGCACGAGGCGCTGAGGTCGCTGAGGTTCGAGTCCGGCGGCCTGCCCGGTCATGTCGTACGGGCGGTCGGGGCCTGCGAACTGCCCGCCCTGGAGCGGCTGGAGTTCTGGCTCGGTTCTGCCTGGTACGGCGGTGACGCCACGGTCGAGGACCTGCGGCCGGTGCTGGCGGGCGGCGGCTTTCCCCGGCTCCGCCATCTCGGCCTGCAGAACAGCGAGATCCAGGACGAGATAGCCGCGGCAGTGGCCTCCGCCCCGGTCGTCGCCCAGCTGGAGTCGCTCGCGCTGTCCATGGGCACCCTCGGCGACACCGGAGCCGAGGCGCTCCTCGGTGGTCAGCCGCTCACCCATCTGACGTCGCTGGATCTGCATCACCACTACCTCGGCGATCCGCTGATGGAGCGCTTCCGGGAGCTGTTCGGCCGGTCGGGCACCCACCTCGATCTCGACGAGGCGGACTCCTGGGATCCAGAGGACGACGAGCCCCGCTATGTCGCGGTCAGCGAATAGCGCGCCGCCGCGCTTCGCGGTCGTCGGCATTCCCGGCAACCGCCGGACCGGCCTCTTCCGGGACGCCGTGCGCGCCGCCGGACTGCCACCGGCCCGCACCGTGTCCTGGCTCGACGTGCTCACGGGCGCGGCGGTCTTCCTGCCCGGGGAGACCGTACGCGTCGACTCGCCCGGTGAGGACGCCGAGGTCGAGCGGCTGCTGCGCGGCGTCGACGACCCGACCAGGGTGGAGGGTTCGTCCCTCTGGTACGCACGGTTCACCTCCGCCGTACGGGAGGTGGCGCGGGTGGCGGCAGAGGCGGGTGCGGTGCTGCTGGACGATCCCGACGACATCGCGGTGCTGTTCGACAAGCGCGTCTGTCACGGCGTGCTGGACTCGGCAGGGGTGCCGGTGCCTCCCTCGCCGACGTCGGGCCGCACCGCGGCGCCCGTGCGCGGGTGGGCGGATGTGCGCGGGCTGATGGCGGACCGCCGGATGCCGAGGGTGTTCGTGAAGCCCGCGCACGGGTCCTCCGCCTCCGGGGTACTGGCGGTCGAGACGGCCGGGCCCGGCCGGATCCGGGCGTCCACTTCCGTCGAGCGGACCCCGGAGGGACAGCTCCACAACTCGCTGCGGGTGCGTCACCTCACCACGGAGCGGGAGGTGGCGGCGATCGTGGACGCCCTCGCGCCGGACGGTCTGCACATCGAGCGCTGGCTGCCGAAGGCGTCGCAGCGCGGCCGGGCCGCGGATCTGCGGGTCGTGGTGGTGGACGGCCGAGCCACCCATGCCGTCGTCCGCACCAGCCGCTCCCCCATGACCAATCTGCACCTCGGCGGTGCGCGCGGCGATCTGGACGAGGCGCGGGCCGCCGTCGAGGCGGCGGGCGGCAGCTGGAGCGAGGCCCTGGCCGTGTGCGAGCGGGCGGGCGCCGCCTTCCCGGACACGTTGTGCGTGGGCGTCGACCTGCTGCCGTCAACCGGCTGGCGGCGCTTCGCCGTCGGTGAGGTCAACGCCTTCGGTGATCTGCTGCCGCGGCTGACCGGTCTGCCGGGCAGCGGCGCCGAGGGCCTGGACACCTATGCGGCGCAGGTCGCCGCCGTACTGAACAGAGCAAGGAACCACCGTGCCGACGCAGCAACCTGAACCCCCCTCCGGCGTCGTGGACGCCCTGAACCCCGATATGAGCGAGGTCGTCGGCAGCCACGATCTGCTGCTCGTCACCCTGGACACCCTGCGGTACGACGTCGCGGCGGAGCTCGCGGCCGCCGGCCGCATCCCGAACCTGGCCCGTCACCTGCCGGGTGGCGTGTGGGAGCGGCGGCACGCCCCGGGGAGTTTCACGTACGCGTCGCACCAGGCGATCTTCGCGGGGTTCCTGCCCACGCCGGACGCCCCGGGGCCGCATCCGCGGCTGTTCGCCGCCCGGTTCGCGGGCAGCGAGACCACCGACGGGCGCACCTTCGTCTTCGACACCCCCGACCTGGTGTCGGGCCTGGCCGCGGCCGGCTACCGCACGGTGTGCATCGGCGGCGTCGGGTTCTTCAACCGGCGGGCACCGCTCGGCTCGGTACTGCCCGGGATGTTCCAGGAGGCGCACTGGGAGCCCGAGTTCGGCGTCGCCTCCGACACGTCCTTCGAGGCGCAGGTGACCCGTGCCGAACGTGTCGTCGAGCGGCTTCCCGCCGGACAACGGCTGTTCCTCTTCGTCAACGTCTCCGCGCTGCACCAGCCGAACTGGTTCCACCTGCCGGGGGCGACCCGCGACGCGGGCGACAGCCGCGCCACCCACGCCGCCGCGCTGGAGTACGTCGACGCCCATGTCGGCCGCCTCTTCGCCGCCGCGAGCAGCCGCCGCCGCGCGTTCGCCGTCGTCTGCTCCGACCACGGCACGGCGTACGGCGACGACGGCTACACCGGTCACCGGCTCGGGCACGAGTCCGTCTGGACCGTTCCGTACGCCCATTTCTTCCTGGAAACGGGGGCCACCGCCCGATGAACAGTCCGCACTCCCCCCGCCGCACCCCCCGTCCGTACCAGAGCTACGTCTACGCCTATCCGCACAAGACGGCGTACGGCCGCCTGTCCGAGCACCCGGACGGGCGGCCCGCGCTGAGTGAGCTGTGGGCCGGGGAACGCAAGGACGCCCTCTCGCTCTATCTGCACATACCGTTCTGCGAGGTCCGCTGCGGCTTCTGCAACCTCTTCACCCGCATCGGCGCCCCCGACGAGCTCACCACCCGCTACCTCGACGCACTGGACCGCCAGGCGACGGCTGTACGGGACGCGCTGGGCGACACGGAACCGGTGCGGTTCGCCGCGGCGGCCTTCGGCGGCGGAACCCCGACCTTCCTCACGGCCGGCGAGCTGGAGCGCCTGTGCGACATCGCGGAGAAGAGGATGGGCGCCGATCTCCGGTCGGTGCCCCTGTCGGTCGAGACATCACCGTCGACCGCGACGGCCGACCGGCTGGCCGTCCTCGCCGACCGGGGGGCGACCAGGATCAGCATCGGTGTGCAGAGCTTCGTCGAGGCCGAGGCACGTGCGGCGGTCCGACCGCAGCGCCGTGCCGATGTGGAGTCGGCCCTCGGGCTGATCCGGGACGCCCGGATCCCGGTCCTCAACATCGACCTGATCTACGGCATCGACGGACAGACAGAGGCGAGCTGGCGCACCTCGCTGGACGCGGCCCTGCAGTGGCGGCCGGAGGAGCTGTACCTCTACCCGCTGTACGTACGTCCGCTGACCGGCCTCGGCAGGATCGCCGCCTCGGCCGCGGACGCGGAGTCCGCCTGGGACGAGCAGCGGCTGCGGCTGTACCGCGCGGGCCGCGATCACCTCCTCGCCCACGGCTACGAGCAGGTGTCGATGCGGATGTTCCGCCGCACCGACGCCCCGCGGGCCGATGGCCCCGACGACTACGCCTGCCAGACGGACGGAATGATCGGCCTGGGCTGCGGCGCCCGCTCGTACACCTCTCGGCTGCACTACTCCTTCGACTACGCCGTGGCGATGGGGAAGGTGCGGGAGATCATCGACGAGTACACGACGACCGAGGACTTCTCGCACGCCGAGGTGGGCCGCTACGCCGACGGCGGCGAGGCGCGCCGCCGTCACCTCCTCCAGTCGGTCCTCCAGGCCGAGGGGCTGCGGCTGCCGGAGTACCGGGAGCGGTTCGGCACCTCCCCCGACGAGGACTTCCGCGAGGAGCTGGCCCTGTTCGAGGAGCGGGGCTGGCTCGATCCGGACGGGGCGGCCGCCGGGCTGCTGCGCCTGTCGCCGGAGGGGCTGGCGCACTCCGACGCCCTGGGCCCCGACCTCTTCTCCCCCGCCGTGCGGGCCGCGATGGCCTCGTACGAGCTGAAATGAGCCCCTCGTGGACCTGACGATCCTCTACCGCGGTCCGCTCGCGTCCTGCGATTACGACTGCCCGTACTGTCCGTTCGCCAAGCGGCGCGACAGCCGGGAGCAGTTGCGTGCCGACCGGGCCGCGCTGGAGCGGTTCACGGCGTGGGCGGCGGCACGGACCGACGACCGGATCTCGGTGCTGTTCACCCCGTGGGGCGAGGGGCTGGTCCGCTCCTGGTACCGCAGGGCCCTGGTCGAGCTGTCCCGGCTGCCGCACATCCGCCGGGTGGCGATCCAGACGAACCTGAGCGGCCGTACGCAGTGGCTGGCCGCTGCGGGCACCGCGGGCCGGGACAAGATCGCGCTCTGGTGCACGTACCACCCGGGCCAGACACCGTACGAGCGCTTCCTGGCCCGGTGCGGGGAGCTGGCGTCGCTGGGGATCCGCCACAGCGTCGGTGTGGTCGGTCTTGACGGCCATCTCGAAGAGGCCCGGCGGCTGCGGGCGGCGCTCCCCGAAGAGGTCTACCTCTGGGTCAACGCCGCGGAGGGGCACAGCTATACGGACGAGGAGGCCGGCCGGTGGACGGAGATCGACCCGCTGTTCCCGTACAGCCGTCATCCGCACCGTTCGGCCGGGCTGCCCTGCCGGACCGGTGAGTCGGTCATCTCGGTGGACGGGGACGGGACGGTGCGCCGCTGTCACTTCGTCCGGGCCGAGCTCGGCAATCTCTACGACGGCAGCTATCTGGCGGCCTTGGGCCCGCGGGCCTGCCCGCGGGCCGTGTGCGACTGCCACATCGGCTACGTCCATCTGGAGACGCTGCCGCTGTACGACGTGTTCGCCGGGGGCGTGCTGGAACGCATACCGGCCCGGACGCCGCATCCCGTCGAGCGGGTGAGTCCCTGAATCGCGTCGCACCGCTCAGAGCGGCAGCAGGTCCGGCCGCTTGGCCTCCACGTGGTCCCCCGAGGACTCGCCGCGCAGCCGGCGCCCGATCCACGGCACCAGGTACTCGCGGGCCCAGTGGATGTTGTCGCGCCGGACCTCCAGCGTTCGCCGCTGCGCCTGCGGCGGCCACTCCTGGTCGGGGTCGGCCGGCACGTCGAGGCCGAGGACCTGGGCGGCGCGCAGCGCGACCCGGGTGTGTCCCTCGGGCGACAGGTGCAGCCGGTCGCCGTCCCATGCACGCCGGTCCTGCACGGAGCGCAGCGACCAGAGGTCGAGTACCGGGCAGTCGTAGCGGTCCGCGATGGACCGCACATGGGCGGTGTAGGTGGCGATCTTGCCGCGCAGATGGCGCAGCACGGGAACGCCGCGGGTGTCGAATCCGGTGGTGACCATGACGGTGCCGACCGATTCGGTCAGCTCCGCGACCGCGCGCTCGAAGCGCTCGGCGACGTCGTCGGGGTCGGTGCCCGGCCGGATGATGTCGTTGCCGCCCGCACAGAAGCTCACCAGGTCGGGGGCGAGTGCCCTGGCGCGGGGCACCTGCTCCTCGACTATCTGGTCGAGGAGGCGTCCTCGTACGGCGAGATTGGCGTACCTGAAGTTCCTGTGCGCGGCGCCTGCGTCACGCAGTGCCGTTCCGGGATCCGGGAGCTGGTCCGCGAGGATGACCGCGAATCTGTCCGCCCAGCCGACGAAAGTCCCGTCGGGGCCGAGATCGCCGACTCCCTCGGTGAAGCTGTCGCCAATCGCCGCGTACGACTCGATGGCGCCCTGCCGATTGATGACGCTCTGTCGGATGTTTCTCGAATCGTTTGCCACAAGGGCATATCCTGCACCGTCGAATGTGACCTACGCGACCGTAATATGGGGTTGACGGGTGGTGAGATAGACCACCTGGTCAGGTTTTGGTAAAGAGGGAATAAGCAGAGGGACGGTGCGCCGCCGCGCACCGTCCCTCTCTGTATTGCTCGGGCCCGGCTCACCGGACCGGTGCTGCCTGGATCAGACGTTGATCCCGTGCGACGCCAGGTAGGCGATCGGGTCGACGTCCGAGCCGTACGCCGGACCCGTGCGGATCTCGAAGTGCAGGTGCGGGCCGGTCGCGTTGCCGGTGGAGCCCGAGAGGCCGACCTGCTGGCCCGCGGTCACGGTCTGGCCCGCGGAGACGGAGAGCGAGGACATGTGGCCGTACTGCGAGTAGTGGCCGTCGGCGTGCTTGATGACGACCTCGTTGCCGTACGCGCCGCCCCAGCCGGCGGTGACGACGGTGCCCGAGGTGATCGCCTTCACGCTGGTGCCGGTGGACACGGGGAAGTCGATGCCGGTGTGGCTGCCGCTGGACCAGCTGGCGCCGGAGGCGCGGTAGGCGGTCGTGTGGTTGCCGGGAACCGGGTGGACGTAACCGGAGCCGGTGCTCTGCTCGGCCGGGGCCGAGGTCTCGGTGGACGCCTGGACGTCGGAGGAGGAGGACGAGGAGTTGGAGGCCGTGGTGGCCTTCGACTCGGTCTTGGCCGGAGCCTCGGAGGGGACCTTCGACGGGGTGGTGGTACCCGCGGAGGTGTGCGAGCCGGTGGTGGAGGCGTGGCCCCACGCCTTGCCACCGAGCGTCAGCTTCATGCCCGGGAAGATCAGGCTCGGGTCGTCGCCGACGACCTTGCGGTTGTCCTGGTACAGCTTCTCCCAGCCGCCCTTGAGCTTGTGCTCGGCAGCGATCTTCGACAGGTAGTCGCCGGAGACCACGGAGTACGTCTTGGTGCCGGCCTGCTTCTCCGCGACCGGCTTGGCCGGGGCGGTGTGCGTGGCGGCGGACGAGTTCGCGGTGGCGGGAGCGGCCTGCTCCGCGGCGTTGGCACCGGTGGCGCCGAGCAGCGGAAGCGCGATGACGGCTCCGCCGGCGCTCGCGACGACGACGCCACGGGCAATGGTGCTGGACTTCGGACGGCGGTGCTTACCCGGTATGGGCATGAAGAATTTCCTCTCCGGCGCCTACGAGGTGAGCTGTCGGGTTCGGGCTGGAGATGCCCGGTCGCGCCTGGCGCGACTTCACCCCGAGCCGGCCGGATCACTCCGGTCGGCGGCTTACCTGGTTCCCCCGCTCCTGCCACACGGTGAGTGGGTGCGAATTCCGGACGGCGGCAGGATTAGGCGTTCCATCCGGATTGAGAGCGAACGTAAGCGAGTGGGGACGGCGGAAACAAGCCACAGGTTCCACACCGGATTCCATTCCGGAAAATCGGTGCGGAATTCCGGTCACACTCCGTGGATTACGGATCTTGGCTTTCCGCGCGGCGCACGGATTACCCATCCCGAGTGCCGCCACACACCGTCACGGATATGATCCCGCTCACGAGAGGGCGACCATCTCCCGTTCAAGCGGGGCATGTTCGACTAAAAGCCCTAATACGGACATGTTGTGCCCGTCGTCCGCGTCGGAGCCGCGGACCGGGACCCGCACAGGGGTCGGCACAGGAGTCCGCGGGAGGTCCGCGCGGGGCCGTCACCGAGACGATTACCCGAGTATCCGATGTCGTATCGTCACGTGAGTGGACCCGTCGGCGACACGCGTCGGCGGCAGAGCCTCCAGGAGTGACCGTGACGCAGCAGCTGCCGCAGACCCCGTCGACGGAACCCGAGCTGGCAGGGGTCCGTAATTTCCGTGACGTGGGCGGGCTGCCCACATCGGACGGCCGCCGGGTGCGGTACGGGCGGCTCTTCCGCAGCGGTCACCTGGCGGGCGCCACCGCCGAGGACGCAGCGTTCCTCGGCGGTCTCGGCCTCCACACCGTCTTCGACTTCCGCAATGCAGCCGACCTCAAGCTGGACGGACCGGACGTCGAGCTGCCCGGCGTGCGCAATGTGAACATCCCCCTCACCGACCCGGCGGACGGCACCGAGTTCTGGCGAATGGTCCGCGACGGCAACATGGACGAGCTGCGCGGCCTCCTCGATGGCGGCAAGGGGACAGACCGCATGGTCGCCTCCTACCGGACGATCATCCTGGAGCGCACCGCGGAACACAGCCGCGTGCTGCACGCCCTGGCCGAGGACAGCGTCCCGGCCCTGATGCACTGCGCGGCCGGCAAGGACCGGGCGGGGCTCTCGATCGCGGTGTCCCTGCTCGCGGTCGGCGTCGGGCGCGAGGCCGTCGAGGCCGACTACCTCAAGTCCAACGACGCCCACCGCCGCTACCGGGTGCGCCGCAGCGACACCTCTGCGGCCGGGACGTCACCCGAGGTGATGGAGCTTCTCAGCCCGCTCTTCGGCGCCCACAGCGAATACCTCGCCGCGGCCTTCGCCGCGATCGACGAGACCTGGGGCGGCACCGACCGCTACCTCTCCGAGGGGCTGAAAGTCACCCCCGAGACCCGGGAGCGGCTGCGCGAGCGCCTCCTCGACGACGCGTGACCGGCCGGCCGGGCCACCGGGCTCCCCGCTACTGGTTGTGCATCCCCACCGCGAACAGCAGGTAGAGGAAGCCCGCGATGACGTGCCCGGCCACCAGATAGGCGAACAGCCTGATGACGAGCCCCCGCGGCATCCTGCTCTCCTGCGAGTCGGACTCCTTGTGCTTGGCCGGGGTGAGCGGGTCGTAGTTCTCGGAATCGGACATGACAGTCCTCTCTGGCGACCGGACATGCCGGCGGCGGGGACGGCGTCTCAGCGACGGTGGATGCCGCTGCCGAGGCACAGCTCGGCGGCGGGGCTCTGCAGCAGGGTGTGGACGAAGAGCAGCTCGGCGCCCTCGCGCTCCGGCGCCGCGATCCGGTGCGGGGTGAGCGAGTCGAAGTGCGCGCTGTCGCCGGGGCCGAGCTCGTGCACGGTGTCCCCGAGGGTCACCCTGAGGTGCCCGGCCAGGACGTACAGCCACTCCTCGCCCGGGTGGACGCGCACCAGGTCGCCCTGCGCGCCGTACGGGACCCGGACGCGCAGCGCCTGCATCGCCCGGCCAGGGCCACCGGCCTGCTGGTACATCCAGCCGTCGGCCTCGGCCCCCTCGAACTTCCGGCCCCGGACGATCGCGTCACGTTCCGGGGGGATCTCGCCCAGCAGTTCGGAGACCGTCGTACCGTAGATCCTGGCAAGTCCGAGCAGCATCGGCAGCGAGGGCTGCCGTCGGCCCGTTTCGAGCCGGGACAGGTGGGCGGGCGAGAGCCCGGCGCGCTGGGCGGCGGTCTCCAGGGTGAGCCCGCGGCCGCGGCGCAGATCGCGCAGGCGTGGCGCGACACCGGGCAGCTCGTCGGCCACCCCTCCTTCTGGAGGATTCATGTCTCCATTGGGCCAGGAACTTTCCTCGGAGGCAAATTTCTTGCCTCCGAGGCAAACCCCCCGCTGATCAGCGGTTGGCGACCGCCTGCTTCACCAGGGTCCGGCCGAAGTCCCACATCAGCCCGCCGTCGTGCGCGTCGTCCATCACCGCCGTGAACGCGGTCACAAACCGGTCCACATCCGCCTCGTCGATGACGAGCGGCGGAATCAGCTTGATCACTTCGAGGTGGTCGCCGGAGACCTGGGTGAGGATCCGGTGCTTCTGGAGCAGCGGTACGACCACCATCTGCGCGAAGAGTCCCTTGCGGGCCGCCTGGAGCATGGTCCAGCGGCTGCGCAGCTTCAGCGAGGACGGCCGGCCGAACTCGATGCCGATCATCAGCCCGCGCCCCCGCACCTCGTGCAGCAGCTCGTAGGTGCCGACCAGGGCGGCCAGCCGTTCGCGCAGCAGATCACCGGTGCGGCGTGCGTTCGCCACGGTCTCCTCGTCCTCCATCACGGCGAGGACCGCGAGCCCGGCCGCCATCGCCTGGGCGTTGGAGCCGAAGCTGGCCGAGTGGACCAGCACCCGGTCCATCGACGAGTAGACGCGTTTGAAGATCCAGTCCTTGCCGAGGGTCGCCCCGACCGGCACATAGCCGCCGGAGAGCGCCTTGGCGACGCAGACCAGATCCGGTTCGACCCCTTCCTCGTGCTGGTAGGCGTAGAAGTCACCGGTCCTGCCCAGCCCGGTCTGCACCTCGTCGGCGATGAGCAGGGCCTTGTGCTTGCGCAGCAGCTCCTGGGCGGCGCGCAGGAAGCCGGGCGGCGAGGCGTGCACGCCCTTGCCCTGGATCGGCTCGACGACCAGACCGGCCACATCGCCCCGCTTCAGCTCGCGCCGCAGTGCGTCGAGGTCACCGAGCTCGATGGCGGTGTCGGGCAGGAGGGGGGCGAAGCCGTCCCGGAACCCGGCCTCGCCGTTGACCGAGAGCGAACCGGTGGTCAGTCCGTGGAAGGCGTGCGTGCAGTACAGAATCCTCGGCTTCCCGGTCGCGTACCGGGCGAACTTGAGCGCCGTCTCCACGGCCTCCGTACCGCTGTTGCCGAAGAAGACCCGGTCCAGGTGCGGGCTGTGCGCGAGCAGCTTCTCTGCCAGCAGCCCCGGCAGCGGCTGGCAGTCGAAGCGGGTGAGGTCGGCGAGCGAGGCGTCCAGGACGTCGTGCAGCGCCTTGCGTACGACGGGGTGGTGCCGGCCGAGCCCCATCACCCCGAAGCCGGCCAGCATGTCCAGGTAGTCGTTGCCCTCCGCGTCCCAGAAGTGCGCGCCCTCGGCCCGTTCGTAGACCTTGTCGAAGCCGATGGTGTGAAGCATCCGCGGGAGCTGGTGGTTGAGGTACTTCGTGTGCAGCTCGTAGCGCTCGGCGCCGCGCTCCGCGAGGAGCTGCGCCAGGTCGAAGCCCTTGGGCCCGTCGTCGTTCATGCCCCGCTCTCCTTGTGCCCGTTGCCCAGGGCGTTGCGCCCGTCGTACCCGTCGTCGGCGGGGAGTCCGTTTCCGTCGGCCGCGACCGGCTCCCCGGCGTTCAGCGTGGCGCTGATCCGGCCGGCGATCTCGACCGGTGTCAGTCCGATGTCGGCCAGCACCTCGGCGCGTTTCCCGTGGGCGAGGAACTCCTCGGGAATGCCGAAGGTGCGCAGCGGTACGTCGGTCCCGGCGTCCCGCAGGGCCTGCCCGACCGCCGAGCCGACGCCTCCCGCCCGGCTGTTGTCCTCGACGACGGCGACCAGCCGGTGCCGCGCGGCGAGCGGGGCCAGCTGCTCGTCGACCGGTTTGACCCAGCGGGGGTCGACCACGGTGCAGCGGATGCCGGCGCCCGCGAGCAGATCGGCGGCCCGCAGGCAGACGGGGGCCATGACGCCGACCGCGACCAGCAGGACGTCGGCGTCCTCGTCGCGGTGCAGTACGTCCATGCCGCCGATCCGGCCGAGGGCGGGCACCGGCTCCCCCACCGACTCCTTGGGGAACCTGATCACGGTCGGGGCGTCGTCGACGTCGACGGCCTCGCGCAGCTGGGCCCGCAGCTGGCCGGCGTCGCGCGGTGCGGCGATCCGCAGCCCCGGCACGACCTGGAGCAGGGACATGTCCCACATGCCGTTGTGGGATGCCCCGTCCGGCCCGGTGACCCCGGCCCGGTCCAGGACGAAGGTCACTCCGCAGCGGTGCAGCGCGACGTCCATCAGCAACTGGTCGAAGGCCCGGTTGAGGAAGGTGGCGTAGACGGCGACGACGGGGTGCAGCCCACCGGTCGCCAGTCCCGCCGCGGAGACGGCCGCGTGCTGCTCGGCGATCCCGACGTCCCAGACCCGGTCGGGGAACGCCTCGGCGAACTTCGTCAGCCCCACCGGGTGGAGCATCGCGGCCGTGAGGGCGACGACGTCGGGCCGTTCGGCCCCGATCGCGGCGATCTCGTCCCCGAACACCGAGGTCCAGGACGGACCGGCCGCCGGGGCGAGCGGGGCGCAGGTCAGCGGGTCCATCGCACCGACGGTGTGGAACCGGTCGGCCTCGTCCTGGAGGGCGGGCTGATAGCCGCGGCCCTTCTCGGTGATGCAGTGCACGAGCACCGGGCCGTGGAAGCGCTTCGCCCGCCGCAGCGCGGACTCGACGGCGGCGGTGTCGTGCCCGTCGACGGGCCCGACGTACTTCAGGCCGAGGTCCTCGAACATGCCCTGCGGGGCGAAGGCGTCCTTGAACCCCTTCTTGGCGCCGTGCAGCGATTCATAGAGCGGCTGCCCGATGACGGGCGTCTGCTGGAGGACGCCCTTGCCCCAGGAGAGGAAGCGTTCGTAGCCGTCGGTGGTGCGGAGCGTGGCGAGGTGGTTGGCGAGGCCGCCGATCGTCGGCGCGTAGGAGCGCTCGTTGTCGTTGACGACGATGACCAGTGGCCGGTTCCTGGCGGCGGCGATGTTGTTCAGCGCCTCCCAGGCCATGCCGCCGGTGAGTGCTCCGTCACCGATGACCGCGACGACGTGGTCGGGGCGGCCCAGCACCTCGTTGGCCTTGGCGAGGCCGTCGGCCCAGCCGAGCACCGTGGAGGCGTGCGAGTTCTCGATGACGTCGTGCTCGGACTCGGCACGCGAGGGGTAGCCGGAGAGGCCGCCCTTGCCGCGCAGCTTGGAGAAGTCCTGCCGCCCGGTGAGGAGTTTGTGCACGTAGCTCTGGTGTCCGGTGTCCCACAGAATGCGGTCCACGGGCGAGTCGAAGACCCGGTGCAGGGCGATGGAGAGCTCCACCACGCCGAGGTTCGGCCCCAGGTGACCACCGGTCCTGGCCACGGCCTGCACCAGGAACTTCCTTATGTCCTCGGCGAGTTCGCCGAGTTGTGGTGCGTTGAGCGTCTTGAGATCGTGCGGTCCCCGGATGCTCTGCAGAAGCGTCATGCCGGGCCCCCTCTCTAATCCTGTCTCAGCTCACGGTGACGGCGGGGACCCCCGATGGTGTCCCGGCGTCGTCCATGCCCTCAGCGGTCCTCAGGGCTTCCTCGATGAGGGACTCGACGATCCTCGACTCGGGCACGGTCTTGATGATCTCGCCCTTCGTGATGTTCCCCGGATGCACCCGCACCGCCGCACGGCCCGCGTCGGCGGGCACGCCACCCGCACGGTCCGGCACCCCGACGCCGTCAGCTCCGCGATCTGCCGCGGAGTCGAGTCGCATCGATGTCCGACGTACGCGTCGTCGTCACCGACCGCACCGAAACCGGCGCGCCCCGCCGACCGCCGCCGACCCGGCCTGGATGCGCCGCGAGTGGCGGCGCATCGCGAGCGGCCGGGCCGGCAGCTCGGGGAGACCCAGTACGACTGGTTCTCCGGCGGTCATCACATCACCGGTTCCCGCCGATGGTCTCCCGCGCGGCACGCAGGGATTCCTTCAGCGACCCCATGGTCGCGAGTACGGCGGTGGGCTCGTAGCCGCAGTGCGCCATGCAGTTGGCGCAGCGCGGGTCCTTGCCGCGGCCGTACTTGTCCCAGTCGGTCTCCTCGATGAGTTCCCGGTACGTCGGCACGTAGCCGTCGCTCATCAGATAGCAGGGCCGCTGCCAGCCGAAGAGCGAGTAGTTGGGAATGGCCCACGCCGTGCACGGGAAGTCGGCCTTGCCCTCCAGGAAGTCCAGGAAGAGCGGCGAGTGGTTCAGCCGCCACTTGGCCCGGTTGCCGCCCGCGAAGGACTTCTTGAACAGCTCGCGGGTCTGCTCGACTCCGAGGAAGTGCTCCTGGTCGGGTGCCTTCTCGTACGCGTAGGCGGGCGAGATCATCATCTCGTCGACCTTCAGATCGTCATTGAGGTAGTTGAGGACCTCGATGATGGTCTGCGGGGTGTCGGTGTTGAAGAAGGTGGAATTGGTGGTGACCCGGAAGCCTCGGCGCTTGGCCTCCTTGATCGCGGCCACCGCCTCGTCGAACACTCCTTCCTTGGCAACCGACTCGTCGTGCCGCTCGCGCAGCCCGTCGATGTGCACGGCGAACGCGAAGTAGCGCGACGGCGTGAATTTCTCGATCTTCTTCCGCAGCAGCATCGCGTTGGTGCAGAGGAAGACGTACTTCTTCTTCGCCACCAGCTGACGGACGATTTCGTCGATCTGCGGATGCATCAGCGGCTCGCCGCCCGCGATGGAGACCATCGGGGCGCCCGATTCGAGCACCGCGCCGACGGCCTGGGCCACCGGCATGCGCTGCTTGAGGACTCCGGCCGGATGCTGAATCTTCCCGCAGCCTTCGCAGGCAAGATTGCAGGCGAACAGAGGCTCCAGCTCGACAATCAGCGGGAACTTCTCCCGCTTGCGGAGCTTCTGTTCAGCAAGGTACGTCGCAATCTTGATGGTCTGACGGAGTGGCATGGCCATCTAGCTCACCTCCTGGGGAGCAGCAAAGATCGGTGCCATTCATAGAAAGCCGGTAGGACGGCACGGAGAACGCGGAATGCCGATATTCCACCGCGGACCGTGCCGATGCGGACGAGCTCATGCTGTGGAGCGTCCACGACCACCCGTACGGCCGCAACCGGGCGGGGCCCGGAGCGCAGGGCGGTGCGCAGAGTGGCGGCGGACTCCATGTCCACCGCGATCGCTCCCGTGGTCCGCAGCTCGGCCCGCTCATGCCCGCGTACGACATGGTCGGAGCCGGTCAGCGGGCCGGTGTGGACGGCGCGTCCCGGTAGTGCTCTGGCCAGTGCGTCGGCAAGCAGTTCGGTGCCGGTGCAGGCGGTCGACCCCCCGGCGAACCGGGTCTCGTCGGCCACGACCAGATCCCCGGGGTGCATGCCGGGCGTCAGCCCGGCACAGAACCCCGAGGCGATGACGGCGGCGCCGAGCGCCCGGCCTTCGCCGAGCGCCCGCGCCACGGCGGTTTCGGCCGCCTGGGGCCCCATGCCCGTACGGAGTACGGTCACCGGGCCCGGGGCCTTGTCCGCCCTGCTCCTGCCGGTGCGCAGGGCGAGCTGTTCGATGCCGAGCGCGCAGGCGATCAGCAGCGGGGCGGCGGGGCCGGGCGGCACCGCGGGTTCCCCCATCAGGCCCCCTTCCGGAGCTCCGCGCGGCCGGCGAAGGGGTCGCCGTGCACGTACCGCCCGAGTGCGGTCAGCGGGAAGACCTGCCGGTAGAGGTGGTAGTTGATGGAGAAGTCCCAGGGGAAGCCGGTCCCGGTGAAGTACGGCTCGTCCCAGGAGCCGTCGGCCTGCTGGGTCTCGGTGAGCCAGGCGACCCCGCGGGCCACGGCCGCGGTGTCCCGCCGGCCCGCGGCGAGGAGTGCGAGCAGTGCCCAGGCCGTCTGGGACGCGGTCGAGGCACCGTGGCCGATCCACTTGTCCTCGTTGTACGAGCGCAGGTCCTCGCCCCAGCCGCCGTCGTCGTTCTGGACGGACTCCAGCCAGCCGACCGCGCGCCGGATCGAGGGATGCGCTGCGGGCAGCCCGGCAGCGACCAGCGCGGGCACCACCGACCCTGTTCCGTATACGTAGTTGACGCCCCATCGGCCGAACCAGCCGCCTGCCACGTCCTGTTCGGCGAGCAGCCACTCGATGCCCCGCCGGGTGACGGGGTTCGCGGAATGGCCCTCGATGGCGAGCATCTCCACCACGTGCCCCGTGACGTCCGCGGACGGCGGGTCGATGACCTCGCCGAAGTCGCAGAACGGCAGCCGGTTGGGGAACGGGCTGGTGTTGTCGGCGTCGAACGCTCCCCAGGCTCCGTTGCGGGACTGCATGCCGACGTTCCAGCGCACCCCCCGCTCGATGGCGGCCTCGATCCGTGCCGGGTCCGGGTGGCGGACCCGGCGCAGCGCGAGGACCACTTCCGCGGTGTCGTCGATATCGGGGTAGTTGTCGTTGTGGAACTCGAACGCCCATCCGCCCGGAGGGAGTTGGGGTCGGCGTACCGACCAGTCGCCCGGCCGGGCGATCTCCTCGTCGAGCATCCAGTCGGCCGCCTTCACGAGCGCCGGGTGGTCGGGGCTGAGCCCGGCGTCGGCGAGGGCGATGGTGGCGAGACAGGTGTCCCAGACCGGGGACTGGCAGGCCTCGATCATGCGGGCGCCGTCCTCGCGCCAGACCGCGAACCGGTCGAGCGAGGCGAGTCCGGCCCGCATCACCGGGTGGTCGAGGTCGTAGCCCAGCAGATGCAGCGCGATGACGGAGTAGACGGCGGGCGGCTGGATCCCGCCCCAGCAGCCGTCGTTCTCCTGGCGTTCGATGATCCAGCGGGCGGCCGCGTTCATGGCGAGACGCCGCACCCTGCGCGGGGCGATCCGGTGATAGAGGTGCAGCGCCCTGTCGAGGCGCTGGAAGACACCGTCCCAACTGGCCGCCGGAGCAGGGCGCCTGGCCGGGTTCGGGTTGCCGGGGTCGGTGTGCAGCTCGTCCAGTGCGAAGGGGGCGGGCCGGACCGGCCGCTTCGCGGAGACGACCGTGAGCGGCACGATGGTCTGGCGGGCCCAGCAGCCGAAGTCGTAGATATTGAGCGGGACCCACTTCGGGAAGAACATCAGTTCGGGCGGGAGCTCAGGCAGGTCGTCCCACTTCCACCAGCCGAACAGGGCCAGCCAGATCCGGGTGAACACCCGGCTCGCCGCGATCCCGCCCTGTTCCCTGACCCACCCCGCGGCGCGGGCCATGTGCGGGTCCTCCGGCCGGTCGCCGGCCAGCCGCAGTGCCACGTACGCCTCGATGGTGGCGGAGAGGTCCCCGGGGCCGCCGTGGAACGTGGCCCAGGTACCGTCACCGAGCTGCTCGCCGCGGATGAAGCGGCCGGCCGCCTGGACCGTGGCGGAATCCTGGATTCCGAGGAACTGGCGCAGCAGGAGGTCCTCGGCGTCCATGGTGACGTTGGTGGCGAGGTCGCCCTTCCACCAGCCCTGCTCGTCCTGCTTGCCGAGGAGGTGCTCCACCGAGCGTTCCGCGGCCCGCCGCGCGGCGGCCAGTAACTCGTCCGCGGCGATGGTTGATTCGGTTGTCGGTCTACTGGCCGAGGCTGCCCGGGGATCCACGGCCCCGGTGCTTCCGTCGGTCGTCGCTGTCATGGCTTCCCCTTCGTGCAGTTGGTCCTCTGCTGTGCTGGGGTCTCCGTCGGCCGGCGCCCGTGACGAACGCCGGCCGGCGACTGCGAGTCATATGGACCAGATGGCGATCATCTCTTTCGTACGACGACGAAGTCCGCGAGCGCCGTGAGCTGCGCCCGCACGGTTTCGGGCATGTCGACACCGTGCAGCGCCTCGATGGCGACCGCATGCTGACGACGCGCCTCCTGAGCGGTCCATTCACGGCCGCCCGCCTCCTCGATGAGTGCCGCACGGGCGGCGAACTCCTCTTCGGAGAAGCTGTCGAAGTCGCTGCTCTTCGCGTCGGCGGCGAGCAGTTCGCCCAGGCGCTCGGAGGCCGGTCCGCCCGCGGCGAGCGCGGCGACGACCGGCAGGGACTTCTTGCGCTGGCGCAGATCGCTCCAGGTCTGCTTGCCGGTGCTCTCCGGGTCGCCCCAGATCCCCAGCAGGTCGTCGACCGCCTGGAAGGCGAGGCCGAGGTGGTAGCCGTACGCCTCCAGGACGTCGGCGGTGCGGTCGTCGGCGCCGCCGAGCACCGCGCCGATGGAGCAGGCGCAGGCGAGCAGGGCACCCGTCTTGTTGCCCTCCATCTCCAGGCACTCCTCGACGGTGACCCGCTCGCGGTGCTCGTAGGAGATGTCCTGGGCCTGCCCGTCGATGAGCTTGCGGGTGGCCGAGGTCAGCCGCCGGGCCGCGCGGCCCGCCTCGACCGTCCCGAGCTCCAGCAGGACCTCGTTGGCCAGCGCGAAGAGCGCGTCGCCGACCAGGATCGCCTGGGCGGGGCCGTGCACCTTCCACACCGTGTCGCGGTGGCGCCGCTGCTCGTCGCCGTCCATCAGGTCGTCGTGCAGCAGCGAGAAGTTGTGCACGAGTTCGACGGCCACGGCTCCGGGGATGCCGGCCTCCGCGGCGGCGCCCGCCGCCTCTGCGGACAGCAGGGCCAGCGCCGGGCGCACGGCCTTGCCGCCGTCGCCGTCGGAGGCTCTGCCCTGGGCGTCGATCCAGCCGAAGTGGTAGGCGGCCACGGTGTCCATGGGCGGTGCGAGCCGGTCAACGGCGGCCCGGAGCACCGGCGTGGAAAGGGCCCGTCCGCGCTCCAGAAGCGCGGTGACGTCCGTGGTGTCCGCCACGGTGTCGGAAGCCGGATTCGCCGGGGTCACTGACTCTCCTCTTGTTCCGGTGGTACTGCTCATGCCGCCTCCTGCAGCGGATGTTCGTGGGGGTGGCCGAGTGCCAGGAGTGCGGCGTCCGCGGCGCCGGCACCGCTGCGGACGGCGCCCTCCATCGTGGCCGGCCAGCCGGTGGCGGTCCATGCGCCGGCCAGGAAGAGGCCGGGTGCCCTGGTCCGGGTCCCGGGCCGCAGCCGGCCGACTCCGGGGGCGGGTGCGAAGGTCGCCGTCCGCTCCCGGGTGACGAAGAAGTCCCTGATCCCCGCGCCGCGAGCGGCCGGCAGCAGCCGCTCCAGCTCGGGCAGGTAGCGGGCGCGCAGCTCGGCGACGGGGAGGTCGATCTCCTCGTCGGCCGCGGACTGGGAGACCGCGAGGTACTGCCCGGGTCCGGTGAGGCCCGAGGCCTCCGTGCGGTCGAAGACCCACTGGACCGGTGAGCCGAGCGCGGTGAAGAACGGCCGCCGCAGCACCTTGCGGTCGTAGACCACGTGCACGTTGAGGATCGGCGAGCTGCCGATCTCCAGCAGCCGCTCCGGGGCGTCGAGCGCGCCCTCGGGCAGCAGGGCGTGGGTCTCCTGCTGCGGGACGGCCAGCACGACGGTGTCCGCCTCGATCCGCTCGGCTCCGGTGTCGACCAACCAGCGCCCGTCGTCGGTACGGGTGAGCGATCCGGCCTTCGTCCGCAGTTCGGTGCGGACACCGGCGGAGTCCAGGGCCTTGCGGCTCAGGGTGTCGTGGATGTCTCCGAGCGGCACACTCGCCCATCCGATGTCGGCGGCGCCGGGATCGGAGAGGAGGCCGGTCTTGAAGACCTTCGCGGCGAGCGCGAGCGAGGAGTTCGGCGCGGTCGCGTTGAGCGTGGCGACGCCGACCAGGTCCCAGAGGGCCTCGACGGTGCGCGGCGACTGGCCGTGCCGGGCGAGCCAGCTGCCGAAGTCGATGTCGTCCAGCGCCGGATCGTCCGGGTCGAGCCGGCCGAGGGCCAGCGCGGCGCGCCCCACGCTCGCCCGCTCGGCGAGCGAGAGGTGCGGGTACCCGGCGAGTCCGGCGGCGAGGTGGAACGGGACCGGCAGCCCATTGCGGCGCAGCCGCCCGAGCCGGGGACCCGCAGGCCGCCCGACGTCGAGAACGGGCACGTCCAAACGGTTTTGCAGGGGCGCCAGACGGGCGCCGTCGACGCGGTCGAGGAACCAGCGGTAGGCGGTGCAGCAGCGCAGATAGACATGCTGGCCGTTGTCGACCGTCAGTTCGCCACGCCGGAAGGAGAAGGCGAGGCCGCCGAGCCGGGGCCGTCCTTCGAGCAGGGTCACGTCAAGCCCGGCGTCGGCCAGGCGCAGGGCCGACGTGATGCCGGCGAGCCCGCCGCCGATCACCACCGCCCGGGAGGAACGCAGGCTGTCATCCGTCATGAATCCCCCTCTCGCCAGGTCTTTCCAGTCAGGGACGCAGGGGTACGGCCAGGGGTTGCCCGCCGTCCCGACTGATCATCCATGGTGCTCATGGTGCGCGAGATGTCCGCGAGGCGCATTCAGACACGCCCTCTGGCCGTACGGCGCGAGATGTATCGGGCGTCGAGACCCGAGAGGCCGCGCACCGCCACGTAGGCCTTCTCGTGGCCCGGCAGCGAGACCCGGCCGCGCAGCACCGCCTCGGGGTCGCGCTCGATCCGGTCGAGGAGCCTGCGGTAGATGCCGGCCATCGCCGCCACACACGCACCGCTGCGCCGGTCCAGCATCGGCAGCAGCCGGTAGCCCTCGGCGAACAGGGCGCGGGCGCGCCGGACCTCGAAGTGGATCAGGCCCGCGAAGTCCGAGCCGGGCGGCGGGGTGGCCCGGTGGAAGCCATCGGAAC
Organism: Streptomyces sp. NPDC091387; assembly: GCF_044756945.1. Lineage (NCBI taxonomy): Bacteria > Bacillati > Actinomycetota > Actinomycetes > Kitasatosporales > Streptomycetaceae > Streptomyces > Streptomyces sp. NPDC091387. The sequence continues at coordinate 119,247 of NZ_JBIVTZ010000008.1, read as the reverse complement.
AGCCGAACTTGGCGAGGTCGTCGGCGGGCAGGTAGGTGCGCCCGTTGCCCGCGTCCTCTCGGACGTCGCGCAGGATGTTGGTCAGCTGGAGCGCGAGGCCGAGCGTGTCGGCGTACTCCGCGGCACGTTCGGCGCCGGGCGCGCCCGGTTCCGTACCGAAGACGCCCAGACTGAGACGGCCGATGGCGCCCGCGACGCACCGGCAGTAGGTCTTGAGGTCGTCCCAGGTCTCGTAGGTCGCGCCGCGCACGTCCATCAGCACACCGTCGATGAGCTCGTCGAGCCCCTCCAGCGGCAGCGGGAACCTGCGGGCGGCGTCGGCGAGTGCGACGGCCACCGGATCGGTGTCGTCGTCGTCGACCGCGCCGTCGCGTACCCGGTCCAGCAGTGTGCGGGTGCTCTCCAGGCGGACGCGCTTGGTCTCCGGCTCCAGCTCGCCGTCACCGATGTCGTCGACACGACGGGAGAAGGCGTACAGCGCCGACATGGCCTGTCGCTTCTCGGCCGGCAGCAGCCTGATGCCGTACGCGAAGTTCCGCGCCTGCTGTCCGGTGACCGCCTCGCAGTAACTGTATGCGGCCTGTACCGGTGCCGACATGTACGTCGTCTGTCCCTCCACGGTCCGGCTCACCCCTCTCTACGCGCTCTTCGCAAGACAACTCCCACCTCGCGCAGCAGGCTGGGCTTGGTGGGCTTGGGCGGTCCGGGCAGTACATCGAACCCGGCGGCCGCGATCGCGGTGAGGGCGGCACGCCCCCCACCCACGAATCCGGCGAGAAGCAGCTTGAGCCTGCCGTGGACGCTACCCACCAGAGGGGTGCCTTCATTCAGCAGTTCCCCGGCGCGTTCCGCCTCGTACGCGACCAGCGCCCGCACCGATGCACCCCCGGACCGTGCGGCCAGATCAGATTCGGCCACATGGAACCTTGCCATGTCGTCGGCCGGCAGGTAGATCCGGTCCCGCCCGAGGTCCTCGGTGACGTCCTGGAGGTGCTCGACGATCTGCAGCGCGGTGCAGACGGCGTCGGAGCGGCGGATCCGTTCGGGGCTCGCGGTCCCGGTGAGCTGGAGGACCAGGCGGCCGACGGGGTTCGCGGAGAGCTCGCAGTAGGCGAGGAGCTCCTCGTACGTCCCGTAGCGGCGGATCTTCTGGTCCTGCCGGTTGGCCTCGATGAGGCCGAGGAAGGGTTCGGGGGTGAGCGAGCAGCGCCGCACGGTGGGGCGAAGTGCCTGCATGAGGGGGTGGTGCGGGGTCTCACCCGTGGTGGAGAAGATGCGGCGCAGGTCGGTCTCCAGCGCGTCGAGCATCGCGAGCCGGTCCTCCCCCTGCGCCGGGTCGAGACCGAGGTGGCGGGCGTCGGCACCGCCGGGGGCGAGATCGCCGTCGCCGATGTCGTCGACGAGCCGGGCGTAGCCGTAGACGGCCATCAGGTCGTCGCGCCAGGCGCGCGGCAGGAAGAAGGGGGCCACCGGGAAATTCTCGTCGGCGGCCTTGTCAAGGGTTCCGGGTACGTCGGAATCGAGCCGCGTCCGGCGGGCACGCGTCACTGCGGACCGCCCTGCACGGGGACGGCGTGAGCACCTCGGAGCTGGAGATCATCCGTCATAGCCGTCACATCTCCCGTTCTACACTGCTGACCCAAAACAACCCATTCCGGACACGCCGCCCGCCCTCCCCAGTGCGGAGGACCATGGGGCCTTCCACTCAGGCGGTATCGCCCCACTTGCAACGAATCAGCACCGGTACAGCTTACGTTGTACAACGCTCATCGATACGGCGGGGTACGGCACGCAGACCGAGTCCGCGCCGTGCCGTGCCAACTTTCCCCGTGCGCACGCAAATTGACGTCATCCGGCGGGAGGAGATCTTGCCGGGAGGCATACGACGAGCCGTGGACGCCGGGGCCCGGCCCATGGTCCGGACCACGCGCAGCGGCCTCCGCCGGAGTCGTCCGGCGGAGGCCGCTGCGCTGCGGAAGGCGTTACTTGCCGGTCTCCCGCTCGTACGCCTTGAGGACCTCGTCGGTCGGGCCGTCCATCAGCAGCTCGCCCTTCTCCAGCCACAGCACCCGGTCGCAGGTGTCCCTGATCGACTTGTTGCTGTGGCTGACCAGGAAGACGGTGCCGGCCTCCTTGCGGAGCTCCCTGATGCGCGCCTCGGAACGGATCTGGAACTTCCGGTCACCGGTCGCGAGAGCCTCGTCGATCATGAGGACGTCGTGGTTCTTGGCGGCCGCGATCGAGAACCGCAGCCGGGCTGCCATGCCGGAGGAGTACGTCCGCATCGGCAGGGTGATGAAGTCGCCCTTCTCGTTGATGCCGGAGAAGTCGACGATGTCCTGGTAGCGCTCCCGGATCTCCTCGCGGCTCATGCCCATGGCGAGTCCGCCCAGCACGACGTTGCGCTCGCCGGTCAGATCGCTCATCAGCGCCGCGTTCACCCCGAGCAGCGAGGGCTGGCCGTCGGTGTAGACCTTGCCGTGCTCGGTCGGGAGCAGACCGGCGATGGCCCGCAGCAGGGTCGACTTGCCGGAACCGTTGGTCCCGATGAGACCGATCGCCTCGCCCCGGTAGGAGGTGAAGGACACGCCGCGCACGGCGTGCACCTTGCGGACCCCGCGCTCCTCGCCCTTGCCGCGGCGCAGTATCCGGCTCAGTGCCGCGGTGGCGCCGCCCTTGCCACCGCCACCGCCGTTGACGCGGTACACGATGTGCACGTCGTCGGCGATCACGGTGGGGACGCGCCCCGCGGTGTTGTCCTCAGCCACGGCCGTACCGTTCCTCTGCCTTCCAGAAGTACACAAAGCCCGCGACGCCCACCAGGAGCGCCCAGGCGAGCCCGACCACCCAGACGTGCGCCGGCAGGTTCTCGGAGCCGTAACCGTCGATCATCGCGAACCGGACCAGGTCCATGTAGATGGCCGCCGGGTTGTACTGCAGCACGTCGGCGATCCAGGACGGCTTGTCCGCGAGCATCACCGGGATGGAGAACATGACGCCCGACGCGTACATCCACGTCCGCATGATGAACGGCATCAGCTGGGCCAGGTCGGGGGTCTTGGAGCCGAGCCTCGCCATGATCAGCGCCAGGCCGGTGTTGAAGAAGAACTGCATCACCAGGGCGGGAACCACCAGCAGCCACGAGAGCCGCGGGTAGCTGCCGAACCCGACCGTCACCGCGACCAGCACGATCATCGAGTACAGCAGCTGCTGGAGCTGCTGGAGCGAGAAGGAGATGGGCAGCGAGGCGCGCGGGAAGTGCAGTGCGCGGACCAGGCCGAGGTTCCCGGAGATGGCCCGGACACCCGCCATCACGGAGCTCTGGGTGAAGGTGAAGACGAAGACCCCGGTCACCAGGAACGGGATGAAGACGTCCTGCGGAATCCCCTTCTTCGTGCCGAGGATCAGGCCGAAGATGATGAAGTACACCGCGGCGTTCAGGAGCGGGGTGGCCACCTGCCACAACTGGCCCAGCTTCGCCTGGCTGTACTGAGCGGTCAGCTTCGCCCGGGAGAACGCCATGATGAAGTGGCGTCGCCCGCGGAGCTGGCGCACGTACTCGAAGAGCCCCGGGCGGGCTCCACTCACCGTCAGACCGTACTTCGCGGCCAGCTCGGCCGAGCTCAGGCCGTCGTCTGCCGATGGCGGGGTGCTCAGCGCAACCGCACCATCATGGGTTGTGTCACTCACCAGATGAAACTCTCGTATTCAAAATGCGCAGCCAGTCGCGGGCGCGGCTCAGGGCGGACAGGTCCCGATAAGAAAAATACGCCTCATGCTCCCAGAGGCGAGCCTCTCAGATGACCGGAGGGCGGCCTAGTCTGGTCAGCCGCCACACCGTACGCCACTTCATGGGGCGTCGCGGTCCGCAGGGTTTCGACCAGCCTTCCCGGAAGCCGCCGAACCATGCCTTCAGCGCCGGGCCGGACGGCCTGCGGAGCAGCGTCAGCAGCAGCCACACACCGAGGTACACGGGGACCAGCGGCGCGGGCAGGTTGCGGCGGGCCAGCCAGACCCGGTTGCGGGCCACCATGCGGTGGTAGACGGCGTGCCTGGACGGGGCGGTGGTGGGGTGGTTGAGCACCATGTCGGCGCGGTAGTCGATCAGCCAGCCGGCGTCCAGCGCCCGCCAGGCCAGATCGGTCTCCTCGTGCGCGTAGAAGAAGTCGCCGGGCAGCGGGCCGACCTCGGCGATGACCCGGGTACGTACGGCGTTGGCGCCGCCGAGGAACGTCGTCACCCGCGAAGAGCGCAGCGGGTCGGCGGCGCGCAGCCGCGGCACGTGGCGGCGCTGGGTCTCCCCGGTGTCCGGGTCGGCGATCCGGAAGCTGATGATGCCGAGCTTGGGATCGGCGTCGAACGCCTGCCGGCACAGCTCCGCGGTGTCGGTGAGCGGCAGCAGCCCGTCGTCGTCCAGGAACAGCAGGGCGTCCACGTCGGCGCCGGACGGCCCGAAGGCCTCGATGCCGACGTTGCGGCCGCCGGGGATGCCCAGGTTCTCGGGCAGCTCGACGGTGCGCACGCCCGCGGGGACGTCCGGTACGGGCGAGCCGTTGCCGACGACGACCACCTCGATCCGGTCGCCGTCCTGCTTGGCGACCGAATCGAGCAGGGCGCGCAGCTCGGCCGGGCGGTTGCCCATCGTGATGATGACCGCGCCGAGTTTCATGGGGGTGCTCACTTCAGCCTGCTCGATGCCAGGACCGACACGAGGTGGAGGAGGGTCTGCAGCAGGGCGATGCCGGCCAGCACCGCGACCGCGAGGCGGCTGAAGAAGAGGTCGTCCCTGACCGAGTCGAGGACGGCCGCGACCAGGATCACCAGGGATGCCTCGACGCACAGGATCAGCCGGTGGAACTTGAGCGCACCGGCGGCCCGGCGCGCGAACGCCATGCCGGACGAGCGCGGCTCGGACGCCGCCTCCTTGACCGGCGGCAGCCCGCCCTGGTGGCGTGCGACACCGACGAGGTCGGTCTCGGCCTTGATCAGGATGGCGCCCAGGGCCGCGAGGGTGCCCAGGAAGGCCCACAGCCAGTCGATGCGTCCGTTGCCCCACAGATCGGCGGCGCGCAGGCCGAAGCCGACGAGCACGGCCGCGTCGCAGAGGTAGGCGCCGACCCGGTCCAGATAGACCCCGCCCAGCGAGAACTGCTTCTTCCAGCGGGCCAGCTCGCCGTCGACGCAGTCGAGCAGCAGGTAGAGCTGGACCATGAGCACGCCGAGCAGCGCACCGGTGATCCCCGGAACGAGCAGGGCCGGAGCGGCGAGCACACCCGCGACGGTCATCAGGTAGGTCAGCTGGTTGGGCGTGACCTTGGTGTTGACCAGGTACCGGTCCACACGCAGCGAGACCTCGCGCATGTAGATCCGGCCCGCCCAGTGTTCACCGCTGCGCCGGTCCTTGACGCCCGGGGGGTGAACGACCGGGCGAAGTTCAGCTACTGATGGTCTTGGCATAGTCGGCGTACGCGTCCCTGATCTGGTCGGTGGACAGGCTGAGGTGTTCCAGGACCGTGAAGCGTCCCGGACGGGTCTGCGGGGCGTAGTCAACGGCCTGGACGAACTCGTCGGCGGTGAAGCCGATCTCCGTGGGCAGGACCGGAAGGCCGTGCCGGCGAAGGACCTCGGCGAAGAGCCCCGACGCCTCGTGGGCTCCGCGCAGGTGCATGGCGAAGGCGGCTCCGAGGCCGACCTGCTCGCCGTGGCTCGCGGCCCGCTTGGGGAAGAGCAGGTCGAAGGCGTGGCTGATCTCGTGGCAGGCGCCGGACGAGGGGCGGGTGTCGCCGCTGATCGAGATGGCGATGCCGGAGAGCACCAGCGACTCGGCGAGGACGGTGAGGAACTCGTCGTCGGCGACGGTGCCGGGGTGGCGCAGCACGGCTTCGCCGGCGGTACGGGCCATGGCGGCGGCCAGTCCGTCGATCTGCTCGTTGTTGACCTGGTGCGAGAGCTCCCAGTCCGCGATGGCGGAGATGTTGGAGATCGCGTCGCCGATGCCGGAGCGCACGAAGCGGTCCGGGGCCTCCCGGATCACCGAGAGGTCGATGACCATGGCGATCGGCATCGGGACGCCGTAGGAGCCGCGTCCGTTGTCGTTGTCCAGGGTCGCGACGGGTGAGCAGAGGCCGTCGTGGGCGAGGTTCGTGGCGACCGAGACCAGCGGCAGGCCGACCCGGGCCGCGGCGTACTTCGCCACGTCGATGATCTTGCCGCCGCCGAGACCGACCACGGCGTCGTACCGCTTGCCCTTGATGTCGTCGGCCAGCTGCACGGCGGCGTCGATGTTGCCGCCCGCGACGCAGTACCAGTCGGCGCCCGGCAGGGCCGGTGCGAGCTTCTCGCGCAGGGCCTGTCCGGAGCCGCCGCTGATCGCGATCGCGAGCTTGCCGGAGGCGGAGATCCGCTGGTCCGCGAGGAGACCGGCCAGATCGTCCATGGCGCCCCGGCTGATGTCGACGAAGACCGGGGACGGGATGAGCCGGGTCAGTACTGGCACGCGATCTCCCTGCCCTTCTCGAGGTCGTCGTGGTTGTCGATCTCGACCCAGGTGACGTCGCCGATGGGGGCCACGTCGACGGTGAAGCCGCGGTTGACGAGCTCCTGGTAGCCGTCCTCGTAGTAGAGGTCGGGGTCGCGCTCGAACGTCGCCTTCAGGGCGTCCGCGAGCGCCTCCGCGGCCTCTGCCTCGATGAGGGTGACGCCGATGTACTCGCCGGTGGCGGTGGCCGGGTCCATCAGCTTGGTGATCCGCTGAACGCCCTTGCCCTCCTCGGTGATGACCTTCATCTCCTCGTCGGCGAGGTTCTTCACCGTGTCGAGGGCGAGGATGATCTTCTGGCCCTTGCCGCGCGCGTCCAGCAGGGTCCGCTCGACGGAGACCGGGTGCACGGTGTCGCCGTTGGCGAGGATCACACCGCGCTTGAGGACCTCGCGGGCACACCACAGGGAGTAGGCGTTGTTCCACTCCTCGGCCTTGTCGTTGTCGACGAGGACGATCTTGAGACCGTACTTCGCCTCCAGCTCCTCCTTACGGTCGTAGACGGCTTCCTTGCGGTAGCCGACGACGATCGCGACCTCGGTGAGGCCGATCTCGGCGAAGTTGGCCAGCGTGAGATCGAGGACGGTCTTCTCGCCGTCCACCGGCACGAGAGCCTTGGGAAGCGTGTCGGTGTAGGGGCGCAGGCGCCGTCCTGCGCCGGCTGCCAGTACGAGGCCGATCATGCGGGTTCTCCTTCGTCGTGAACGGCGGGTGCCCCGGAGGACACCCAGAACCGGATGGACTCCACCAGCACGACCAGTGCCACCACCACCGCGAGCACGGTGAGTGCCACGGTGAAGCCCGAGGCTCCGGTGAGTACGGCGGCGAGTACGGCCACCACCAGGGTGCGGCCCTCGTGCCCGCCGATCGTTCGCACCAGCCACTGGGGCGGCGCACCGGTGCCGCCTCGAATGCGGTAGACCGTGTCGTAGTGATGGTAGGCGACGGCCGATACGAGTCCGAAGGCCGCGGGAAGCGCCCCGTCGATGTCGCTGCGGGCGGCCAGCGCGAGGATCGTGCAGTACTCGGCCGCCCGGAAGACCGGGGGTACGAGCCAGTCGAGTGCGCCCTTGAGGGGGCGAGCCACGGCTATGCCGGAGCAGACCGCGTAGAACACCGCGGCGACGATCATCTGCCGGCTGCCGAAGGGCTGCTGGAGCGCGGCGGCGATCAGTGCCCCGGCGCCGACGACCGCGACCACCGGGGCGGTCCAGGCGCCCGGGATCCGGGGGCCGCGGGCCGCCACGAGCTGGGCGAGGGGGCCGGAGTCCGCGAGGTCCGCGAGGGCCTGGGCGGCCCGGTCGGTGCGGCGGGCCTTGCGGGTCAGGGAGCGCAGCAGCCGGCCCGCCGTGGTGTAGCAGGCCGCGAAGGAGCAGCCGACGAGCAGTGCGTAGAAGACGATCCGGGGGGTGGTGAACGCGGTCAGGACGGCGATCATCGCCCAGCGCTCACCGATCGGGAGCACGATCATCCGGCGCAGCCAGACCGTCCAGCCGACGCTGTCGAGCTTGTCGGAGAGCGCGGCCGTGGGGCTGGAGTTCGCCACCGCGTCGTGGTTCGCCTCGTTGAACGAGAAGTCGATGACGTGGCGGCAGGACTGGAGCACCATCGCGCCGAGCGCCAGGGCCCAGACGTCGTCGCCGCCCCGGGCGGCGCCGAGCGCGAGGCCCGCGTAGTAGGCGTACTCCTTGGCGCGGTCGAACGTGGCGTCGAGCCAGGCGCCCATCGTCGAGTACTGGAGCGAGTAGCGGGCGAGCTGCCCGTCGGTGCAGTCCAGGACGAAGGAGAAGAGCAGCAGCAGTCCGGCGGCGACGTACCCGCCGCGGGTGCCGGTGGCCGCGCAGCCGGCCGCGACCAGGGCGGTCAGCAGCGACGCGGTGGTGACCTGGTTGGGGGTGAACCCGCGGCGCGCGCACCAGCGGGCGATGTAGCGCGAGTACGGGCTGATGCAGTACGTGGTGAAGAAGCCGTCGCGGGCCTTGACGGCGCTGCGCAGCCGGACCGCCTCGTCGTCCACGGCGGCGACGCCGGAGAGCGCGGTGGCGCGGGCCGCCTCGTCCGCCGGTACGGCCGCGACGAGTGAGCCGAGCTCCGGGCGCTGCACCCCGGTGCCCTCGGCGTCCATCGTGGCGGCGAGCCGGCCGGGCACGGTGCGGTCGACGACCGTGGCGGTGCTGCCGGGCGGGCCGGTGGGCACGCCCGCGCCGGCCGCCGTGCTGGTGCTGTCCAGGGCGCGGGCCAGCGCGGGACGCGCCTCCGGCTGCACGGTGAGCGCGCCGGGCACGGTGGCGGCGGGGAATCGGGGGTCGGTCAGTCCGAGCCGCAGGGCGTGGACATGGCCGACGAAACGGGGGTCGACGAGCGCGACGCGCCGGTCGGCGGGGACGGCGGACAGCAGCCGCGCGGCCTCGCCGACATCGGCGGCGGCCTGGACGTCGAAGCCCAGTGACCGCAGATCGGCCTCGATGGTCGATCCGGGTACCGGAGCACCTGTGAGAATGGCGGTCGACAGACGAACTCACTCCTTGGTGCTGACATGGGTCGGCGCGCGACGGCACGGCCCCGATGCGGGCCGGCGGCATGTCGGCAGAGGCTATCGGATGAACGGAAGCGGGAGTTCACTGCCCGTTTATGCTCCGTTCCGGGCGGACCTGGATCATGCGGGGCCGTCCGCGATCATCATCGTCGATGGCCGCCTCGCCTGACAAAACGCGGTGCGAGGATCCGGGCCTCCCCTGTGGATCTTGCCGGACTCGCCGGGCCCGGCAGGCCCTAGTCTGACCCGCATGACATGGCTGATCACAGGCGGAGCGGGATACATCGGGGCACATGTGGTGCGAGCCATGAAGGGGGCCGGTGAGCGGGTGGTCGTTCTCGACGACCTCTCGACCGGCAACCCGGACCGGCTGCCGGCCGAGGTCCCGCTGGTCCGGGGCTCGACGGCCGACCGCGCACTGGTGGACCGGGCGCTGGCGGAGCACGCGGTGACCGGTGTCATCCATCTCGCGGCGAAGAAGCAGGTCGGAGAATCCGTCGAGAAGCCGCTCCTGTACTACCGGGAGAACATCGGCGGGCTGACCGTCCTCCTGGAGGCCGTCGCGGCCGCCGGCGTGCGGAGCTTCCTGTTCTCCTCGTCGGCCGCGGTGTACGGCGTACCGGACGCGGAGCTGATCACCGAGGAGGCTCCCTGCGAACCGATCAATCCGTACGGGGAGACCAAGCTCGCCGGTGAGTGGCTGGTGCGGGCGGCCGGGCGGGCTCACGGGCTGTCCACCGGCTGTCTGCGCTACTTCAACGTGGCGGGCGCGGCCGAGCCGGAACTCTCGGACACCGGCGTCTTCAACGTGATCCCGATGTTCTTCGAACGGCTGACCCGCGGCGAGGCCCCGCGGATCTTCGGTGACGACTACGCCACCCCCGACGGCACCTGCATCCGTGACTACATCCACGTGGCCGACCTCGCGGAGGCGCACCTGGCTGTCGCCGGGCGGCTGGCCGCGCAGGAGGAGCCCGGGGACCTGACCGTCAACATCGGCCGCGGCGAGGGCGTCTCGGTGCGCGAGCTGGCCGATCTGGTGGCGGAGGTCACCGGGCTCGACCGGAAGCCCGAGTCCGAGCCCCGCCGACCGGGGGACGCGTCGAAGGCGGTCGCGTCCTGCGACCGGATCTCCGGCGAGCTGGGCTGGTCGGCCCGGCGCGGGGTGCGCGAGATGGTCGCGTCGGCCTGGCAGGGTTGGCTGCTGCATCACCCCGTGACGTCCGCCCGGTGAGCTGTCCGCCGCTCTGACCACCACCCGTCAACAGCTCTGACCTGCGACCATTTCCGCAGGTCAGAGCAAGTGACAACGGTGTTCACTGCCGTGTTGCCCGATACCCCCCGCCCGTAGTTCACTGGCATTGCCCGGGCCAATCGCGTCCGGGTCCGCGCGACGACCGGGAGGCGTCCCCATGGGGGCTGGGCACGATCACGGACATGCGCACGGCGGCCCACCGCCCACCGGCACGGCGGCCGCCGCGTACAAGGGACGACTGCGGATCGCGCTGGGCATCACGCTCACCGTGACCGTCATGGAGATCGTCGGCGGGCTGCTGTCCGGCTCCCTGGCGCTGATCGCGGACGCGGCCCATATGGCAACCGACGCGCTGGGCCTCGGCATGGCCCTGCTGGCGATCCACTTCGCCAACAAGCCGGCCGGACCGAACCGCACCTTCGGCTACGCCCGCGCCGAGATCCTCGCCGCGCTGGCCAACTGTCTGCTGCTGCTCGGGGTCGGCGGCTACCTCCTCTTCGAGGCGGTGGAGCGCTTCGTCAGTCCGGCCGAGACCAGGGGCGGGCTGACGATCGCCTTCGCCCTGGTCGGCCTGGTGGCGAACATGGTGTCGCTGTCGCTGCTGGTGCGCGGGCAGAAGGACAGCCTCAATGTGCGGGGCGCCTATCTGGAGGTACTCGCGGACACCCTCGGTTCGGTGACCGTGCTGATCTCGGCGGGCGTCATCCTGGCCACCGGCTGGCAGGCCGCGGACCCGATCGCCTCGCTGCTCATCGGCCTCATGATCGTTCCGCGTACGGTGAAGCTGCTCAGGGAGACGCTGAACGTCCTGCTGGAGTCGGCGCCCAAGGGGGTCGACATGGGTGAGGTGCGCGACCACATCACGGCACTGCCCGGGGTGCTGGACGTCCATGACCTCCACGCCTGGACGATCACCTCCGGTATGCCGGTGCTCTCCGCCCATGTGGTGGTGCATCAGGAACTGCTCGACTCCATCGGGCACGAGAAGCTCCTGCACGAGCTGCAGGGCTGTCTCGGCGACCACTTCGACGTCGAGCACTGCACCTTCCAGCTGGAGCCGAGCGGGCACGCGGAGCACGAGGCGAAGCTCTGCCACTGAGCACGTGAAGGCCGAGGGGTGCGAGAAGGCCCGCCGCAATCCCCGATGTACGGTGGAACCCCCTCTCGATCAAGGGTTCTCACGTTGACCGACAATGATCACGACACTCGCCGAACAAGGCGGTGACGGCGCTGGTCCTCGATGATTCCGGGCCGGTTCCCCAGGGCACGATTCAGTACCCGGCGGCGTTCGGCGTCTGACGGGTGTGTCCGTGACCGTGACGCCCCGGCGCCGGACATGCCAGGACCCGAAGTGCGGACAAGCCGCTTTTGTACGGCAGACTTGAGCAGACTCGACGGGACCGGCGCACGGGGCCGGGACCACAGCGAAGGATGGGTATGCCGACCACACCAGCCACCGCGGCGAACACCTCGTCGAACGGCGCAGCAGAAGCGATCATGCTCGAACTGGTCGACGAGAACGGCACCACCATCGGCACGGCGGAGAAGCTCGCCGCCCACCAGGCACCCGGCCAACTGCACCGCGCGTTCTCGGTGTTCCTCTTCGACGAGCAGGGCCGGATGCTGCTGCAGCGGCGCGCACCGGGGAAGTACCACTCCCCCGGTGTCTGGTCCAACACCTGCTGCGGTCACCCGTACCCGGGCGAGGCGCCCTTCGCCGCCGCCGCCCGGCGGACGTACGAGGAGCTGGGCATCTCCCCCTCGCTGCTGGCGGAGGCGGGCACCGTCCGCTACAACCACCCGGACCCCGCCTCGGGCCTGGTGGAGCAGGAGTTCAACCACCTCTTCGTGGGCATGGCGCAGGAGCAGCTGCGGCCGGATCCGGAGGAGGTGGGCGAGACGGCGTTCGTATCGGCCGAGGAGTTGGCGGAACGGCATGACCGGGCGCCGTTCTCTGCCTGGTTCATGACGGTGCTGGATGCCGCCAGGCCCGCGATCCGGGAACTGACCGGTCCGGCTGCCGGCTGGTAGACGGGGCCGCCGGTGCGGCGGGGTCAGGGGCGCGGACCGAGCGGCAGGGCCGCCCAGATGACCTTTCCGCCGCCCGCGGTGTGCTCCACGTCGCAGGCCCCGCCCGCCTCCCGGGTGATCTCCCGGACCAGCAGCAGTCCGCGCCCGCCCGTCTGCGCGTGATCGGTCTCCAGCGCGGTCGGGCGGTACGGGTGGTTGTCCTCGACGGACACCCTGACCCAGTCGGTGCCCACGGCCACCTCCACGGCGAGTTCCGGGGAGAGCAGCGCCGCGTGCTTCACGGCGTTGGTGACCAGCTCGGAAACGATGAGCAGCAGCCCCTGGGCGATGTCGTCGTCCAGCGGTACGCCCTGGCGGTACAGCAGATCGCGTACGGCGTGCCGGGCCTGGGGTACGGAGACGTCCGTGGCCGGGGCGGTGAACCGCCAGACCCCTTCGTACGGCACGGGCCTGGCGGGGACACTCCCGCGGCTCTCCATTGACCGGTACCCGCTTCCACTCGATGGTGACTGCACGTCGAGTACAGGGTGCGGGGCGTAGTCGGTCGGGTCCGCACCACTGAGCAGAAGTCGACCTCTATCGACAGAACTTGACCGGAGAGCTGCGGGTGCGTCAACTATCAGACCGTTTTTGACCGTCTCCTGAAGGCTGGTCCTGCCCGCCCGGAGCCCCTCCCCCGGGCGTCATCCGGTCCGAGACCATCGAGACGATCCGGCGGCCTCCCACCCCGATCGCGATGAGCCCGAGTCCGTCGAAGAGCAGGGCGAGCGAGAAGAAGCAGCCGAGCACGTAGAGGCTGCTGTGCGGCCAGTCGAAGAGGACCAGCAGACCCAGCAGCAGACCGAAGGCGCCCTGCAGGAGTGTCCAGCCGAACTGCGGGCCGCGCACCACGACACTGCCGACGAGGCGGAACACCCCACCGGTCAGGAAGAGCAGTGCGGCGAACATCGTCAGCGCCTCGGCCGTGCCGTGCGGGTGACGGATGACCACGACCCCGGCCGCGATGTTCAGTGCGGCGACGACCACGCCCAGCCAGAAGTAGCTGGTGCCGCGCGACTGGATCGCGTGGAGCAGCCCGACCAGGCCGCCGATCAGCAGCAGCCAGCCGAAGAGGATCATCGAGGTGAGCGTCGCGACGCCGGTGTAGACGAGACCGACCAGACCGGCGACGACGAGAAGAGCGCCGAGCAGGGCGAGGCCGCTGAAACCGCGGCTGAGCTTCCTGCCCTCGTGTGCGGGATCGGCCACCGGGAACTCCTCGGGGTGCGTGCCTGCTTCGCGGCCCCTTCTTGATCATAGGTTCGAACGGTACGGATAGCATCCGGCGCATGGACCGCACGGAACCCCGGCTGGAGCTCACCGTCGCGGACGGCGTCGCCACCCTCGTGATCAGCAATCCCGCCAAGCGCAACGCGATGACGGCCGCGATGTGGCAGTCGCTGCCCGAGCTGCTGGAAGAGCTGGCCGCCGACTCCTCGGTACGCGCGCTGGTGCTGACGGGCGCCGGGGACACCTTCTGCGCCGGGGCGGACATCTCCTCCCTCCGCGACCCCTCGGGTGCCCCGCAGGAGCTCGCGGTGGCGGCCGAGGAGGCGCTCGCCGCCTTCCCGCTGCCGGTCGTCGCCGCGGTGCGCGGCTACTGCGTGGGCGGGGGGAGCCAGCTGGCGGCCGCCTGCGATCTGCGGTTCGCCGAGGAGGGGGCGCTGTTCGGGGTCACCCCCGCCAAGCTCGGGATCGTCTACGCCGCGTCGTCGACCCGCCGGCTCGTCGCGCTGACCGGCCCGTCGACGGCGAAGCACCTGCTCTTCTCCGGCGAGCTGATCGGTACGGACCGGGCGCTGCGCACCGGTCTGGTCGACGAGGTGCTGCCCGTCGGCGAGCTGGACGAGCGGGTCGAGGCGTACGTCCGGGTCCTGGTGTCCCGTTCCCGGCTGACCCAGTCGGCCGCGAAGGAGTTCGCCGCGGGGCGCGAGGACCGGGACGCCCACTGGGCAGACCAGGCACGCCGCAGCGGCGACACCGCGGAGGGCGTCGCCGCGTTCCTGGAGCGGCGCACACCCCGCTTCACCTGGCCGTCCCGGGCCTGAGCGCTCCCTGTCCCGCCCGGCCGCCCCCGGCCCGCCCGCTCCCCGCTACCGGAGGACGAAGCGGCTCTTGGCGCGCCACTCCTCGACCAGTTCGGGCGGCGCCTTGTCGGGGGACCCGGCGTCATACGGCGGCTGCGGGTCGTACTCGGTCAGCAGTTGCACGGACTGGGCGTGCCGCTCGCCCGCGATCCGGCCGAGCAGGGTGAGGCCCATGTCGATGCCGGAGGAGACGCCCGCGGCCGTGACGTACTTGCCGTCGATGACGACGCGTTCGCCGGTCGGCTCGACGCCGTACTCCTTCAGTGCGCCGAGGGCGAGCCAGTGCGAGGTCCCTCGCCGCCCCTTCAGGAGTCCGGCGGCCGCGAGCAGCAGCGAACCCGTGCAGACCGAGGTCGTCCAGGTACTGGCGGCATCGGCGGTGCGCAGCCAGCCGAGCAGGGTCTCGTTCTCCATCTGGGCGCTCTGCCCCGGACCGCCGGGGACGATCACCAGGTCGGGCGCCGGGACGTCGTCGAGCGTCCGCTCGGCGACCAGCGACAGGCTGCCGCTGTCGTTGCGCACCGGGCCGGTCCGCTCGGCGACGAAGACGGTCTCAGCGCCGGGTGCCCGGGACAGGATCTCGTAGGGTCCGACGGCGTCGAGCGCGGTGAAGCGGTCGAAGAGGACGATGGCGATCTGCATGGGTGGCTGCCCTTCGGTCAGTGAGGGAGGGTGACGGGCCCGGTGGGGCGGGGCCGGTCGGCGGGGGCGCCGGCCGGCCGGTGGCTGAACCGTCTGCGGTACTCGGCGGGCGCGGTGCCCAGCGCCCTGACGAACGCGCGGCGCATCGCCTCCGGCGTTCCGTAGCCGCACGCCCGCGCGATACCGGACACACCGTCGGAGGTGTCCTCCAGGAGCCTGCGGGCCTGTTCGAGACGGACGAGGTCGACGTACCGGCCGGGTGTCATACCTGTCTCGGCCCGGAACGCACGGGCGAAGTGGCGCGGCGAGAGCCGGGCGCGGGCGGCGAGGGCCTCGACGGAGAGGTTCTCGCCGGGGTGTTCGGTGATCCAGTGCTGGACCTCGCGCAGCGGTTCGCGCCGGGCCGTCTGCGCGGTGAGCTGCGCGCTGAACTGGGCCTGGTTGCCCGGCCTGCGCAGAAAGACCACCAGATGCCGGGCGACCGTGAGCGCCACGTCCCGGCCGTGGTCCTCCTCGACGAGGGCGAGCGCGAGATCGATGCCCGCGGTGACTCCGGCGGAGGTGGCCAGCCTGCCGTCCCGTACGAAGATCGGTTCCGGGTCGACCTCGACGGCCGGATAGGTGCGGGCGAGGTGGTCGCAGAGCGTCCAGTGCGTGGTCACCCGGTGCCCGTCCAGCTGTCCGGCCTCGGCGAGCAGCAGGGCACCGGTGCAGACGGAGACGAGCCGTTCGGCGTGCGGGGCGTGCCCGCGCAGCCAGTCGACGAGGGCGGGGTCGGGGACCCGGGTGCCCTGTCCGCCGGGTACGAGGAGGGTGTGGGCGGGCCCGGCGTCCGCGAGGCTGCTGTCGGGGACGAGCGTGAGCCCGCTCGACGACCGGACCGGTGCGCCGTCCGGCGAGGCGGTGCGCAGTCCGTACGAGACCCCCGGGAACCGGGCGGCCCCGGCGAAGACCTCCATCGGCCCGCTCACATCGAGGCTCTGGACGCCGTCGAAGAGGACGACGAGTACGGTGCGCTGCTTCATGCCTGCCATCCTGTGCGGCCTCCCGGATGGCCGCAATGACGGGTTCCCCACCTTTCCTGCCATGGCGGGCCGCGACACACGTCACCGGCTCCCCGGGGTTCCGGTCCGTACCGACCAGTCGGTAACGTGCAGGCATGAGTACTCTGCCGCCCCGTGCCGGACGCCGCTGCCACAACGCCCTCAACCCTCTGCACTCCGCGCTCTACTTCTCCCCGGACCTCGGGAAGGAGCTCGGCGGGATCGGGATCAAGGATGCGTCCGCCGCGTACTTCGCCTCGCGCGCGGCCGCTCTCGGGGCCGTCGGCCCCGGTACGGTCACCGCCACCTTCTACAACTTCAACCACGACCTCGTGGCCGCGCACGTGCCCGCCGTCTGGGACATCGCCTCGCCCGAGGCCGTACTGGCGGCGCGGCTGCGGGCCGTCGACTCGACGCTGCGCCGGCTCCTCGGCGAGGAGACCATCGCCTCTCCCGAGCTGGCCGAGGCCGCGCGGCTGGCGCTGCGCGCCGTCGCGGGCTGCACGCGACACGCCCGGCCGCTGTACGCGGCGCACGCCGATCTCCCGGTTCCGGAGCAGCCGCACCTGGCGTACTGGCACGCCGCGACACTGCTGCGCGAGCACCGCGGTGACGCCCATCTCGCCGCCCTCCTCGCGGCCGGTCTCGACCCGGTCGAGGCCCTGGTCAGCCACACCGCCACCGGCAAGGGCATGCCGCCGCGCTGGGTCCTGGCCACCCGCGGGTGGCGGGGCGGCGACTGGGACGACGCCTCCGCGCGGCTGCGCGACCGCGGACTGCTCACCGCCGAGGGCGAGTTGACGGAGGAAGGCGTCGCGCTGCGGGCGGGCCTGGAGGAGGCCACGGACCGGATGGACCTGGCGCCGTACGAGCACCTCGGCGGTCCGGGCGTGGCACGTCTGACCGAGCTGGGACGCGGGTTCCTCGGCACGGCGCTGGCGGCCGGCGCGTTTCCGGCGGATCTGAACGGCTGACCCGCCGGGCGGACGACAGCCGGTACATGGGGCGGTCGGGCGACACGGCGCCCGGCCACCCGGCAGAATGCAGGCGAGTGGCCCAGGGCCGTCCGAACCACGGACCCCGGGGCCCGACCAGCACAGCCAGTACGAGAAGGCGAGTCGGTAAAACCGTGACGACGTCCATCGAAGGCAGGATCGCCGAGGAGCTCGGCGTACGCGAGCGACAGGTGAAGGCGGCCGTCGAGCTGCTCGACGGCGGATCGACCGTGCCGTTCATCGCGCGCTACCGCAAGGAAGCGACCGAGATGCTCGACGATGCGCAGCTGCGCACGCTCGAGGAGCGGTTGCGGTATCTGCGGGAGCTGGAGGACCGCCGTGCGGCGATCCTCGAATCCGTGCGGGAGCAGGGCAAGCTCGACAGCGCGCTGGAGGCGCGGATCCGGGCCGCCGACACGAAGGCGCGCCTTGAGGACATCTATCTGCCGTTCAAGCCGAAGCGGCGGACCAAGGCGCAGATCGCCCGGGAGGCCGGGCTCGAACCGCTCGCCTCCGGCCTGCTGGACGACCCGTCGGTCGATCCGCTCGTCGCGGCGTCGGCCTTCGTCGACGCGGACAAGGGCGTCGCGGACCCGGCGGCGGCCCTGGAGGGGGCCCGCGCCATCCTCACCGAGCGGTTCTCGGAGGACGCCGACCTGACCGGCGAGCTGCGTGAGCGCATGTGGACGCGGGGCCGGCTGGTGGCGAAGGTGCGGGAGGGCAAGGAGGAGGCGGGCGCCAAGTTCGCGGACTACTTCGCCTTCACCGAGCCGTTCACCGCGCTGCCCTCGCACCGGGTGCTCGCGATGCTCCGGGGCGAGAAGGAGGACGTCCTCGACCTCGTCCTGGAACCGGAGGAGCCGTCCGGGGAGCCCGGCCCCTCCTCGTACGAGAACATGGTCGCCCGGCGCTTCGGGGTGAACGACCGCGGGCGTCCCGGGGACAAGTGGCTGGCCGACACCGTGCGCTGGGCCTGGCGCACCAGGCTCCTGGTCCACCTCGGCATCGACCTGCGGCTGCGGCTGCGCACGGCGGCGGAGGACGAGGCGGTACGCGTCTTCGCGTCGAACCTGCGCGATCTGCTGCTCGCCGCACCGGCCGGGACGCGGGCCACGCTGGGGCTCGACCCGGGGTTCCGTACCGGAGTGAAGGTCGCCGTCGTCGACGCGACCGGCAAGGTCGTCGCGACCGATGTCATCCACCCGCACGTCCCGGCCAACAAGTGGGACCAGTCGCTGGCGAAACTGGAGCAGCTGGCGAAGGCGCACGATGTCGATCTGATCGCGATCGGCAACGGCACGGCGTCGCGCGAGACGGACAAGCTCGCCGGTGAACTGTGCGACAAGCACCCGGAGTTGAAGCTCACCAAGGTGATGGTCTCGGAGGCCGGCGCCTCCGTGTACTCGGCGTCCGCCTTCGCCTCGCAGGAACTCCCGGACATGGACGTCTCGTTGCGCGGCGCCGTCTCGATCGCGCGCCGTCTCCAGGACCCCCTCGCGGAGCTGGTGAAGATCGACCCGAAGTCGATCGGCGTCGGGCAGTACCAGCACGACCTGTCCGAGGTGAAACTGTCGCGTTCGCTGGACGCGGTCGTCGAGGACTGTGTGAACGGCGTCGGGGTCGACGTCAACACCGCGTCGGCGCCGCTGCTTTCACGGGTCTCCGGCATCGGCTCCGGGCTCGCGGAGAACATCGTCGCGCACCGCGACACCCATGGCCCGTTCCGCTCCCGCAAGGGGCTCAAGGACGTGGCCAGGCTCGGCCCGAAGGCGTACGAACAGTGCGCGGGCTTCCTGCGGATCCGGGGTGACGACCCGCTGGACGCGTCCAGCGTGCACCCGGAGGCGTACCCCGTGGTCCGGGCGATGGTGAAGCGGACGGGCGGTGACGTCGCCTCCCTGGTCGGCAACACCGGAGTGCTGCGGACCCTGCGGGCGGACGACTTCGTGGACGAGAAGTTCGGGCTGCCGACCGTCACCGACATCATCAAGGAGCTGGAGAAGCCGGGGCGCGACCCGCGCCCGGCGTTCAAGACGGCCACCTTCAAGGAGGGCGTCGAGAAGCTCGGCGATCTGGAGTCCGGGATGGTGCTGGAGGGGGTCGTGACGAATGTCGCGGCGTTCGGCGCGTTCGTGGACATCGGGGTGCACCAGGACGGTCTGGTCCATGTGTCGGCGATGTCGAGGACGTTCGTGAAGGACCCCCGTGATGTCGTGAAGCCGGGTGACATCGTCAAGGTCAAGGTCATGGAGATCGACATCCCGCGGAAGCGGATCTCGTTGACCCTGCGGCTGGACGACGAGGCGGGGGCGAACGCGGGCCCGGCGGCCGGAGCGGGGTCCGGGTCCGGCGGAGCGGGCGGCGAGCGGGGCGGGCGTCCGCCCCGGCAGCGACAGGGGCAGGGCGGTGCGGGGCCGCGTGGCGGCCAGGGCGGCCAGAACAGCCAGAGCGGCCAAAGCGGCCAGGGGCGGGACCGGCGCGGTGGCGGCGCCGGCAACGGCGGCGGTGGCGCGCGTCAGGCGCCGGCCGCGACTCCGGCCAACGGGGCGATGGCGGACGCGCTTCGGCGGGCGGGCCTGCTGGATCCGAAGCAGGGCGGCAGGAAGCGGTAGCGGAAGCCCGCTTCGGGGCGGGGTGGTGAGGGGTCCGCCCGCGGCGGGCCTTCTCCCCGCCCCGCCCCTTCCCGTGTCAGGAACACCGCCCCGGAGCCCCGCTCCTCGAACGCCGGAGGAGCGGGGACGTGCGCGAGGCCGTCGGTCAGATCTCCGTGAGCCCTCCGGCCGCCACCTCGACGCGGCGCGTCGTACGGACCGCTTCCAGCATCCGGCGGTCGTGCGTGACCAGCAGCAGTGTCCCCGTGTACGAGTCGAGCGCCGATTCCAGCTGCTCGATCGCCGGCAGGTCCAGATGGTTCGTGGGCTCGTCCAGGACGAGGAGGTTGACGCCGCGGCCCTGGAGCAGGGCGAGCGCCGACCGGGTCCGTTCGCCCGGGGAGAGCGTGGTCGCGGGGCGCATCACATGGTCGGCGCGCAGGCCGAATTTGGCGAGGAGGGTGCGGACCTCGGCCGGCTCCGTGTCGGGAACGGCCGCGCAGAACGCCTCCAGCAGGGATTCCGTGCCGTGGAACAGCTTCCGCGCCTGGTCCACCTCACCCACCACCACACCCGAGCCAAGGCTCGCGTGCCCCGAGTCCAGCGGAAGGCGGCCGAGCAGAGCGGCGAGCAGGGTCGACTTCCCCGCGCCGTTGGCACCGGTGATGGCGATCCGGTCCGCCCAGTCGATCTGGAGCGAGACCGGGCCGAACACGAAGTCCCCGAGCACGACCTGTGCCTCGCGCAGAGTTGCCACGACGGAGCCGGAACGGGGGGCGGAGGCGATCTCCATCCGCAGCTCCCACTCCTTGCGCGGCTCGTCCACGACATCGAGGCGCTCGATCATGCGCTGGGTCTGGCGGGCCTTCGCGGCCTGCTTCTCGCTGGACTCGCTCCGGAACTTGCGGGCCATCTTGTCGGAGTCGCCGGCCTTGCGGCGCGCGTTCCTGACGCCCTTGTCCATCCAGGAGCGCTGCATCAGGGCGCGGCCTTCGAGCGCGGAGCGCTTGTCGGCGAACTCCTCGAACTCCTCACGGGCGTGCCTGCGGGCCCGCTCGCGCTCCTCCAGGTACGCCGCGTAGCCACCGCCGTAGAGGTTGATCTGCTGCTGGGCGAGGTCGAGTTCGAGGACCTTGGTGACCGTGCGCATCAGGAACTCGCGGTCGTGGCTGATGACGACGGTGCCGGCGCGCAGCCCGGCGACGTACCGCTCCAGCCGCTCCAGGCCGTCGAGGTCGAGGTCGTTGGTGGGTTCGTCGAGCAGGAAGACGTCGTAGCGGGAGAGCAGCAGCGAGGCGAGGCCGACACGGGCCGCCTGGCCTCCGGAGAGCGTGGTCATCGGCAGGTCGAGACCGACGGTCAGGCCGAGGTCGGCGGCGACCTCCTCGGCCCGCTCGTCCAGGTCGGCGCCGCCGAGGGCGAGCCAGCGCTCCAGGGACTCGGAGTAGGCGTCGTCGGAGCCGGGCGTCCCGTCGACGAGGGCCTGGGTGGCGGTGTCCATCGTCGCCTGGGCCTCGGCGACGCCCGTCCGGCGGGCCAGGAACTCCCGTACGGTCTCCTCGGGGCGCCGCTCCGGTTCCTGCGGCAGATGGCCGACGGTGGCGGTGGGCGGGGAGAGCCGCAGCTCGCCCTCCTCCGGCTGGTCGAGTCCGGCGAGCAGCCGCAGGAGCGACGATTTTCCGGCACCGTTCACTCCGACGAGACCGATCACGTCACCGGGAGCGACCACGAGGTCGAGTTCGGCGAAGAGAGTGCGGTCGCCGTGTCCGGCGGCGAGGTCCTTGGCGACGAGGGTGGCAGTCATCAGGGTGTCGATCCTAATCGGCGGCCGGGGCTCCCGGCGCGGGCCCCGGCCGTGACCGGCACGCTCCCCCGCCGTCACGCGTACCGGGTCGCCCCGGGGCATCGCCCTCTCCGTGCACCTCCGCTAGGGTCCTTCCCCTGGATCGAGTGGACCGGGCCGGGCGCGAGGCCCTGGCGTCCGGGTGTGAGCGGGGTCCGAACAGAGACGAGCGGCGGTGCGGCGGTGTCGGAAGTGATCGTGGTGGGCGGTGGGGTCAGCGGCCTCACCACGGCGGTGGTGCTGGCCGGGCACGGCCACCGGGTGCGGGTCTGGTCCCGGCAGCCCGCGGCGACCACGACGTCGGCGGTGGCGGGCGCCCTGTGGTGGCCGTACCGGATCGAGCCGCAGGACCGGGTCGCCGACTGGTCGCTGGCTTCGCTGCGCTGGTACGAGGAACTGGCCGCCCGTCCGCAGGAGACCGGGGTACGGCTGGTCAGCGGCCTGCACCGGGGCGAGCGGCTCGCGGCGCTCGGGGCGTGGGCGGGGAAGCTGAAGGATGTGGTGGAGAGCGCGGAGGGACTGCGGTGCCGGCTGCCACTGATCGACATGCCGGTCCATCTGGACTGGCTGGAGGAACAGGTCAGGGCGGCCGGGGGTTCGGTCGAGCGGCGTACGGTCACCTCGTTCGACGAGGCGGCCGCCGAGGCGGCGACGGTGGTCAACTGCACCGGTCTCGGTGCCCGCGAGCTGGTCCCGGACACCGGGATGCGCCCGGTCCGCGGTCAGCTGGTCATGGTGGAGAACCCGGGGATCGACGAGTGGTTCACCGAGGCGGATCCGGCGTCGAGCGCGACGACGTACTTCTTCCCGCAGCCGGGCCGGCTGGTGCTGGGCGGCACCGCCGGGACGGACGACTGGAGCACCGTGCCCGATCCCCGCGCGGCCGAGGAGATCGTGGCGCGGTGTGCCCGGGTCCGGCCGGAGATCGCCCGCGCGCGGATCATCGGGCACCGGGTGGGGCTGCGGCCGGCCCGGGACGCGGGGGTCCGCATCGAGGCCGAGCCGCTGCCCGGCGGCGGGCGCCTGGTGCACAACTACGGACACGGGGGCGCGGGGGTGACCGTGGCCCTGGGCTGCGCGGAGGCGGCGGCCCGGCTGGTGGGCTGAACCGCCGCGGGCCGGGCAGGGCGGGGTACATCGAGCGGACACATCGCCCCTCGGACGCGCCGGCGGTCATCGGTCAGCCCCCGCGGGCCCCGCCCGGATGCGGTGGGCCCTCAGTCGGCCGGGCTCGAACCGCCGGGCTCGTCCCCTCGTTCGGTGGTGATCCGGCTGTCGCCGGGACCGATCCGGATCTCGAAGTCACCGTCGTACTTCGCGTGGCCCTCGATGACCGCGGACTCGACCGCTTCCACCCCGAACTCGCGGCGCACGATGAGCGGGTCCTCGCGCAGGTCCCGCACCAGGGCCACGCACATGCCGATCATGACGATCGTGAAGGGCGCGGCCACCAGAATGGTCAGGTTCTGCAGGCCGGCCAGCGCATCGCCCTTGCCGTTCCCGATCAGCAGCATGATCGCCCCCACCGCTCCGGTGGTGACACCCCAGAAGACGACGACCCACTTGGCCGGTTCGAGGATGCCCTTCTGGGACAGGGTGCCCATCACGATGGAGGCGGCGTCCGCGCCCGACACGAAGAAGATGCCGACCAGGATCATCACCAGCAGGCTCATCACCGTGGGGATGGGAAACTGCTGCAGTACGCCGAAGAGCTGGGCCTCCTGGGTGTCGGCGCCGTTCAGCTTCCCGGCCTCCTGGAGCTTGATGGCGGTACCGCCGAAGATCGCGAACCAGATCAGGCTGACCGTGCTGGGCACCAGGATGACCCCGCCGATGAACTGACGGATCGTCCGGCCGCGGCTGATCCTGGCGATGAACATGCCGACGAAGGGCGTCCAGGAGATCCACCAGGCCCAGTAGAAGACGGTCCAGCTGCTGAGCCAGTCGGCGACCTCTCCCTTGCCGGTGGCCTCGGTGCGGCCGGCGAGCTGGGCCAGATTACCGATGTAGGCGGCGATCGAGGTGGGCAGCAGGTCGAGCACGATGATGGTGGGGCCCGCGATGAACACGAAGACGGCGAGGATCAGGGCGAGCACCATATTGATGTTGGACAGCCACTGGATGCCCTTCTCCACGCCGGAGATCGCCGAGGCGACGAAAGCCACGGTCAGTACGGCGATGATCAGGACGAGCAACCCGGTGCTGGTCTTCTCCATCCAGTTCAGCTCGTGGAAACCGCTGCCGATCTGGAGGGCTCCCAGCCCCAGCGAGGCGGCCGAGCCGAAGAGCGTGGCGAAGATGGCGAGGATGTCGATCAGCCGGCCGACGCCGCCGTGGGCGTGCCGGGCGCCGATGAGCGGTTCGAAGACGGCGCTGATCGTCTGTCGCCTGCGGCGCCGGAAGGTGCTGTACGCGATGGCGAGACCGACCACCGCGTAGATGGCCCAGGGGTGGAGCGTCCAGTGGAAGAGGGTGGTGGCCATCGCCGTCTGCATCGCATCGGCGGCGTCGGCGGGGTTGGTGCCGGGCGGTGGATGGACGAAGTGCGCCAGGGGCTCGCTGACTCCGTAGAACATCAGGCCGATACCCATACCGGCGCTGAACATCATCGCGACCCAGGAGACGGTCCGGAACTCCGGCTCCTCGCCCTCCTGGCCGAGGCAGATCTTGCCGTAACGGCTGACGGCGAGCCAGAGCGCGAAGACCACGAATCCGGAGGCGGCCAGCATGAAGGCCCAACCACCGTTGTGCATGAGCCAGTTGAGTGAGTCGCTGGAGACGTTCTCCAACGAGTCGGTGGCGGTGGCCCCCCAGACCACGAAGGCGAGGGTCAGAACGGCGGTGACGCCGAACACCACCCGGTCGGTCGTGGGGCGCCGGTTCTGGGTCGGGTCGCCGGGCAGATCCGCCGTCACCGGCAGATCCCCCCTGCCGCCCGTTCTCTGATCGTCCTGCGACACGAATGGCACCTTTCACAGAAGCTGGAGTTTCGCTCTCCGTAGGCAGTACCACACGCGGCGCACATCTTCCGGGATCAACAAGCGGTATCGGATTGACCGATTACGAGGTGATATGTCGCACGCCTGTCCAGAAGGAGCGGAATCAGTCTCCGTGCGGGCTGGGCCAGCGCTACGTACACGCCGTCACCGTCGGGCCGGGAGGTGACGCCGTGCAGGGCGAGTTCGTCCCCGACCCGGGCGAACTGGGCCGTCGTGAGCCGGTAACCGCACGGCGGGTGCGCGAGGATCTCGCCGGGTCCCGCCGCCACGTTGTCGGCCCCGCCGAACCGGACCGGGCCCCGCTCCGTGAACCCGGCCGCCCGGGAGCGGGCGGTGGCGGCGCCGATCTCGCCGCGCCGCTCCTCGACGTAGGAGAACAGACCGTTGAGCGCGGCGCGTTGGGAGTGCACCCGGCGGCGGTTGTTGAGTGCGGGGTCGGCCCGCTCGGCGTCGGTGAGCGCGTCCACGCGGGACTCGACGAGCAGGGCCACGGCATTCTTGACGCCCGCCGCGTTGCGCAGGATGCGCTCCTGTCCGTCGCCCGCGGTCTGCTTCACCGGCCGGCCGGTGACCGGGTCGGTCCAGATGCCGTAGAGCCCGCTGTCGTGTCCGGCGTCGCGGGCGGCCGGGCGGACGTGCTGTTCGGCCAGGAGCTCCGACTCCTCGTGCACCCGGCCTCGGACGTTGGGATTGCGGGGCCACAGGACGGCCAGGTCCTTGTCGTAGTACGGCGGGGTCGCGCCGTACTCGTGCAGGTCGTAGACCACATCGGGCCGGTCGTCCCGGAGGACTGCCGCGACGGCACGGCCCTCTGCGGTCCGCAGCGCGATGTGGTCGCGGTTGATGTCCACGTCGTCGGAGTTGCCCCGCGTCCCGGCGGCGCGGCCGTCGGGGTTGGCGGTGGGAATGACGAGGATCTCGGTACGGGAGAGGAAGTCCCGGGTCGCCCGGTCCTGGGAGTACCCGAGGTCACGGATCACCGTGAGGCAGGCCTCGCGGGCGGCGGGTTCGTCGCCGTGCTGACTGCACACGAGGAGCACGGTGAGGGCGTCCGGACGCCGGCTGCCGATCCGGACGAGCCGCAGCGGGCGCCCCTGCTTCGTCGTGCCGATCCGCTCCACGGAGCCGCTGCGCCGGCCGACGGCCGCGAGCAGGGAGCGTTCCTCGGCCGGGCCGGTCCAGCGCGCCCCGCCGGTGGCTTCGAACCCGGTGCGCGGCGGTGTCCGCGCGGCCTGCGCGGATCCCGTGAGCAGCACGCCGGCCAGCACCGCGGCGAGGGCCGCCTGCGCGAGGTCGCGGACCCGGCGGCGGGCCGCCCGCCGCTCCCGGCCGTCCGGTGCGCGGCGCGTCATCGGCCGACGGCTCCCGTGCCGCGCGGACGACCTGCGGGGGCCGGGACGGGCGGTCTGTACGTCGAGCGGGCGCCCCGCGCACGTGTCGGCATGGGCGGAAGGTACCGTGGCCGGCGCCCGCGCGACAGGTCCCCCGGTCACCGCTCGGCGAAAGGCCCTAGGCTGGCAAGGTTCGTGCTGTTCGGCCGGGCCCCGGCCGTCTCCGGCCCCCTCCCGCGCCTCCGAGGAGCGTCCCTTGCCCCGTCCGACCCCCGATGCCCCTCACGACGCACGCCCCACACTGGAAGCCGTGGCAGCCCGCGCCGGGGTCTCCCGGGCAACGGCCTCCCGGGTGGTCAACGGCGGCGCCGGGGTACGGCAGCCGCTCGTGGAGCAGGTGCGCAAGGCGGTCGATGAGCTCGGCTACATACCGAACCACGCCGCCAGGACGCTGGTGACCCGGCGCAACGGAGCCGTCGCCGTGATCATCGACGAGCCCGAGATCCGGATCTTCTCCGACCCCTTCTTCTCCCAGCACATCCGCGGCATAAGCCGTGAACTCATCACCTACGACGCGCAGTTGGTGCTGCTCCTGGTGGAGGGAAGCGGCGATTTCGAGCGGGTCACCCGCTATCTGGCCGGTGGCCATGTGGACGGTGTACTGGCCTTCTCGATGCACACGGACGACGAACTGTCCGCGGTCATCCGCCGGTTCCGGGTACCGACGGTCTACGGCGGGCGTCCCGGACGGGCGGGCGCCGCCTCCGAGCTCGCGGTCCCCTACGTCGACTGCGACAACCGCGGCGGTGCCCGCGAGGCCGTACGCCATCTGGTCTCGCTCGGCCGCCGGCGCATCGCGCACATCGCGGGCCCGCGCGACCAGACCTCGGCGCTCGACCGCCTCGACGGCTACTTCGACGTGCTGCCCGACGGCGATCCCACGCTGGTGGCGGACGGCGACTTCACCGCGGAGGGCGGCGCCCGCGCCATGGCCGGGCTGCTGGAGAGGCGGCCGGACCTGGACGCGGTCTTCGCCGCCAACGACCTGATGGCCTCGGGCGCCCTGCGGGTGCTGCGCGAACACGGCCGCCGGGTACCGCAGGACGTGGCGCTGGTCGGCTTCGACGACATGGAGTCGGTGTCCGAGGCGACCGACCCACCGCTGACGACGGTCCGTCAGGACGTCGTGGGGATGGGCCGTTTGATGGTCCGGATCCTCATGGAGCGGCTGAACGACGGTGCCACCGAACCGGATTCGGTGATCACGCCTACGGAGCTCGTCCGCCGCGCGTCGGCCTGACGCACGCGCCGGCACACGGCCGGCCACCTCCCACCCCGCACACCGCACACCGCACACCGCACACCGCCACGGCGTCATGAGCGACGCCCTGATCCGTGCCGGTGGTGTTGACGCGACCCATGAAACAAGTCGATAGTATTTGTAACATTGACTCTCTGATCGCAGTATCCGTCAGATCTCCTCCGGTGCAAGGGAGTTGGACCGGAGGCACCGCACGCACCGCCCGACAGGAGGGCGCACCATGGGCCGCTACAGCCGCCTTCGCGAGATCCGCCGCATGGATCCCGTCCGAGACTGCGCCGAGATACTCCGGCTGATCTCGCAGTACGAGTTCCCCTGGGACTACCGACAGGGTGTGAGCGTCGCGTTCCTCCGCGACTACGGGGTGCCCCGCATCTCCGTACTCCTCGACCGCACGCAGGAGTTCGAACGGTCCGGCCAGAAGCGCTACGACGACACGGTGCTGATCGGGTACGAGATGGCCGCCGACGGCTTCGACTCGGAGCGCGGGCGCGCGGCGGCCCGCCATCTCAACCGCATCCACGGCAAGTACCGGATACCCAACGAGGACTTCCTGTACGTCCTGGCGACCACGGTCGTCGGGCCGAAGCGCTGGATCGACCGGTTCGGCTGGCGGCCCCTGTGCCCGGTGGAGACCGAGGCGCTGACCGAGGTGGGCCGGAAGATGGCCGCGATGATGGACATCGAGGGCGCGCCCGACACCTATGAGGGGTTCGAGCGGTTACTGGACTCCTACGAGGAGCGGATGTTCGCGTACGACCCGGCGAACCGGCGGGTCGCCAACGCCACGTTCCGGATTATGGCGAGCTGGTACCCGCGCCCGCTGCGTCCGGTGATCGCACGGTTCTCGCTCGCGCTGCTGGACGAGCCGCTGCTGCGGGCGCTGGGGTTCAGGGCGCAGCCCCGCTGGGCCAGGTCGGCCGCCGCGGGAACGCTGCGGGCCCGCGCGCGGTGTGTACGCCTGCTCCCAGCCCGGCCCCGGTGGCTGCCCTCACGCCCGCAGCCGCGTTCCTATCCGTTCGGCTGGCGGCTCGACGATCTGGGGCCGCACTGGGCGGGCAGCCGGCCCGTGGAGCCGCTGCCCGACGAGCGCCACCCCGCGCCTTCGGGGACGCCGCGCGACGGGCGCGCGGATCGGCGCACCCCGGAAGTCTTCGAACGTCCCGCCTAGCCGACGGCGATCAGCGGTACCAGGTAGCTGCGGGCGAACGCCCGCAGCTGCTCGTCGTCGTCGAGCTCGAAGCAGCTCACCGGGTTGAGGAGGAAGGAGACCGTGATGCGCACCATCAGCTCGGCGACGGGTGTCGCGTCGGCCTCGGGCCTCCCCTCCGCACGCCGGGCCTCGCGCAGCCGGCCGGCGACGTAACCGCGCATGGCGACGAGGGCCGGCCCGCTCTCCACCGTGAGGAACGGGAGCATGATCTCCGGCTCCAGCCTCAGCAGGCCGCCGACCAGCGGGTGTTCGCGGATGTGGCCGAGGACGGCCACGAACCCTTCGACGATCCGGTCCTCGGTGGTGGGCAGCGCGGCGACCGCCTCGTCGACCTCGACGACGAAGCGCCGGTACTCCCGCAGCAGGCAGGCCGACACCAGGCCGTCCTTGTTGCCGATCCGCCGGTACACGGTCACGCGCGAGACCCCGGCCCGCTTGGCGACGTCGTCGACGGTGGAGCGGCGCAGCCCGAAGGTCATGAACTGCTCACGAGCGGCGTCGAGGATCTGTTCGGTCAGCGCGTCGGAGGGCGGTGTCTCGCCGAGCGCCCGGACCAGCCGTGTTTCGTCCGTACTCCGTGCGGCCATGGGCCCTCCCCGCTCTCCGCCGGTTCCGGTCCACCATAGCGGCGCCGGAACAGAGAGCCACTGCTCGTCTCTCTGTATCCGCGCGGGGACGAGGACACGGGGCGGCGGCGGCAGCGGTCAGTCGTGGTCGTACACCGTGACGCCGATCCCCTGGCTCAACAGTCTCTGTTCCAGCAGGGGTTCGATCCGTGACCAGGTGCCGTCGGCCAGTCCGCAGCCGATGCGCGGCATGTGCACAGAGGCCCCCAGCTCGGCCGCCCGGACGGCCACCGCGCCCAGGGCCGTGTCGATCGCCCCGTAGCGCACCGGCACCCCCCTTGCTGCCGGTGCGCATCCCCCGCTGTCCCACCATGTTCGCCACCCAGATGTACGGGCTCACCCGGACGAACTGAACGGCGCCGAGGCCGAAGTCGTCGGCGGCCCGTTCGCGGTGCCAGGCGCGGTACCGGGCCTCCGGCTCGGGCCAGCGGCGCGATACGGCGAGGACGAAGCCCTTGCCCCAGCCGCCCAGGTCGTTGCAGACATGGGCGATCAGCTTCACGCCCTTGCCCTGCGGGGCGGTGGCGTCCCCCTTTACGTAAACGATCTCCGTCACGGCGCCAGCGTACGAGCGGACACTGACAACCGGTGCCTCGGCGCGGGGAGGGTGAGCTGATCGGCGTCCGCGGGGAGTCGCAGGGGCGTGGTCACGGCCGACTTCCGTCACGTCGGCCGGACCGTGCGGACCGCCGCCTGGGGGTGGAGTGCGCTTCGCTGCCGCCGGACACTTTCACAACAGTGGTGAGACAGCAATACTGTTGAACCTGATGGACGCACACGCCCGGCAGTTCACCCGCGGGGTCGGACACGAGGAGCAGATATGGCGACCGGGACCGAGGAGCCGACGCTCACCGTCGACGAACTGGCGGCGCGTGCCGGGGTGACCGTGCGCACGGTGCGTTTCTACAGCACGCGGGGGCTGCTGCCGCCGCCGGTGATCGGGCCGCGCCGGGTGGGGCACTACGGGCACGACCACCTCTCCCGGCTCGCGCTCATCGAGGAGCTCCAGCACCAGGGCATGACGCTCGCCGCGATCGAACGCTATCTGGAGCAATTGCCGCCCGATCTGAGCGCCCAGGACCTGGCGATCCACCGGGCGCTGGTGGCGACCTGGGCGCCGGACTCGGCGGAGGACGCGACCCGGGCGGAGCTGGAACGCCGCGCGGGGCGGGCGCTGACCGAGCAGGACCTCGACCGGCTGGCCGCGATGGGTGTGCTGGAACGGGCCGATCCGGGCGGGGCCCCCTACCGGGTGGATCCGGGGCTGCTGCGGCTCGGTGTGGAACTGCTCGACGTGCCGATCGCGCACCAGACGATCCTGGCCGCCCGGACGGTCCTGCTGGAGCACACCCGCTCGGCCGCCCAGCAGCTGACCCGGCTGTTCCGGGACGAGGTGTGGAGCCCGTACCGGGAGCGGGAGTTGGATCCGGAGCACGTCAGGGCGATGAAGTCGCTGTCGGCGCACATGCAGCCGATGGTGCTCCAGGCGCTGGTGACCGCCTTCCAGCGGTCGCTGAAGGAGGAGCTGCGGGCCGCGTTCACCGCTGAGTGAGTACGGCCCGCAGCGCCCGGCGTCAGTCGTGGAAGGTCTCGCCCCGCTCCGCCTTCGCGACGAGCAGCGCGGGCGGCAGGAAGCGGTCGCCGTAGCGCTCGGCGAGTTCCCGGGCGCGGGCCACGAAGCCGGGGAGGCCGCCCTCGTACCCGTTGATGTACTGGAGCACGCCGCCGGTCCACGGCGGGAAGCCGATGCCCATGATGGAGCCGATGTTGGCGTCGGCGACGGTGATCAGTACGTTCTCCTCCAGGCAGCGGACGCTGTCCAGGGCCTCGGAGAAGAGCATCCGCTCCTGCATGTCGGTGAAGGAGATGTCCGTCCGCGGCTGGGTGAAGTGCTCGCGCAGACCGGGCCAGAGGCGGGTGCGCCTGCCGTTCTCGTCGTAGTCGTAGAAGCCGGCGCCGCCGCTGCGTCCCGGGCGTCCGAACTCGTCGACCATCCGGTCGATGACCGAGTCCGACGGGTGGCCGGCCCAGGTGCCGCCCGCCGCCTCGACGGCCCGCCTGGTCTCGTCGCGGATCCTGCGGGGCAGGGTGAGCGTCAGTTCGTCCATCAGGGAGAGCACCTTGGCCGGGTATCCGGCCTGGGCGGCGGCCTGCTCGACAGAGGCGGGCTCGACGCCCTCGCCGACCATCGCGACGCCCTCGTTGATGAACTGGCCGATGACGCGTGAGGTGAAGAAGCCACGCGAGTCGTTGACGACGATCGGCGTCTTCTTGATCCGGCGGACCAGGTCGAAGGCGCGGGCCAGGGCCTCGTCACCGGTCTTCTCGCCCTTGATGATCTCGACGAGCGGCATCTTGTCGACGGGTGAGAAGAAGTGCAGCCCGATGAAGTCGGCCGGGCGCGAGACCCCTTCGGCCAGGGCCGTGATGGGCAGGGTGGAGGTGTTGGAGCAGAGCAGGGCGTCGGGCTCGATGACGTCCTGGACCTCCTGGAACACCTTGTGCTTGAGCGCGGTGTCCTCGAAGACGGCCTCGATGACGGCGTCGCAGCCGGCGAGGTCGGCCGGGTCGCCGGTCGGGGTGATGAGGGCGAGGAGCTCGTCGCGCTTCGCCTCGGTCGTACGTCCCCGGGAGAGCGCCTTGTCGAGCAGCTTCTCGCTGTACGCCTTGCCCTTGGCGGCGGCCTCCGTCGAGATGTCCTTGAGGACGACCTCGATACCGGCGCGGGCGCAGGAGTAGGCGATGCCCGCGCCCATCATCCCGGCGCCGAGGACGGCGACCTTACGGACCTGGCGCTCCTCGATGCCCTTGGGACGGCTGGCGCCGGAGTTGACGGCCTGGAGGTCGAAGAAGAACGCCTGGATCATGTTCTTCGAGACCTGGCCGGTGACCAGCTCGGTGAAGTAGCGGGCCTCGATGGTGAGCGCGGTCTCGAAGTCGACCTGTGAGCCCTCGACCGCGGCGGCCAGGATGTTGCGCGGCGCGGGCATGGGGGCCCCGGCGAGCTGCTTCTTCAGGTTGGCCGGGAAGGCGGGCAGGTTGGCGGCGAACTTGGGGTTCGACGGGGTGCCGCCGGGGATCCGGTAGCCCTTGACGTCCCAGGGCTGCCGCGACTCGGGGTTGGCGTCGATGAAGGCGCGTGCCCGGTCGAGCATCTCCTCACGGGTGGCGGCGACTTCGTGGACCAGACCGTTCTCCAGGGCGCGCCGCGGGGTGTACTGGGTGCCCTGGAGCAGCACCTTCAGCAGCGCGTCCGCGATGCCCATGAGGCGTACGGTGCGGGTGACGCCGCCGCCCGCGGGCAGCAGGCCGAGGGTGACCTCGGGCAGGCCGATCCGGGATCCGGGAGCGTCGAGGGCGACGCGGTGGTGGGAGGCGAGGGCGATCTCGTAACCGCCGCCGAGGGCGGCTCCGTTGATGGCGGCGACGACGGGCTTGCCGAGGGTCTCGATGCGGCGCAGCGAGCGTTTGATCGCGGTGCCGGTGTCGAAGGCGGCCTGGGCGTTCTCGGGGCCGACCCTGATCATGTCCTTGAGGTCGCCGCCCGCGAAGAAGGTCTTCTTGGCGGAGGTGTAGATGATGCCGCGGATGGAGTCCTTCTCGGCCTCCGCGCGCTCCGCGACGGCCTCGATGGAGTCCTTGAAGGCCTGGTTCATCGTGTTGGCGGACTGGTTGGGGTCGTCGAGTACGAGGGTGACGACGCCGGTCCCGTCCTGTTCCCAGCGGATGGTCGTGCTCTCGGTCATTGCTCTTCTTCTCCGTAGGCAGGGGTGGCCGGGGGACGGTCAGAGACGCTCGATGACGGTGGCGACACCCATGCCGCCGCCGACGCAGAGGGTGGCGAGGCCGTAGCGCTTGTCCCGGCGCTCCAGTTCGTCGATGAGCGTGCCGAGGATCATCGCGCCGGTGGCGCCGAGGGGGTGGCCGAGCGCGATGGCGCCGCCGTTGACATTGATCTTGTCCAGCGGCAGAGCCATGTCCCTGGCGAAGCGCAGGACGACGCCGGCGAAGGCCTCGTTGATCTCGACGAGGTCGATGTCGTCGATGGTGAGCCCGGCCTTGGCGAGCGCCTTGCGGGTGGCGGGCGCGGGGCCGGTGAGCATGATGGTGGGCTCGGAGCCGGAGACGGCCGCGGAGACGATCCGGGCGCGCGGCGTGAGGCCGTACCGCTCCCCGATCTCCTTCGAGCCGATCGCGACCAGGGCCGCGCCGTCGACGATGCCGGAGGAGTTGCCGGCGTGGTGGACATGGTCGATCTTCTCCACCCAGTGGTACTTCTGCAGGGCCACCGCGTCGAAGCCGCCCATCTCGCCGATCGCCGCGAACGACGGCTTGAGCGCGGCGAGGGAGTCGGCCGTGGTGCCGGGCCGCATGTGCTCGTCGTGGTCGAGGACGACGAGGCCGTTGCGGTCCTTCACGGGGACGACGGAGCGCGCGAAGCGGTTGTCCTTCCACGCCTCCGCGGCCCGCTCCTGCGACAGCGCGGCGAACTCGTCGACGTCACGGCGCGAGAAGCCCTCGATCGTCGCGATGAGGTCGGCGCCGATGCCCTGCGGGGCGAAGCCCGTCTCGTAGTTGGTCATCGGGTCCATCGCCCAGGCGCCGCCGTCCGAGCCCATCGGCACCCGGGACATCGACTCGACGCCGCCCGCGAGGATGAGGTCCTCCCACCCCGAACGGACCTTGGCGGCCGCCAGGTTGACGGCTTCCAGGCCCGAGGCACAGAAGCGGTTCTCCTGGACACCCGCGACGGTGTCCGGGAGGCCGGCCGCGATGGCGGCGATGCGCGCGATGTCGGAGCCCTGGTCTCCGAGCGGGCTGACCACGCCGAGGACGATGTCGTCGATGGCCGCCGGGTCCAGGTCCGGGAACCGGCCGCGGATCTCGTGGATCAGGCCGACGACGAGATCGATCGGCTTGGTGCCGTGCAGGGCCCCATTGGCCTTGCCGCGGCCGCGCGGGGTGCGGATCGCGTCGTAGACGAACGCTTCGGTACTCAAGACAGCTGCCTTTCGAGGGTGGTGGCGCAACAGGGGGTGTGGCGGAGCGAGGGACGTGGCACAGGAAGAGGTGGTGGCCGGGCTCGGGTCAGGCGAGCAGGGAGCGGCCGATGATCTCCTTCATGATCTCGGTCGTACCGCCGTAGATGGTCTGGATGCGGCCGTCGGTGAACGCCTTGGCCACCCGGTATTCCGTCATGTAGCCATAACCGCCGTGCAGTTGGAGGCAGCGGTCGGCGACGCGCTTCTGCAGTTCGGTGGCCCACCACTTGGCCATCGAGGCGTGCACGGCGTCGAGCGTCCCCTCCGAGTGGTCGACGATGCACCGGTCGAGGAAGGCGCGGGTGACGGCGCACTCGGTGGCCATCTCCGCGATCTCGAAGCGGATGTGCTGGAGCTTGGAGAGCGGCCGCCCGAAGGCCTCGCGCTCCTTGACGTACGCGGTGGTGATCTCCAGCAGGTGCTCGGCGGCGGCGATCCCGGCGACGGCTATGCCCATGCGTTCCTGGGCGAGGTTGGTCATCAGGTGGATGAAGGCGCCGTCGAGCTCACCGAGGAGGTTCTCCTTGGGCACCCGGACGTCGTTGAAGAACAGTTCGGCGGTGTCCTGGGACTTCTGGCCGATCTTGTCGAGGTTGCGGCCGCGTTCGAAGCCCTGCGCACCCCGCTCGACGACGATGAGGGAGAGTCCCTTCGCACCGCCGTCCGGGGTGGTCTTCGCCACGACGACGACCAGGTCGGCGAGGATGCCGTTGGAGATGAACGTCTTGGAGCCGTTGACCAGCCAGTGGTCGCCCTTGTCCTCGGCCGTGGTGCGGATGCCCTGGAGGTCGGAACCGGCGCCGGGTTCGGTCATCGCGATGGCGGTGATGATCTCGCCGCTGCAGAAGCCGGGCAGCCAGCGCCGCTTCTGCTCGTCGGTGCCGAGACCGGTGAGGTAGGGGCCGATGATGTCGTTGTGCAGGCCGAGCGCGAGCCCCGCGGCGCCCGCCCGGGTGAACTCCTCGGCGAGGACGGCGCTGTAGCGGAAGTCGGCGTTGCCGCCGCCCCCGTACTCCTCGGGCACCGCGAGGCCGAGGAGCCCCTGCCGACCGGCCGCGAGCCAGGCCTCGCGCGAGACGATGCCGTCCTTCTCCCACTGCTCGTAGTGCGGGAGGACCTCCTTGGACAGGAAGGTGCGGACGGCCCCGCGGAACGCGTCGTGCTCTTCGGTGAAGATCGGCCGCTGCATCAGTCGGTGGTGTCCTTCCGGGTGGTCCGCAGGCCCGGTACGTCCCAGTCGGCGGCGACGGCGTCGGTGTCCGCGCCCGGCCGCGCCGGGCCGCTGTGCACCGAGGAGGGCGTGGCCGAGAACCGGGGTGCGGGCGCGGGCTGGGTGAGTCCGCCGTGTTCGACGAAGGTGCCGCGGGCGGCAAGGTGCGGGTGGTGCGGGGCCTCGCGGAGCGAGAGGACGGGTGCCACACAGGCGTCCGAGCCGGTGAAGACCTCGGTCCACTCGGCGCGGGTGCGGGTGCGGAACCGGGCGGCGACGACCGCGCGCAGTTCGTCCCAGCGGGAGATGTCGCCCCGGTCGGGGGCCGTTTCGCCGATGCCGAGGAGCTCGGTGAACTCGGCGTAGAACCGCTGCTCCAGCGGGCCGACCGCCATGTACTCGCCGTCCGCGGTCTCGTACGAGCCGTAGAACGGGCAGCCGCCGTCCAGCAGGTTGGAGCCGCGCCGGTCCTGCCAGCCGCCGGCCGCCAGCATCCCGTGGATCATCATGGCGAGATGGGCGGCGCCGTCGACGATCGCCGCGTCCACGACCTGGCCGGAACCGCCGGGCGTACGGGCGTGCTGGAGGGCGGCGAGGACACCGACGACGAGGTAGAGCGAGCCGCCCGCGTAGTCGCCGAGCAGGTTGGCCGGGACGGTGGGCGGCTCGCCCGGCTTCCCGATCATGGAGAGGGTGCCGGTGAGGGCGATGTAGGCGATGTCGTGCCCGGCCCGTGCGGCGAGCGGCCCGTCCTGCCCCCAGCCGGTCATCCGCCCGTAGACGAGGAGCGGGTTACGTTCCAGGCAGGCGTCGGGGCCGACCCCCAGGCGTTCGGCGACGCCCGGCCGGTACCCCTCGATCAGGATGTCGGCGCGCTCCGCCAGCTCCAGGACCGTGGCCGGGCCGTCCTCGGCCTTGAGGTCGACGAGGACGGAACGTTTGTTGCGGTTGGTGAGGTCGTGGGCCGGATCGATGCCGAGCCCGGCGCCGCCTGGCCGGTCGACCCGCACCACGTCGGCGCCCAGATCGGCCAGGAGCATCGCGGCGAACGGGCCGGGGCCGATGCCCGCCAGTTCGACCACCCGTACCCCGGCGAGCGGGCCCCGCGAGCCGTTCGCACCGTTCCCTGCTGTTGCCATCGAGCCCCCAGCGGTATGACACAACCGATGTAACACCGACGATGCTAAGAACGTACCGCGCTCCGCACAACCCCTTGGGCGAGCAAGCGCTTAGTTCTTTTCCCGCCGATCCTCCCCCACGAAGTCCTCCCGGGCGCACACCGCCACGTCCGCCTCCGCTAACCTCTGCCTGCTACATCGGCGCGGCCCCTGCGGAGGCACTCGTGAACAGGCAGAACGGGGCACAACGCCCCTATGACGTAGTCCTCTTCGGCGCCACCGGCTTCGTGGGAGTCCTCACCGCCGAGTATCTGGCGGCGCACGCGCCGGACGGCTGCCGCTGGGCCCTGGCCGGCCGCAATCGCGCCAAACTGGAACAGCTGCGCAACCACCTCACCTCCGTCGATCCGGGCTGCGCGGACATCCCCCTGCTGCACGCCGACGCGGACGACGCCGGTTCGCTGCGCGAGCTGGCCGAGTCCGCCCATGTGGTGGCCACGACGGTCGGCCCGTACGTCTGGTACGGGGAGCAGCTGGTCGCCGCCTGCGCCGAGGCCGGGACGGACTACGCGGACCTCTCCGGTGAGCCGGAGTTCGCGGACCGGATGTATCTGGAGCACGACACACGGGCGCGCGAGACCGGCGCCCGGATCGTGCACGCGTGCGGCTTCGACTCCGTACCGCACGATCTCGGGGTGTACTTCACGGTCCAGCAGCTGCCCGAGGACGTGCCCCTGCGCATCGACGGCTTCGTCCGCAGCAACGCCGCCTTCTCCGGCGGTACGTTCGCCTCCGCGCTCACCGCGATGGGCCGCGGCCCGCAGATGCTGCGCGCCGCGAAGGAGCGCCGGCTGCACGAGCCGCGCCTCGTCGGCCGCCGCGCCCGCGCCCCGCTCGGCGCACCGCGCTTCAGTACGGAGACCGGCACCTGGGCGCTTCCGCTGCCCACCCTCGACGCGCAGATCGTGGAGCGCTCCGCCCGCGCGCTGCCCCGCTACGGCCCCGACTTCCGCTACCGGCACTACGCGTCGGTCAAGCACCTGCCGGTGGCGCTGGGCGGCACGGCGGCGCTGGGCGCCCTGCTGGGCGCGGCGCAGCTGCCGGCGGCGCGGGCGTGGCTGATGGACCGGTACGAGCCGGGCTCGGGCCCGGACGCCGAGCGCAGGAGCCGCAGCTGGTTCACGGTCAGGTTCGTCGGTGAGGGCGGCGGCCGCCGGGTGTTCACCGAGGTGTCGGGCGGCGACCCGGGCTACGGCGAGACGGCCAAGATGCTCGCGGAGTCCGCGCTGTGCCTGGCGCTGGACGAGCTGCCGACGGTCGCGGGGCAGGTCACCACGGCCGTCGCGATGGGCGATGCCTTGGGACGACGGCTGCGGGCGGCCGGGCTGGGCTTCCGGGTGGCCGCGGTCCGCTGACGCGCGTCCGGGGCGGGTTCCGCGTGTCCCGCCCTAGAAGATCCACGAGGCCAGCGTGTAGAGCATCGCCCCGGCCCAGACGAAGGCCACCGCACCCCCGATCAGCATGCCCACCGCGGCGCGGCGCTGGGCGGGGTGAAGAGGTGCGGTTCGGGCGGGTGTGCGAGGTACGTTCATGTGTCCAGAGTGCCGATCATGATCGGCGAACGCTATCCGTACGGATACTCAGACGCCTCCGCCCCGCCCGTACCGCCCTCAGGCGGTCGCCTCGCGCAGCGCCCGCCGGCAGAGCGCGTCCGCCCGGCGGGTGGTCTCGGGCTGACGGAAGTCCCGGGCGAGCAGCAGGGTGTGTGCACAGGCGTTGTCGAGGCCGGTGCGGTGGCCGACGGAGACGAAGACCGGTTTGGTGCCGTCCTGGGTACGCAGCGCCCGGCCCACCTCCTCGTCCCCGTCGAGCAGCGGCGAGCAGTCACCGCGACGCGGGCCGGGCTGTTCGTACGAGAAGGTGAACGGGTTCTTCGCGACGCCGATGACCGGCAGCCCGGTGAGCACTCCCAGATGGCTGGCGAGCCCGAAGCGGCGCGGGTGCGCCTGCCCGTATCCGTCGCAGACGACGAGGCCCGGATCGGCCGGCAGGGACTCCAGCGCGGCCAGCACGGTGGGGATCTCGCGGAAGGCCAGGAGTCCGGGGACGTAGGGGAAGGTGACCCGGCCGACGGCGGTCGACTCGGCCACCACGTCCAGGGTGACCGCGTCGAGCACGACGGCCGCCGCCACGACGACGTCGCGCTCGTCGTCGTAGGCGACGTCGACACCTGTCACCCGGCCGGTGCCGGGCGGCGGCCCCGGCTCGTCGAGCACCACGCGGGCGCGCAGAGAGTCCTGGACGGCGCGGGCACCGGCCTCGTCGGAGGGCATCTGAAGAGTTGTCATGGTGCCGACCAGCCTAGGACCTGCCGTCGGACTGCCGTCTGCCGCCGGGCGGCGACAGCAGTCCGCCGACAGGCCCCCTGGGGCTGCCCCGCAGTCCCCCGGCGGGCGCACGCCGGGGACTGCCGACAGCCCTCAGAAGGTGTTCAGCCGGGCCGCGCGCCCCTGCTCCCCCGCTGCCCAGCAGCCGCCGTCCGCGGTGCAGTCGACCGTGTCGTAGGAGCCGGTGCCGACCGTCCGCCAGGTGCGGCCGCCGTCCGTGGTCAGGTCCGTGCCGGCCGGGCCGACCGCGAGTGCGGCAGAGCGGCTGTGCGGCAGCCACGCGACGCCCGAGCGGTAGGCGGCGGGTGCGGTGGCCGACCGGTGCCAGCCGCGGCCGCCGTTGTCCGTGACGGCAGAGGCGTGGGGCGATTCCTGGTCGGGACGGTAGTCGCCGCCGACCGCGATGCCGTGGGTCCGGTCGCGGAAGGCCAGCCCGAAGACCCCGCGGGCCGGATCACCGGCCGGGAGCGTCGACTCGGACGCCCTCCAGGTCAGTCCGCGGTCCCCCGAGTGCAGGACGCGGGCGGTGGCCGCACCGCCGGTCGCCAGCCAGACGTCCTTCTGACCCGAGCTGACCAGGCACTGCCCGCTGGCCGCGAACCCCGCCTCACCTTCCTGGGCCGGCGGCATGCCCGCACTGGGCAGTACGTTCCAGCTGCGGCCGCCGTCCGCGGTGGACAGGATGCGGAACCGCCCGTCCACCGGGTCGCTCATGGCCAGCCCGTGCCGGCTGTCGAAGAAGGTGAGGCAGTCGTAGAAGGCGCGGGCGTCGGTGTTGCGGAAGGACTCGGTCCACGTCGCTCCCCCGTCGTCGGTGCGCAGCACCCGGGACGCCTCGCCCTCTCCGATGGCCAGCGCCACCGCCCGCCTGGCGTCGAAGGCCTCGATGTCGCGGAACTCCAGGCCCTCGTCCGCGGCGCCGGGCGGTGAGACGTCGCGCCAGTGGCGGCCGCCGTCGGAGGTGCGCAGCACGGTGCCCTTCGTGCCGGCGAGCCAGGCGGTGCGGCTGTTCACGGCGGCGAGGCCGCGGAAGCGTGCGTCGGTTCCGGTGACGGTGGGCGTCCAGACCGGCCGGTCGCCAGGCCGGTGCCGTTCCCCTGGTGTCGCGTGCGCCGCCGGTGCGGCCAGCGCGGCGGCCAGCGCCGCCCCGCACAGTCCCAGTGACATCAGTCGTCGCGTCTTTCCCTTGGCGCTCATGGCGCTGGAAGCTAACCGACGGACCGCGCGGCGTCCAGGGTGCGCCGCCCGGGAGCGGGCACATGATCAGATACCGGGGCCCAGGTGAGCGGTGACGCAGCTCACTCGGTCCCTGGGTGCACGGATCGGCGGCTTCCGTCGTCTGTATCAGTGCCGGGAACCCGTTTATCCGGTCGCGAGAGGGAGCAGGTCGTGTCCATCGTTATCGAGCAGTCCGTACAGGCCCGCATGGTGGCGTCCGCGCCGCAGATGGAGACACTTCCGGCCGTCCTCCAGTACGACCGCACGGACCCCTTCGCGATCCGCATGGCCTTCCCCGCGCCCGCGACGCTGGAGGGCACCGAGGTGGCCTGGGAGTTCTCCCGGGAACTGCTCACGGCGGGAATGGACAGACCGGCGGGCGTCGGTGACGTACGGATCAGGCCCTTCGGGTACGACCGCACGGTTCTGGAGTTCCACGCCGCCGAGGGCATCGCGATGGTGCACGTCCGCACTGCCGACCTGCGCCGGTTCCTGCGGCGGACCCAGCAGCTGGTGCCCGTCGGCGGCGAGCACCGGTTCCTGGACCTGGACCGGAGCCTGACGGATCTGCTCGGCGGCTCCCGCTGAACCGGTCCCCCCGGGCCCGGCGGTCCGGGACCGTGCCGCGTTAATTCGTTTGTCCCGCTCCCGGGTCCGGCGTAGCGTCTGCGCTGTCCTTGTCGTCGTCGATCGGAGTAGGACGTTGCTCGTCTGAGGTCTTGAGACACCGTGTCGCGCGCCGTGTCATGTCTGTACATGTCCGCGTGCCCGAGTGTGACCTCAGCTCTCTCGAGCCGTCCTCCGTGACCAGGGCCTTCCTCCACACCTTGCGGAATCCTTCCGTGGAACGCCAGTGACCGGTGTCTCGTCCCGTTGCCCCTGACCTTCCTCGCAACCGGGAGATTCCCTTATGTCAGCTCCGCTCGCCCATCTCACCTGCTCGTCGCTCTCCTTCGCCTGGCCCGACGGCAGCGAGGTCTTCGACGACTTCCATCTCACCGTGGGGCCCGGCCGTACGGGTCTCATCGGTATCAACGGCGCCGGCAAGTCGACCCTGCTGCGGCTGATCGCCGGCGACCTCGTTCCGGCGGCGGGCCACATCAGGGCCGCGGGCGAGGTCGGTTACCTGCCGCAGAACCTGGTCCTGGACACCGCGCTGCGGGTCGACGCGGCCCTGGGCATCGCCGCGACCCGTGAGGCGCTGCACGCCATCGAGGCGGGCGATGTCGGCGAGGAGCGGTTCACGGCAGTCGGTGACGACTGGGACGTGGAGGAGCGGGCCCGCGCCACGCTCGACCAGCTCGGTCTCGGACACATCGGGCTCGACCGGACCATCGGCGAGATGTCCGGCGGGGAGTGCGTGCTGCTGCGGCTGGCCGCCCTGCTGCTGGCCCGGCCCGACGTGCTGCTGCTCGACGAGCCGACGAACAACCTGGATCTGCACGCACGGCAGCGGCTGTACGCGGCGGTCGACGCGTGGAACGGGGTCCTGGTGGTCGTCAGCCACGACCGGGAACTCCTGGAACGCGTCGATCAGATCGCCGATCTGCGGGGCTCAGAGGTCACCTGGTACGGCGGAAACCTCTCGGCGTACGAGGAGGCGCTCGCCGTGGAGCAGGAGGCCGCCGAGCGCATGGTGCGGGTCGCGGAGGCCGATGTGCACCGGCAGAAGCGCGAGCTCGCCGACGCCCAGGTCAAGCTGGCCCGGCGCAGGCGCTACGGACAGAAGATGAACGACCAGAAGCGCGAGCCGAAGATCGTCATGGGTGCCCGCAAGCGCGCCGCGCAGGAGTCGGCCGGCAAGCACCGCATCATGCACACCGAGCGGCTGGCCGAGGCGAGGGAGCGCCTGGACGACGCAGTCGAGGCGGTCCGCGACGACGACGAGATCCGCGTCGAGCTGCCGCACACCAAGGTCCACCCGGGCCGCGGCGTGCTGGTGCTGCGCGATCTGGAACTCGCTTACGGGGCAGGGGTCCAGGGCTCGTTCGAGGTGCGCGGTCCGGAGCGCATCGCACTGGTGGGACGTAACGGAGCGGGCAAGACCACGCTGCTGCGGACGCTCGTCGGTGAGCTGGCACCGGTGTCCGGCGAGGCGGAGGTACAGCTCCCGACGCGGTTTCTGCCGCAGCGGCTGGACGTGCTCGACGACGGGCTGAGCGTGGTGGAGAACGTGGCGCGGTTCGCACCGGACGCCACGGACAACGCGATCAGGGCGAGGCTGGCACGCTTTCTGTTCAAGGGGGCAAGGGCGGACCGGCCCGCGGGAACCCTGTCGGGCGGGGAACGGTTCCGGGCGGCTCTGGCCGCTCTGCTGCTGGCCGAACCGGCACCTCAGCTGCTGATGCTGGACGAACCGACGAACAACCTGGACCTGGCGAGCGTACGTCGGCTGACGGCGGCACTCGACGCGTACGAGGGAGCACTCATCGTGGCGAGCCACGACGTGCCGTTCCTGGAGTCACTCGGCATCACGCGCTGGCTGCTGCTCGACGGCGAGCTGCGGAACACCACGGCCGAGGAGGTGCGCACGGGGATGTGAGGTGCGGAGCCGGGGAAGCCAGGGGGAGATGAGTGTGGGGGACGGTGTGGGGGCTGCGGGGGCTAGGGGTGGAGTAACGCCCAGGCCTTGGTGTCGCCGGACGCCGTCAGCGCGGGGGCGAGCCCCCAGTCCCCGCCGTGTGCGTCGACCGCGGCCGCCAGCAGCCACATGCCGGCGCTGCGCTGCTCACGGCACGCCTCGGACTTCTCCGGTGTTCCGTGACACGGGTGGTCGTAGAGGACGATCCGCAGCGCGTCGAACTGCCAGTGGACCCGGAGCAGCATCTCCCGGTCGGGAGTGAACCGGTAGGCGGCGGCGACCAGTTCCGACGTGGCGAGCACCGCGGTGTCGCGGAGTTCCGCGAGGTCGTGCCGGATGAGCAGATCGCCCACGGCACGGCGCAGCGAGGGGGCGAACTGCTTCCGTTTCGGACTGGATGACCAGGGCCACGCCTACATCGGCTCCACCACCGACACCGCCCTCTACGTCAGTGACTCCGTGGAGGCGCTGAGGGCACTGATCTCCGCGGTGAAGTCCGGCGCGGCGGACCATCTGCTCTGAGACCCCCGACCGACCGAGCCCCCTGTGCGCCTGCGCTCCGAGTACGCCGACTGTTCAGAGCCCACGCCACCGGGGGCCGGGCCCGGCTTTTTCCCTCGTTCGAGGGCCTTTCCACAGCCGACCTGACCCTCCGTATACACGCTTGACCTGCACATATGTCATTGCGTGACCAAATATCGCCCGGACGGGCTTGGCTCCGGCCTTACCGCCGCTTTAACCTACGGTCTCGTAACCTACGAAGCCGTAGGTAATTCTCCCGTCCCCAGGAGCCCCCGTGACGATCACCTCTCCCCACCTCGGCAGTTCACAGGCGTGGACTGACGCCCAA
Source organism: Streptomyces sp. NPDC091387 (assembly GCF_044756945.1). Lineage (NCBI taxonomy): Bacteria > Bacillati > Actinomycetota > Actinomycetes > Kitasatosporales > Streptomycetaceae > Streptomyces > Streptomyces sp. NPDC091387. The sequence goes on along the minus strand of NZ_JBIVTZ010000008.1, from coordinate 75,751 downwards.
CTGCTGTACGCGCTGGAAGAGGTGGTGGAGAAGGAACTCAACCGCCATCTCAAGGTCGCCAAGGACTGGATGCCGCACGAGTACGTCCCGTTCTCCGACGGCCGGAACTTCCCCGGCGTCTTCGAGGACGGCCAGGCCTGGGAGTCCGAGCAGTCCAAGGTCACCGACATCGGCAAGATCGCACTGGTCGTGAACCTGCTGACCGAGGACAACCTCCCCAGCTACCACCACGAGATCGCCTCGCTCTTCGGCCGCGACGGCGCCTGGGGCACCTGGGTGCACCGCTGGACGGCCGAGGAGGGCCGCCACGGCATCGTGATGCGCGACTACCTGCTCACGTCGCGCGCCGTGGACCCGGACAAGCTGGAGCAGTTCCGGATGGCGCACATGGCGGAGGGCTTCGAGTCCGACAACCGTCACTCGATGCTGCACTCCGTGGCCTATGTCGCCTTCCAGGAGCTGGCGACCCGGGTCTCCCACCGCAACACCGGCCACCAGTCGGGCGACCCGGTCTGCGACCGGATGCTGGCGCGCATCGCGACCGACGAGAACCTCCACATGGTGTTCTACCGCAATCTCCTGGGCGCGGCCTTCGAGCTCGCACCGGACCTGACCATGCAGTCCGTGCGTGATGTCGTCGTGAACTTCCGGATGCCCGGCCACGGCATGCCCGGCTTCGAGCGGGCCGCCGCGCAGATGGCGATCGGCGAGATCTACAACATGCGCATCCACCACGACGACGTCATCCAGCCGGTGCTGCGGTACCTGAAGGTGCTGGACATCGACGGGCTGGGCCCGGAGGGCCTGAAGGCGCAGGAGGAGCTCGGCCTGTACATGAACGGGCTGGACAGCGAGGCGTCGAAGTTCGACGAGAAGCTGGCCATGCGCAAGGCGCGGATGGCGGCCCGCGCCCAGGCCTGACGGCCCGCACCGCGTGCCCCCCGTGGGGGGCGGGCCCCGGCGGGCCCGCCCCCCACGGATGTGCAGCTGGGGTGACCCCTCAACGCGGGCCCGCGGACCGTACTCTGTGCCGGTGAAACCTCTGACGCGTATCGTTCTCTTCGCCGCGCCGATAGCCATCGCCGCCTCCATCCTCGTCAACGGTGGCGGTGGCGACGATTCCGAGCCGGCCGCCGACTCCCCCGCGGCGGCGGACCCGGCCGACTCCTCCGTGGGTCCTGACCCGTACGCCGCCGCGAACGACGAGGAACGCCGGCAACTGGACGAGCGCGTCGCCGCGATGCCGGCCGGACTGGCCGCACCGGCGAAGCGCGAGATCGCCTGGAAGGTGCTGGCCACCTCTGAGGGCTCGACGCTGGACTGGCGCAGCCAGTACGCCATGATCGACGACAACGGCGACGGCACCGGCTACACGGCCGGGATCATCGGATTCTGTTCCGGAACGCACGACATGCTCACGTTCGTCGAGGCGTTCACCAAGGACCACCCGGACAGCCCGCTGGCGCCGTACGTCCCGGCCCTGCGCAAGGTGGACGGCACAGGATCGCACAAGGGCCTGGACCCCGGCTTCACGGCCGCGTGGAAGAAGTCGGCCGCGGACCCGGTGTTCCGCGCCGCGCAGGACCGGGTCAGGGACAAGCAGTTCTTCGAGCCGGCCGTACGCCTGGCCAAACTGGACGGGCTCGGCACCCTGGGCCAGTTCATCTACTTCGACGCCATGGTGCTGCAGGGCCCCGGAACGGATCCGGACGCCTTCTACGGGATCCGGAAGGCGGCGCTGGCCGAGGCCGACACGGTCGACGAGGGCGGGGACGAGAAGGTCTACCTGGACGCCTTCCTGGACGCCGCGCGAGCCGTGATGAAGTCGAAGAAGAACCAGCACGACACCTCGCGCATCGACACGACGCAGCGCGAGTTCCTCTACGACGGCAATCTGGCGCTGGAGCCGCCGCTGACCTGGAAGATGTACGGCGACACGTTCCGCGTCGCGTCCTGAGCCCGGCGCCCGGTGCGGGTGTCCGCCCCGGCGCCGTGATCACCCGGGAAGGGCGCGATCAGGCCTGGTCGCGCCCGACTCTGCGCAGTCGGTCCCGCTCCTTCTCGGAGAGGCCGCCCCACACGCCGAAGCGCTCGTCGTTGTCGAGGGCGTACTCCAGGCAGGCCAGACGCCCTTCGCAGGCGTTGCAGAGCTGCTTGGCCTCCCGGGTGGAGCTGCCGGGGGCGGGAAAGAAGAACTCGGGCCCCGCTTGGGCGCACAGCGCTGTCTCCTGCCAGGCGAGAGCGGGGGCGGTCGGGGTGTTGATCAGCATGAGGCACACAGTGCCGTGCCGCGATAAACGACTGATCAACGATCCATCAACCCCCGGACCGGGTCAGCCGGCGGGCGCCGGCGCGCTCTTGATCACGGCGAACGGCGCACCGTAGGGGTCGGTGACGTTGGCGAACCTGCCGACGCCCTCCATCTCCAGCGGTTCCAGCGTCAGCTTGCCGCCCAGCCGCTCGACCTCCGCCGCCGTGGCGTCGCAGTCGTCGACCTCGATGTACGGCAGCCAGTGCGGGCCCACGACCGCCCGTACCGGCACGGCGTCGAGCGGGACGAGCCCACCGAAGGCGGTCTCGTCGCCGCCGCCCGCGGGCCGGACCATTGTGTACGCTCCTCCGCCGCCCGGATAGGGCACCTGGCTGGTCTCCCAGCCGAGGACGGCACCGTAGAACGCCGCGGCGGCAGGAACATCGGGGGTGTACAGCTCCGCCCAGCACAGGCTGCCGGTCTCCCCCACGGCTCCGAGTCCCGCGAGCTGCTTCGGCTGCCAGACGCCGAAGTACGCCCCGCCCCGGTCGGTGAATCCGCCCATCCGGCCGAACTCCAGCACGTCCACCGGCGCGATCGGCACGGTCCCGCCGGACTTCTCCACGAGCTGCGCGGTGGCGTCGGCGTCCGTCGTCCGGAAGTAGACCGACCATGACGGTTTCGCCTGCTCCTCGGTGACGGTCATCGCACCCCCGACCGACTTCCCGTCCAGCGTGAACATCCCGTAGCCACCGGTCTCGGGGCCTCCGGCCTCGTACCCCCAGCCGAGGAGAGCGGTGTAGAAGGCCGTGGCCCCGTCGAGATCCGGGGTACCGAGATCCATCCAGTTGGGGGCTCCGTCGACAAAACGGGTGGTGAGCATCGTGCGCTCCTTCGGTGGTCCCGTTCTCGGACACATCAGGGTTCTTCCTGATGTGTCCGAGTCTTGCACCGGGCCGCCTACCTCGCGCTGCGCAGCGGGCCGCACGCGGTGATCGTCGCGGGCGGTTCGGTGACTCCCAAGGTGGGGCTGCGCCGGCCGCTGCACTCCACCGCGCTGGGCAAGGTGCTGCTGGCCCGGGCGAGGCCGGGCGAGGGCGGCCCTTCCTCGCTGCCCCCGCTGCCCGCGTTCACCGACCGCACGATCGTCGAACCCGAGGCCCTGGAGGCGGAGCTGGCCCGGGTGCGCTCCGACACCTACGCGGTCAACGACGGTGAGTCGGCCCCCGGGGTGCGCACCCTGGCGGTGCCGGTGCTGGACGGCGCCGGGCGCGCCCGTTTCGCCCTGGCGGTCCGGGCCACCCCGTCGGTGATCACCGACGGGCGCACCGACTGGTTCCTGACGCGGGCACGCTCCTGCGCCCGTGCCCTGGAGGTCCTGCTGCTGTCACCGGCGGAACGGCGGCCGCCCGCCCCCTGAGCCGCCGCGTCCGTCCGGGTTGTCAGCGGCACATGGGACGATACGAGTCGCTCCGGGCGGGTGCCGGGCGGAGCGGTGGTGAGACCGCGGGGACAGAGGACGTACATGACTGAGGGCGGAGCCGCGGAGGGCGGGGCGACGACCGGGCGGACGGCCCGCGAGCTGCTCGCACGGGCCGAGGGACTGCTGGGCGCCGCACGCGGAGTGCTGGCCGATCACGGCCGCGCCGTCGATGCCGTGCGTGCCGCCCTGGACCCGCTGCTCGACGCGCTCGTCCGCACCGAGCTGTCGGCCATCCCGGCGTCCCGGCTCAAGGACGTCACCGAGGGCCGGCTGCGCATCGGCGCGGTGGAGCAGGCCGGTTTCACGACGGTCGGGCAGGTGCACGCGGCGAACCGCTACGAGCTCCGCCAGATCCCCGGGGTCGGCGCGCAGACCGCCGACCAGGCACTCGCCGCGGCGGCCCAGATCGCCCACGCCGTACGGGACACGGTCACGGTGCGGATTGCCGTGGATTCCCCGGACGACGCCACGACCGCCCTGGTCACCGCGTTGTACCGGCTGGTCGAGGCCGGGCCGGATGTGCGGCGGGCGGTGGACGGCGCCCGTGCTCTGGCCGAGCGGCTGGATCCGCTGCTGGCCGCGGCGGCGCCCGCGAGGGGGCGGCTGCGGATGCTCTTCACCCGGCGGCCGGACCGGGCGCGGGCCCTGGCCGCGCTCGCCGCCGCCCAGGCGGTGACGGCCGATGCGGAGGAGCGCGGGCTGCCGCTGCTGTTCGGGCAGGTGTCGGTCGATCTGCTGCGCGATCCGGACTCCGCGATCGCGGCCTGGGTCGACTTCGAGGTGCGCTCCGCCGAGTACTACAGCCTGCTCGCCGAGATGTCCGGCACCGGGCCCGACCGGGACGCGGCCGAGGGGTTCCTGCCGTCCGGGATCGCCGACCGGGTGCGCGGGCTGCGGCTGGACGACGCCCGGCTGCGGGTGTCGCTGCGCGGTTACCAGTCCTTCGGTGCCCGCTTCGCGCTCGCCCAGAAGCGGGTGATCCTCGGCGACGAGATGGGGCTCGGCAAGACCGTCCAGGCCATCGCCGCGCTGGCCCATCTCGCGGCACGGGGCGAGACGCACTTCCTGGTGGTCTGTCCGGCGAGCGTGCTGATCAACTGGACGCGGGAGGTCCGGGCCCGTTCCACGCTGCGCGCGCTGCCCGTGCACGGTCCGGAGCGGCAGGGCGCGTTCGCGGAGTGGCGCGAGGCCGGCGGGGTCGCCCTCACCACGTTCGACGCCCTGCACACGCTGCCCCTCGCGGGCGACTGCGGCATACGGCCCGGCATGCTCGTGGTGGACGAGGCCCACTACGTCAAGAACCCCGCCACCCGCCGCTCCCGGGCGGTGTCCGGCTGGTCGCAGCGGACCGAGCACGTGCTGTTCCTGACCGGTACGCCGATGGAGAACCGGGTGGAGGAGTTCCGCAGCCTCGTCCGCCAGCTCCAGCCCGAACTGGCCCCGTCGATCAGCACCAGCCACGGCGCCGCCGGATCCCAGGCGTTCCGCCGGGCCGTCGCCCCCGCCTATCTGCGCCGCAACCAGAGGGACGTCCTCACCGAACTCCCGGCGCTGGTGCAGGTCGACGAGTGGGAGGAGTTCAGCCCGGCCGATCTGGTGGCCTACCGCGAGGCGGTGGGCGCCGGGCAGTTCATGCGGATGCGCCGGGCCGCGTACGCCCGTCCGGCCACCTCCGCCAAGCTGAACCGGCTGCGCGAGCTGGTCGCGGAGGCCGCGGGCAACGGCCTGAAGGTCGTGGTGTTCTCGTACTTCCGTGACGTACTGGAAACGGTCCGGCAGGCCCTGGGCGAGGGCGTGTTCGGCCCGCTGTCGGGGAGCCTGCCGGCCGCCCGGCGCCAGGAGCTGATCGACGGCTTCACGGCGGCGGACGGCCATGCGGTCCTGCTGAGCCAGATCCAGGCCGGCGGGATCGGGCTCAACATGCAGGCCGCCTCGGTCGTCATTCTCTGCGAGCCGCAGATCAAGCCGACGATGGAGCACCAGGCGGTGGCCCGCGCCCATCGGATGGGCCAGATACGCACGGTCCAGGTGCACCGGCTGCTCGCCGCGGACAGCGTCGACCAGCGCATGCTGGACATCCTGGCCCGCAAGGAGCGGCTGTTCGACGCGTACGCACGGCGCAGCGATGTCGCCGAGACGACGCCGGACGCCGTGGACGTGTCGGACGGGTCGCTGGCCCGCCTCATCGTCGAGGAGGAACAGCAACGCCTCGCCGCGGAGGCGAGGGCGAAGCCGGCCGCAAAGGTGGAGGTGGAGGCCGGTGCGGAGGCGGAAGCCGGGAGCTCGGTCCCGGGGGACGGTTCCTGACGACCGCGGCGCCGACGGGCAGGGGCGTCCCTGCGCGGGATTCGGCCAGGGGATCGTTTTACTGCCATTCAACGGCAATCCGGTCACGGCGCTCCTGAGCCCCGGCTAAACAAGAGGGGGCTCGGACCGGCGTCCGCCGCCCTCCGGGGAACAGGCCGTGTTCGGTGGGAGGTCCGGCAGTTGTTGACGATCGAGGTGGCTGTACTGCTCGCGGTCACGGTCCTCCACCGGTGTACAGGGGCCCGGCCCGCGAGCGGCCTCACGCGGGGCGGCCGATGAGTCCCCGGGCGCGCAGCGGCCGGTCGACGACCGGGCGTCCGTCGGCGCGGCGCCGTACCCGCAGGCCCGGCAGGCGGCGCGGGCGCGCGGACGACCGGCTGACCGGATTCGTCGTGGCCGCGGTCATGGCCGTCGTCCTGGTGGTGGCCGTGGTCAACTGGCTGCTGGCCCACTGGTGGGTCCTGACAGTCCTCGGCGTGATCGCGGCGCTGACCGGCGGCGGCCTGCTCCACCGGAAGCTGCGGAACGCGCGGTGGGAAGCGGTCCGCGCGCAGGGCCTGCGGTACGAGCTGCCCCGGCTGGACGCCCTGCACCACACCCGGTTCGAGGACGCGGTGCGGGACCTGATGCGCCGTGACGGCTGCCGGGACGCGCTCCGTGTCGGTGGCGGCGGGGACCTGGGCGCCGACGTGAAGGCCACCGACCCCTACGGACGCCGCTGGGTGATCCAGTGCAAGCACCGGCGCAACGGCCCGGCCGGCTCCGCGGTGGGAACACCGGACCTCCAGGTCCTCAACGGCACCGCCCGTCAGGTGCACGGCGCCGACATCGCGGTGATCGTGACGAACGGCCGGGTCACCGCCCCGGCTGTGCTCTTCGCCGAACAGCAGCGGCTGCACGTCGTCGACCGGCAGACCCTCGCGGTGTGGGCGTCCGGTTCGCGTCCCCTGTGGGAGCTGCTCGGGGCCGTCCCGCCGCCACGCAGGCCGACCGCGCTGTCCTGAGCGGTCCGCGGCCCGGCCGGGAGCAGCGGGGCACGGCCCCCTCACCCGTCAGTGGCTGTCGTGCGACGCGGTTTCCTCCGATGCCCTGGAGCCGGAAGTCTTCGCGTCCGGGGTCTTGGTGTCCGGGGTCTTCGCGTCCGGCGTCTTCGTGCCGTGCGATGACATGGAGTGCGCCTCGTGCCCCGGTACCGTCCCGTCGGGCTTGGCCACCAGCAGCATCCCCGCCATGCCCATGTCGGAGTGGCTCTGCACATGGCAGTGGTACATCCACGCGCCCGCGCCCACGTGTTCACCCGCGATGACCTGGAAACCGAAGGAGTCCGCCGGTCCGACGATCTTCGTGTCGATGACCCGGGTCGGGTCGTCGGGGCCGGTGAGCAGGCCCGTGCGGTTGTCCGCCCAGCGGTGACCGTGGACATGGAAGGTGTGGTAGTACTCGCCGTGCGTGATCATGACGACTTCGAGCCGGTCCCCCACCGTCGTCTCGAAGTCGGGGCTCTTGTCGGCGGGCTTGTTGTTGATCAGCATGTCGTTGAAGACGATCGCGATCGTCTTGTCCGGCAGGATGTCCCCCTTGCGCCGGACGATCACCGGCCCGTAGAGCCCCTTGCGGATGCCGCCCGTGCCGTGGTCGGTGCCGACGACATGGTCGTGGTAGTGCCAGTAACCGGCGCTGCCCGCCTGCCAGGTGCCGTCCTTGCGCCGGCCCGGGGCATGGGTGCGCCAGGTGTAGGTGCGGGTCTCGCCCGGTTCGACGATGCTCTTGTTCATCCGCGTGCCGTCGCTCGCGATGTCGTAGTCGACGCCGTGCGCGTGGAGACTGGCCGCCACGTCCATCGTGTTCTCGAACTCGATGTGCAGGGTGTCGCCCTCGTTGATCTCGATGAGCGGGCCGGGGATCGACGCCTTGCCCTTCTCGAACCCGTACCCCATCTGTCCGTCCGGCAGCTTCTCCGCGTACATCTTGAGGTGGCGGACCACTCCGCCCGCCGGTGCCGTGCGGGGCGGGTTCTCGGCCGAGGTCGCCTCGATCGCGCCAAGGGACAACGATGTCACGCCGGTTGCTGCCGCCACCCCGCCGCCCATCAGAATCCGCCGGTTGAAGCTGCGTCGATCCATGTCGAACTCCCCACTTTCAGACGGGTGTTGCGGAGACAACCAAGGCAACTACGGTGCGCGGCGCAGAGGTACGCAGGTCATGGCAGTCGACGCCGTCGGGCACGGGTGACCTCGGGGACGGGCCATACCGTAGCCCGGGGATCTTCGTTTATCCACACTAAGGACAAAGTTCGTGCGATTGCTGCCATAGCTATTGGCGAGTCGCGAAAAGAGGTCTAGCTTCATGCGCTGTTGCAGTGACCAAAGAGGGGTGGGTGACCACATGCAGCGCACACCACATCACAGGTCCAGATCGCGACGCGGACTTGCGGCGGCCGTAGCGGCCGGCGCACTGACCGCATCCCTGCTCGGCGGCAATGCCGCCAGTGCCAGGCCGTATCCCGGACCGCACGAGTCCATGGCGACAACGTTGTCCCTTCCGTCGCCGCCCGGCGGCGCGAACGTGAAGGTACTGGTCTTCCATGCCTCCGCGTCCGAGGAGACCCCGACGGTCGACGCCGGTATCGCGGCGATCGAGAAGATCGGGCTCACCGGTCCGGAGGCGGGCCGCTTCAAGACCGTGGCCAGTGACGACCCGGCCGTCTTCACCAACGGCAAGAAGCTCGGCACGTTCAACGCCGTCGTCTTCCTGACGGGCGGCGGCGACGTCCTGGACCCGGAGCAGGAGGCCGGTCTGGAGGCGTACATGGAGGCCGGCGGCGGCTTCCTCGGCATCCATGACGCGGCGCGCACCGAGCCGTACTCGGACTGGTTCACCGGACTCGTCGGTGCCCGCCCGGCGGCCGGCAGCCCCACCTCCGTACAGCGTGCGACGGTGGAGATCGGCGACCGGCAGCACCCGGCCACCAAGAACCTCCCGCTGGAGTGGAAGCGTCCCGACAAGTGGCTGAACTGGAAGGAGAACCCGTCCGGCGACGTGCACACCGTGGCGCGTGTCCGGGAGATCACCTACAAGCCCGGGGCGAGCGCCAACGGCTGGGACCACCCGGTCTCCTGGTGCCGTGACTACGACGGCGGCCGGTCCTTCTACACCGCGATGGGCGGTACGGTCGACAGCTTCGCGGAGGCCGACTTCCGTGACCACCTGCGCGGCGCGCTCGACTGGACGACCCGGATCTCGCAGGCCGACTGCAAGGCGACGATCACCTCCAACTACAAGGCGGAGCGGGTCACCCAGCCCAACCAGCCCGGCAAGAACGACCAGATCGGCGAACCGCACGGGCTGGTGACCGCCCCCGACGGACGTGTGCTGTACATCGGCCGCGGCGGCGCCGACAGCAGCGTGCCGGTCGTCACCGACTGGAAGGACCCGAACGTCGGCAAGGGCCTGGGCCAGATCCACGTCTACGACCCGAAGACCAAGAAGGTCACCCTCGCGGGCGAGCTGACGGTCTTCGGCAACAAGGGCGGCGGCGACGAACTGGTCAAGGTCGAGGAGGGGCTGCTCGGGATCGAGCTCGACCCGGACTTCGAGAAGAACGGCTGGGTGTACCTGCACTACACCCCCCACGACAAGATCGACCGCGACAAGCAGATGGCGGTCCGCCAGGTCTCCAGGTTCACCATGGACCTGGCCACGAACAAGCTGGACCTCTCCTCCGAGAAGGTGCTGCTGCACTGGCCGGTCCAGATCCACAGCTGCTGCCACGCGGGCGGCGGCCTGGCCTGGGACTCCAAGGGCAACCTGTACATCGCGGCCGGTGACAACAACTCCTCGCAGTTCAGCGACGGTTACTCGGGCAACAACCCCGAGCCGAACTACAAGGGCGTCTCGTTCGCCGATGCCCGGCGCACCGCGGGCAACACGAACAACCTCAACGGCAAGATCCTGCGGATCCACCCCGAGGACGACGGCACCTACACCCTGCCCGAGGGCAATCTCTTCACCGGCAAGGAGCCGGACGAGGGCGGCGGCAAGACCCGCGGCGAGATCTACGTGATGGGTGTGCGCAACCCGGCGAGGATCTCGATCGACAAGTCGACCGACACGCTGTACGCGGGCTGGGTCGGCCCCGACGCGGGCGAGCCGAGCACCACCTGGGGTCCGGCCAAGTACGACACGTTCGCCGCGATCACCAAGGCGGGCAACCACGGCTGGCCGTACTGCATGGGCAACAAGCAGCCCTACCGGGACCGCAATCTGCCCGACCCGAGCAAGCCGCTCGGCTGGTACGACTGCGACCACCCCAAGAACGAGTCGCCGAACAACAACGGTCTGGTGAACCTGCCGCCGATCACGTCCAACACCATCTGGTACTCGCCGCAGGGCGGCGGCGTGGACTACCCGCGCGACGCGAACGGCATCCCGAGCTACAAGGTGGAGGACCAGAAGGAACTCCTGCCCTGGCTCAAGGGCGGCGGCCAGGCCACGATGAACGGCCCGGTCTACCGGTACGACGCGGCGAGCACCAGCGCCGAGAAGTGGCCCTCCTACTGGGACGGCAAGTGGTTCGTCGGCGACTTCTACGACGACACCCAGCCGCGGCACGCCGTGCTCACCGACCCGAAGACGGTCGGCAAGGGCGGACTGCCCACGCACGCCGAGTCCCTCAAGGAGATCATCCCGGTCGGCGCGGACGGCATCCGCAACCTGATGGACTGGAAGTTCGCCCCGGACGGTTCGCTGTACGTCCTGGACTACGGGCGCGGCTTCTTCACCTCCGACTCCAAGTCCGCGCTGTGGCGCGTGGCGTACAAGGGCGGCGCACCGACCCCGGCCGTCAAGGATCTGGCCAGGAAGGCGGCAGCGCAGTGAGACACCGTTCGATCTTCTTCCGGAGGCGGTCGCGGCCGGCCCGGCTGTGGCTCGCCCTGCTGGGGTCCTTCCTGATGGTGCTGGGACTGACCTCGACGGCGGCCTACGGGCGTACCGTCGCCCCGGCCGGCGCGGCGGCGGCCGACCAGGTGCTGACCTGGACGGCCGGCAACCCCATCGACCACTATCTGTCCGCGCCGAAGACGGCGGTCGCCGGCAAGGCGACCATCGTCTTCGAGAACAGCGAGGGGACCGGGAACACCAGCGGGATGCCGCACACGCTGACCTTCAGCGTGTCGGACCCCGAGTTCAACAACGACGTCCCCCTGAACCTGCTGGCCAACCCGGGCGACGACCAGGGCGGCAAGCAGACCGCGGAGGTCACGCTCACGCCCGGCCGGTACTTCTACCACTGCACGATGCCGGGGCACGAGGCGATGCAGGGCATCCTGACCGTGACCGACGGGGGCGGCGGTGAGGACACCACCGCGCCCGAGACCTCCGCGAAGGTCGACGGCGACAAGAACGCCGACGGCGCCTACATCGGTCAGGCGACGGTCACCGTCGCCGCCACCGACGAGGGCTCGGGCGTCGACACCGTCGAGTACGCGGTCGGGGCCGACGGCGCCTGGCAGCCGTACACCGCGCCCGTCGTCGTGAACGAGGTCGGCGCGCACACCATCCGCTACCGCGCCACCGACAAGGCGGGCAACGCAGCCGCCGAGAAGACGGCGGAGTTCACCGTCGCCGCACCGCCGACCGACGACACGACGGCGCCGGAGACCTCGGCGACCGTCTCCGGTGAGAAGGACGACCAGGGGCGGTACCTGGGCATGGCGACGGTCACCGTGACCGCCTCCGACACCGGGTCCGGCGTCAACACCATCGAGTACGCGGTGGGCGCCGACGGCGCCTGGCAGCCGTACACCGGCCCCGTGATGGTGCACGAGGTGGGGGCGCAGACGGTCCGCTACCGCGCCACGGACAAGGCGGGCAACGCAGCCGCCGAGAAGACGGTGGAGTTCACCGTCGTCGAGCCGCCTACCGAGGACACCACACCGCCGGAGACCTCCGCGAAGGTCACGGGCGACAAGAACTCGGACGGCGCCTACCTCACCAGCGCCAAGGTGACGGTCACCGCGACCGACGCCGACAGCGGGGTGGACAAGGTCGAGTACTCCCTCGACGGCGGCCCCTACCTCGCCTACTCCGCCACGGTCATCGTCGACCGCGTCGGCTACCACACCGTCGCCCACCGGGCCACGGACAAGGCGGGCAACACCTCGGAGGCGAGGCAGACGTCGTTCACCGTCGCGCAGAGCGGCGGCGTACCGGCGCCGAACTGCCCGGAGTTCGACGAACGGCTCACCGTCATCGTGGGCACCGTCGACACCGGGGTGCCCAACCGCATCACCGGCAACCGCTGCACGATCAATGAGCTGATCGAGGACGAGAAGGACTGGTCGTCGCACGCGCTGTTCCTCAAGCACGTCGACAAGGTTCTCGACAAGCTGCTCACCGCCGGAGTGGTCGACGCCCGCGAGCAGAAGAAGATCTACAAGGCGGCCAAGCAGTCGGGGATCGGCAAGCCGGGCCAGGACGAGGGCTACCACAAGCTCTTCGACGGCACGGCGGCCTCCTTCGCCAAGTGGCAGCAGGTCGGCGGCGGGCAGTTCTCGCTGAACGAGGAGGACGGCTCGCTCAACAGCTCCACCACGGTGGACGGCATGGGCATGCTCTGGTTCCCGGGCCGGCAGTACGGGGACTTCTCGCTGAAGCTCCAGTGGCGGGACGACGCCCCCGGCACGGGCAACGCCAACGGCGGTGTCTTCGTGCGGTTCCCGAACGTCCACGACAACCCGGAGGAGTCGAATCCGGAGTGGGTCGCCATCAAGTACGGCCATGAGATCCAGATCAACGACCGGCCGGACGGCGACATGTACAAGACCGGTTCCGTCTACGGATTCGACCGGGTCGGTCTCGGCGGCGCCGGGGTCACCCCCAAGGGCACCTGGAACGACTACGAGATCCGGGTGGTGGACCAGCACTACTCGATCTACCGCAACGGTGTCCTGCTCAACGAGTTCGACAACAACGGCGGTCAGTCCTTCGAGCCGCCGCGGGACGACGACCCGGGCACCGACGGCCGGCGGTACGCCTCCGGTTACATCGGGCTCCAGGTCCACAGCACCTCGGACGTGATCTCCTACCGGGACATCCGGATCCAGGAGCTCTAGGCACCACGGCCGGGAGCGGTTCAGGTGGCCGCGGCCGCATGCTGAGGCATGTGGTCGCGGCCTTGCTGTTTCCGGTGGGCTCCCACCCAGAAGACCGTGCCGGAGACCAGGGCCCAGCCCGCGAGCACCAGGAACGGGAAGATCCGCTGATGCCCCTGGTAGTAGACGGCGGTGTGCTGGGCATTGACGGACGCGCCGGGCGGCAGCCAGCGTCCGATGTGCCCGAGCGCCGAGGGCAGCAGCGGCCAGGACACGGCCCCGCCGGAGGACGGGTTGCCCAGGAGCACCAGCAGGCCCCAGGTCGGGATCATGGCCCAGCGCCCGAACAGCGTGTTGAACATGAGGAAGACCATGCCCGTGGTGAACATCGTGAACGCCAGGATCAGCAAGGACTCGAAGAACGGCAGATCGACGGAGTCCAGCAGCCAGTCCACCACGGCGGTGATGCAGAACCCGCCGAGCAGCGCGTAGGCGATCGTGAACGCGATCCGTTCGAACGGCCGCAGGCCACTGGCGTGCACGTTCAGCTGGATGGAGCCGACGAAACCGATGATGACGGCGGCGAGCGAGATGTAGAAGAGCGCGAGTCCGCGCGGATCGCCCTTTTGGAGCGGTTTGACGTCCGTGACGGAGACGGGGATGCCGAGCGTGTGCCCCACCTTCACGGCGGACTGCGCGAGCACCTGGGCGACGGCGGCCCCGGAGGCGCCGGCCAGGTCGAGTGACGCCCCCCGGCTGTCGGCCCGCACGATCGCGAAGACCTGCTGGTCCTCCAGCGCCGCGCGTGCCTCGGCGGGGGTCGCGAAGGCATGGATGACCAGCGAGGCGTCCAGGGCCTTGTCCATCGCGGCGACGAACTCCTCACCGCGGGCCGTGTCCGGCTGACTGACCACGGCGGCCGGGATCCGGTGCGGGGTCGGGTTGGCCATCGCGTACGTGTAGGAGCCGGCGAAGAGCCCTGCGGCGGCCGCGCAGATGAGCATGATCACCGTCGCCGGGAGGTAGGGCGACTTCTTGTACGCCGCCCATCTCCGGGCGGCACCCGGCGGCCGGCCGTGTGCTCCGTGCGGCGGGGCGGGCCGAGATCCTGACCCGGTCGCGCCGGGGTCGGAAGTGGCCGGATCGGGAGTGGTGGGTTCGGGGTCGGGACCCGGCGTTGCCGGATCGGGCTCGCTCATCCTTCGCCGTCCTCGTCGTGGCGGGCGCGGCTCGGCTGCACCCGTTTCGGTTCGCCGGGCATCTTCGGGTACTCCGGCGGGTACGGCAGGTCGCCCAGCCCGCGCTCCCGCTCGTCGCGGTCGGCGAGCTCCAGCAGCCGGTCGAGCCGGAAGGCGTGCTCGTCCATGTCCGCGTGCACATCGCCCGCTTCCGCGTACCGCACCGGCATGGTCCGGATGTCGAAGTCGCGCGGTTCCGCGTCGTCGATCTCCTCCCAGCGCAGGGGCGCGGAGACCGGGGCGTGCGGGCGGGGGCGGACGGAGTAGGCGGAGGCGATCGTGCGGTCCCTGGCGGTCTGGTTGAAGTCGACGAAGATCCGCTCGCCGCGCTCCTCCTTCCACCAGGCGGTGGTCACCCGGTCCGGCATCCGGCGTTCCAGTTCGCGGCCCGCCGCGATGGTCGCCCGCCTGACCTCGGTGAACGTCCAGCGGGCCGCGAGGGGGACGAAGACGTGGATACCGCGGCCGCCGGAGGTCTTGGGCCAGCCGCGCAGTCCGTGGTCGTCCAGTACGGAGCGCAGCTCGTGGGCGGCCCGCACCGCGTCGGCGTAGTCGGTGCCCGGCTGGGGGTCGAGGTCGATGCGCAGTTCGTCGGGATGGTCGGTGTCACCGCCCCGGACCGGCCACGGGTGGAAGGTGAGCGTTCCCAGGTTGGCGGCCCAGATGACGGCGGCCACCTCTGTGGGGCAGATCTCGTCGGCGGGACGGCCGCTGGGGAAGGCGATACGGGCGGTGGGGATCCATTCGGGAAGGTTCTTCGGGGCCCGCTTCTGGTAGAAGAACTCACCCTCGACCCCGTCCACGAAGCGCTGGAGGGTGGTCGGCCGGTTGCGCAGGGCGCGGGTGATGCCGGGACCCACGGCCAGGAAGTACTCGGCCACGTCCCTCTTGGTGTAGCCCTTGTCCGGGAAGTAGACCTTGTCCGGACTGGACAGCCGGACGGGCCGACCGCCCGCGTCCAGCTCCACCGCTTTGCCCGCTGCTGCCATGTCGGCCACGGTAGGCCGGGCACACATATGCCGCACATCGGGAGACTCCGATCGTCGGACGGTCCACAATCGGGGCATGGACCTGCCGGTGATGCCGCCCGTGAAGCCGATGCTCGCCAAGTCCGTGTCCCGGATCCCGCCGGACATGCAGTACGAGGCCAAGTGGGACGGCTTCCGGGCGATCGTGCACCGGGACGGCGACGAGGTGGTGATCGGCAGCCGCACCGGAAAGCCGCTCACCCGCTACTTCCCGGAGCTGGTGACCGCGGTCCGGGACAACCTGCCGGCCCGCTGTGTGATCGACGGCGAGATCGTGGTCGCGCACGAGGGACGGCTCGACTTCGAGCGGCTGAGCGAGCGCATCCACCCCGCCGACTCCCGGGTACGGCTGCTCGCCGAGCAGACCCCGGCCGCCCTGGTGGCCTTCGACATCCTCGCGGTGGGCGACGACTCGCTCCTGAGCGCGCGGCAGTCGGAACGGAGAACGGTGCTGGAGGCCGCGCTGTCCGGCGCCTCGGCGCCCGTCCACCTCGCCCCGGCGACCACCGACCGGGCCGTCGCCCAGGAGTGGTTCGAACAGTACGAGGGTGCCGGGCTCGACGGGGTCGTCGCCAAACCGCTCGATCTGCCCTACCGGCCGGACACCCGGGTGATGTACAAGATCAAGCACGAGCGGACCGCCGACTGCGTGGTGGCGGGCTACCGCCACCACAAGAGCGGCCCGGTCGTCGGGTCGCTGCTGCTCGGCCTGTACGACGAGGCGGGTGCCCTCCAGCACGTGGGGGTCTGCGCGGCCTTCCCGATGAAGCGCCGCGCGGAGCTGGTCACCGAACTGGAGCCGCTGCTCACGGACTTCTCCGACCACCCGTGGGGGGCCTGGCAGGACGCCGGGGCGCACGAGCACGCCCGGCTGCCCGGCAACCCGAGCCGGTGGTCCGGCAAGAAGGACCAGTCGTGGGTGCCGGTGCGCCCGGAGCGGGTCTGTGAGGTGGCGTACGACCACATGGAGGGTGACCGGTTCCGGCACACGGCCCAGTTCCGCCGGTGGCGGCCGGACCGCACCCCCGCCAGCTGCACGTACGCGCAGCTGGAAGAGGTGGTGCGGTACGACCTGGCCGCGGTGCTGTCGGCCGGCGGCTGAGCCGGGTGACCGGCCGGGCCGGACGGGCCGGTGTCAGTCGGCGGCCGGCGGCACCGAGGGCGTCGTGCAGGGCTCGGGGGTCGTGCTCGGATCGGGTGACGGCGACTCCGTGGCCCCGGTGGTGTCGTCCGGGTCCGGCGACGGGGAGTCCGTCTCGCAGCCCGGAGCGGGCTTGGTGGTGCTCGGGCCGGGGTCCGGAGTGGTGGACGGGTCGGGGCTGGTGCCCGGATCGGGGGTGGCGGATCCGCTGTCGGTCGGATGGGGCGACGGGCCCGGGTCGGTGGAGCCGCCCGGGTCCGGGGTGCCCGAATCGCCGGGCGAGGGCGCCGGGGACGTCGGGGTCCTGGTGTGGCTGGGCTGCGGGCCGACCTCGATGCCGCCGCCGTTGCCGTCACCCGATCCGTCCACGGGGCGCTTGGGTTCGTTCGGGCTCCCGGCGCCGGGGCTCCTGGGCACCGGACCCTGGCCGTCGGTGACCGGATGGGTGCCCTTGCGGTAGAACTCCAGCCAGGACAGCACCGTACGCAGATACGTGTCCGAGTGGTTGTAGCTCAGGATCGCCCGGTCGAGGTCCGCCCGTACCCTCAGATCGCGCGGCCCGGCGCAGAGGTAGGCCCCGGCGGCCAGGGCCGCGTCGTAGACGTTGCTCGGATCGCTGCGCCCGTCACCGTTGCCGTCCCTCCCCCAGTGCGCCCAGGTCGAGGGGATGAACTGCATCGGGCCGACCGCCCGGTCGAAGGTCTTGTCCCCGTCGTACGCCCCGCCGTCGGTGTCCGGGATGTTGGCGAATCCCGCGCCGTTGAGCACCGGTCCGAGGATCGGCGAGAGCGTCGTGCCCCGGGCGTCGACCCTGCCGCCGCCCGCGTGTCCGGACTCGACCTTGCCGATGGCCGCCAGCAGCTGCCACGGCAGCCCGCAGCCCGGGTCGCTGCGTCGCAGCGAGCCCTCCGCCTTGCGGTAGGCGGCGAGCACCGTGGCCGGAATACCCGCCTCGGCCCACGAGGCGGTGACGGCCCGGCTCTGCTTGACGCCCGGTTTCGGGGGCTCCGGGCTCTTCAGCGGCGGCAGTTCGGTGTGGTACGAGTCGTCGTTGGGTGCCTCCGACCACCTGACCTCGTCGGTCTCCTGGCGCTGTTTCTGCGTCTCCTCGTGCGCCACGAGCCCCGGCCCCTGGGAGGCGGTGAGCGCTGCCATCGCGGCGACGGCGGCTGCGGTGCCACCGAGTCCGCGACGCATGGTGCCGTTGAACCTCATGCGTGCTCTCCTCTCCCCCGGGGTCACCGGGAGAACGTGTCGATGGCCGATATCCGCCAGGTGCCGCCCCGGCGCACCGCGTCCACGGCGAACATCGCCGCGGCGTACGTCGTCTCCTCCGACTTGCCGGTACGGGTGTTGCTCTGGTCGGCGAAGATCAGCAGCCGGGCCCGGTCGCCCTCGAGCACCTGCACACCGCTCTCGGTGACGGTCGTGGTGAGGACGAGTTTCTGCTTGGGCGCCTGCGCCCGTACGTCGGCGAGCATGTCCTCGTGCTGCTGGACGGCCTTGCCCACCAGGTAGGTCTTCACCGCGGTGTCGGCCTTGGCCGGCGAGGCGTAGTTGTACGAGAACACCGCGCCCACCGCCTCGGTGATCTGCCCCTTCACCTCACTGGTGCGGCTGATGTCGGTGAGGGCGGTGTTCTGCCGGCTCGGGTCGTCGCGCAGACTGCCCGCCGAGGTGAACGCCCAGGCGGCGAAGGAGCCGAGGAGCACGGTCAGCACGCACAGGACGGCGGGCAGCGAGACCCGGAGACGCGGCGGCCGCCCGGATCCCGGCTCCGCCTGCTCCGGCTTCCCGTCCGATCCGGCATCGGCATCGGCATCGGCATCGGGGCTGTCCGCGCCGGCCGGGGTGGCGCTCTCCTGCCCGGTCTCGCCGGGCTCGGTGTCCGGCTCGGCGGGCCTGGGCGCGGTGGCGGTCGTGACGGTGCGTTCCGCCGCGGCGACGGTGGCCAGGCGGCGCTGCCGGTTGACGAGGTGACGGGTCGTCGACATGTCCGGGGATCCTCTCGGTGCGGGGTGGGAGTCGGTGGCGTCAGCCGGCCGTGTTGCCGACGGGCGCCTGCCCGAGGGCGCTGAGCTTCCACCCCTCGGAGGTACGGGTGAGCTGCCCGAGCATCCGGCTCTCCTTCACCGCGGGCTTGCCCTTCGGCGCGGTCACGGTCACCCGCAGCGCCACCATGACCCCGGCCCGGCCGGCCCGGTCGTCGAGCTCCGTGACGGCGCCGGACAGCACCTTCGCCGTGCTGACGGTCCTGGCCTCCTGGATCTGCTTCACGAACGCGTCGCGCCCGTCGACGAGTTGCTGGTGCAGGTCGCCGGTGGTGGAGTCCTCCCAGCTGTCGAGCCCCTTGGCCAGCTTCTGGTGGTCGAGCGTGTTCATGTTCTGCACCGCCTGCTCGCCCGCGGCCAGCGCGTCGTCGCGGGTCTGCGCGTACACCGCCGAGTCGTCGTGCGACGCCTGGTACCGCGACACTCCGCCCCAGCCCGCCGCGCCGGCCGCCGCGACCGTCAGCACGATCGCCGCCGCCACCAGCGGATTCCTCGTCATCCGTACCCGTGCCATTGCTGCCTCTCCCTGCCGGCCCTGTGCTCTGTCGTGCTGTGCGGTGTTCGGTGGGTCCGTACTGCGCTATCTGGAGGTGATCTCGATGATCGTCCAGCGTCCGTCCCGCAGTTGGGCGGTGACGGAGAGCTGCGCCGCCGCCGTGCTGGCGGTCTTTCCCTGACGTTCGTAGACCTGGTCGAGGAAGACGAGCAGATGGGCGCTGTCGTGGCTCAGCCGGGTCACCCCGGCGCGTACGACATGGGTGGTGAGGGTGAGCTTCTGATCGGCGGCCTGCTTCTCGACCTGGCCGAACAGCGCCGCGTACTGCTGGAGCGCCTTGCCCGCCAGCAGTTGCTTCGCGGACTCCTTGGTGACGGCGGTGGCCGAGGGGCTGTAGGAGAAGACCTTGCCGAGCGCGTTGGTGACGTCTCCCGCGACCCGGGTGGTCGCCTCGCTGTCGGTGAGCGCCAGGTTGGAGGTGGCGGGGGTGTCGCGCAGCTGACGGCCCATGACGAAGAGTCCGCCACCGGCCGCGAGCAGCGCCACGACCAGTACCCCTGCCACGAAGCGCAGCCGGCGGCGGCCCGTGCCGGATGCCGGCCCGTCCTGCCCGGCCCCGCTGCTCCCGGACCCGTCCGTTGCGGCCGGCTCCGTTCCGGGCTCCTGCGGGCGCTCCTCGTCCCCGGTCGCCCCGAGTTCCCCGACGTCCTCCACATCCGTGCCGGTGGTCACGACCGTCGCCCCTCCCTGCCGCTTCATGTGCCGCTCCCGACCGGTATCGCCGTCAGTGCCTTGACCTTCCAGCCGTCCGCGGTCCGGGCGAGGGTGGCCTCGAAACGCTTGCGTTCGGCGCCGCCCTTTCCGGTGCGCGGAGTGACCTGGACATCGACGGTCGCGATCATCTGTGCGGTGCCGGTCCGGTCGTCGAGCGCGGTGAGTGCCGCGTCGGTGACCTTCCCCTTCGCCGTGGAGCCGGACTTCGTCAGCTCGCTCGCGTCCTTGGTCCGGGTGCGCTTCAGCTGTTCGTGCAGCGGTCCGGTCGAGGACCGGAGCCAGCTGCCCAGGCCCGCGTCCACACTCTTGGCGTCCTTGCCGTCCAGGCTGTTGAGCCGGGCGAGGTGCGCTCTCCCGTCGGCCAGCGCGGCGTCCCTGCTCTTGGCGTACGCCAGGTCGTCGTCGCCGCGCGCCCGGGCGTACGACCAGCCGCCGAGTGCGCAGACCAGTACGGCTACGAGCAGCGTGGCCCAGCCGATCGAGGTCCTCGTACGGGATGTCATGAGCCGCCTCCCTGGCCGAGACCCAGCAGACCGGCCATGCCCTCGGCGGCCGGGGCTGCGTCGGGGGTGACACCGAGCGCCCCGGGGAGCCGGTCCGCCGACTTGCCGTCACCGAGCAGCATCGAGCCGGGCTTGGCCGGCGGGGGCAGGGCCCCGCCCTTCGGCGCGTTCGCGCTGCCCCGGACGTTGACGCCCGTTCCGGGCGAGGAGGTGCAGCGGGCCTTGGTGTTGAGGGCGGGGCCGGCCGTGACGTCGAGCCCGTTGCGGTAGGTCGTACCGCCGTAGCCCGAGGTGCAGGGCAGCGGCTCGAAGAAGGTGACGGACATGCCGAACCGGGCACCGTTCTCGTCGACGGCGCTGGAGCCCACGGCCGCGACCTGGGGGACCTTCACGAGCAGTTCCTCCAGTCCGCGCTGCCGGGTGACGGCGACGTCCGAGGTGGTGAGGAGGTTGGCGACGACGACTCCGAAGCTCGGGTCGAGGTCCCGCAGGAGTCCGCTGATCTGGCCGGTGGCGTCGGGGGCGACCGCGATCAGCTTGCGCAAGTCGGTGTCGGACCCCTTGAGTTCGGCGGCCAGTTCCTTGGCGCCGGACGCGAAGCCCTTGAGCGCGTCGCCCTGTTCGGCCTGGGTGCGCAGCACGGTCTCGCCGTCGATCATCAGCCGGGTGTTGACGGGGAGTGCGTCGTCGGCCGCCTGGACGAAGTCGCTGCTGGTGTCCAGCAGTACCTGGAGGTCGTCGCCGCGCCCCTCGAAGGCGGTGCCGAATTCGTCGACGACCGTGCGCAGGGATTCCAGGTCGACGGAGCCGGCGAGATCGTCGACGCTGGTGAGTACGTCGGTGACGGGGGCCGGGATCGTGGTGTCGGCCTGGTCGATGACGGAGCCGTTCGCCAGGTACGGGCCCTCGGTGCGGGTCGGCCGCAGGTCGACGTACTGCTCCCCGACCGACGAGAGGTTCGCGACGACGGCCTTCAGGGCGTCCGGGATGGGCGGGGAGTCCTTCTCGATGCGGAGTTCGGCCTCCACGCCGTCGTCGGTGAGCTCGATCGGCCCGACCCGGCCCACGGACACGCCCCGGTAGGTGACGTTGGAATGGGTGAAGAGGCCGCCGGTCTGCGGGAGCTGGACCTTGACGGTGTAGTAGCTGCGCAGGCCGACGTAGTGGCCGAGGTCGGCGTAGCGCACGCCGAGGTAGCCGAGGACGAGCACCGCGATGATCAGGAAGGCGATGTTCTTGAGCCGGATGGCCAGGGTGATCATCGGGTGCTCCCCTTCGTGGCCGGTCCCGTGACCGAGGGAAGCGGCAGCGGCAGTGCCGCGCCGGACTTCTGGGCGGTGCTGCCCTGGACGGCCGGGGGTGTGGTGCCGCCCGGGTCGAGCGGCGGAATGATCTGGGTGCCGGGCATGGCCGTCACGTCCAGGTACACGTTGAGGTAGTCACCCTTCACTCCGCTCAGCACCTCGTCGGTGAACGGGTAGGTCAGCAGGACCTGGAGCGAGTCGGGCAGGTCCTGGCCGGAGTCGGCGAGGGCCCGCAGGGTGGGGGTGAGGGCCTTGAGGTCGGCGACCATGTCGGCCTTGCTCCTGTTCACCGTGTCGACGGCGACGGTGGAGAGCGTGTCGAGCGAGCGCAGCATGGTCATGAGCGAGCCGCGCTGTTTCTCCAGGACCTTCATGCCGGGGCTGAGCTTGGTGAGGACCGTGCCGACGTCCTGTTTGCGGGTGGCGAGGGTGGCGGAGAGCCGGTTGACGCCGTCGAGTGCGTCGGTGATGTCCCCCTTGTGGTCGTCCAGGTTGGTGACGAGGGTGTTGACCCGGCTGAGCATGGAGCGGACCTGGGGTTCCTGTCCGGCCAGTGCCTTGTTGAGCTCGGTGGTGATGGTCTTCAGCTGGTCGATGCCGCCGCCGTTGAGGAGCATCGACAGTGCGCCGAACACCTCCTCGACCTCCGGGTTCCGGTTGGTCCGGGTGAGCGGGATGCGGTCCCCGTCGGCGAGGGCGCCCTTGGCGGTGCCGGACGCGGGGGGTGAGAGCTGGATGTACTTCTCCCCGAGCAGGCTGGACTGCTCCAGGTGCGCGTAGGCGTTGGCGGGGAGTCTGATCCTGCCGTTGACCCGCATGGTGACCCTGGCGTTCCAGCTGCCCGGGGCCAGGGAGATCTTGGTGACCCGGCCGACGGCCACGTCGTTGACCTTCACCGAGGACTGCGGGGCGAGGCTGAGCACGTCCCCGAACTCGGCGGTGATCTCGTACGGGTGGTCGCCGAGGTCCGCGCCGCCCGGCAGCGGCACCTGGTCGATGCCGGTGAACGTCGGCAGGTCGACCGTGGTGACGATCAGGGTCAGGCCGACGGCCACCGCCAGCACGGCGGCGACACCGGTCGCGCGGGCGCCGGGCCGGCGCAGGACGCGCTTCATCGCTTCGCCCCCTTCTTCTGCGTGGCGGTCTTCTCGGGGGTGCCGTAGACGGTGCCCACGGCGGGCAGGGGCAGCGACGGCAGCGCCTCCTGGCGGGCGGCGTCCACGGGCGACAGTCCGCTCAGGGCGATGGGCTCGTCCGTGAGCGGTCCGCCCATGGAGAGTTCATTGAGGTTGGTACGGCCGTTGATGGTGCGGTTCAACGGGTCGTAGGCCTTGATCACGTTGTCCGCGGCGAGCGGCAGCGTGTCCATCGCCTCGGCGAGCGAGGCCCGCTGGTCGACCAGGGCCTGAGTGACCGGCACCAGGGCGTCCACGTTCGCCTTGAGGGCGCCGCGGTTGTCCTTGATGAAGGTCTTGACCTGTCCGAGGGCGGTGCCCAGTTCCTTCAGGGCCGCGCTGAGGTTCTTCTTGTCGTCGGCCAGGAATCCGGTGACCGAGTTGAGCTGTTGTTCGGCCTCGCGGACGTTGCCGTCGTTGTCCTTCAGCATGGTGGTGAAGGTCTGGAGGTAGGACAGGGTGTCGAAGAGGTTCCCGCTGCTCTTGTCGAGGGTCTTCGTCGCCTTGCCGAACTGCTCGATGGAGTTCCCGATCGCCCTTCCGTTGCCGTCGAGGTTCTTCGCCCCGGTGTCCAGGAGCTTCGCCAGCGCGCCGTCGGAGTTGGCCCCGTCGGGGCCGAGCGCGGTGGAGAGTTCCGTGATGGAGGCGTACAGCTGATCGACCTCGACCGGGGTCGCGTTGTGCGAGGCGGGCAGTTCGGCCTCGTCCGCCAGCACCGGTCCCCCTTTGTACGCGGGCGCGAGCTGGACGTACCGGTCGGCGACCAGGCTGGGGGCGACGACCACGGCGTGCACGTCCTTGGGCACCTTGACGCCCTTGTCGAGGCGGAGCCTGACCTCGACCTCCTCGCCCTTCGGCCGCACCGACTCGACGGTGCCCACCTTCACTCCGAGGATCCGCAGGTCCGATCCGGCGTACACGCCGGTGGCCTGGTCGAAGTAGGCGGTGACCGTCGTCTTCCCCTCGTCGTCCATGGCCATCACGCCGGAGGTGGCCGCGACAGCCACGACGGCGAGTCCGGCGCCGATGCCGACGATGCGCGTGATTCTCATGTCAGCGGCCGCCTTGCTGCTTGGGTGGCATGCATCCGGTGGCCGGGGGCGTGCCGGCGGGGAGGTAGTCCCTCGGGACGACCCCGCAGACGTAGTTGTCGAGCCAGCGGCCGTTGCCGAGCGTGTTGCCGACGAGCCGGTTGTAGGAACCCGCCAGCGACAGCACCTTGTCGAGGCTCTTGCGGTTCTTGACCAGGACGGCGGTGACCCGGCCGAGCGACGCCAGGGTGGGCTTCAGCTGCTTGTTGTTGTCCGCGACCAGGCCGGTGAGCTGGGTGCCGAGGTCCCGGGTGCCGGTGAGCAGCAGATGGATGGAGTCGCGGCGGGCCTGGATCTCGCCGAGGAGCAGGTTGCCGTCCTCCAGCAGGGTCTCGAAGCTGCTCTTCTTGTGGGCGAGGGTCCGGGTCAGCTGCTTGCTGCCCTTGAGGAGCGTGGCCAGCTGGGCGTCCCGTTGGGAGACGGTCCTGGAGAGCGCGGAGAGCCCGTCGGCGGCGCTCTTCACATCGGGCGGCGAGTCCTTGAAGGTGGCGGAGATCGTCTCGAAGCTCTTGGCGAGCTGCTTCGTGTCGATCTCCCCGATGGTCTCGCCGAGTCCGTTGAACGCCTGGGTGACGTCGTACGGGGACGTGGTGCGGCTCGCGGTGATGCGCCGGTCCGGGTCCTGGGGCCCGGCGCCGAGCGGGTCGACGGCGAGGTACTTGTCGCCCAGCAGGGTCTTGATGGCGATGCCCACGGTGGAGGAGTCGCCGATCCAGGCGTCCTTGACCCGGAAGCTGACCTTGACCTTGGCGCCGTCGAGCGAGACTCCGGTGACCTCGCCGACCTTGACGCCGGCGATCCGTACCTCGTCGCCGTCGCCGAGCCCGGCGGACTCGGTGAAGTCGGCGGTGTAGGTGGTGCCGCCGCCGATGAAGGGCAGCGAGTCGGCGCGGTAGGCGCCGAAGCCGATGAGGGCCAGGACGAGGAGTCCGGCGATGCCGATGGCGACGGGGTTGCGTTCCCGCAGGGGTTTGATTCTCATGCCAGGCACCTCGGCTGGGTGATCGCGATGCCGGTGGGCGGCTCGCTGCCGTCCTCGGTGCTCACACCGCTGACCTTGGCCTCGCAGAGGTAGAGGTTGAGCCAGGAACCGTACGAGGCGAGCCGGCCGATCGCCTCCATCTTGGCGGGGGTCTTCTTCAGGAAGTTCTCGATCTGCGGAGTGCCCTTGCCCAACTGGTCGGAGAGTCGGCCGAGTTGCTTGATGTCGTCCTTGAGGGGCTTGCGTCCGTCCTGGAGCAGGTCGGCGGTGACGGTGGTGAGCGCGCCCATCGCGGTGACCGCCTGTCCGAGCGGCTTGCGGTCGCCGGAGAAGCCCGTGACGAGCTGCTGGAGCGTGTCGACGAGGTCGTTGAAGCCGGCCTCCCGGTCGTTCACGGTCTTCAGGACCGTGTTGAGGTTCTTGATCACCTCGCCGATCACCTTGTCCTTGGCCGCGACCGTGGTGGTCAGTGAACCGACGTGCTGGAGGATGCTGTCGACGGTGCCGCCCTCGCCCTGGAGCACTTGGACGATGGAGCCGGCGAGCTGGTTGACGTCGGGCGGGGACAGTCCTTCGAAGAGCGGCTGGAAGCCGTTGAAGAGCTGGGTCAGGTCGAGGGCCGGTGTGGTGCGTGAGAGCGGAATGGTCGCTCCGGCGGCGAAGCTCCGGCCGACCGGTCCGGCGCCCTGGTCGAGGTCGACGTAGCGCTGCCCGACCATGTTGAGGTACTTGATCGACGCGGTCACAGAGGCGGGGAGGCTGCGTCCCTTGCGGACGGCGAAGCCGACCTCGGCGCGCCGCCTGTCCACGACCTTGATCGACTCGACCTGCCCGACCTTGACCCCGGCGATCCGTACGCTGTCGCCGACGAGCAGCCCGGTGGCGTCGGTGAACCTCGCCTTGTACGTGGTGGTGTCACCGACCCCGGTGTTGGCGATGGACAGCCCCAGGACGGTGGTGGCCAGGACGGTCACCAGGATGAATACGATCGATTTCGCGAGCGGTCCCGCGAGGGAGCGGCGCTTCACTTGAGCTTCACCTCCGCGCCGCGGAAGGCCGGACCGATGAGCACGCTGCTCCAGTCGGGCAGGGTCTGCGGCTGGACTTTCAGTGAGGGAGCGAC
Source organism: Streptomyces sp. NPDC091387 (assembly GCF_044756945.1). Taxonomy (NCBI): domain Bacteria; kingdom Bacillati; phylum Actinomycetota; class Actinomycetes; order Kitasatosporales; family Streptomycetaceae; genus Streptomyces; species Streptomyces sp. NPDC091387. Next base: position 49,710 of record NZ_JBIVTZ010000008.1, on the reverse strand, counting down.
CAGCTCGTTGACGAGCCGGCTCTCCTGCGGGGAGTTGGGCATGCCGAGGGAGGTGTCCGTGGGACTGGCTCCGGTGCCGGTCGGCTGGTCCGCGGCCGTCTTGTCGCCGGGGGCCGGGGAGGCGGCCGCGCGTCCGGCGGCCGTCGGCTCGGTCGTACCGACGTACGGCACGGAGTAGCAGTGCGGTCCGCCGGTCGCGTCGTAGACCGGGGTGTCCTTGCCGGACACGTACTTCCCTCTGGACTTCACGGACTTGACGGTGACGTGGAGGCCGGGCTGTCCGGTGCCCTTGCCGAGCGCCTTGTCCATCGCGGGGACGAATCCGGCCACGGTCCGCAGCGTGCAGGGGAATTCGTCGGAGTACTTCGCGAGGAGTTCCAGCGTCGGCCTGCCCGTGGCGGAGAGCCGGATGAGGTTGTCCTTGTTCTCCTGGAGGAACGAGGTGAGGTCCTGTGCGGAGGAGGTCGTGGAGCCGTAGAGGTCGGCGAGCTCCGCCTGCTGGTCGGCGAGGGTGCCGCTGGTGGTGGTGAAGTCGGTGAGTGCGTCCAGGACATCCGGTGCGGCGTCCCCGTACACCCTGCTCACCTTGACGAGTTCCTTGATGTCGGCGTTGAGCGTGGGGAGTTGGGGGTTGAACTTCTGGAGGTGCGCGTCGAGCCTGACGAGGGTGTCGCCGAGCTTCTCGCCGCGTCCCCGCAGGGCCTGGGAGACCGCGTTGAGGGTGGCGGAGAGTTTCGCCGGCTGTACCGCGGTCAGCAGCGGCAGGACGTTGTCGAGGACCTCTTCCAGCTCGATGGCGTTGCTGGAGCGGTCCTGCGGGATGACGGCCCCGGCCCGCAGCGTCCGCGCGGACGGTACGGCGGGCGGCACGAGTGCCACGAACCGTTCGCCGAACAGGGTGGTGGGCAGCATCTGGGCGGTGACGTCGGCCGGGATCCGGTCGAGCCGGCCGGGCTTGATCGCGAGGGTGAGGCGGGCGCCCTCGCCGTCGGCCGAGATGTCGCGGACCTGGCCGATGACGACTCCGCGCAGCTTCACGTCGGCGTTTTCGTGCATCTCGTTGCCGACGCTTCCGGTCCGTACCGTCACCGTCGCGTCGTCGGTGAAGTCCTTGTTGTACACGGCTATCGACACCCAGATGAGTACGGCGGGCACGAGCAGGAGGGCTACTCCGGCGAGTCTGCGGCGGGCGGTCCGCGTGGTCCGGGTATTCATCAGCCGGCCACCTTCACGGTCGTCGTGGCGCCCCAGATGGCGAGCGAGAGGAAGAAGTCGGTGACGCTGATCAGCACGATCGCGTTGCGCACCGACCGGCCGACCGCCACTCCCACCCCGGCGGGGCCGCCGGTGGCGTGGAAGCCGTAGTAGCAGTGCGCGAGGATCACCATCACGCTGAAGATCAGCACCTTGAGCACCGACAGCAGCACGTCCTGCGGGGACAGGAAGAGATTGAAGTAGTGGTCGTAGGTGCCGGCCGACTGCCCGTTGAACAGGACGGTGACGTAGCGGGAGGAGACGTACGAGGAGAGCAGCCCGATCGCGTACAGCGGGATGATGGCGACGACCCCGGCGATGATGCGGGTGGTGACGAGGTAGGGCATGGACCGCACGCCCATCGCCTCCAGGCCGTCGATCTCCTCGTTGATCCGCATGGCGCCGAGCTGGGCGGTGAAGCCCGCGCCGACGGTCGCGGAGAGCGCGAGTCCGGCGACGAGCGGGGCGATCTCACGGGTGTTGAAGTAGGCGGAGATGAAGCCGGTGAAGGCGGCGGTGCCGATCTGGTTGAGCGCGGCGTACCCCTGGAGGCCGACGACCGTGCCGGTGGCCAGCGTCATCGCGATCATCACGCCGATGGTGCCGCCGACGACGCCGAGACCGCCGCTGCCGAAGGCGACCTCGGCGAGGAGCCGCTGCACCTCCTTGAGGTAGCGCCGCAGGGTCCTGGGGATCCAGAGCAGGGCCCTTACGTAGAAGGTGAGTTGGTCACCGGATCGGTCGAGCCAGCTGAGCATCGACATCGGTCAGCTCCCCTTCGCGGGGACGATCTGGAGGTAGATCGCCGTGAGGATCATGTTCACGAAGAACAGCAGCATGAAGGTGATGACGACGGACTGGTTGACCGCGTCCCCGACGCCCTTCGGCCCGCCGCGCGGGTTGAGGCCGCGGTAGGCGGCGACGATGCCCGCGATGAAGCCGAAGATCAGGGCCTTGATCTCGCTGATGTACAGGTCGGGCAGCTGGGCCAGGGCGGAGAAGCTGGACAGGTAGGCGCCGGGGGTGCCGTGCTGCAGGATCACGTTGAAGAAGTAGCCGCCGAGCGTGCCGACGACGGAGACCAGTCCGTTCAGCAGGACGGCCACCAGCATCGTCGCCAGCACCCGCGGGACGACGAGGCGCTGGACGGGCGAGACACCCATGACCTCCATCGCGTCGAGCTCCTCGCGGATCTTGCGTGATCCGAGGTCGGCGCAGATGGCCGACCCGGCGGCCCCGGAGACCAGCAGCGCCACGATGATCGGGCTGGCCTGCTGGATGACGGCGAGGACGCTGGCGCCGCCGGTGAACGACTGGGCGCCGAGCTGCTGGGTGAGGGAGCCGACCTGGAGGGCGATGACCGCGCCGAACGGGATGGACACGAGGGCGGCGGGCAGGATGGTGACGCTGGCGACGAACCAGAACTGTTCGATGAACTCCCGCACCTGGAAGGGCCGGCGGAAGGTCTCGCGGCACACGGTCCCGGCGAGGGTGAAGAGCCTGCCCGTCTCCCGCAGCGGGGCGAACAGCCGGGTCGGGCGGTGCTCCTCCGGCGCCTTCTCCGGCACCCGGTCCACGGGCGGCTCGGGGGGCCGCACCGGCATGGGGGCGGTCACGGGCGTCCACCGCCGGCGGCGGGGCTGTAGCTGTTCAGGATCGCCGTACGGGCGGCCTCCGGCAGCTGCCCCATCATCGACATGACCCGCTCCCGGCGGCGCAGCGCGCCCTGCCGTACGGGCAGGCCCGGTGAGGGCTCCAGCTGGGGGACCACGGTGCGTGTGGCGTTGGCCGAACTGATGCCCTGCCCGTAGCCGTTGACCTCCTCGGCGGCGAGGGTGGCGGCGTCCTTCTCCTCCGACATGCCGATGGGCCCTTCGCGGCGGCCGGAGAGGAACTGGGAGACGACGGGCAGATCGCTGGTCAGCAGCACCTCGCGCGGCCCGAAGGTGACGAGGTTGCGGCAGAACAGCATGCCCATGTTGTCCGGGACGGTGGCCGCGATGTCGAGGTTGTGAGTGACGATCAGCATCGTCGCGTCGATCTGCGCGTTGAGGTCGATGAGCAGCTGCGAGATGTAGGCGGTGCGGACCGGGTCGAGCCCGGAGTCCGGCTCGTCGCAGAGAATGATCTGCGGGTCCAGGACGAGGGCACGGGCCAGCCCGGCGCGCTTGCGCATGCCGCCGGATATCTCACCGGGCAGTTTGTCCTCGGCGCCGAGAAGGCCGACGATGTCAATCCGCTCCATGACGATCCGGCGGATTTCCGATTCCTTCTTTCGCGTGTGCTCACGCAGGGGAAAGGCGATGTTGTCGAAGAGGGACATCGACCCGAAGAGCGCACCGTCCTGGAACATGAGACCGAAGAGCTTCCGGGTCTCCATGATCTTCCGCTCTGGGCTGTTCACCATGTCGACGCCGTTGATGAGCACGCGCCCCTGCTCGGGCTTGAGCAGTCCGATGAGCGATTTCAGGAAGACGGTCTTTCCGGTACCGGAAGGACCGAGCATCACACTCACTTCGCCGGCTGGCAGGGTGAGGCTGACGTCCTGCCAGATGTTCTGCTTACCGAAGGATTTCGTAAGGCCTTCAACGACTACTTCGATTCCCATCGGCCCTCCCTCGACGTGTAGGTGAACGTGGTCATCTGTCAGCGCTCCGGCTCTGAGAAATCCGATGGCGGCTCGTCACACATGCACCAGGAGGCGCACGTTATGTCCGCTGAAACCGCCAGGACAAGCCGTTGAACAGCGGGAATCGACGAACGAGGTGCTCGTTGTGGATCACTTGTCACCAAGTGACAAAGTCGTACGGCGGCTTTGTCGGAATCTGCGCAAGATCACCGGCGTGCGAGTCGGGGCCGCTGGGCCCCGGCAGCGGGGGAACCGCCCCTGGTCCTGGGACGCTACGGCTCAGTAACCTGCCTCCGCAATAGCGGTTCCTGAACTTTCTGCGCGGTTCTCGACGACGGTGCTGTTTCTGTACGGAGGTGAGCAGGGACGCATGCCGAGTTGTCGGCAAGTGAGTAGCCCCGGAGCCTCCGTTGTCATCCGGAGTGCTCACTTTCGTATGGAACGGCCCATGACGATGCCCGCCCCTCCGGCGGATTTCCCGGACGGGGCGGGCATCGTCGAACGTCGCTGAGAAGCGGTGTTACTTCACCGCGGAGTGCCAGTTCCGGGAAAGCACCTTGCCCGCGTTGGGAAGGACGAGCCCGGGTGCGGTGAGCGCGCCGCTGTACGTCGAGGCGTTGTTGAGCGTGAGGTGGTTGTTCCCCGAGGCGGACGGCAGGCCCGTCTTCAGGTTCACCGCCCAGCTCAGGATTCCGCCCAGACCGCAGCCGGTGGCCTTCGGCACGGAGAACGTGGCGTCGCCCTGGGTGTTCCCGGTGAGCGCGAACCTCAGCATCGAGCCCTCGGTGGCGTTGGGCGTACCGTCACCGTCGAAGCGCTCGATGGCGAGGGCCGGAGCCGTCGTGTTCTGCGGACGCAGGATCACGGGGTCCGATGCCGACCCTATGTAGCAGTTGGAGCCGAGGAGCGGGTTCTCCAGGTGTATCCGCACGGGCAGTTTGACGATCGGCTGCCCGGTGATGAGCCCGGCCGTCAGATTGAACTCGGTGGGCGCACCGGCGGACTCCACCGTCGCGTTCACCTTGTTCAGACTGACGTTGGTGATCTGCTGGCAGACGGCACTGACGACCGGGATGTCGCTGGGGCACATGAGCCCGAGCAGCCCGCCGGGGATGGTCGTCGGCGCTCCCACGAGCGCGCCGCCGGCCGGGGGAATGACCTTGAACGTACCGGCGGCGGTGTCCTGGATGACGCCGAACTGCATGTCGTTGGCGCCGGTGGTGGCCTCGGTGCTGCCCAGCTTGATGGCACCGCCGGGTGAGTACGAGGACACACAGGACGCCACGAGGTCCTGGCCGTCCGCCGCGAGCATGGCGGGATCGTCGACGGGGCAGCGGGAGAAGGGCGCCCAGTGCCCGTTGAGGTTCGCGGCGGCGGTGGCGGCGGAGGCGGAAAGAGGGGTCAGCGGGATTGCGACCACCGCGGCGGCGCCGGCGGCGAGCAGGCCGGTACGCCATCTCTTCGGGACAGCTCTCATTACTCCCTCAATTCATGGTGGGCTGAGCGAATGGGGTGATGCGGTTTCGGCGCGGACCGCGGCGGACCGGAAGCGTTCAGCGCTGCGGCTTGGGAACCTGCACCGGCTGACCGTCCTCCGTGCACACGGTCGGGATGTGCTGGGCCGCCGCACAGGGCGGCGCCTGGACCTGCTTCACATAGCCGGGTACACCCGATATGGAGGCGGTGAAGATGTCATCCAGGTCCTCACCGACCCCGCAGCCCGAGAACGGCGGCAGGGTGACCTGGCCGGTGAGGACACCGCCCGTGACCAGTGTGTATCCGGTCTGGACGCCGTCCTTGAGGACCATTTTCCCCTGAAGCGGCAGGTTGAAGGGCCGTTCGGTACGGCAGTTGGCGCCGACGTCCAGGGCGACGCCGTTGACCTTCACGTCGCGCAGCCGCAACTGGAGCTGGAGATCGATGGTGGTCGTGCCCTCACTGTTTCCCGGGCTGAGGATCTTCAGGTCGGAATGGATGTTGGCCGACGGCTTGCCGTCCGGGCCGTCGGCCGGCGGGATCTGGGTCATCTCCAGAGTCGCGGTCGTCGGCATGAAGCCGAACGTCAGGAACGTACCCGTGGCAGGCGGCAGTTGCGGCTTGCCCCGGTAGTCCAGGAGCACCGACGAGTCCTGGAAGATGTGGACGAGACCGTCCTGGATCTTGATCACCGTCGCGCCCTGTTCGATCTGCGAGCAGGCGACCGGAAACAGCGTGGCACCCTTGAGCTTGGCCACGTTCGCGTAGCCGGTGACGTAGGCGTTCAGGCTGAACTGGTCTTCCTGGTCGCCCACACAGGGCGGGGCCTTCCCGTCCTGGAGGGTCGGCTTCACCGGGTCGTCCAGCTTCGGTGTCGCCTCGTCGCGGCTGGTGCCGCTGTCGCCGGAGGCCGTGTCGTCCCCGGTCGCGGAGGACTGCGGCGAAGGCCACTCCGGGTCTCCGGCGATCCGTACCGTGCCGAGCTCCAGGACCTGGTCCGGCTCCGGGACACAGTTCAGCATCACGGCCGAGGGCTCGGCTGCCGGGTCGGCGGTCTTCGGTGAGGTCAGCAGCGCGGTGAGCTTCCCCGCCGTGAAGGTGAGGCCGCCGGACGAGCCCGCGGTCACCGAGGGAACGTCACCGGATGAGGTGACGGTGAACTCCCCCGCGTCCGGAACGGCCACCGGGTCGTCGGTGGTCCCGATCCATACGCTCTCGGCAGTGTGATCGCCCTGCGCCACACCCATGGTCAGCTTGGTCTCGACCTCGGCGCCCCCCTCCCCGAGGCCGGCCAGGTCCGGCAGGCCGGCCTCGGGCAGAGCCAGCTCGGTGCTCACGTCCCTGAGCTGAACGGGCTTGTCCACCTCACCCTCGTCCGGAACCGTCGCGGACACGCGGACCGTGACCGGTCTGGTCCCGGAGGGGAAGTCGCAGCCGTACTTCACGTCGATGTGGACGTCACGACCCCCGGCGGACGCCTGCGCGCCAGGGATCATTCCGGCCATGAGGACCGCGGCCAGAACGGCTCCGCTCCGTGCCGTCACACGCCCACGGCTCCGCTCTGCTGTCCCGCGCATCATCATCCCTCGTCATTTCCTTCCATCGACGGCGCAGACCGCACGGCAGGGTTCCCGCGGTGCGGTCTGCTGAAGGTTCGACTGCCCGGCACCCCGGCAGTCCGTCAGGTGCCGATGATGCTCGTGATCCCGGTGACGCTGTAGTCGCCCGTGAAGGTCGGGTGGGCCCCGTTGGCGACGATCCCGGCACAGGCGGCGGTGGCGCCCGAGACGGTCAGCTGGTGGGCGCTCGAGTTGGAGACCGACAGCTTCTTGGTGCTGTTCGTGTACTTGGCGTTGACCTCACCGGTGACGTTGAAGGTGCAGGTGAGAACGGTGAGCTTGGCCTGGATGTTCTTGATGTAGCCGGTGGTCACACCGGAGGTGTAGTCCTGGGCCACGAGCTGCCACGCCGGTGTGGTCGTGGCGACCGGCGTGACGGGGCCGAGTGCACTCGTGCACGGGCTGGACGTCGTGCCGAAGGAGGCCGAGGTGATGTTGCCGACCGTGGCGGGGTTGCCAGTGGCGCTGAACGCGGAACCGGCCGCGCTCGCCGTCGGACACGTGAGCGGGATGCCGCTCACCGACAGGACGGTGTTGGTCGACACGGCGGTGAAGGGAGCCGGGTTGGGCGAGACCGTCCACGTGGTGGCGGCGAGGGCCATGGACGGGACGGCACCGAGTACGACAGCCGCAGAAGCCACGCCGGTGGTGACGGCGATCTTCTTGAGGGTATTACGCACAGTTAGTTCCTCCGATTCGACAATGCGGGTGGCACTGCTTGCGGGGACGTGCTTCACAGCTGCCCAAGGGGCAGGAAGCACGTCTACGAACCACTTCTCCGAGGGGGAGACGTACACTCTCGGCCACATCTAATCTGTGACAGGCCGTGACGTTACTTGCGAGAAACTTCCAGCACAATCCTGCTGGTCGAAATTGCTCGCACGGAGTTCTTTTCTCGTACCCGGCTTACTAACTCTCCCGAACCACTTGTCATTTAGTGCGCAGTATCGCTCGCGGTTCCGTCGGGCAGCTTGCACCGGGCAGTCGTACGGGCCGCGGAGGCACCCACGGCTCACCGGCAGGGGCAGCCGCACCGGGGATGCGCCACGAGGGCCCGGACCCGCCCACCGGACCGGGGACCGCCGCACCCGGTGCGGACACGGAGAGCACCGGTCGGTGGCCCGGGCCGCACAGCGGCGGAAGCATTCTCCCGGCGGAGGAGCGCATATCCACCCGCCGGGCCTTCCTGCCCCCGCCGCTCCTGCCGGGCGCCGGCGCACCGGAAGCCGGCTGGGGCATTCCGTACACCCGGGACGAAACCGCTTCCACTGTCTCTTTGTCACTCCGTGAGCAGGAAAGCCAGGTCACTGAATGCCCGGCTCCGCTTTACGGCACGGGCCGAATCCGCTCATGGCACCACAGTCCGGCACCCCGCCGCTCCGCCGGCCCTATTCCGTGACGAAGCAGGCGGCTGAAAATATTGTCCGGAAGTGAGCACTCCCGCCCTACCTGCACCGGAGCACCACGATGCGGCCAGGATGTGTGCCCCCTGCACTTCGATCTTGCACAAGTGGTGGGCACCGCAGCTGACTTGGTCTATCTTCATCGCGGACTTGGTACGCACCTGTCGGTTCGTGGGAGCGCTTTCCCCCACTGCCTCACCCCCACCGGGCGCCGGAGAGCAAGGGGACACGTCATGCGAGATGTCATTTCGCCATTGGACACGGGGGATCCGCTGGGACCGCTTCCCCAGGAGTTCGCCGCCATCATGCGGCCCGAACTGCCGAGCCTCATCAAGGAGATCGGCGTCGAGGTCACCCGGGCCTATCCGGAATACGCGCGCCTGCTCAGCGGACCCAACGGCCAGGCCATTCGGGTCGGCGTGGAACAGAGCCTCTCCTCCTTCGTGGACCTGGTCGCCGAACCGTCCACATCGACCTCGCTGCGTGACGACATGTGCCGCCGTTTCGGCCGGTTCGAGGCCTACGAGGGCCGCACCATGGAAACGCTCCAGGGCGCGTACCGGCTCGGCGCACGGGTCGCGCTGCGGCGGGCGAAGAAGGTCGGCCGCAGTTACAACTTCTCACCGACCCTGATGCTCAGCTTCGCGGACGCCCTCTTCGCCTACATAGACGAGCTCGAATCACTCTCCCGCGAGGGCTTCCTGGAGGTGCAGTCGCAGTCGGGCGAGCAGGGCGAGGCCATGCGCCGGCGCCTGCTCCATCTGATCCTGGCCGGCCGCCCCGTACCCCGTACCGCCATCGCCGAGCTGTGCGAACAGACCGGGTGGACGCTGCCCGAGGAGGTCACCCTCGTCGCCGTGCGCGCTCCGGCCAGGCTCGACCGGGTCAGCGCCGACCGCGACATCCTGGCCGATCTCAGCGATCCCCAGCCGCACTTACTGATCCCGGGACCGCTCGACGACGCGCGAAGATCCATGCTCGACCAGTCGCTCCTGGGCACCCGCGCGGCGATCGGCCTGACCGTCCCCACCGCCCTGGCCTCGGACTCGATCCGCTGGGCCAGGCGGGTCCTCGAACTCGTCGATGCCGGTGTCATCGACGACGCGCCGTTCGTCCTGTGCGAGGACCACCTCATCACCCTGTGGCTGCTGTCCGATCCGGTCCTCCTGGACCAGCTCGCCCAGCGGGAACTCGCGCCCATCGCCGGAATCAGCGCCAACCGGCGCGAACGCCTCGTCGAGACCCTGCGCATCTGGCTCGACACCCGCGGCACCGCGGCCCACATGGGCGAGCTGCTCGACGTCCACCCACAGACGGTCCGTTACCGCATGCGCAACCTGGAGTCCATCTTCGGAGAACAACTGATCGACCCCGAGAGCAGGTTCTCCACCGAGGCGGTGCTGCGGGCGCTGCAGTTGCAGGCCCGGGGTCAGGAATCCGTCCTGTAATAGTCCCGCGGAACGGTCTCAGGTCGGATCACGGACCTCACGTCGAGTCAACTTACTTATGGGTAAGGCGAAATACCCGGTCACTCCCAAACGGTTGCCACACGGAGACGTTCTCAACGAGAAACCCGGAACCGCGTCCCGTACACATGGAGGAGTCGGCCGCCCACCCGGCGGCCGCACCGCATGACCTCCTGGCCACCATTCGAGAGGGAACACCCCATGACCGCCTCGCACCTCCTCGTCCCCGTGCCGATTCCGGACCGGGTCGCCGCACTGATCGGCTCCTGCATCCCGCCGCACATCCTGGAGGCGGAGTTCGACGCCGAGTGCGCCGCGCGCGAGGTCCGCAGGTTCCGCGGTCCCCGGCTCGGCATCGAGGACCAGGCCGACCGTGAGCAGGCCCTGTCGGAGCTGGCCCGCGCCAACAAGCTCCTGGCCGCCCACCACCCCCTGCTGACGGTGCGCCCCGGCAAGGCCTGGTGACTCCCCCCGCGGCGCACCGCTCCCGCACCGCCTTGCGGAGGGGCGGCCCGACGCTTACCTTACTCAAAAGTAAGTTTACTTCAGAGTAAGGAACTGGCGTGGCCGACAACAGCAGCGGCAACCTCACCGGTGAACTGGCCGCACTCGACTTCGCGGCCGTCTCCCCGCCGGAGTTCGCACGGATCGTCAAGGGCCTGTCCGCCAGGCAACTCGGCGAGGTCATGCACGGCGAACTGCGCACCCGGGTGCTCAGCGAGGTCTTCGGCCGGATGAGGCAGCAGTTCCGCCCGGACGCCGCGGGTCAGCTCAGGGCGCTGATCCGCTGGAAGATCACCGGGGACAGCGACGCGGTCTTCGAGACCTCGATCGCGGACGGCGCCTGCACCGTCAGCGAGGGCCGCTCCGACGCCGAACCGCGTACGACCCTGGTGATGGGGGACGCCGAGTTCCTCAAGCTGGTCTCCGGCAACGGCAATCCGGTGACGATGTTCATGATGCGCAAGCTGAAGGTGGCCGGCGACGTCGGTCTCGCCTCGGGCCTCACCCGCTACTTCGACATCCCGAAGGCCTGACCCGATGAGCTACTTCTCCCTCGCCCTCACCGAGGAGCAGCAGGACCTCCGTAAGTGGGTGCACGGCTTCGCCGCCCAGGTGGTGCGCCCGGCGGCCGCCGAATGGGACGCCCGCGAGGAGACCCCCTGGCCGGTCATCCAGGAAGCGGCCAGGATCGGGCTGTACGGTTTCGAGTCGCTGGCCGACATGTACGGCGACCCGACAGGGCTCTCCCTCCAGATAGCCAACGAGGAGCTGTTCTGGGGCGATGCCGGAATCGGCATGGCGCTCTTCGGCACCTCTCTCGCCGTCGCCGGGATCTTCGCCTCCGGCACTCCGGACCAGCTCGCCGAGTGGGTTCCGCAGTGCTACGGCGACGAGGACGACCCGAAGGTGGCGGCGTTCTGCGTCTCCGAACCACAGGCCGGCTCCGACGTCTCCGCGATGACCACGAAGGCCCGCTACGACGAGGCCCGGGACGAGTGGGTGCTCTCCGGCCAGAAGGCCTGGATCACCAACGGGGGCATCGCCGAGATCCATGTGGTCGTCGCCTCGGTCGACCCGGCGCTCGGCGCCCGCGGGCAGGCCGCGTTCATCGTGCCGCCGGCCACGAAGGGCCTGGAGGCGAGCCGCACCATCAAGAAGCTCGGCCTGCGCGCCTCGCACACCGCGGACGTCTTCCTCGACGACGTCCGGGTCCCCGGGCACTGCCTGCTCGGCGGAAAGGAGAAGCTGGACGCACGGCTCGCCCGCGCCCGCGAGGGCACCAACGCCAAGGGGCAGGCGGCGATGGCGACCTTCGAGGTCAGCCGCCCCACGGTCGGCGCCCAGGCGCTCGGCATCGCGCGCGCGGCGTACGAGTACGCGCTGGAGTACGCGGGGCAGCGCGAGGCGTTCGGCCGCCCCATCATCGAGAACCAGTCGATCGCCTTCGCGCTCGCCGACATCCGTACCGAGATCGAGTCCGTGCGGCTGCTGATCTGGCAGGCCGCCTGGATGGCCCGCAACGACCGGACCTTCGACGCGGGGCAGGGCTCCATGTCCAAGCTGCGCGCCGGTGAACTCGCCGTGTCCGCGACGGAGAAGGCCGTGCAGATCCTCGGCGGCGCCGGGTACAGCCGGGAGCATCCCGTCGAACGGATGTACCGCGACGCCAAGATCTACACGATCTTCGAGGGGACCAGCGAGATCCAGCGCCTGGTCATCGCGCGGGCGATCTCGGGGCGCCACATCCGCTGAGCCGGTGCGGGGCACCCGTCCGGACGCCGTCCGTGCGCGCCCCCGGGACAGACCCGCCGCGCCGGGTGCATGCTCGTCCGAGTGAGAAGCCGGCCGGTGTACGGGGGCACACCGGCCGCGGTGTCACCCAGGGTGCCCCCGCCACCGGGAGACCGAATGCACCGGACCACCGTTGTTTCCGCACTCGCACTCACCGCCGCGCTGCTGACCGCGGCGCCCGCCTCGGCCGGCACACCGGCCGCCTCCGGCACCGGAGCCGGCTGGGAGCCCGCGCCCACCGCCCCGTTCGACGCGGCGGCGGGCGCCCGCTGCGACGTCCCGATCCACGCCGAACCAGTCGTGGACGAGGTCGTACAGAAGGTGCTGGCCACACACCCCGACGGCTCGCCCTCGGAAATCGCGTACAAGGGCGCCCTGGTCATCCGGGTCACCAACACCGACACCGGCGCGTTCCACGACGCCGACGCCAGTGGCAGCGCGCTCGTCGACTACCACGCGGACGGTTCGCAGCGCTGGCACGCGGTCGGGCCCGTGCTCGCCGGGATCGGCGAGCACGACAGCAACCTGCCGCGCGGCGAGCAACTGATCGACGGGATCTACACGCTGGACATCAGCGCCACCAGATACAAGACGCTGCGCATGATCCACGGGTCCACGGACAACATCTGTACCCACATCGGCTGACGCCCCACCGGGGGCGGCGGCCCGGCGATCCGGACCGCCGCCCCTGACTCAGCCCGCGACCGGAGTGAACCGCACCGGCAGCGACCGCGGCCCCCGGGTGAAGACACCCTGCTCGGTCGGGGTGAACCCGTCCGCGAGCCGTACGTCGGGCATCGCGTCCAGCAACTGGTTCACCCCGGTCTCCACCTCGGCCCTGGCCAGCAGCGCGCCCACGCAGAAGTGCCGGCCCAGGGCGAACGCCAGATGGTCGGCCGCCGCGGAGAACGCCGTGGTGCTGGTCAGGTCCGTGCGGAAGATGTCGAACCGGTCCGGATCGCGGTACCGGGACGCGTCCCGGTTGGCCGAGCCGATCAGACAGGTGACGGTCGACCCGGCGGGCACCAGGCCGCCGCCGAGCTCCACATCGGTGGCGGCCTGACGCATGATCATGTGCACCGGCGGGGTGAAGCGCAGCGTCTCGGCGAAGGCCCGGTCGATCAGGCTCCGGTCCTCCTGTACGGCCGCGAGCTGCTCGGGGTGGGTCAGCAGGTTGGCGAAGATCGAGGCGATGGCCTTGTCGGTGGTCTCGCCGCCCGCGGCCAGCAGCAGGCTGCAGAAGGCCTTGATGTCCTCGTCACTCATGCGTACGCCGTCGACCTCGGCCGCGCAGAGCGCGGAGAGCAGGTCGTCGCCGGGGGCAGCGCGGCGCTGCTGGATGACCGGGATCATGTACGCGGCGAATTCCTGCCGGGTACGCTCACCGGCCGCCGCCACGTCCGGGTCGCCCGCGAGGTTGCCGAGGAAGGCGATGACGGTGGTGTACCAGCCGTGGAAGCGGCCGTGGTCCGCCTTGTCCAGACCGAGCATGTCCGCGATGACCAGGACGGGGAGCCTGGTCGCGAACGCGTCGACGAGATCGGCCCCGCCGGTGTGCCGGAAGGTGTCGATCAGCTCGCGGGCGTTGCGCTCGATGACCGGGAGGAACTTCTCCTGGAGGTCGGTGCCCCGGAAGGCCGGGGCGACCAGGGCCCGGCGCACGGCGTGCTCCCGGCCGCTGAGCTGGAGGATGGTCCTGCCGTGGACGGGTTCGATCTGCCAGTCGTAGTTGTCGGTGGTGAATTCCCCGGCCTTGTCCTTGAAGACCCGTTCGACGTCCTCGTAGCGGGAGACGATGTAGCTGTTCATCGCCTCGTGCCGGATCAGCGGGGCGCTCTCGCGCATGATCCGGTAGGCACCGTAGGGATCGGCGGCGAAGCCGGGCGAGAGAATGTCGGGCACGGGCGGCTCTTGCGAGGCGAGCGACTCTTGCGGGGCAGACGTCATGGCGCTCCAAGGTCGTTGACGGGCAACGCCGTCCAGGTTATTGACCACCCGCCCGCTCACGCACCCCTTGGGGAAACACCATGGCCGCCGGCCCGCGCCCGTCCGTCCTCTTCGTCACCGACCTCGCCTACGAGGCCCGCGGGCGACGCTACTGCGACGAGGACGTCTTTCTGACCTCACGGCTGCGCGAGGACTTCGACACGGCGCTCTGCCATCCGCGCGACGCCGCCGCGCTGCTGGACGGTTTCGACGCGGCCGTCATACGCAACAGCGGCCCGGTACTGCACTACCAGGAGGCGTACGACGCCTTCCGCGCACGGGCCCGGGAACTGGACGCACGGGTCTACAACCCGCTGACCGGGCGGGGTGACATGGCGGGCAAGCAGTACCTCGTCGACCTGAGCCGGGCCGGGTACCCGGTGATCCCCACCGTGGACCGGGCGGCGGACCTGGGGCTGCTGCCCGGGGCCGAGGAGTACGTGATCAAGCCGAAGCTGGGCGCGGACTCGGCCGGGCTGCGCTTCGTACGGGTCCCCGAACTGCTCCCCGCGCTCTCCCCCGAGCTGTCCTCCGAGGCGGACGGGGCCCAGCTGGTCCAGCCGCGGATCGACTTCCGGTACGAGGTGTCCTTCTACTTCGTCGACCAGGACTTCCAGTACGCGCTGTACGCGCCGCACCCGGAGCAGCGGTGGGTGCTGGAGCCGTACGAGGCGAGTGCGGCGGATCTGGGGTTCGCCCGGTCCTTCGTCGAGTGGAACACCCTCGGCCACGGCATCCAGCGGGTCGACGCGTGCCGGACGGCGGACGGCGAGCTGCTGCTCGTCGAGCTGGAGGACCTCAATCCGTACCTCTCGCTGGACCGGGTGCCGGAGCCGGTGCGGGAGGCGTTCGTGACCCGGATGAAGGCGTCGCTGCGGGATCTGCTGGCCTGACACGTCCGGCCGTCCCCCGCATGCGGGTGACAGGGCGCGGTGTGAGGGTGCAAACGTGACCACTGCCAGCGAGACCGCCCCCGCCGCGCAGAGTGCCGCCGCGCCGCCCCTGCTCGATCCGCGCCGCCGGAACATCGTCTTCGCCACGATCGTGCTGGGCATTCTGCTGGCCGCGCTGGACCAGACGATCGTGGGTACCGCGCTGCCCACGATCGTCTCGGACCTGGGGGGCGCCGCCCATATGTCGTGGGTGGTCACCGCGTACCTGCTCGCGGAGACGGTGGCGACGGTCCTGGTCGGGAAGTTCGGCGACCTGTTCGGCCGGAAGATCGTCTTCCAGCTCTCGGCGATCATCTTCATCACCGGTTCGTTCCTCTGCGGTCTCGCGACGAACATGACGCTGCTGATCGTGTGGCGCGGTCTCCAGGGCATCGGCGCGGGCGGTCTGATGGTCACGTCGATGGCGCTGATCGCCGATGTGATCCCGCTGCGCGACCGCGGCAAGTACCAGGGTGCGATCGGTGCGGTGTTCGGCGTCTCCACCGTCGTCGGACCGCTGCTGGGCGGGCTCTTCACGGACCATCTGACCTGGCGCTGGGCGTTCTACGTCAATGTGCCGATCGCGATCGTGGTGGTCATCGCCGCGGCCCGCACCATTCCGTCCGTGAAGGCCGCGGGGCGTCCGGTCATCGACTACCTGGGCATCGCGCTGGTCACGGTCGGGGCGAGCTCGCTGATCCTCGCGACGAGCTGGGGCGGCAACCAGTACGCCTGGGGCTCGGCCGTCATCATCGGCCTGTTCGTGCTCGGGCTGGCCGCGCTCGCGCTGTTCTGCCTCGTCGAGTTCCGGGCGAGGGAACCGATGCTGCCGATGCGGCTGTTCGGGAACCCGGTCTTCACGGTCTGCTCGATCCTCAGCTTCATCGTGGGGTTCGCGATGCTCGGCGCGATGATCTTCCTGCCGACGTATCTGCAGTATGTGGACGGGGACTCGGCGACCCTCTCGGGCGTCCGGACGCTGCCGATGGTCGTCGGTCTGCTGGTCGCGTCGATCTTCAGCGGCAACGTGGTCAGCAAGACCGGCCGCTACCGGATCTTCCCCATCGTGGGCTCGCTGGTCATGGCGGTCGGCCTGTTCCTGCTCTCCCGGATGGGCCCGGACAGCGGGGTGTGGCTGGAGTCGCTGTACATGCTGGTGCTCGGGCTCGGCATCGGCCTGTCCATGCAGGTGCTGACGATCGCGGTGCAGAACACCGTCGACTACTCGGACCTGGGCACGGCGACCTCGGGCGTGACGTTCTTCCGTACGCTCGGCAGCGCCTTCGGTACGGCGGTGTTCGGGACGATCTACGCCAACGCGCTCGGCCCCAATCTGAAGGAGGGGGTCGCGTCGGCGGCGCGGGCCGGCGGTGATCCGGCGGTGCTGGCGAAGGCGGCGCAGAGTCCGGAGGGCCTGCACTCGCTGCCCGGCGCCCAGTCGGCGCCGCTGGCCCAGGCCTACGCCGAGACCCTGCACACGGTGTTCCTGTGGACGGTGCCGGTCGCGGTGCTCGGGTTCGTCGTGGCGCTGTTCCTGAAGGAGGTGAAGCTGCGCGACACGGTACGGGCCGGCTCGACCGACATGGGCGAGGGCTTCGCCTCACCGAGCGCCGGCGACTCGGCGCGGCTGCTCGAGTTCTCGGTGGCCAAGATCCTGCGGCGGGTCGACCCGGACACGGCCCGGCGGATCATCGCCGAATCGGACACCCGGCTCGACATGGCGGGGGCCTGGGCGGTGATGCAGGTCGAGCTGTTCACCCGGATGGTCGGCCACGCGGGGCTCCGGCTGATCGCGGCCCGGCACCGGATTCCGCCGGAGGTGCTGGTGCCCGTCTTCGACCGGATGATCGAGGAGGGCTATCTCACCGGGGACGGCCACCTGTTCGCGCACACAGAGGCGGGGAGCAGGGAGGCCGCGACCATCACGACCGCCTGGGCGACGTGGCTCAACGAACAGCTGGGCCACGACGGTGAACGCCCGGACGACGCGCGGGTGCGCGCCGCGGTCGACGTCATCGCCAAGCGGCTGCTGGCGGAGGACCTCGCGCAGGAGCTGTCCCCGGCGGCCCCGGCCGGCGCACCGGTCTGACGCGGTGCACCACCGGACCCGCCGAGCGGCTCAGTCGGCGAAGACCGCCGACTCGTAGACCCAGGCGCCCTCGCAACGGACGAAGCGGCTCTTCTCGTGGAGCGAGTCGGCGCGGCCGTCGTCCTCGAAGTGCGCCCGGAAGGTGACCGTGCCCGTGGTGTGGAAGGCGCTGCCCTGCGTCGTCCCCAGGATCTCCAGCCGCTCCCAGCGCACCCCCGGATCGAGGTCGAGGACCTCCGGCCGGGTGTCGGGGTGCCAGGTGCGCAGCAGATACGCGGCGTCCCGGACGGCGAAGGCCGCGTACCGCGAACGCATCAGCGCCTCGCAGGTCGGCGCGGCGGCCCCGGCGTGCAGCCGCCCGCAGCACGCGCCGTACTCGGCGGGCAGCCCGCACGGGCAGGGCGATGCCGCGGTGATCTCCGGTACGGGAACGGTGCGGGCGCTCGCGGCGGACGGGCGCCTGGGGCGTGAGGTGCGTCGGGACATGGGGTCCATTGTGGCCTGTGACAGGACCGTGCCCGCGCGCCGCCCGGCGCACCCTCGGCCTCCATGACCGGCCGGCGCAGCAGGTCATGGAGGTTCTGCCCCTGTTTGCGGCAATGCGGCGGGGCAGCCCACGGCGCCGCGGATCGGTGCCCAGACGGGACCGGTGAGTGCGGCCACCGCCTGCTTCTGGGAGAGCGGCGGAGCGTCACGGGTCGGCTCGGGCGTGCTTCCGCCACCGAAGTCGCCGGCGGTGTTCCACTGCGCCATCTGGAGCTGGGCACCGGTCGGCTTCAGGGTGACCGTCGTCGTCCAGCGGTGCGCGATGGCGGAGTCGGGTACGGGGTCGGGACCCGTCGGCTGCCTCTCCGCGATCTTCTCCGACATCACCAGGGCTCCGCCGGGAAGCGCGGCGCCGCTCGGCAGCTCGCTCAGCTCGCAGGTGTCGCCTGCCCCGGCACGCCCGGCCGTTCGGTCGCAGCTCGGCCCTTCGCCGTCCCTCAGCGGCAGCTTGAGCCGCAGGGCCGAGACTCCGACGTTGGCGGCGCCGTGCCCGTCGTTGACGTCCGCACCGTCGTTGGCGACCCACCCGCTGGACGGATTCGAGGGGTCGTTGCTCTGCCCGTGCGCCTGGTAGAAGCGGCTCCCGGGGTACACCCGGCTGAGGGTCTCCTGGACCAGGTCCTCGGCAAGATGTGTGTCGCCGGCCGCGAGGACGTACGCCGAGCGGTACAGCGCCTTCGCCCTCGCGGCCACGGACTCCAGGTACTGATCCTCCTGTGCTGGTTTCACTCGGCCACCGTCTGTTCTCTTGTTCCGTGATCCCCGTGCATACCCCTCTTGACTACGCGAGACGGCGGGATGCCGCGCGGCGGGAGCACCTTCGTCTCCACCGACGGCGGACGGGGAGAGCCGAACCCGTGACCGGCGCTGAATCCACGTGTGCGGCAGTCGGAGACGGAGTGAGCCCCGCCCGGTCAACGGGCGGGGCTCACTCCATGAGTTCCCTCGGGCAATCCATCAGGTCAGGTCAGCAGGAAATCCGCCTGGCCGGCCTTCGCTCCCTGGATGAACGCGGCGATCTCGCGGTGGGTGTAGATCAGGGCCGGGCCGTCCGGGTCCGCGGACTGGCGCATGGCGATTCTTCCGTCGGAGAGCTTCATGGCCTCGACACAGTTGCCGCCGTTGCCACCGCTCCACGGCTTGTACCAGCCCTCGGATCCCAGATCGGCGGCCGGCATGCCGTTGTATATGGGTGTCATCACAGCTCCTTGCGGAAGTCCCGGAGGATTTCCTTCGTGCGTTGTGCAGTCGCGGCCTGGGCCGCCATGCGGTCCATGACCTCGAGGTAGGAGGCCACCTCCGGGCGGGCGTCGAAGTAGACGGCCCCGGTCAGGTACTCGCTGTAGACCATGTCGGGGAGCTCCGGGACGGCGAACCGGAAAAGCACGAAGGGCCCGTAGGTGCCCGGGTGATGGCCGGTCGAGAACTCGGCGATCTGGAGGGTCACGTTGGGCAGCGCGGTCGCTTCGAGCAGCTGGTCGACCTGGGCGCGCATGGCCTCCGGGCTGCCCACCGGGCGGCGCAGCACCGTCTCGTCCATCACGACCCACAGCCGCGGGGCGTCCGGCCGGGTGAGCAGGGACTGGCGCTGCATCCGCAGTGCCACATGGCGCTCGATGTCCTCCGGCCTGGTCTGGCCGACGGCTCCGGTACGCATCACCGAGCGCGCGTACTCCTCGGTCTGCAGCAGCCCGGGGACGAAGTGCGGCTCGTACATGCGCAGCAGGCTCGCGGCGCCCTCCAGGCTGACGTACATGCTGAACCAGTCGGGCAGTACGTCGTGGAAACGCTGCCACCAGCCCGGCTTGTTGGCCTCCTCGGCGAGGACGACGAAGGCGTCGGCCTCGTCCTCGGAGATCCCGTAGGCCTTCAGGAGCAGTTGTACATAGGGGATCTTGAGAGCTACCTCGGCCGTCTCCAGCCTGCGTATCGTCGCGGGCGCGACACGCAGCACCTTGGCAGCCTGGTCCCGGCTCAGGCCGACGCGTTCCCGCAGATCCTGCAGGCGCTTGCCGAGAACGACCTGACCCACGGTCGGGGCGGACCGCGGTTCACTCACTTCAGACCTCCCCATGCGCTGTTTGCCAGCAGTGTGCCATGCGCGTGGCATCAAAGACACAGCCACTCTGGAAATTTCAGAGTGCCCCTTGCCAAGTGTTCACGACAGGGGGAGAGTTGGTGAGTGAACCAGTTCACTAGTCACGCCCGCCTCCTTTCGAGAGGTCGCGAAGCGTGACGCAGCCCCCACTGTGAGGATTCGGTCGTGGCACCTGGCAGTGCGCTCATCCCCCGGCTCATGGACCTCAGCCCCGGGACGGAAGCGCTCCGGTACTGCTTCGCGCTGCCCGCGCACCCGGAGTCGGTGGCCGGTGCCCGGCGGCTGACGCGGGCCCGGCTGGACAAGTGGCGGCTGGGTGGCGACGCGCACGACGCGGCGATCCTCATCGTGTCCGAACTGGTCACCAACGCGGTGGTGCACACCGCCAGCTCTCGCGTCGTGTGCGAGCTGCGCTGCCTCGATCACCGGCTGCGCATAGCCGTACAGGACCAAGGACACCAGCCAGGCGGGCCGCAGTTGTCCCGCGGCGCCGATGACGAGCACGGACGCGGCCTGCTGCTCGTCGACGCGATGTGCAGTGCCTGGGGGTCCCGCGACACCGGGGGCGGCTCGGGCCGCATCGTCTGGGCAGAACTGCCGCACGGCACGGAGCACTCATGCTGAAGAACGCCATGTCCCACCTCCTCGGAACCCGCCGGCCCCGTGAGCCCGGCCGCCCCGGTGACGGCGGCCGCGTGCAACTGCCGCTTCCCTCGGCCCTCTCCGCGACCCTGGGCTGCGACGCGGTGGGGGTGCCGGCGCGGTACGGCTTCCGGCTGATGTCTCATCTGCCGCGCACCGGCTGCGTCTTCGACGACGGGGAGCGCTGGTGGTGGATCGTCCCGTCGGGCTCCGACCTCGATCTGGACTGGCCCGCGCAGGCCGCCTACGCACGTGGGGCCTACGTCCCCGCGGTGCGGCCCCGGCTGATCCACCAGCCCGACAGCCGTACGCCGTACACTCCGCCCATCCCGCTGTACCTGATGGTCTGCCAGGTGACCGGCGTGACGCCGTCGTGGACGTCCGCGGGCGGTCCGCGCGTCCCCTCCGCCCCCTGACCGGCACGCGGGCGTACGTACGCCCTGATCGGCACGGCGGCGGTGACGGACGAGGTGGCGAGCGGCCGGATCGCCCGTACTCGACGTCACCGATCCGGAGCCCTGCCCTCCGGATTCCCGTCCGCTGGAGCTGCCGGGCGCCTTCCTGACTACGCATCCGGCGGGCTCGCTCGGCAGTGAGCTCCGGCGGCTGGGCAGTGCGGCGGCCGACGAGGTGGAACGCATGGTCACCGGGGTCGCGTTCGCCCGCGCCGTGCGCGGGGAGGAGCTTGCGCACAGCAACTGACCTGCCCTTCCTCGCGGCATGGACCCGGTCACCCTGCGTTGTCAGTGGTCGGTTCTACTGTGGAACCACTGATCGAGAAGCCCGCGTCAGTGCGGGTCGAACGGGTGTGAAGGGGGCGGACCAGTGCGTCGCTGGGAGTACGTCGAGGGCAGCGCGTCGAAGTTCTGGGAGACCGAGGCGGACGGTGCAGCGGTGACGGTGCGCCACGGGCGCTGCGGAAGCGAGGGGCGTACCCAGACGAAGGAGTACGCCTCCGCGGCGGCCGCGGACGCGCAGGTGGTCAAGTCGATCGCGGAGAAGGAACGCAAGGGGTACCGGGAGGTCGGGGCGTCGGCCGCGGCGCCCTCGGGCGACGGTTCCGCCGCGGATGCGCATGCCTCCGGTTCCGGTGAGGCCGCCGGGCGGCCCGTGACGCTGCCGGACGAGGACACGTTCGTGCTGCCGGCCGGCTGGCGGCGGATGCTCCATCCCCGCCGGGGCGGAGTGGCGCGCACGCCCGCCGCGCCGCAGCAGAAGTCCCTGGACACGCTCGCGGCCCGGACGGCCGAGGAAGCGGCCTGGATCAAGGAGTTCCTGGACGCGCCCCGCAGCGACCCCGGGCTCGCCGACCAGGTCCGCCACCACCTCGCCGGCAGCCCCTCTCCGGCCGGGGCAGCGGGGCTGGCCGCGGTCGTCGGACTCGTCTCGCCGAATGCCGCGTCGTGGGCGGACAGCTGGGTGCGGGACCACGGCCTGCCGTTCGCGGCCCGCGCGGCGGTGGAGCTGTTCATGGTCGACGCCCGCTGGGAGCAGAGCGGGCGCAGGCGCCACGCCCCCTGGCTGGAGGCGCTCTCCCGGACCCGCGACATGTACTGGTCGAACGGGCGCCGCCCGGCCGCCGACCGGGTCCGCGCACTGCTCGCCGCCACCGACGAGGAGACCTACCGGGCAACGGTGAAGGCGCTCGCCCCGTGCCGCACCGACGCCCACCGGAGGATCATCACCGCCTATCTGGCACCGAGCGAGACCGACTGGGCCGCCGCTCTGTCCACCGATCCCGAAGTGACCGACGAACAGGACCACGGCCTGCTGTCCCTGGTGTACTGCACGCTCAACTCGGCCGAGCAGGTGGCGGCGTTCCCGTGCCGGCCGGGCATCGGCCTGAGCACCGCCCTGACCGCGACGGCGGCCGAAGGCGTCGGCACCGCCGTCGTCCCGATACTCGCCGAGGGGCTGAACGGCACCTATGCCTACGCGGACGGCCTGAAGCACGTCGCCAACTCGCTCGTGGAGTTCCCGACGGACGAGGCGTTCGGTCTGCTGCTCGGCCGGGCGGACACCAAGCAGGTCCGCGCGGCCCTCTTCGAGGCGATGCGCCGCTATCCGGTACGGGCCCTGAGGATGCTGGCCACGGAGGTGCACGACCGTACGGGCACCTCGCCCACGATGTCGCGCCAGCTGCTGCAGGGGCACATCGCCGCCCACCGCGTCCTCGTGGAGACCGTACTGCCGTCGCTCGACGGCGAGCTGGCGACCGTCGTCGAACCGCTCCTCAACCCGGTGGACCGGATCGCCGACGCGCCCGTGGACACGCTGCCCGCGGTGCTGACGGAACCGCCGTGGGCCCGGCCGCGGAGCAGGGCGAAGCGCACCGCGGCCGTGACCGGCCTGACGGCGGCCTGCGAGCCCTCGGTGGGGTGGCTGCCCGGTGAGCGGGAGCAGTGGGCCGCCACCACGAGCTGGTACACCCGGCGCGGCGGCTCGGCCGGCGGCGGCTGGGAGGAGCAGATCGCCGCCCTCCGCCACGGCCTCGACGCGCCGACCCTGCAGCCCGCGTGGGTCTACGTCCACGGGCCCGAGGAACTGGTCGCCCCGGCGCTCGCCGTCTGGGACCCGGTCGATCTGTGGGACGGCTCGGACACGCTGAGGCCGGTCGCCGCCCGCTTCGGCCTCGACGCCCTGCCGCTGCTGCTGCGGGCCGTTCCCAGGCAGCCGAGCCATCTCGCCCCGTTGCTGCTGCCGTTCCTCGATGTGGCGATCGCCCGGCACATGGCCGCCTGGGCGATCCGGCTCAAGTCCACCGCCTCCACAGCTCGTTCCTGGTTCGAGCGGCACGGTGTCGCGGCCGCTCCGCTGCTGGTGCCCGATGCCGTGGGCAAGGCCGGAACCGCACGGCGCGCCGCCGAACAGGCCCTCGTCCAGATCGCCGTGCTGCACGGCGACGAGGTCGTGCGCGGGGCCGCCGAAGGGTACGGGGCCCCGGCAGTGGACGCGGTGGCGGAGCTGCTGGCCGCCGATCCGCTGGAGCGGGCGCTGCCCGTCACCCTGCCCGTTCTGCCGGCGTGGGCGGATCCCGCCCTGCTGCCCCAGATCGCCGTCCGCTCCGGTGGGGCCCTTCCGCAGGAGTCGGTGCGCCATGTCCTGACCATGCTGGCGATGTCCAGGCCCGGCGAGGCGTATCCCGGGCTCGGTGACGTCATCCGGACGGCGGACGCCAGATCGCTGGCCGGGTTCGCCTGGAGTCTCTTCGAGCAGTGGCGGCTCAACTCCCTCCCGGCCAAGGAGTCGTGGGTGCTGTCCGCCCTGGGGCTCCTCGGTGACGACGAGACGGTCCGCCGGCTGACCCCGGTGATCCGCGCCTGGCCCGGCGAGGCCGCCCACCACCGGGCCGTGGAGGGGCTCGACGTGCTGGCGGCGATCGGCAGCGATGTCGCACTCCTGCATCTGCACGGCATCTCCCAGCGCGTGAAGTTCAAGGCGCTGAAGGTCCGGGCCACGGAGAAGATCGCCGAAGTGGCCTTGGGGCTCGGGCTCACCGGCGAACAGCTCTCTGACCGGCTGGTGCCCGACTTCGGTCTGGACGCGGAGGGTTCGACGGCCGTCGACTACGGCAGCCGTACGTTCACGGTCGGCTTCGACGAGCAGGTGCGGCCCTACGTTCTGGACGGCACGGGCAAGCGCCTCAAGGACCTGCCGAAGCCGGGCGCCCGGGACGACGCGGAGCTGGCCCCGGCCGAGCGCAAGCGGTACATGGCGTTGAAGAAGGACGTGCGGACGGTCGCGTCCGACCAGGTGCGCCGGCTGGAGGCGGCGATGGTCGCGGAACGGTCCTGGACGGCACAGGAGTTCCGGGAACTGTTCGTGTCCCATCCGCTGATGTGGCACCTGGTGCGCCGGCTGGTGTGGCTGAGCGAGACGGACGAGGGGCGCACCGCGTTCCGGGTGGCCGAGGACCGTACGTTCGCCGACGCCGGGGACGAGGCCTTCGCCCTGCCCGATACAGCGACGGTGCGACTGGCTCATCCGCTGCACCTCGGCGAGGAGCTGACCGCCTGGTCGGAGGTGTTCGCGGACTACGAGATCCTGCAGCCCTTCGCGCAGCTCGGGCGTGCCGTGTTCACGCTGAGCGAGGAAGACGCCGGAAGCAACCGGCTGAAGCGCTTCGAGGAGCTCAGGGTGCCGACGGGCAAGGTCCTCGGCCTGTTGCGGCGAGGCTGGGAGCGCGGGGTGCCGCAGGACGCCGGCGTGGAACGCTGGATCTCCAAGCGGCTCGGTGACAACTGCTACCTGGTGATCGCGCTGCGGGACGGGATCGCCGTCGGCGTCATCGACATGTTCCCCGACCAGACCCTCGAAACGGTATGGCTCGACACCCGGCCCGACGACTACCGGAGGAACCACGGCCACCCGCTGCGCTTCGGCGGCCTCGGCGCGGTGACCGTCTGCGAACTGCTCGCCGATCTGGCGGAACTCACCGAGGGCGTGGCGGCATGACCGTACGGAACGAGGTGCTGAACGGTCCGGCCGATGACGCCGCCGGCCGTGACCGGGCGGCGGACTCCGTGCAGCGGCCGCCCGCCGAGGTGCGGTACGCGGACGAGCTGGCCGGGCTGCGGGCCGATGACCGCGACCCGCGGCCGCCTGGCTGGGAGCTGAGTCTGCGGGCGGCCCGGCGCTTCGTCGTGGGCGATCCACAGGCCGGCGTCAGCCGGAAGTTCGTCGGCAATCCCTCGCTGGTGGACCGGGCGCTCGTGACGCTGGCGACCAGCCGGGGGCTGATGCTGGTCGGGGAGCCGGGCACCGCCAAGTCCCTGCTCTCCGAGCTGGTCGCGGCCGCGGTCAGCGGCGATTCGACGCTCACCGTGCAGGGTGGCGCGGCGACCACGGAGGACCAGATCAAGTACGGCTGGAACTACGCGCTGCTCGTGGCCGAGGGCCCCTCGACGCGCTCGCTGGTGCCCGCTCCGATGCTGCGCGGCATGACGGAGGGGCGGCTGGTGCGCTTCGAGGAGATCACCCGCTGTCCGCTGGAGGTCCAGGACTCGCTGCTGTCGCTGCTCTCCGAGCGGGTGGTGGCGATCCCCGAGCTGACCGGACCCGACGCCATGGTCTTCGCCCGCCAGGGCTTCAACGTCATCGCGACGGCCAACACCCGGGACCGCGGAGTCAATGAGATGAGCGCCGCGCTCAAGCGGCGGTTCAACTTCGAGACGGTGTTCCCGATCCCCGATCTGGACTCCGAACTGGCACTGGTCGAGGCGGAGGTGACCACGCTGCTGCGGCGCTCCGGCGTGGAGCCGCCGCCCGACCGGGACGTGCTGGAGGTCCTGGTCGGTACGTTCCGGGAGCTGCGCGCGGGGGCCGGGGCCAAGGACGGGTCCGCCGGGGGTGGGGACCGGCCCACAGCGGTGATGAGCACGGCGGAGGCGGTGTCGGTCGCCCACGCCGTGGGGGTGCGCGGCTGGTTCCTGCGCGGCGAGCCGGGCAGCGCGGCCGATGTGGTGGCCTGTCTGGCGGGTACGGCGGCGAAGGACAGCCCGGAGGACCTGGTCCGGCTGCGCCGCTACCTGGAGCAGCAGGTGCGGCGCCGCCGCTCCCCGCAGTGGCAGGCACTGTACGACGCGCGCCATCTGCTGGCCGACTGATGTCCGCCGTGTTCCTGGGGGTACGCCACCACTCCCCCGCCTGCGCCCGGCTCGTCGAGCGCACCGTCGAGGAGCTGAGGCCGGCCCATGTGCTGGTGGAGGGGCCCTCCGAGATGAACGGGCGGCTGGAAGAGCTGCTGCTCGGGCACACCCTGCCGGTCGCGGTGTTCAGCCACTACCGCGACGGGCAGCGGGCGGCGACGTCGTGGGCGCCGCTGTGCGACTACTCCCCCGAGTGGGTCGCGCTCCGCGCGGGCCGGGCGGCGGGGGCGGAGGTCCGTTTCATCGATCTCCCCGCCTGGCATCCGGCGTTCGCGGAGCGCACCAACCGGTACGCCGATGCGGAGGTCCGGTACGCGGAGGCGACCGAGCGGCTCTGCGGGCACTTCGCGGTCGACTCCCCCGACGCGTTGTGGGACCGCCTCTTCGAGGTCGAGCCGGACGACGGCATCGCCGAACGGCTCGATGCCTACTTCGCCCTGGTGCGGGGCGAGGCACGGGCCGATACGGGCGACCGGGCCCGCGAGGAGTACATGGCGGCCTGGGCGCGGGCGGCGGTCAGCGCGGCCGGCGGCCGGCCGGTGCTGGTGGTGACCGGTGGCTTCCACCAGCCCGCCCTGCGGTCGCTCACCGCGTCGGGCGGCTCGGACAGCGGCTCGGGCGACGGCTCAAGCGACGGCTCGGGCGGCGAGTGGTGGGATGTGGGCGCGGACGGCTGGCCGTTGGTGCCGTCCCCGCCCGCCGGGGCCGACGCGGGGAGCTTCCTCGTGCCGTACTCGTTCCGTCAGCTGGACGCCTTCACCGGATACCAGTCGGGGATGCCGTCGCCCGGCTACTACCAGGAGGTGTGGGAGAAGGGCCCCCAGGCAGCGGCGGACGGGCTGCTGCGCGCGGTGGTCGAGCGGCTGCGGGCGCGAAAAGTCCCGGTGTCCACCGCCGATCTCATCGCGGCCCGCAGTCTCACCGAGGGGCTGACCGCGCTGCGCGGGCACCCCCGTACCGCCAGGATCGATGTGCTGGACGGGCTCGCGGGTGCCCTGATCACGGACGACCTGGACGGACCGCTGCCGTGGACGGACCGGGGCCCGCTCCGGGCGGGCACCCACCCCGCGGTCGTCGAGATGCTGGCCGCCTGCGGCGGCGAGCGCACCGGGCGGCTGCATCCCGCGACTCCGGCTCCGCCGCTGGTCCACGATGTGGCCGCGCAGCTGACCCGGCTGGCGCTCGACGGCGGCCCCGACCGCTCCTACCGCCTGGATCTCACCGGCCCGGTGGATCTGGAGCGCAGCCGGGTGCTGCACCGGCTGCGGGTGCTCGGCGTTCCCGGCCTGGTGCGCACGGCGGGTCCCGAGCACGGCGTCGACCCGGTGTTCACCGAGTGCTGGGAGCCGCGGTCACCGGCCGGGCGGGAGGCGGCGCTCGCCGAGGCGGGGGCGTTCGGCGCGAGTCTGGCGGAGGCCGCGGCGGCCGCACTGACCGAGCGGACCGGTCTCGGGCCCGGGGCCGACGCCCCTGCCGGGGTTCTCTTCGACGCCGTGCTGTGCGGAGTGGGCGGCCTGTCCGAACGGTTGCTGTCCGAACTGTCTTCGCGGATAGGCGGGTTGACGGCTCCCGGACCGCTCGGCGAGGTGCTCTCGACCTCACTCGGCCTGTGGCGCCACGACCGGGTGTACGGCCTGGCCCGCGGTCCGCTGCTGGCAGCCGTGATCGACGGCGCGGTGCGACGTCTGCTGTGGCTGCTGGAGGGCGCGCGCGGCCCCGCCGGAGTCGATCTGCCCCGGCTGCGGGCGGTGGCCGCCGTCCGCGATGCCGTGCTGTACGCACCGGAGCTGCTCGGCGTCACACGGGAGACCGCGGCCGCGATCGCGGAGCGGATCAGCCGCGATCCGGCCGCGCCGTCCGATCTGCGGGGCGCCGCGTTCGGGCTGCACCGGCTGCTGGAATCGTCCTCCCCCGGTGCGGGCGGTCCGGCGGAGGCGGTTCGGGAGATGTCCGCGGCGGGCACGGACACCCTGGGCGACTGGCTGGCCGGGCTGTTCGTGCTCGCCCGCGACGAGGTGTCGGGCGGCTCGGGGCACCGGACGGCCGCCGGCTCCGGACCGGATCCCGAGGCGTTGATCGCCGTGCTGGACGACCTGATGTGCGCGTTGCCCGACGACGCGTTCCTGGCCGGACTGCCCGCGCTGCGGCAGGCCTTCGCGTTCTTCCCGCCGCGCGAAAGAGAGCGGATCGCGGGTCGGCTGCTGGAGCGGCGCGGTGTGCACGGCTCCTCGCGCGCCCTGTTGCGGACCACTGCCGACCCCCTGCTGATCGCCCGCGCCGGAGCACTTGAGCAACACGTGACCGAACTGCTGGACCGCTACGGACTCGGAGGCACCGCCGCATGACCGGACCCGCCCACGGCACCGGCCCGGACCGGACCCCCGGACCCGTTCCGCCGTACGACACCGTCCCCGGACCGGTTCCCTCCGGCGGCGCTCCAGACGCCGGGCTCGAACGCTGGCGGCTCGTCCTGGGCGCTCCCGCCGAACGGCACACCGGACCGCTGGGCCGGAGCCGGGCGGGCCAGGACGCCGCGCTCGACTGGCTGTACGGCCGCGACCCCGACCTGGCCAGGCGCGGCGTGCGCCGCTCCGGTTCCGCCACGCCCCGCACGGGCGGTGAGGGCCCGTCGCCGGTGACCGCGATCGACTGGCTCGACGACATCCACCGGCTCTTCCCGAGGGAGACGATCGAGCGCCTGGAGCGTGACGCCGTGGAGCGGTACGGCATCCAGGAGATCGTGACCGACCCGGCGGTGCTGGAACGGGTGGAACCGAGCCCCACCCTGCTGCGGGCCGTGCTCCGTACGAAGCACCTGATGAACCCCCAGGTGCTTCGGCTGGCCCGGCGCATCGTCGAGGAGGTCGTCGGACAGATGCTGGCCCGGCTGCGACCGGAGATCCGTCGGGCCCTGCACGGCACCCGCTCCCGGAAGCCGAGCCGCACGGCCCTGGCCAGGGACTTCGACTTCGCCCGGACCGTACGGGCCAACCTCGCCCACTACCAGCCGGCCGAACGGCGCCTGCTCATCGAGCGCGCCCACTTCCACTCCCGCACAAGGCGCCATGTGACGCGGTGGCAGTTGATCCTGCTGGTCGACCAGTCGGGTTCCATGGCCGGATCGGTGATCCACTCCGCGGTGACGGCGGCCTGTCTGTGGGGGCTGCCCGGTCTCAAGACCCACCTCGTCGCCTTCGACAGCAACGTGGTCGACCTGAGCGCCGATGTGAGCGATCCGGTGGAGCTCCTGATGCGGGTCCAGCTCGGCGGCGGCACGGACATCGCGCGGGCCGTGACGTACGGCGCGGGACTGGTGGAAAACCCGCGCCGCACGATCGTCGCGCTGATCACCGACTTCTACGAGGGCGGCGACGCCTACCGGCTGCGGCGTGCCGTGCGTTCGCTGGTGGAGCAGGGCACGACCGTGCTGGGTCTGGCAGCGCTGGACGAGGACGCGAACCCCGATTACGACCGGGAGGTCGCGGCCCGACTGGCCGAGGCGGGCGCCCACATAGGGGCGATGACACCGGGCCGGCTGGCCGAGTTCGTCGCGGAGCGGCTGGGCCGATGACACCACCCACGCCTCCGCCGCAGCCCTCCCCCACCACATCCGCCCCCGCCACGTCCGGCGCCACAACACCCACAGACACCACACCCACCCCCGCGACACCCACCGCCACCACGCCGTGCGACGCGCGTGCCGATCTGCTGGCCCTGACGCCCGACACGCTGGCCGCGCTGGCCAACCGGGGGCTCGTCAAGCGTGCGGCGAAAGAGCTCGACGCGGGCGCCGCGCCCGAGCTCACCACCGAGCCGGACACCACCGTGCGCGCGCTCTTCGGCGACAGCACCCTCGCCGCTCTGCCACCCGGGGCCGGCCTGGACAACGGCACGTGCAGCTGCGCCGCACCCGGGGTGTGCCGCCACCTCATCGCGCTGGTCCTCGCCTACCAGCGCCGGGCGGGCGACGGCTCCGGTGATGCTCCCGCACCGCCCGCCGACTGGTCCCCCGGCAGCATCGAGGACGCCGCACTGGCCTCGGCCATGGGCGCCCGCCCGGTCGCCGCCGCGCGCCGCGCCTTCCACCAGGGGTACGGCGCCGTCGTGCACCGCGCCACCGCCGAACGCCCCGATCCCTGGGTGGAACTTCCCGCCTGCACGGTGCGCTTCCCGGTCCCCGGCGAGGTCGGGTACGCCACCACGGACGCCGCCGCGGCGCTCCGCGGCGAAGTCGTCACGCTCGCGGTCTGGGCGTTCCGCGCGGCCGACGCGGCGGGGACGCGTGAGCTCTCCGTGACCGTCCGGGTCGGCGGCCGCGCCTCCGACGACGGGTCCTCGGGCGGGGCCGGAGCGGGGGCGGGGGCCGGGCTCGAAGAGGCGGCCGCCCTGGCCGACGCGTTGCTGCTGGAGGGTGTGGCGCAGGCGGGCCCCGTGCTGGGCGGCGCACTGGCGCGGGCCGCCAAGGCGCTCGCCGCCGATTCGCTGCACTGGCCCGCCGGCGCGCTCGCCGAACTGACCGGCCAGCTCACGGCGTACGCGGACCGAGGCGCCGGATACCGCCCCGAGCTGGTCGCCGCCCTGCTCGCCGAGGTCCACGCCCGGCGGCTGGCCGCCGCGGTCCCCGGCGCCCTCGGCACCCGCGAGCCCGGCGACACCCCGCTGCGCCGGGTGCGGCTCACGTCGCTCGGCTGCCGTATCCGTGGCACGGCGGGATCCCCGGTCGCCGAGGTGTATTTCGCGCATCCCGGTGCCGGGACCGTGCTCGTCCTGCGGAAGACGTGGACGGCCACAGAGGGCCAGGAGCTCACCGGGCGCCAGCTGGCCGGGCGCCGGCTGCTGTCCACCACTCTCGGCGGCCTGGCCACCGGCAGCCTGGTCAGCGAAAGCGTCCGGCGCACCGCCGGCCGTGCCCTGACGATCAGCAGGGGCCGCCTCGGCACCACCAGCATCACTCCGGTCGGCGCCGCCTGGAAGGAACTGCCCGCGCCCTTGCTCATCAGCGATCTGTCCGCGCTCACCGCGGCGTGGGAAGGGCGGCCGCCCCGGCTGGTCCGGCCGCGCGTCGAGGCCGAGTCGGTCGGGGTGGTCGCGCTGTCCGAGGTCGGTGAGGTGGGCTATGACGCGGGCGAGCAGCGGCTGGAGGTCACGGTGCGGGATGCGTCGGGGACGCCCGCGGTGCTGACGTCGGAGTACCGGCCTCAGTGCCCGGGTGCGCTGGACGCGCTGGCCGATGCGCTGGCGCGGGGGGCCACGCATGTCAGCGGCGCGGTGGTCCGCGCGGGCGGCGGGATCCGGATCGACCCGATCGCGGTGCTCGGCGCGGGCGGGGTGACCGTGCCCGACCTGGCGCCGGGCGACGGTGCCACCGCGCTGGCCGCCGCGGTGCGGCGGACGCCGGAGCCGCTGTCGGCCGCGCTGGAGGAGGCGGTATCGGCGCTGGCCGCGCTGGCCCACAGCGGCCTCCGGCAGGCGTCCGGTCCCTCGCGTGCCCGGATCGACGAGGCGGCGACCGCCCTGTCGCGGACCGGGCTGACGCGTGCGTCGGCCCTGCTGCGCGCGGTCCTGCACGCGCTGGAGCACGGTGGCGACGTCGCACCCGCCGCGCGGGGCGGTGACCCCCGCACCGGTGCCTGGCTGGAGGCGCAGCTCCATCTTCTGGTCAGCAGCGAACTCCTGGCCGCCGAGGGCCCCTGAGCCGGTGTGCGTCCCGGACCGGAGAACCGGTCCGCCGCGGTACGGAGTCGGCACAAGGGCGGCAGGGCATCGGCGCGGCGGCGGCCGGGGCGCGTGTCCCGCAAGGGGTGCTACGTCAGATAGGCGAGAGCGGGGTGGACCCGGGTGTATCCGTCGACCAGGCGACGGGCGACCGAGACCGAGTCGACCAAGGGATGCAGAGCGAAGGCCCGGACGGCGTCGGCGCGCGAACCGCTCGCCGCGGCGTCCAGCACCGCGCGTTCGACGGCCTTGACCGAGGTGACCAGGCCGACGGCGTGGTACGGGAGCGGGTCGACGGCGACGGGATGGGCGCCGTTGGCGTCCACGAGGCACGGCACCTCGATGACGGCGTCCGCGTCGAGCACCGAAAGGGTGGTGCGGTTACGGACGTTGAGGATCAGGGAGGTCCGCTCGTTCCGGGCGACGGCCCGCATGAGGGCCAGTGCGACCTGCTCGTAGCCGCCGGAGTCGAGATCGCTCTCGTCGCGCTCACCGGCCCCGGCGACATCCCGGTTCTCCGACATGTAGGTCGCCTCGCGCTCTGCGCGGGTGCGGTCCCAGGTGGCCAGCGCGGGGGTGTCCGGGTGCTTCATCCGGCCGTAGAAGCCCTCTTGCTGTTCGCGGAGGAAGGCGCCCCGGGTCTGCTCCGCCTCCTGGTAGGCGCGGACCGCCTCGCGGTTGAAGTAGTAGTAGTGCAGGTACTCGTTGGGGATCGCGCCCAGGGACCGCAGCCAGTCGCCGCCGAAGAGCCTGCCCTCCTCGAACGAGCCGAGCAGTTCCGGGTCGGCGAACAGGCGCGGCAGTTCGTCCCGGCCCTCGACGTACAGCCCGCGCACCCAGCCGAGGTGGTTGAGGCCGACGTAGTCGACCCGGGCCCGGTCGGGGTCCGCGCCGAGCACCCGGGCGATCCGGCGGCCGAGGCCGACCGGCGAGTCGCAGATGCCGATGACGCGGTCGCCGAGGTGCCGGGACATGGCCTCGGTGACCAGGCCGGCGGGGTTGGTGAAGTTGATGACCCAGGCGTGCGGTGCGAGCCGGGCGATGCGCCGGGCCAGGTCGACCGCGACCGGCACGGTGCGCAGACCGTAGGCGATTCCGCCCGCGCCGACGGTCTCCTGGCCGAGCACGCCTTCGTCGAGGGCCACCCGTTCGTCGGCGGCCCGGCCCGCGAGCCCGCCGACCCGGATCGCGGAGAAGACGAAGTCGGCGCCGCGCAAGGCGTCGTCGAGCTCGGTGGTCGCGACGACGGTCGGCGCGTCCGGGATGCCCTCGGCCTGTTCGGTGAGCACCCGGGCGACGGCGGTCAGCCGGTCGGCGTCCGTGTCGTAGAGGGTGACCGCGGAGACCCGCCCCTCGGCGTGGTCGGCGAGCAGCGCCCCGTACACCAGAGGAACCCGGAACCCGCCGCCACCCAGAATTGTCAGCTTCACGCTTCCGCATGGTACGTGGGGTACCGCGAGGAGACTCCGCGCGCCGGGCCGGTGCCGCGGACGGGCGGACGACGGCCCGGCGCGGAGGGAGGCTCCGCTCCCCTGTCGCCGGGCCGTCGTCGTCATCCGCCGCCGGTCATGTGCCGTTCCACCAGCGGGTCACGACGCGCCACAGCCGGGCCGGGGCCGCGGGCCGGCGCTGCTGCGGGATCAGGCCCGACGCCTCGCCCGGTGCTGCCGCCGAACCGTCGGCCGCGGCGGTCGGTCCGGTCGGTCCGGTGTCGGCCGATTCCGGCGGTACGGGGGCGCGGTCCGGGATCGGCGCGGTGTGGCGGACCGACGACTGCACCTCCCAGTCCTGGCGGGCCGGATTCGGCTTGCCCATGGACGGCGGTTCCCTGTCGTCCTGCGGGGGGCGCGCCGCGAACTCGGCCGGCAGGGTCACCAGGTGACGGCCCATGATGTTGCCGACCCACCGGAGCTCGCTGTCGTCGACGGCGAGTTCGAGGTCGGGCAGCCGCATCAGCAAAGCCTCGACACCGACGTCGGCGATGGCCCGCCCGATGTCCTGCCCGGGGCATTCGTGCGGTCCGCCGCTGAACGCGAGGTGGGCGCGGTTGCCCTCCATGTTGGCGTTGAGGTCGGGCCGTACCACCGGGTCGGTGTTGGCCGGGGCGATGCCGACGATCAGGGCGTCGCCCGCCTTGATGCGCTGCCCGCCCAGTTCGGTGTCGCCGACCGCCCAGCGGCCGAAGACCGCGGTGAAGGGCGGCTCGTCCCAGAGGCTCTGCTCGACCGCCTCGGGGACGGTCATGTGACCGCCGCTGAGCCTGGCCCGGAACCGCGGGTCGGTGAGCACCATGCGGAGCACGCTGGCGATCAGGTTGGTGGTCGCCTCGTAGGAGGCGATCAGGATGAGCCGCAGATGCTCCGCGACCTCCTGGTCGTTCATGTCCGCGGGGTGCTCGACGAGCCAGGTGGCGAAGTCGTCCGCGGGTTCGCGGCGGCGCCGTTCGACGAGACGGCTCAGCGCGGCGAGCACATAGGCGTTGCTCTGGACGGCGGTGGCGGTGCCCCGGGTCATGTCCCGGGCGGCCTGCACCATCCGGTCGTTGTACTCCTCGGGCATGCCGAGGATCGCGAACATCACCATCATCGGCAGCCGCTCGGCGAAGTCGGTGACGAGGTCGGTGCGGCCCTCCCGGCAGAAGTCGTTGACGAGCCGGTTGCTGTAGCGGTTGACGTGGCGGCGGACGCCGCGGGTGTCGATCCGGGCCATGGAGTCGGTGACGGCGCCGCGCTGGCGTTCGTGGGTGGCGCCGTCGGCGAAGACGCAGATCGGCTGCCAGGTGAAGATCGGGGCCAGTGGGTGGTCGGGCGCCACGCTGCCGTCCTGCAGGGCCCGCCAGCGGCGGGAGTCGCGGGAGAACTGCGAGGGGGTGCGGGTCATGTGCAGGTTCTCGCTGTGCCCGAGGACCAGCCAGGCCGGGACGTCGCCGTGCAGCAGCACGGGTGCCACCGAGCCGTGCTCGGCGCGCAGCTTGTCGTACAGACCCTGCGGGTCCTGTTCTGCCTCCGGGCCGTAGAACCGTCGCAGGCCGCCGGGGCCGATACCGAGGCCGTGTGCCGGGCACTCGGGGGGCGGAACCGGCCCCGTGGCCGCTCCGGGCTCGTAGTGGAATGGGGTTGTCACGATCGCTCCAGGGATCAGGCTGCCAGGGCCGGACGAATGGGATACGCGGTGGGGCGCGCGGAACGGGTGCGCTGAACGCGTTCGGGAACGTCAACGTCAGCCCAGCGGCACGGCCGTACTGTGCAGATACCGCATCAGGGTCAGCAGCACGTCGCGGCTGGAGGCGCGGAGCCGGGCGTCGCAGTCGACCATCGGGACCTCGTCCGGCAGGTCCAGGGCGCTGCGCAGGGCCTCGACGGGGTGCTTCGGCGCGCCGGGGAAGGTGTTGACGGCGACGACGAACGGCACGCCGCGTTCCTCCAGCCGTCCGATGACGTCGAAGCTGACCTCCAGTCGGCGGGTGTCGATGAGGACGACGGCGCCGAGTGCCCCTTCGAACAGGCCGTTCCACAGGAACCAGAAGCGTTCCTGTCCGGGGGTACCGAAGAGGTAGAGGATCAGCTCCTCACTGATGCTGATCCGGCCGAAGTCCATGGCGACCGTGGTGGCGGTCTTGCTCTCGACGCCGGAGTTGTCGTCCACGCCGACGCCGGCCTGGGTCATGGTCTCTTCTGTGGTCAGCGGCCGGATCTCGCTGACCGATCCGACCATGGTCGTCTTGCCGACCCCGAACCCTCCGACGATCACGACCTTCACCGCGGCGGTGGCCGTGGTGGGAAGGACGTCCTCGCTCCGGGGGCCCGTGATCGTGTCAGAGTTTCTGAAGTCCATGCATCACCGCTTCGAGGAGGGACCTGTCCGGGAGGGTCGCGCGGATGATCGGCGCTCGCGATTCGATCAGCTCGGTCGCGAGGAGATCGGTGAGGAGCGAGGTCACCACGCTGAACGGCAGGCTGAGGTAGGCGGAGATCTCGGCGACGGACAGGGGTGCCTGGCAGAGCCGCAGGATCACGGCCTGCTCGGGCTGGGCC
Organism: Streptomyces sp. NPDC091387; assembly: GCF_044756945.1. Taxonomy (NCBI): domain Bacteria; kingdom Bacillati; phylum Actinomycetota; class Actinomycetes; order Kitasatosporales; family Streptomycetaceae; genus Streptomyces; species Streptomyces sp. NPDC091387. The sequence continues at coordinate 13,878 of NZ_JBIVTZ010000008.1, read as the reverse complement.
GTCGGTGTCGGCTGTGACTTCGACACCACCATCGTGACGAGGTCGAGTGCTGCCCGATCGCTGCCGTCGGGATCGCCGGTGATCACGTAGAGCCGTTCCGGATCGCTCAGCCCCGGATCGACCGTGCGGCGTTCTCGTCGGATAGAACTCATCCGGCCTGCCCGTCGTGCCGGGGCGGGCTCGTCAGATGGGCGCCGATCCGTACGACCATGTCGCGCATCCGCGATCCGACGAGTCCGGCGTCCACCGTCTCACCGGCGAGCACGGCGAGATACGCACCGGCCCCCGCGGCCATCAGGTAGAAGAACCCGCCGGTGACCTCGATGACGACGAGCCGCATCCGGCCGTCGCTGTACGGGATCTCCGATGCCACGGCCGCGGCCAGGCTCTGCAGTCCGGCACAGGCCGCCGCGAGCCGGTCCGCGACATCGGGGTCGCCGCCGTGCCGGGCGATGCGCAGACCGTCGGCGGAGAGGACCACGATCTGGTGGATGTCCGGAACGTCGTCGGCCAGCTCTTTGAGCATCCAGTCCATGTTGCCCCGTTGCTGGATCACTTCAGGTCTCCCTTGTCCCACGCGTCATCGGAGTCTTCGTCGGGCCTGGGTTCCTGGGGAACCCCGTTGGCGGCCTTGGTGAACGCCTCCAGCCAGATCCCGGGAGGCGGTTCCTTGCCGTTCTCATGGCCGTTTCCGTGGCCGTTGGTCCGGCCCGCGGTGGGGTCCGCGGGCTGCGCGGGGAGGTGGTGCGAACCCAGCGGTGCGCGGCCGCGGCTACGGCGTTGCGGAAGTCCGCCCGCCGTCCACTCCGTCACCACGGGGAGTTCGTCCTCCATGGCGACGGCCGGGCCGGCGGGGGCTGCCGGGCGGGCGGCGGGTGCCACCGGGCCGGTGGCCGGACGGGCGACCAGGGGGCTGGGCTTGCGGTGGCTGCTGCGTGCCGGGACGACATGCTTCAGGTCAGCGAGGTCGATGTCGCTGGTGGGCCGCGACGTGGCGCCGATGCCGTGGGCGATACCGGGAGCGGGGCCGGTGGTGATCATGGAGCGGGGCACGATGAGCACCGCGCGGACACCTCCGTACGCGGACTGCCGCAGTGAGACCTGGAGGTCGTACATCCGCGCCAGTCGGCCGACGACCGCCATGCCGAGCCGCGGGGACTCGCCGAGGTCGTTCATGCTGGAGCCGGCCTGGGCCCTGGCGAGCATGTTCTCGGCCCGTGCGCGGGCCTCCTCGCTGAGGCTGACGCCGCCGTCCTCGATCTCGATGGCGATGCCGGTCTGGACCTCTACGGCGGTGACGTGCACACGGGTCTGCGGCGGTGAGTACCGGGTGGCGTTGTCGAGGAGTTCGGCGCAGGCGTGGATGAGCGGTTCGACCGCGGTGCCGATGATGGCGACCTTGGCGATCGAGTGCAGATCGACGCGCGGGTACTCCAGGATCCGCGACATGGCACCGCGCAGCACGCTGAACAGCGGTACGGGCTTGGGCCACTGACGGCTGGGGCGGGCACCGCCGAGGACGGCGATGGAGTCGGCGAGCCGGCCGATCAGCGCGGTGCCGTGGTCGATGCGGAGCAGGTCGTCGAAGACGTCGGGGTTGCGCCCGTGGTGCTCCTCCATCTCCCGCAGTTCACTGGCCTGCCGGTGGACGATCGCCTGGACGCGGCGGGCGACGTTGACGAAGGCGCGCTGCGCGGAGTCACGCGTCGCCTCCTCGTTGTCGATGATGTCCAGCACCGTGTAGACGAGGGAGCGCTGGGCGTCGGGGAGATGCCGGTAGACCGGGTCGGAGTCCACGACGTCGCGCAGCACCTCGTCGGGGGAGTTGCCGACCCGCAGCCGGTGGATCGCGGCGGGCAGGAGCTCCTTGCTGATCCGTACGGTCTCTTCGTCGTGGTTGGCGAGACGCCGTTCCAGGCCGGCGCAGCGGTGGTCGTACGCGGCGCGCTGCCGGCGGATCGTACGTGCGCGGCGGGCGAGTTCGGCGGTGAGCACGGCGACCACGACGGTGGCAAAGGCGCCGCACCAGACCACGGGCATTCGCGCGGCGTCGGCAACCAGTGCCACAGCGGCGGCAGTCACACCCGCCATCGTGACAACGGGCAGCAACACGGCGCGGACGACAGGTGTTTCTCGGTCGATCGGCGGTGATTCAACACGAACCATCTAAAACCTCTGGCGGTTGACTCGGGAGATATACGCGCTTACAGAACAGTTGGGAACAAGCGCTCGAATTCACATCAACTCGACTTCACTGCGCGTGAGCTTAGTCAGATCGAAACAGTGCTTCGGCACATTCACCCAACGCCCTGCGCGAGCACTCCAGCGGTAATACACTCGCGGGTTTTGCACGCACCGCTTTCACGCGTGTGCGGGGAGTGACGGGCCGGAGGATTTCGGGAGAATCACTCCCCCATGTCCCGCACCACGGGACACCCTCTCTGCCGCCCGCCCCTACGGAGCGACCTCAACTCACCTTGCCAGTAGGGCAATTGGAGGAGTCGGCGAACAGATCGGCGCCCGAGTGACCCGTTCCGTACCGGACCACGGGACAAAGGCACATGTGATCGAAGTGGATCAAAAGGAACAGATTCATGACTGTCACACGGATGGAGCACACGGCCGCCGTACGAACGAGCCGCTCGGCCCGGCCTGACGGGCGGCCGCGCAACGAGCCTGACGGGGCGCCGCGCCGGGGACGGTCAGCGGCGGGCGCCTCCGATGCGCCCCTCCAACTGCACCAGCAGCTCGCTGAGCTGCGCGCTGAGCCGGTCGCGGGACTCCGCGTCGAGGCCGGAGAGCACCGCGCGTTCGTAGGCCAGCTGCTGGGGCAGCAGCCCGTCGACGAGCTCCCGCCCCTCGTCGGTGAGCCGGACGTGCGCGACCCTGCGGTCCCGGTCGTCGCTGCGGCGACCGATGAGGCCTCGCTCCTGGAGGACCCGGAGGCGCTTGGTCACGGCCGCACCGGAGGAGAACGTCTCCCTCGCCAGTTCGCCGGGGGTGAGTTCCCGGTCCGTACGGCGCACGGCGCCGAGCAGGTCGAACTCGGCACGGGTCAGTCCGGCCGCCCGCAGCGGGGCGTCCTCCGCCTGCTGGAGCAGGGCGGCACAGCGGTTGATCCGGCCGATGAGCTCCATGGGTCCGGTGTCGAGGTCCGGGTTCACTGCCCGCCACTGCCGTACCACCGAGGCGACGATGTCGTCGGTCACACCGCTCCGTTCTCCGGGGCCGGGGCGATCAGCCCCTGCCGTTTCGCTGTCGCCGCGAGCGTACGGTGTCCGGCCTGCTCGGCGGCCAGCACCTCCTCCTGGGGCAGGTCGCGCTGCCACCACTCGCCGGCCGCCGTGTCGTCGGCCTCGCGCAGTTCGACCAGTGACCCGGTGAGCCTGCGGCGGGCGGCTTCGAGGGCGGCGGGTCCGGGGCCGGGGGCCGCGAGGGTCCGCACGGCGTGGGCGCGGGCCAGTTCGGCGGCCGCCAGTGCCGTTTCCACCCGGCCGGCGGCGCGACGGTTGGTGACGAGCAGCGCGGCGAGGAATCCGACGGCGGCGCCGATGACGGTGTCCAGGACCCGGTCGCCGATGAGTTCACCGGCCGGGTGGCTGCCGGCGTACTCCAGGACCAGGAGGGCCATCGGGGTCACGGCGACGGAGCCGAGCCAGTAGTTGCGGGTGATCAGCGCCTCGGCGGCGAAGCTGAAGAAGAGGCAGAAGCCGATCAGGGCCAGGGGGCCGGTCCGCGTCACCGGGAGGACGGCGGCGAAGACGAGGACGCCGAGGAGGTTGCCGAGGGTGCGCTGGAGCGTCCGGTTCCAGGAGAGCGTGACGTTGGCCTGGTAGAGGGAGGCCGCGGTGACGATCGCCCAGTAGGGGCGGCCGACACCGGCGGCCGAAGAGACGTAGCCGGCCAGGGCGCAGCCGATGAGGGCGCGGGCCGCGATGGGCAGCAGCGGGGACCCGGGGCCGAGGCGGCGGAGCAGTGCGCGGCGCGCCTCTCCGGGGGCGGTGGGGCGCAGGACGGCGCGTTCTGCTTCGATACCGAAGAGTTCGGCGGCCGTTCCGGGGGCGGCCGGCGGGGTGGGCACCGGTCCGCGGGCCCGGGTCCGCGCGGCCCAGTCGCGCAGCAGGGCCGGGTCGGCGCCGGGAGTTCCGCCGCCCGCGGAGAGCGCGGCCTCCGCGTGGACGACGAGGCGTTCCAGGGCGCGGCGTACGGGGGTGGGGCGGCCGGTGGCGAGGAGGGTCTGCCACGCCGCGTGCACGGCGGCGACCGCGGCGCGCCGGGTGCGGTGACCGGGCTCGGCGGCGTAAGCCGCGGCGGCGTTCAGGGCGCGGGCCGTCGCGTGGCGCTCGGGTCCCTCGCGGCGGATGAGGGCGGGACCGGCGACGGTGACCAGCCAGGAGACCGCGCCCGCGCCGAGGGTCAGGGCGAGATGGCCGGGCACCTGACCCAGGTGCTGCGGGGCGAACAGGGCGGCGGAGCTGACGAAGGTGAAGATGAGCGGTCCGGGGGGCCCGATCCGGGTGGCGTCGCAGAGGAGCTTCTGCCCGGCCGCCAGGAGGGCGCCGACGGCGATCAGGACGGCGGTCGAATCGGTCAGCGACGCCGTGACCAGGGATACCGCCAGGCCGGCGAGCATCCCGAGGACGACGCCGACGACGGTCCGGGCGCGTCGCGCGTACGGCAGGCTGTGGCCGTAGAGCGCACAGAGCGAGCCGGCCATCGTGTACATCACGAGGTCGAGGCGGTCGACGGAGAACAGCACCAGGTTGGGTATCGCCGTGGCCACGACCACGCTGGACGCCGGTTTGAGCCACATGTCCGAGGGCTGGACCAGGCGCAGCGGCGCCGCCATGGGGAGTCTGCGGACGGAGGGCTGCCGACGGGACCGTACAGGTGTATCGCTCACCCAAATACGTTAGCAGGTATTACACACATAAAATACTTTGACCGGTATCTCCGCACCGATGGCCCGCCGCCGCGTACGGCCCTAGCGTTCACGTTGGCGAAGGAGTCACACAGACCGACACAGACACGGAGAAAGCGAATGAAGCTCACCGCACCGGTGCCCGGTGGTCCCTGCTGGATCGAGCTGAGCACCTCCGACGTCCCGGCAGCCGCATCGTTCTACGCGGCGCTCTTCGGCTGGCGGTGCGAGACCGATCCGCGCGAGGAGGCGGGCGGCTACACCATGGCGCACCTCGGCGATGCCCGCGTCGCCGCGCTCAGCCCGGTCTACCAGCCGGGGCAGCCGCCGGCCTGGACGGTCTCGTTCGCCACCGGGGACGCGGACGCCTCGGCCGAGAAGGTCACGGCGGCGGGCGGTTCGCTGCTGGTCGGCCCGATGGACATCTTCGACCAGGGCAGGTATGCCGTGGCCGCGGACCCGTCCGGCGCGGTGTTCTCGCTGTGGCAGGGCCGCGCGTTCGCGGGCGCCGACCTGTTCAACGCCCCGGGCACGCTGGGCTGGGCCGAGCTCGTCACCCGTGAGTCCGGACCGGCGCTCGCCTTCTACCCCGCCGTCCTCGGCTGGACGGTCAGCGCCTCGGAGACGTATCCGCAGTGGGGTGTCGACGGCGCGGACTTCGGCGGCGTGCTGACGATGGACGAGAAGTTCCCGCCTCGGATGCGGCCGCACTGGCTGCCTTACTTCGTGGTCACGGACGTCGACGCGGCGGCCGGCTCCGCGCAGCGGGCCGGCGGCGAGCTGCTGATGCCGCCCACGAGCATTCCGCAGGGCCCGCGGATCGCCGTGATCCGGGACCCGCAGGGCGCCGCGTTCGGTATTCACCGGACGGACGGGTAGGGGCGCTTCCCCGCGCGTGGCCGGTGCGCGCCAACCGGGGCAGCCACCTCGGAGGGCCGCCCGGCCGGGCGGCCCGGTCAGCCGCTCTGCTCGTCCGTCGCCTGGACGTGGTCCGCGATGCCGACCACCAGGACGCGGGTGCCCTGTTCGATCGGGCGCCAGCGGTGGAGGAGGCCGCCCGCGCAGTAGAGGGTGTCGCCGCGCTCCAGGCGGTAGAAGTGGCCGTCCGCCTCGACCTCCGCCGCGCCGTCGGCGACGTAGAGGATCTCGTCGTTACGGTGCCTGAACTCCCGGCCCCAGTCGTGGTCCCCGGTGAACTCCAGGGCGTGCAGGCGCTGGTGGCCGCGTACCAGCGGACGCATCAGGCCGTCGCCGCCCTCCGGGCCGGTCTCCCGTACGGACGCGGAGGTGCCGCGCACCACGTCGACGGGGCGGGGCGCCTCCGCCGTGGCCAGGAGCTGGACCGCGGTCGTGTCGAGCGCGTCCGCGATGCGCTGGAGCGATCCCATGCTCGGCCGGGAGTGGCCGTTCTCGATCTGGCTGAGGAAGGGGGTGGAGAGACCGGCCCGTCGCGCGACCTCCGCGAGGGTCAGTTCGAGGGCGCGGCGCCGTCGGCGAATTCCCGGGCCGACCAGTGGGGTGTCCGCCTCGCTCATCTCACTCATTCCGTGTCCCGCGTGCCGCACACCACAGCCGGCGGGGCAGTGAGCAGCCTACCGGGCCGGTTAATCTTTTAAGTCCCACCTAATAAAGTTAACCGGGAGGACCGATCCATGCCCCTCGTGGACCAGAACCAGCGACGGCGCCGTGGCACCGGGCTCATAGCCCTGGACGAGGAAGCCTCCTACGGCGGGTACACCCTCTTCGCCCCGCTGACCGGCGGTGGCGAGGTGTATCTCATCGACATGCGCGGTGCGGTCGTCCACCGGTGGAACCTCCCGCACCGGCCGGGACGGCACGCCAGGATCCTGCCCAACGGCAATCTCGCGTACAGCGGCGTCCTCCCGGACGAGCCGGCGCTCTTCCCGATGTGGCACAAGTACCGCGGCGGGATCATGCAGGAGATCACCCCCGACGGCACCGTCGTGCGCGAGCACCGCGACCGCTACCAGCACCACGACGCGTACCACTACGGCGACGGCCGGCTTCTGTACGCCGCCCTGGAGCCGCTGACCGGCGAGGCCGCCGCCGCGGTCCGGGGCGGGGTCCCCGGCTCGGAGCCCGACGGCACGGTCTGGGCGGACACCATCGTCGAGGTGGACGCCGAGGGCACCACGGTCTGGGAGTGGAAGGTCTCCGAGCACCTCGACCGCGAGGACTTCCCGCTGCACCCGGACTACTCGCGCGAGCACTACCCGCTGATCAACAGCGTGCTGCCGACCAGCGACGGCAACATCCTGGCGAGTCTGCGCTCCGCCTCCGCCGTCATCGTCATCAGCCGGGAGACCGGCGAGATCATCTGGCGCAGCGAGCCCGGCGTCGTCTCGCAGCAGCACTGCCCGACCGAGCTGGAGAACGGCAACTTCCTGGTCTTCGACAACGGCGTCTTCCGCCCGCACTGGGACGTGCCGTTCAGCCGGGTCATCGAGATCGAACGGTCGACTGGCACCATTGTCTGGGAGTACCACGACCCGGCACGCGAGTCGTTCTTCGCTCCGTTCATGGGCAGCGCCCAGCGCCTGCCGAACGGGAACACCCTGGTGACGGACTCCCCGGCCGGACGCCTCTTCGAGGTCACCCGGGACGGCTATCTGTGCTGGGAGTACATCGTGCCGTTCTTCGGCGGCTACAGGGAAGAAGAAGTGCGCAAGCTGTTCCCGTCCGAGCCCAACGCCGTGTTCCGCTCCTACCGCTACTCGGCCGGGGAACTCCCCTGGCTCGACGTCCCGAAGGGCTGAGCCGGACCATGGCCTCCCCCGTCCCCGACACGGCCGTCCCCGCCGGCCCGGTCCCGTCCGTCGCGCCGGTCGACGAGCGGCTCCCGCTCCCCCGGCTGGTCCCGCTGGCCTTCCAGCATCTGCTCGCCGGGGTCGCCGCCCCCGTCTCCTCGGTCATCCTGATCGGCACGACGCTGTCGCTGACCGCGTCCCAGACGGCGTCGCTGCTCAGCGCCACGCTCGTGCTGTGCGGGGTCGGGGCGCTGCTCCAGTCGCTGGGCGTGAAGGCGCTGCGCATCGGCGCCCGGCTGCCGTTCCTGATGCTGCCGGGCGGCGCGGCGGTGGCGATCTTCCTCCAGGTCGCCAAGGAGCACGGGCCGGCCACGGCCTCCGGCTCCGTGCTGATCGCTGCGGTCTTCCTGATCGCCGTGCTGCCGCTCTACGGGCGGCTGGTGCGGTTCTTCCCGCCGCTGGTGATGGGCACGACGGTGGTCCTGATCGGGATCAACATGATCAAGATCACCGCGCCGATGATCGCCTCTGGGCCGGGGCTCGGCTTCGCCACGCTCGGCATCATCGCCCTGTTCTTCCTGTTCATGCGCGGTGTCTGGCGGCAGATGTCGGTGCTCTTCGGTCTCGTGGGAGGCACGGCCGTCGCCGCGCTCAGCGGTACGGCGTTCCACATGGCGCACGGCAGCACGTTCGCGCTGCCCGACCCGTTCCCGTACGGCACGCCGCACTTCGACCTGCTGGCCGCCGTGCCGCTGCTGGTGTTCGCGCTCGCCTCGCTGGCGGAGGCGACCGGGCAGACCGTCCTGAACAGTGAGGCGGTGGGACGTACTCCGGACCCGGCCCGGGACGTTCCGCGGATCTCCCGCGCGGACGCCGTGACCTCGCTGGGCGCCGGGGTCTTCGGTACGTCGCTGATGGTGACCAGTGCCGAGAACATCGGCATTGTCCAGCTGACCAGGGTGCGCAGCCGGTTCGTCACCGCGGGCGCGGGGGTGCTGCTGATCCTGTGCGGTCTCATCACGCCGCTCACCCGGCTGCTCGCCGCCATCCCGGAGCCGGTGGTCGGCGCCGCGGGGCTGATCATCTACGCGGTGATCGCGACGATGGGGTTCGGCATGCTCAGCAGGGAGAACCTCACCCACGGCACCAACGGCATCGTGGTCGCGCTCGCGCTCTGCGTCGGGCTGCTGCCGGTCTTCGCCCCCGAGATGTACGCGGGGCTGCCGGTGTGGGCCCGGACGGTCTTCGGCAGCGGCGTGGCCGCCGGGGCACTGGCCGCTGTGGTCCTCGCGGCGGTGTTCGCGAGGCTGGGGCCGCCGGACGGTGGGCCCGGGAGCGACAAGGACGGCCCGGCGGGCTGAGTACACGTAACCGCCGGCGCCCCGCACACCATGGTGTGCGGGGCGCCGGCGGTTACCTGCGCAGGGGCCGGACTCAGCCGAGGCCGCGCGAGTCCTGCTTGAGGGCGGTGTCCACGGTCAGCGCCGTCGCGATCACCAGGCTGAGCAGCGGCTCGGGCAGCTGGTAGTGGATCTGCAGCACGTAGTTGTCCGCCGTGGTGAACAGCGTCTTGGCGAGGCCTTCCCAGGTCTTGGTGATCCGGGCTATCTCGGCGTCGTTGTGGTCCACGATCGCGAAGTTCCAGGCGCGCCAGTTCTCCGCCTTGATCGCACCGACCTGCTGCCCGTCGACCATGATCGCAAAGTTGATCTTGCCGATGGCGTTCTGCTGGACGATCTCGCCGACCTGTGCGCCGTCCGGCCGCTGCACGATGACCCGGGACTTGATGAACTTCGCCGGGCGGGTGAGCAGGAGCTGCGGCTGACCGTAGGCGTCGCGGATTTCGAGACGGTGGGTCAGGTACTGGTCGATGCTGGTGAGGAAGCGCAGCACCTTGCGCAGCGCGTTCTGCCCCACCTCGACGACCGAGCCGACGGTGTTGCCGTGCTGGTCGAAGACGCTGTACTCGTTCGTCACCTCGATCAGCTTGGCCTTCTGGTTCACCACCAGGACCTGCTGGTTGAAGAGCGAACCCGCACCCGGGGCGCCACCCTGCTGCGGGTGACCGCCCTGCTGGGGGTGAGCCCCCTGCTGCGGCACCGCGGCCGCCTGCTGCGGCGCCTGCGCCTGAGCGGGGGCCTGACCCTGGGCCGGCGCCTGCGGCTGCCCGCCCGCCGGGTTGGTGTGCTCGGTCCACTGGGAGCCGTCCCAGTAGCGCAGCAGCTGGGGCGCGCCGTGCGGATCCGGATACCAGCCCGCAGATACGTTCGAGTGCGTTGTCACCGGGGCACACTATCCCGCCACGTCCCCGGCGGGACCCCCTCCCCGCACATCCACAGCTTCCCGAACCGCGATCCGCACTCATTGAAAGTTCACACACCGGTACGATGTCCCGGATGAACAGGCCGAGCGAACGAACCGACCGGGTGCGCGACGCCCGCGCCTCGGTGCTGCTCGGCTGGGCGTTCGTCCTCCTCGCCATGGTGTCGTGCTGTTCGCTCACCTCCGCGCGGTCCGCCGAGGCACGGCACGGTTCCGCCTTCGCCTCCGCTCCCCGGTCCTTCACTCCGGTACCCGCGGCCGCGGCGCGGATCGTGGTGGCCGACGCCCCGGGGGACCGGGGTCTGGGGAGTTCCTGCCACATCGCGCCCGAGCACTCGACGGCGGTCGTCCTGCCCGCCGCGCCCGCACCGGCCGCGCTCCCCTCCGCCCCGGCCATCCTCCCGGCGGGCTCCCTCACCGGCGCCGAAGGCATCCGGGGCCCCTCCAACGACGCCGTCGGCGACGTCGACCGCCTGCGCCTCCAGGTTCAACGGATCTAGGCCGTGTTTCCGCAGCAGCGCCTGTCCCCCTGTCTCCGGGGACACACCCGCACGCCTGAAACCGTCCGGCTCACGAACCCGAGGAACCGTCATGGCCTCCGCCAAGAAGCAGCCCACGCCTGCCACCGCCCGCCGCGCCAAGCTGGAGGGGGCCCGCCGCAAGGAGCGGGCCCGAGAGCGCCGCAGCCGCATCATCACGATCACCGCCGCCGTCGCCGTCGTGGCCGGTCTCGTCGCGGGCGGCGGCTATCTGATGAACGCCTCCGACAAGCAGGACAAGGCCGAGACGGCCGCCAAGTCCTCACCCGTCCAGGGTGAGAAGAGCTGGGACAAGCTCTCGCAGGAGCACGTCGACAAGAAGGTCGACTACCCGATGAACCCGCCGGTCGGCGGCGACCACAACCCGGTGTGGATGAACTGCGACGCCGACGTCTACACGGAGGCGATACCGAAGGAGAACGCGGTCCACTCGCTGGAGCACGGCGCCGTCTGGGTCACGTACACCGGCGAGGCGAAGCCCGCCGACGTCAAGAAGCTCGGCGAACGGGTCTCGGCCACCCCGTACTCCCTGATGAGCCCGGTCGAGGACCAGGCCGCCCCCTTGATGCTCAGTGCCTGGGGGAAGCAGCTGACCGTGGAGAGCGCCACCGACGCCCGGGTGGCACAGTTCTTCACCAAGTACGTCCAGGGCCCGCAGACCCCCGAGCTGGGTGCCGCGTGCAGCGGAGGGATCTCCAAGTGACCTCCTCGGCACGTGCGTCCCGCCCTCTGGTGCTGGCCGGCGGCGCTCTGTTGCTGCTGGCGCTGGCCTTGGTCGCGCTCATGCTGGCGCGCCCCTCCGCCTCGGCCCCGGCCTCGACGGCGGCGGCGTCCGCTCCCGGCGAGGCCTCCGCGGACGTGGGGTTCGCGCGGGACATGGCGGTCCACCACCAGCAGGCGGTCGAGATGTCGTTCATCGTCAGGGACCGGACCACCGACGCGGCGGTGCGCCGGCTCGCGTTCGACATCATCAACACCCAGGCCAACCAGCGCGGCATGATGCTGGGCTGGCTGGAGATGTGGGGCCGCGCGAAGAGTTCGCCCGGCCCGCCCATGGAGTGGATGGGTCACACCGTCGCCCCGCGCGGCGACGGGGCGCTGATGCCCGGCATGGCGACCGACACCGAACTCGACGCGCTGCGGGCGGCGAAGGGCAGGGACGCCGAGGTGCTGTTCCTGCGGCTGATGACCGCGCACCACCGGGCCGGTGCCGACATGGCGCAGGCCGCCGCGGCGGCGGCGGGCACCGACGAGATCAGGAACCTGGCCTCCGGCATGGTGCTGGGCCAGCGGTCGGAGATCACGCTCATGGCGGACATGCTCAAGGAGCGCGGGGCCCCGGCCTGAGCGCACCCGCCCGGCCACGCCCCTTGAGCAGGGCGTGGCCGGGCCGGGGTCCGTCGTATCCCGACCGTACTGGCGTACGGGATCGCATAGGCTCGGCCCGATATGAAGAGCAACCTCACGCCGCTGGGGCCCAAGGCCGACAAGGACACCGTCCGGCGCAGCAACCTCAGCCTCGTGCTGCGGGCCGTCCGTGACGAGGGCGAGGGCGAGGCGACCCGGGCCGGGGTCGCCGCGCGGGTCGGGCTGACGCGGGCCGCCGTGTCCTCGCTCGTCGAGCAACTGCTCGACAGCGGGTTCCTCACCGAGTCCGGCAAGACGTTCAGCGGGCAGGCGGGCCGGCCCGGCACCGCGCTCAAGATGGCCCGGACCGGTCCGGCCGGGCTCGGTGTCGAGGTCAACATCGACTATGTGTCGGTGTGCGTCGTCGATCTGGCCGGCACCGGCCGGGTCCGGCTCACCGAGCACCTCGACAACCGGGGCGCGCCACCCGCGGAGGTACTGGCACGGGCGGCCGGGATCGCCGCGCGGACCCTGGAGTCGGCGGGCGAGCAGGAGCTGTTCCCGGTCGGTGTCACGTTGGCGCTGCCCGGTCTCGTCTCGGGCGGCTCGGTGCGCCAGGCCCCGAACCTGGGCTGGAACCAGGTCCCGGCCCAGGAACTGTTCGCGGCCTCACTGGCCGCCGAGCGCCCCGGCCACGAGGCGCTGACCGTGAGTTCGGAGAACGAGGCCAATCTGGCGGCACTGGCCGAGCTGTGGTTCGGCGGGCTGGAACGGATCCGGAGCTTCCTCTACCTGACCGGCGAGATCGGTGTCGGCGGCGCCCTGGTCATCAACGGCGAGCTGCTGCGCGGGGCGCACGGGTTCGCCGGGGAGATCGGGCATGTGGTGGTGGACTCGGAGGGGCCGCAGTGCCGGTGCGGTTCGCGCGGCTGTCTGGAGCAGTACGCGGGGCAGGCGGCGCTCCTGCGGGCCGCCGGTATCGAGGAGACCGCCAGCGGCGTCGGGGTGGCCGAGCTGGAGCGGCACACCCGGGCGGGTGACGAACGGGCGGTGGCCGCGGTCGCCGGGGCGGGCCGGATGCTGGGCCGGGTGCTGTCGGGGGCGGTGAATCTGCTGGACCCCGACGCCGTGGTGCTCGGCGGGATCTACCGGAATCTGATGCCGTGGCTGTCGCCGCCCGTCGACCAGGAGCTGACGGACCGGGTGGTGTCCGGGCTGTGGTCGCCGGGCAGCGGCCGGCTGCGTGCCTCGTCCGTCGCGGGTGACGCGGCACGGGGTGCGGCGGCCCTGGTGATGACGGACGTACTCGCCGACCCGGTGGCGTACGCGGGCCGGACCACGGAGCGTTGAGCCGAGGAGGACGGAGGGGACGGACGCGTGCGCCGCGTCCGTCCCCTCCGTCACTGCCTCACCCCGTGCGGCAGGGTCAGCGGACGCCGAGCAGGTGGTCCATCGCCAGCTGGTCCAGGGCCTCGAACGCCATGCCGCGCTCCGCCGCGGCCGTCACGTCGAAGTCCTCGTAGGCGGAGCGGTCGGCGAGCAGCCCGGCCACGCCGTCGGCGGCGGTGGGCTGCGCCAGCTCGTCCAGCCGGGAGGCGCGCAGCGCGTCCTGCACGACCGGGTCGGCGCGGAAAGCGGCGGCCCGGTCCTTGAGGATCAGGTAGTTACGCATGCAGCCCGCGGCCGAGGCCCAGACCCCGTCGTAGTCCTCGGTCCGCGGCGGCTTGAAGTCGAAGTGGCGCGGGCCCTCGTAGCCGGCCGTCTCCAGCAGGTCGACGAGCCAGAAGGCCTGGCGCAGGTCGCCGGCGCCGAAGCGGAGGTCCTGGTCGTACTTGATGCCCGACTGGCCGTTGAGGTCGATGTGGAACAGCTTGCCCGACCAGATCGCCTGTGCGATGCCGTGGGCGAAGTTCAGCCCGGCCATCTGCTCGTGGCCGACCTCGGGGTTCACGCCGTACATCTCCGGGCGCTCCAGGCGCTC